>JBOHGG010000022.1:0-85664 GCA_050700115.1 Pseudonocardiaceae bacterium
ATCTTCGACCTCCACCGCTGGGCACCCCGCACCTAGCACTTAGGTCATACACCCAACGAACATCAACACCACCCATCACCAGCAAAAACGGCACCCAAGATCGAACTAGCCCGGAAACTCGGGCTAGAGGTGCGGATTGCCACCACCACTCGGGATCGCTGGGAATGCCGTGCACCGTGGCGCGCCCGGTCACGGCGAGCAGCAGGACCTCGGGAGTGCCCAAGTCCCGTGGTACCCACGGAAAGACCCGGGTGAGGGTGTATTGGCAGACCTGCTTGGGCAGGGGCAGGTCGACCTCGAGGGCGCGGGCGACGTCGTGACCATGGACGCGCAGCTCGGTGATGGCCATGCCAGCCCATCCACTGGCATCGGCGAGGCCGCTTGGGTGCCAGGCCCGTGACGTGACGGTCCGAGGTCGCGCAGCAGCCCGGCCAGCACATACGCCGCGGTCACGGCGTTATCGAGCTGCTCAGATGGGGGCCCGGCGCGCCCGGCGCGCAGCACCGGCAACCGGTGCTCCGCCCGGCGGGCGACCTGCCCGGCATAGAACAGCAACGCGTCGGCGATATGCGCCACGGTCCGCGCTGCCGTCCAGCTTGTCGGTAGGGCCAGGCGCGACCACCGCGGGTCCGCGTCGTCAATCGCACTGAGCGTAACGAGTGCGCTCGCTGCAGTGGTGACGTCGTCAGGCCGCGGCTCACCTATCTGCCGACTGTTCACACTGTTATCGTGATCCGCCCGTACCTGAGTCCGTAAGGTTCTGTTATGCCGCGCACGATCCGGATCGGCACCCGGTCCAGCCCGATGGCCCTGCACCAGGCCGAGCAGGTCGCCGCTGCGCTCGAAGCTCAGGATCCCGCGGTCACCACCGAACTAGTCAAGATCACCACCTCCGGAGACCAGTGGATGGGTGATCTGGCCGCGCTCGGCGGCAAGGGCGCCTTCGTCCGCGAGATCGACCGCGCGCTGGTGGATGGTGGGGTCGACGTCGCGGTGCACTGCCTCAAGGACATCCCCGGCGACGTGCCCACTCCGGAAGGACTCACGTTCGCCGCTTACCTGCGCCGGGAGAACATCCATGACGCGGTGATCTCCCGCACCGGTGTGCCGCTGCGCGAGTTGCCCGCCGGGGCGCTGATCGGCACCAGTTCCGTGCGCCGCGCCGCCCAGCTGCACCTGCACCACCCGCAGCTGCAGGTCAAGCCGCTGCGGGGCAATGTCAACACGCGGCTGATGCGGCTGGAGGAGGGCCATTTCGACGCGATCATCGCCGCGGCCTCCGGGCTGCACCGCGTGGAGCAGGCAGACCGGATCACCGAGATCTTGCCGCTGGAGACGATGTGCCCGGCCATCGGCGCCGGCATCGTCGTGCTGCAGTGCCGCGCGGGCGACGACGAGATCCGGATCTTGGCCGGCCGGCTGGGCGACGAGGAGACCACCCGGCACGCGATCGCCGAGCGCGCCATGCTGCACGCCCTGCAGGGCCACTGCAACTCACCCATCGCGGGCTACGCCACCACCGAACCCAGCGGCAAACTGACGTTGCGCGGCAAGGTATTCAACCTTGACGGAAGCCAGTGGCTCGATTCCCACCATTGGGGCGTACCCGAGGATCCTGCCGCCCTGGGATTCTTCGTCGGCGCCGACCTGTTGCGCCAGGGCGCCCGCGCGCTCATCGACTCCATCGCCCACTGACCAGCAACCCACAATATTGCTGCAGGCCCTCAGCCTGGACGGGCCGTCCGCGCCATAAGAGCTCGGCTCAGACCTGGCAGCGCGACCGCGAGCCGGCGGTGCGGTGGCACCGCCACCCGGCGGGACAGAATGTGGTACCCGGCCGCCTCGATCTCGTCCAGAATGCCGCCGTACAAGCGGAATGCGGTAGCCACGCAGGCCCGCGACACCGGGGCGAGCATCGGGATCCCCGGCGCCGCCCGGCGGTAGATCGCCCGGGTACGGGCTACCAGGTAGGCCAGCGCCTGGCGCACCCGAGGATCGGGCCGCCCGGTGCTGCGGCACCAAGCCAGCAGTGCCCGGTCCACCCCGAATGCGGCCAACTCGTCGGCGGGCAGGTAAACCCGCCCGCGATCGAGGTCCTCCCCGACGTCGCGGAGGAAGTTCGTGACCTGGAAGGCGATGCCCAGCGCGGCGGCGTGCGGCTCAGCCCGCTCCCGCGCGACCACGGTGCCCAGCACCGGCAGCACCTGCAGACCGATGACCGCCGCCGAGCCGTGCACGTAACCGTCCAGCTCGTCAAAGGTCCGGTAGCCGGCAACTCCGCCCTGTTCCACCGGCCGATCCATCCGCATCGAGACCATGAAATCCGCGAAGTGCTGCGGGTCGATCCGGTAGCGGATCGCGGTGTGCACCGGTGCCGCCAGCATCGGGTGGTCGGAACTACCCCGCGCAAGCCCGTCGCGCAGTTGGTGCGCCAGGGTGTCCAGCTCCGCGAGGCGCTGTGGCCAAGGCCGGGTGTCGGCCAGGTCGTCGACGATCTCGTCGGCGTAGCGGGCCAGGCCGTACAGGGCGTGGATCGCTGGCCGGGCCGCAGGTGGCAGCAGCCGGGTCGCCAAGAAGTAGGTGCGGCCGTGCACCGCGTTGAGTTCCCGGCAGCGGGTATACGAGGCCCGCAGCTCGGGCTCGATGATGCCTGCCGCGTCGAGCTCGCGGCTCATACGGTATCTGCTGGCACGGGATCGGTGCGTTGCGTGCGGCCACGCAGGTGCAGCGGGTCACGACGCAGCAGCGCCGTGGCCGCCAGCAGTGCAATTGCCAGCATTCCGATGTGGTACGGCACGGAGCTGAACGTGCTCTCTCCGGTGGGGTAGGTAGCCAGCACCAACCAGGTCGATCCAACGACGGCCCACGCTAGCGGCCTTCGCCGCCAAGGCAGGGCTGCGGCGAGGACAAGGGCCCAGGTGAAGTACCAGGGCAGCGTGGCCGGTGCCAGCAGCGCTGACCACAACAGCGCGATCGCCGCGCGACGGACGGACTCGGGTCCTCCGTCCCTGGCCAGCCACCACTGCCGGGCGAAGATGGCCAGAAAGATCCCGGAGCCGAGGATCCTGAAGACGAGGATGAATGGGCTGCTGCTGAGGTCATGGAGCGGCAAAGTGATGGCGTATGCAACCTGGCCTGCGGCGGTGGGCAGCGACATCCAGTTGATGATCAGCGACGGTGCATTCAGGGCGGGGATCCAGCCGAGACCGACCCCGGACATCATCGTGACACCGGTGAACACCGTGGCGAACACCGCCAGACTGCCGGCGCCGGCCCGCAGCAACGCGGCCCCCCGGCCACCGGGCAGGTGGACCGCCCAGATCCACACCAGGAACGGCAACGCGATGCCGGCCGACGCCTTCACCGCCATCGCCACGGTGACCACAGCGATCCCGGCGACGTGCCGGCGCTTCAGCACCAGCAGCGTGCCCACCGCCAGCAGGCCGATCATGAGCAGGTCGTTGTGCGGCCCGCCGACCAGGTGCACGACGGTCATCGGGTTGGCGACCACCAGCCAGAGCGTGACGGCGCGATTGCCGCCGAGCTGGTCGGCCAGCCGGGGCAGCGCGAACATCAGCAGTCCCACACCGGCCACCAGCACCAGCCGCATGCCGATCACTCCCGCGATGGTGTCCTCGTCGGTCAACCAGTTCATGATCTTGGCGATGAGGATGAACAGCGGGCCATACGGTGCTGGGGTGGTCTGCCAGGCGTAGTGCACGTTGTCCGCGATGGGCCCTGGCGGCAGCTCCGAAGGCCCGACCTGATAGGGATCGAGCCCGCGCAGCGCGAGCGCGCCCTGCGCCAGGTAGCTGTAGACGTCCCTGGTGAACAGCGGCGGTGAGAGCAGCATCGGTGCGATCCAGACGGCACTGGCGACCTGTACGTGCTGGACGGTCGTGGCGCCGGCCATGACGTCGCGCCCCAGGCGTACCCAGGCCCACACGATCATCCCGACGCCGAGGTAGAGCGCCATGGTGGCCAGGTCGCGCCCGTGGCCGTAGCGGATCCAGGACAGCGGCCCCCCACTGATCAGCGGGTCGGTGACGAGGATGCCGCCGGCTCCGACCGCCGCGGCGGCCAGCAGCACCGAACCGGCCAACCCCAGCAGCACGGTGCCCGAGAGCAGCCGGCCCGGGCGCACCCGGTCCAGCACCAGCATGGGTTCTTCCCGCTTGGCGGCGGAGTCAGAACCGGGATCGAGATGTTCGTGGCGCGGGGTGGCCGTCGGAGACGATGGGGTCGACGTCATGGCGGAAGGTATGTTTCCACAGCGCAGAGCCGGCGATACCAGTGGTGGCCTTGTCGTGACCTACTGGTGACTCACTTGTTTCAGCCGCTCACGACGGTGCGCCGGCGGGCTCCGGCGCCGGTGATCCGGGCCGCGGCGAGCTTGCCGGAGATGATCGCGGTGGGCACGCCCACCCCGGGTGTCGTGCCGCATCCGGCGAGCACCACGTTGACCCGGCCGCGGACCAGGTTGGACGGGCGGAACGGCCCGGTCTGGGCGAAGGTGTGTGCCGCCGAGAACGGCGTGCCTACCGCCAGCCCCTGGGCCGCCCAGTCGGCGGGGGTCACCAGCTGCTCAACTTCGATGGCGTCGCCGAGGTCGGCCAATCCCCGGTCCTCGAGCGTGCCGACCAACTCATCGCGGTACGCCGACCCGAGGGTGGCCCAGTCCAGTGGTGCGGTGTGCAGGTTGGGGCAGGGCGCGAGCACGTACAGCAGCTCACGTCCGGCGGGGGCGAGGGTTGGGTCGGTAGCAGTGGGACGGGTGATCAGCAGCGATGGATCGGTCATCAGCCGTCCGCGGTAGATGATCTCGTCGAAGGTGTTCTCCCATGCCTCGCCGAAAATGATCGTGTGGTGTTCCAGCCCGGTCCAGCCTGGCCCGGTGCCCGGCCGGACGCCGGCATGCAGCACCACCGCCGAGGGCGACCAGCGCAGCGGCACCGGCCGCCGGGGTGCCCTGCCGAGCAGTGTGTGTACCACCGGCAGATCTGGGGTGAGCACCACTGCGTCGGCGGCGATCCGCTCGCCGTCTGCGGTGCGCACTGCTGTGACCCGGTCCCCGGAGTGCTCCAGGGCAGCGACCGTGGTGCTGTATCGGAGTTGCGCACCGGCGTCGGAGGCCGCGTCAGCCATCGCCTGGGGCAGCGCCCGCATGCCCCCGCGGGGAAACCAGACCCCGGCCACGGTGTCCATGTAGGCGATCACCGCATAGGCACCAAGGGCACGCTGCGGGGGCACCCCGGCGTAGAGCGCTTGGAAGGAGAAGATCCGTTGCAGCCGCTTGTCGTGCACGAACCGGCCGACCTGGGCACCGAGCCGGCCGAAGCCGCCCAGTGCGGCCAGCGTCGCCAGCTCGCGGACCGCGTCACGGCTGGCTACCAGGTCCAGCGGGGAGTCGAAGTTGCCGCCGATGAACCGGCCGATTTCGACGTGGTAAAGCCGGGTCAGCCAGTCCCGCAACCGCCGATAGCCGTTCGCTTCCTCCGGTCCGGCCACCGCCCGGACCTCGGCCTCCATCGCCGCCGCGTCGGTATGCACGTCGATCACCGACCCGTCCGCGAAGCGGGCCCGGTAGGCGGGATGCAGGGCCACCAGGTCCAACCGTGCAGCGACCGAGTCCCCCACCGCGGCCAGCGCCTCGTCGACCAGCTCGGGCATGGTGAGCACGGTGGGGCCGGTGTCGAGGCGATAACCCGCGAGATCCATCCGACCGGCTCGACCGCCCGGATGGGGCTGGGCCTCGAGCAGCGTCACCTGCCGCCCGGCCCCGAGCAGGTGCAGCGTCGCGGATAGCCCGGCCAACCCGGCACCGACGACGACCACATGGTCGGTGGATCCGGGCACGGTGCGCACAAATGGACCCTAGCGTGGTCGTGCCTGCGTAGAGTGCTCCGGCACTCGGCAACGGGCAGAGCCACTCACAAGGTTCTGCGGGTCGCCTGCGCTGCCAGCTCGGTCAGCCGGGCGCCGGCCGGCTCGGCCAGATCGGCGGCACACAGACTGGCCAGAGCAGAGTTGGTCAGCTCGGTGATCCGGCACTCCACCTCGGCCACGGCACCCAGCTCGATCAGCAACTCCCGTATCTCGGTCACGGTGTCCGCATCCACTTGCGGGTCCCCGATCGCGCCTCGCAGCAGCTGGGCGGCCGCGGTATGACCCTGTCCGTCGGCGGCCCGCAGACCGTAGGCCAGCAGCAGCGTTCGCTTGCCCTCGCGCAGATCGTCACCGGCGGGCTTGCCGGTGACCGCGGGATCGCCGAACATGCCGAGCAGGTCGTCGCGGAGCTGGAAGGCGATGCCGATGTCGGCGCCGAAGTGGCGGTAGGAGTCCACCAGCGCGGGGCTCGCTCCGGCGATCGCGGCACCCAGGTGCAGCGGACGCTCAACGGTATAGGCAGCGGTCTTGTACCGGTCGACCTGCAACGCGGTCTCGGGCCTCTCGTCCCCGCGGGCCTGGGTGAGCATGTCGAGGTATTGCCCGGCGAGCACCTCGGTGCGCATCGCCTGCCACACGCTCAGCGCTCGGCTCAGCTGATCAGGCCAGAGATCTGCCCCACGCAGCATGTCGTCGGCCCAGGCCAGCGCGATGTCACCGAGCAGAATGGCGGTGGCCGCGCCGAACCGCTCCGGCGAGCCCAACCACCCGGCCGCGCGGTGCCGGGCGGCGGATTCGACATGCACCGTCGGCGCGCCACGCCGGGTAGTGGAATCGTCCATCAGATCGTCGTGCACCAGCGCGCAGGCTTGGATGAGTTCCAGGGAGCTCACCGCCCGCAGCACCGCACGCGCCTGTGGGTCAGTCGGACAACCGCCTGCTCCCCGCCAGCCCCACCAGGCGAACGTTGGGCGCAGCCGCTTGCCGCCACCGAGCACGAAGTCGCTCAGCGAGTCCACCGCGGCGACGAACTGCGGGTCGATCTGCGTGGCCTCGTCGCGCTTGGCCTCGAGGAAGGCGACCAGCTCGCGGTGCACGTCTGCGCGGACGTCCTCCTCGAGCGGGTGCTGCTGCCGATCTTTTGCCAGCTGGCCTGGGGTTAGCAGCCGGGCTCCGCGAATGGCGTTCACCTGCGCCATGGAACCTCCTGGGATCGTGGTGACGGCACTGCGTAGCCGGCCTCGCACTCGCTGTATGCGCCGACGATAAGGGAGCGGCATGTCGGCATGTGCCCGGGTTCGGCCCCGGCGCCGTCCCGGTTCAGTCGGTGGGTCTTCAAGTACCACCAACGTCTGTCGCGAGTGCCGTCAACGGCCGCCAACCTCGCTCAACGCGTTAGAGCGGAAGTGTGCGACCGAGTACGGCGAAGGCCCGGGAGTCCCCGGTGAAACGGTAGTTGCGCAGCAGGTCGGTGAACCCGATCCGGCGGTAGAGCCGCCAGGCCCTGGTCGGACCCTCTGGAGTGGACAGCAATGCGCGCGGGGCATCCACTCTGGATAGCAGTTCGGTCAGCAGAGCCTCGCCGATGCCTCTGCCTTGCGCGCTGGGGTGCACATGAAGTTCGGTGAGCTCGAAATAGTCGGCGAGGTTGTGTCGGGCTGCGAGGGGGTCGATCAGCATGAGTCCACGGTGCACCTCGTCGTGCCACCACTGGCCCGGCGCTCCCCGGTAGCCGTAGGCGATACCCACCAATGCGGCGGCCTCGAAAGCCGCCATGCACACCCAGCCGGTTCGCAGCATGTGCTCTTGCCACATCGGACCCCGATGCCGCGCCGTGCCAGGCGGGTAGCGCATCGCCGTGACGTAGATCCGCAGCGCGTCGTCGAGGCTCACTCGCAACTGCTCGGCTGTCAGCTCGGTCAGCCGGGCCGGTTCGCGGGCGCGCATTGCTGTCACCGCCGACCTCCAGTGTCGGCCGGCGCAACGGCGAAGCGGGCGGCACCGGCGGGCTGCACGGGTCCATCAGACCACGTCGAGCCTTCTGCCTGTCGGCTTCCTGCGAGCCGGACTTGACGGGATGGCGCCCTGCGGGGTTACTCTTATCTCGTGTCGAACACATGTTCGAACAAGAGTCCGGTGGCGGGGCGGGGGAAGCGCGCCGCCACCGGACTCCGCCGGCTTCCCCACGGCGCAGTCGATCCGGTGTCGCACTCATCACGACCCCGCCTGAGGAGGCCGACATGCCCAGTGCCGCTCCACATACCCCGCCCATCGTCCCGCTCCCGCGGTGTGGTGGCCCGACTCGCCACCCGTTCGCCGTGCGAACCTTGTTCGACCAGGCCCGGCAGGTTCTGGTCGATGCCGAGTACGCCGCACATCCGGTAGACCGCTATGCCCAGGCACACCTCGCAGCGCTGCGGGCGGCGGCCGCCGTGCTGGCGGCACGGGCTCGGCCCCGCCGCCGCAGCCGGCCGACCAGCGCGTGGGTTCTTCTCGCTACGGTCGCGCCGGAGCTTGCGGAATGGTCGGCCTTCTTTGCCGCCACGTCGGCCACTCGATCGGCCGCCGAGGCCGGAGCACGTCGTCTCGTAACCAGCCGCGACGCCGACGACCTCCTCCGGCAGGCCGGCGAGTTCCTGACCGTCGCACAGCACGCGTCCAGGACCTCCCGATGACCGCTCCGACGCCCTTGATCGACTATGGTCGGATGCTCGACGTCATCGGGATCGAGGGCGAGCTGATGCTCGGCGCGGCAGCGACCGCGCTGCCGCATGCGGCCCAGGCCGAGGTACCCGGCTGTCCCGATTCGACCCTGAGCGAGACCCTGCGGCACGTGGGCAGCGTGCACCGGGCCACCCGGTTGTGGGTGCAGGACGGCCATCGACCCGAACAGTGGCAGCAGTCACCCTCCGACGGCGACCTGATCGGTTTCGTGCGGACCGGCCTCAGCGAGCTGCTCACCGAGCTGAGCCGGCATGAACCAGCCGACCCATGTGACACCTGGTGGCCCGCCGACCGCACGCACGGCTTTTGGCGGCGACGGATGTGTCACGAGACCACTGTGCACCGCGTCGACGTCGAGGCTGCCGCTGGCGGACCGGTGCATCCCATCGAGGGGGAGGTTGCCCTGGATGGGATCGACGAGCTGCTTTTCCTGTGGTTCGGGCACCGCCTCGGCGAGCTGCGGATGTCTTCGCCGCAGCACGGGGCGGTCGCTCTTTCGGCCGCCGACCGCCGCTGGTTGGCGGTCTTCGACCCAGGCCGGTCTGCCGCGCGGCGGGTGGACGAGGCAGATGCACACGCGGCGGACGCGATGGTCAGCGGAAGCCCCACGGAGGTTTACCTCTGGTCGTGGGGGCGCCTGCCCGACCAATCGGTCCGGATTTCAGGCGACCAGGAGGCGGTCGCCCAGCTCTGGACACTGTTGCGCCCGGCAACTCAGTGAGGGGCAATCCCGTGATCTTGCCTAATCCAGTAACCACCGCATCAGGCCCGGAGCCGCAATCCTCGGGGGGTGGCGCGGAACCCGGCGTCCCGGAGCAGCTCAGCCAGCGCCGATCCCTGCGCCGCCTCACCGTCGGCCCGCTGGACGGTCAGGGAGCCCAGCCAGCCCTGCCGCACCGCGTCGGCAAGGGCGCGGACAGCGACGCGCAGGGGCTCGGTGTCCTCGGTGAAGGACAGCAGCGAGCGTCCCCCGCGCTCGACGTAGAGCGTGGCGGCACCGTCCACCAGAACAGCCAGTGCCCCTGCCTTACGTCCAGGTCGGTGCCGCACGTCACCCACGGTGGGCGGCCACGGCAGAGCGGCCCCGTATGGCTGAGCGGGGTCGGCCGCGGCTAGCACGACCGCTGCGGCCTCGTGGTCGCTGAGCTGACCCAGTGTGCGCAGGCGGTCGATCGCACCGGGGACGGCGAACTGCGCGGCCCCGAGGCCCTCGACAACGTACCCGCGTCGGCACCGGCCGGAATCCTCCATCGCCCGCAGCACCTTGTAGACGCCGGCAAAGCCACCGGCGACTCGTTCGGTATCGAGCGCCCCCCTGGTGAGGACCCCGTGCCGCTCGAGGAACGTCTCGGCCCGGGCGTGCGCCCGCCGCGTCGTGTCGGGTTCGGGCAGTGGCACCAGCGACCAGCGGCCCGCGGCTGTCGGCGGGCCTGCGCGGGAGGGCATCGGTGGGCGACCCGCCCGCATCCGGGCGTATCGCCCGCGCGGCGCAGATCGACGTGGCCGGTGAGTGGCCGAGCGTCCGGACACCACGGCTCGCAGCGGCGCCAGCGAATCGTTGGTCAGCAACCCCGCCCACACCAAGTCCCACAGCGCCACGACGAGGTCAGCGTCACCGGGCACCGGCTCACCGTCGGCGAGCAGGTGCTGGCCGGCCCGGTCGGCGAGCTGCCTGAAGAACAGAGCGCCTCCGGCGGCCGGACCGCCAGTTGGTTCCCAACCCAGTGCGCGCAGTACACCGCGGTGCGTTGGCGTGAGTTCGAGCTGCTCCTCGAGGTCCGGCAGCACGAGATCCGCCACGTCGGTGGGAGCCAGCGCGATCCACCCGTCGCCGCCAGCCAGCGACCCGCAGCCCGTCCAGCTCACCTCGCCGGACGTAGTGAGCTCGTCGAGCAGGGCGGGGGAGTAGCCGGGAAGCCGGGCCGGGAGCAGCAGCGATTCCAGCGCGCTCGCCGGCACCGGTGCACCAGCCAGCTGCTCCACGACACCGAGCACATCGTCCGGAGTGGGCGCGCTACGCAGCCGCCGCGGCATTCCTGACCCGTCTCGTCGGGTGCCGCTGGGCTCGATGCCGTGCCAGGCCGGCAGGAACCGCCCCAGCGCGGCCTGCTCAACCGGCTCCACCTCGGCCCGCAAGCGGGCCAATGATGCCCGTCGCAGCCGCCGCAGTACGTCGGCGTGGCAGTACTCGGTGCCCCCACCGCCAACCTCAACTGGCCGTAGCTCGCCGCGGACCAGGGTGCCGGCCCGGGTCATCCGGTCCAGCACTGCTGCCACCACGGCGACGCCGAGTCCGAAGCGGTCCCCGGCGGCCGCTGCGGTGAACGGCCCGCGGGTGCGGGCGTAGCGAAGCAGGAGATCCCCGAGCGGGTCGGCAACCGGTTCGGTGAACGCTTCCGGCACTCCGACCGGCAGGGCCGCGCCCAGCGCGTCGCGCACCCGGCCGGCGTCCTCGATGGCGATCCAGCGCTGCTCACCGGCGATCCGCACCGTGATTGCCCGACGGGCCGCGGCGAGCTCGGCAAGCCACCCCGGCGCCACCCCACGCTGCGCGGCCTCGTCCTCGGTGAGGTCGCCCAATGCCCGCAGCAGGTCCGCAGCGCCCTCGACATCCCGGGCGTGCCGGTCGGGATCGAGGCGCTGCAGCTGCGCCTCAACCTCGATGAGCACGCCGGGGTCGAGCAGCTCGCGGATCGCCTCCGAGCCGAGCAACTCCGCCAGCAGTGTCGAGTCCAGCGAGAGTGCCGCAGCCCGGCGCTCGGCGAGCGGGGCGTCGAGCTCATAGAGGAACATCCCGACATAACCGAACAGCAGGCTGCGCGCGAACGGTGACGGCGACGGCGTGGCCACCTCCACGACCCGCACCCGCCGGGCCTGCACCTCTGACATCAGCTCGCGCAGCCCGGCCAGGTCATAGACGTCCTGCAGGCACTCCCGCATCGCCTCCAGCACCACCGGGAACTGCTCGTACTTCGACGCGACGGTGAGCAGCTGGGCTGAGCGCTGCCGCTGCTGCCACAGCGGAGTGCGGCGCCTGGGGTCGCGGCGAGGCAGCAGCAGTGAACGTGCCGCGCACTCCCGGAACCGTGCGGCGAACAGTGCCGAACCGCCCACCTCGGCGACCACGAGCTGCTCTACCTCGTCAGGATCGAGCAGCACGTCCTCAGCGGTGGGCAGCACCTCGGCCCCGTCAGCGTCCAGTGCGTCCGGAAGCCGTAACACGATCCCATCATCGGCGCTCGCCACCTGCGCCTCGACGCCACGCCGTTCCCGTAGCCGGGCCCCGATCGCCAGCGCCCATGGCCCATTGACCTGCGCCCCAAACGGCGAGTGCACCACCATCCGCCAGTCACCCAGCTCGTCACGGAAACGCTCCACCAGCACGGTGCGGTCGTCGGGCACGTGCCCGGCGGCCTCGCGCTGTTCGCGCAGGTAGGACAGCAGGTTGTCAGCCGCCCACGCGTCGAGCCCGGCCGCCTCGGCGCGGTGGCGTGCCGCGTCCACCCCGGAGCCGCTCAGCTCGCGGATGAACGCGCCCAGCGCCCGCCCGAGCTCCAGGGGCCGGCCAGGCGCGTCGCCCTTCCAGAACGGCATCCGGGCCGGCTCGCCGGGCACGGGCAGCGCAATGACCCGGTCGTGGGTGATATCGACGATCTTCCAGGAGGTCGAACCGAGCAGGAACGTGTCGCCCACCCGGGACTCGTAGACCATCTCCTCGTCGAGCTCACCGACCCGCGAGCCCGCCCCGTCGGCACCGCCGGGAGTCATCACGGTGAACAGCCCCCGGTCGGGGATGGTGCCGCCGGAGGTGACCGCCAGCCGCTGCGCTCCTGGCCTACCGCGCAGCTCATCGGTGACCCGGTCCCAGACGATCCGCGGGCGCAGCTCACCGAACTCCTCCGACGGGTAGCGCCCCGCGAGCATGTCGAGCACAGCGTGCAGCGCCGAGTCGGGCAGCGCCGAGTACGGCGCGGCTCGGCGCACCAGTGCGGCGACGTCGCCGACGGTCCACGGATCGAGCGCGACCATGGCCACCACCTGCTGGGCGAGCACGTCCAGCGGGTTGCGGGGGTATCGCAGCGCCTCGATCGCCCCGTTGGCCATCCGCTCGGCGACCACCGCGCACGAGACCAGGTCACCGCGGAACTTCGGGAAGACCACGCCGCGGGACACCGCCCCGACCTGGTGTCCGGCTCGGCCGATCCGCTGCAGTCCCGAGGCAACCGTTGGGGGTGCCTCGACCTGCACCACCAGGTCCACCGCCCCCATGTCGATACCCAGCTCCAACGACGACGTGGCGACCACGCACGGCAACCGGCCGGACTTGAGCTCCTCCTCGACCAGGGTTCGCTGCTCGCGCGACATCGAGCCGTGGTGTGCCTTGGCGATCATTTCGGGAGCACCGCCGGCGAGTCCGGCCTGGCCCATCAGCTCGGCGGGCGTCCGGTCTCGGGGCGTTGCGGGTTGGTCGATAGCCAGCTCGTTGAGCCGGGAGGTGAGCCGCTCGGCCAGCCGCCGGGAGTTGGCGAACACGATCGTCGAGCGGTGTGCGCGCACTAGGTCCAGGATTCGCTGCTCCACCGCGGGCCAGATCGAGGCCCGGTGCTCCGCCGATCCGTCGGCCTCCCCGGTGAGTTCGCCTCCAACCAGTTCGCCGATCGCTGACATGTCCGGTACCGGCACCTGCACCGTGACTGCGATCGTCTTGGCCGATGCCGGCTGCACCACGTGCACCGGCCGGCCCCCGGCCAGGAAGGCGCTGACCTCGTCGACGGGACGCACGGTCGCGGACAAACCGATCCGCTGGGCAGGTCGCTCCAGCAGGGCGTCCAGCCGCTCCAAGGACAGCGCCAGGTGCGCGCCGCGCTTGCTGGCGGCGACGGCGTGCACCTCGTCAACGATCACGGTATTGATCCCGCGCAACGACTCCCGAGCCGCCGAGGTCAGCAGCAGGAACAGCGACTCCGGCGTGGTGACCAGTACGTCGGCCGGGGCGCGGGCGAAGGCCCGGCGCTGGTCGGCCGGGGTATCGCCGGTGCGCATCGCCACCCGGATGTCCGGCTGGGGCAGGCCCAGCCGGTGCGTGGCCTGCCGGATGCCGGCCAGCGGGGAACGCAGATTGCGCTCGACGTCCACCGCTAACGCCTTGAGCGGGGATATGTAGAGCACCCGGCAACGCCTCTTCGGCTCGTCCGGGGGCCCGGCGACGGCCAGCCGATCCAGCGCCCACAGGAACGCGGCGAGGGTCTTGCCCGATCCGGTCGGGGCGACGACCAGCGCGTGCTCGCCCGCGGCTGCCGCCCGCCACGCGCCGTCCTGGGCCGGGGTAGGCGCGGCGAACGCCCCCGCGAACCAGTCCCTGGTAGCGGTGGAGAACAGGTCGAGCACGCCCACGCCCACCATCATGGCCCGCTCCACCGACAGTTGTCGGGTACCACCTTGATGGCCCTCATCGATGCACCAACCGGACTTGACGACGGAGGAGCGGCTCTTGCTTGCTCCGCACTCGGCTTGTCGTTGCTTTCGCTCGGACTCTGCGAGTTTCGGGACAAGGTCGGGGCGGCGGGGAGGGTGCGGCGCGGTCTTTGCCCGAAAGTGAGTGGGGCGCGGCTACCGCTGGCGCCCTAGATACAGAGTGTCAACCCCGATACCCCTGTCGTCAGGAACGGTTAGAAGAAGCTCAAATCCAAGAGAGTTTAGCAGTCGTAGGTGGCCGGTGTTGGTTGACCATGTGCGCAGCATGACCCATGCAGGCAAGGTCTCGGGAAGCTCGAAAAGCTTCCGGTATAGCAGGCGAGCAAATCCGTGTCCTCGCGCCGCGGGGAGAATGGCGATAGTGCTGATATACATGCAGATCCCGATCTGCGGTAAGCGAACGTCGCGATGAGAAGTACGAAACGAAAGGAAACCCTGCAGTTGATCGCCTTTGATCAGGAGTAGGTTATGCTGCGTGAGCATTTCGTCGAAGTAGCAATTCGATTCCTGGCCGGCGTCGCCCTTCAACGGGATCTGGGTCGTGCCGCTTCGCGTGGTGAGCGGTGGAATGAACTCCGCAGAAACTTCTTCAACGAGTAATTGGAGAGCATGTTGCTCCTGTAGCGTCATCTGACCGGGTACGCGCCAAAGAACCACCGGAGCTATCATCGTTACCCCGCAGATCTCTTTCTAGATACGGTGGGCTTTCGACGTTTCCGAGACATAGGTCGCCATCTTAGCAGAACAGCGAAGTTGAGAGCGAAACCTAGCCATAGAACTATCAACAGCAAAACTGTGATGAGCGTGAAAAATGGGGGAAAATTGATCTGCACGAGGGCGGGAACGAGCGCAGCGACGGCGCCGGCAGCGGAGAGACTAAAAAGCATCGCCAGTCGACGGGCAGTTTGCTCGCGAGCAAACTCGGTCAGGTTTCTTGAGTGATCTTCTAGGATACGTAATTCGTGCTCAGCGGCTTTTCGATGGTCCAGGACACCAAAGGACCGTTCGAGCGACCGGGCAACTCGTAGAAGATTCGGATCCTTGAGCATGACGTCGAAATTTCCGACTTCGGAAAGATCACGGCCTAGCGACAGCTGGCAAGCTGACAGCTCGTGAACTCCAACCGTCACGCTTTGGTTCTCGGTTTCCGTAAAGTCGCGATCATAGATATTGATCCACAACTGGCAAATGAACCACTGAGCGTGAGCCAAATTCAAGAGCGAAACGCTTTTCGCAACCTCAGGACTGGCGGCTCCTGCGCTTGCACGCAGAACGGTCGACCACCCTGTACTCGAAATCTCCACAGATCCGAACCTCAGCGCGTCGACATGTTCGAAAACGCCATCGGGCGCTCCTGGCTCAGCTAGCCACAGGAGACGTTTAACGACACTCTGGTCCAGTATCGACTCGTTATCGATGAAGCACACGCGGAAGTCGTGGAAGGCGTATATTGCGGGCCGCGGACTGATGTAAGACCGCGCGCGAGCACGTAGCTGAAGCACCAAGCTTGCATGCAGATCCTGGGCCGGCGATTTCGATGCGTGCGCGGTGTGGGCTGCAAGCCCGTCAGTCATGACACCGCACTCTCTGAGGTAGGGCAGGTAGTCGGTGTTCTTCCACTCGACTAATCCATCGTAGAAGTTCAGTATATTCGTGTCAACTTGTTCGGGCTCGAACTCGTAGTCGACTGACACTACACCGAGCCAGGGGAAAATTCTGAGGTTTCTTTCATAGCGCCAGCCTGAACCCGCTATTTGCGTCGTACCACCCGGAAGGCTGCAGCGAAGCACTGCTGAATGGCACGCTAGGTACGACAGGTTCCAACTGCGGGTTGTTGCTTGATCTACTTCGACTGCACCGATACCGCGTAGATCCGTTAGCGCATCGCGAATTCCGTCAACGTCCTTAACTCGGCCCCCTAAGTCATATTTAAACGGCACATGGACCCTGATGCCCGTTTGGCTACGGGCCAGAGGATCCTCTATTGAATCCCCATCATCAAACGACATGGCGGCTCTTGCCGGTACGAGTGATGATCAAGGCAGTGTGCGAGACCACGAGCACTCCTCCTCGCACTGCTGTCACGCAGTGGCATCGCCCGCCAGTACGGACAAGCATTCGCCAGACTCTCCTCGCATCCGACCCCATGCGGCATCTGCACCACCAACAACTCGACCTCAGACTTGACGGACGGGAGTCAGGCAGTTCCGGGTCGACCGTGGGCGTCAGGGTAGTGTGGCGGGCGCACGGCGTTGATGGTGTGCTGGTCGAGCATTCGTTCCCAGGATGTCCCATGGCTGCGGGTGCGCTGAGTGACGATCAGCGACCGGACCGCAGCAGGGCGGCTCGGGTGTCTACGAGGATCTTGCGCAGGCGGCCTACGTCAGCCATTCGCCGCTCCGCCAGGTGGTCGGCGGCGACGGAGGGCGGCACACGGTCCCGTTCGGCCAATTCGAGGATCTCCCTGGTGGTGTCGAAGATCCGGGCGACCCGGGCTTCGGCACGCTCGAAGTCGAAGCTCTCGATTTCGTCGGCTACCTGAATGACGCCACCGGAGTTCACGACATAGTCGGGGGCGTAGAGGATGCCCCGCTCGTCGAGCAGCTTCTCCACGCCGGGGTGTTCCAGCTGGTTGTTCGCGCCTCCACAGACAATCTTGGCCGACAGTGCGGCGACGGTGGGATCGTCCAGCGCCGAGCCGAGCGCGCAGGGGGCGTACACGTCGAGCGGTTCGCCCACCAGCGCAGCGGTGGTCGGCGCCACGGCAACTTGGGGGTGCGCGGCGCGGACCCGCTCGATCGCCCGCTCGTTGATGTCGGCCACGATCACTTCCGCGCCGTCGGCGCGTAGGTGGTCGACGAGCAGTCTCCCGACCTTGCCGACCCCAGCGACGCCCACTCGCCGGTCGGACAGGGTGGGTGCACCCCACACGTGCTCGGCAGCCGCGCGCATTCCCTGGAAGACGCCGAATGCGGTCAGGATCGAGGAGTCACCGGCGCCGCCGTGGGCCACCGAGCGTCCGGTGACGAACTCGGACTCCCTGGCGACAACGTCCATGTCCTCGACGTAGGTGCCGACGTCGCATGCGGTGATGTAGCGCCCGCCCAGCGACTGTACGAAGCGCCCGTACGCGCGCAGCAACACCTCGGTCTTGTCCCGGGTCGGGTCGGCAAGGATGACGGCCTTGCCACCGCCGTGATCCAGCCCGGCGAGCGCGTTCTTATAGGACATCGCGCGGGACAGGTCCAGCACATCGGTCAACGCGTCGTCCTCGCTGGCGTAAGGGTGGAACCTGGTACCGCCGAGCGCGGGGCCCAACGCCGTGGAGTGGACGGCGATGATGGCGCGGAGCCCGGAAGGCTTGTCCTGGCAGAACACGACTTGCTCGTGGTCCCCGGATCGGAACACGTCAGTCACGGTAGTGACTCCCTTGCTCGGTGCGCTTGTGGCGCGATATCGCACCGGAACCTGCTTCGAACAACGGATGGCACCATCTGGCGGTACGTCGCAGGCAAGGCGACGCGGAGCACGAGACGGATCAGCGGCCCCGCTGCTGCCACCACCAGCGGATGAGTACCGCCAGAGCCGCGAGTAAGCCGAAAAGGATCACCAGCTGTCCGGCGGTGGAGGACAGTCCGGTCGGGTCGCCCTGGGCTAGCACCCCATCACGGTAACCCGGTGGCGGGCACCTAACCTGGTCAAGTGCGGATAACCCACTTCCTGCAGCAAATGGACGAGGAGTTCGGCCCAGTCAGGGCTGCCGCGCTGGCCCATGATCACGTGTTCGCCGAACTCGGCGGCCGCACGGTAAACGGGGCGCTGGAGGCCGGGATCGACACCAAGCGGGTGTGGGCCGTGGTATGCGCCACATTCGACGTTCCCGAAGAGCGGCGCTGACCTTCCCACCCCCGGCGTGTCCGTCTCTCGTGCTCGGTGTGCTGGCCTCTGGCGCACACACAGGGTGCCGGTGGGCGCCGCAAGCTGACACACCGGCGTGTCGTCCTGACATCGAACACGTGTTCGCCTAGCCTGTTGTCCACAGCCGGGCGGCTATCCACAGGCCCGGCGTGCCCCGCCGCAAATTGTCGGTCTCACCGCCTAGCGTCGGCACCGACCCAGAAGAACCGATCAGCGAGGTGGACCGTCAGATGGCACCAGCACTGGACCGGGAGAAGGCGCTCGAGCTCGCCTTGGCCCAGATTGACAAGCAGTACGGCAAGGGCTCAGTGATGCGCCTCGGCGAGGAGGGCCGCGCGCCTGTCGAGGTGATCCCCACCGGCTCGATCGCGTTGGACGTGGCGCTGGGCATCGGCGGACTTCCTCGCGGCCGGGTCGTGGAGGTGTACGGCCCCGAGTCCTCCGGAAAAACGACGGTTGCGCTGCACGCAGTGGCCAACGCCCAGCGGGCCGGCGGGATCGCCGCGTTCATCGACGCCGAGCACGCGCTGGATCCCGACTACGCCAAGGCGCTCGGAGTGGACACTGACGCCCTGCTGGTCTCCCAGCCCGATACCGGGGAACAAGCGTTGGAGATCTCGGACATGCTGATCCGCTCCGGCGCATTGGACGTCGTGGTCATCGACTCGGTGGCGGCCCTGGTGCCGCGGGCTGAGATCGAGGGCGAGATGGGAGACGCCCACGTCGGCCTGCAGGCCCGGCTGATGAGCCAAGCGTTGCGAAAGATCACCGGTGCGTTGAGCAATTCGGGCACCACCGCAATCTTCATCAACCAGCTCCGGGAGAAGGTCGGGGTCTTCTTCGGTTCCCCGGAGACCACCACCGGCGGCAAGGCGCTGAAGTTCTACGCCTCAGTGCGGCTGGACATCCGCCGGATCGAGACACTCAAGGACGGTGGGGACGCGGTCGGCAACCGGACCCGCGTCAAGGTGGTGAAGAACAAGTGCGCTCCGCCATTCAAACAAGCGGAGTTCGACATCCTGTACGGCCACGGGATCAGCAAGGAGGGCTCGCTGATCGATATGGGCGTGGAACAGGGAGTCGTCCGCAAGTCTGGTGCCTGGTACACCTACGAGGGCGACCAACTCGGTCAGGGCAAGGAGAATGCGCGCAAGTTCCTCGGCGACAACCCCGATGTCGCGGCCGAGATCGAGAAGCGGCTCAAGGACAAGCTCGGCATCGGGGCGAAGCTGGACGCCGACCAGACCGTGCCGGCCCCGGTGGACTTCTGATGCTTCCGACCCTTACCGAGGCGCTGGGAGCTGCGATGGGCGGGCACGGTCCTGACGCCTCCGGGTCCGCCCAGGAGGACTCCCCGGAGACCAAGGCCATGGGTCCCGCAGCGGAGGCGCAGAAAATCTGCCTGCGGTTGCTCACGGCGCGGCCGCGCAGCCGGGCCGAGCTGGCCGATGCCCTGCACAGACGTGGCATTCCCGACGAGGTCGGCGAACCGATGCTCGACCGGCTCGGTGAGGTGGGTCTGGTGAATGACGCCGTCTTCGCCGAGTCGGTGGTGCACTCGGGGCACCGCCACCGCGGCTTGGGTAAGTGGGGGTTGAGCACCGAGCTCCGACACAGGGGAGTGCCGGATGAGATCGTGCGCGAGGCAGTGGCGACAGTAAGGGCTGAGGACGAGGAGCAGCGGGCCCGCGAACTGGTCCGACGCAAGTTACGCAGTAGCACCGCGCGTGACCCAAGCACCCTGGTGCGCAGATTGGCTGGGATGCTGGCCCGCAAGGGCTACTCCGAAGGGCTGGCACTGCGCGTGGTGCGCGACGAGCTCGATCCGGGCAACTGGCCCACCGAGGTCGAGTCCTGCTCCGACTGAGCCCTCGACAGTTCCCCAGGGACGATGAACTCGACGCCGGCGGGAAGGGCGTCCTGAGTGTGCGCGTCGCCCAGCAGTTGCAACAGGGTGGACCGGAACTCCACACCGGCTCGGGTTGGGTGCACGTCCGTGCGGTGGGCCAGCGCGATCGTTCGGATCGGAGTGGGGGGCACGAACGGCACGCCACGAAGCTTCGGGCGACCCGGGAGAACCATGCTGGGGACCACCGCGATCCCGAGCCCGGCCTCCACGAAGCTGAGCACCGCATCCATCTCGCCCCCTTCGATGGCGAAGCGCGGATGGAATCCGGCTCGCTGGCAGGCCGTGAGGGTCATCGATCTGAGGTCGTAGCCTTCCCGGAACATCACCAGCGGCCGATCCCGGAGGTCGTCGATCCGGAACGCATCGAGGTCGAGATCCATGCTGCGCGGTACGGCGACGGTGAGCTGCTCGCGAAGGATCGGGACGGTGTCCAGAGTCGGGACCCCTCGGTGCAACGGCGAGGTGAGCACAGCCAGGTCGATGGCTCCTTCGGCGAGCTGCCGCACCAAGTCCCGCGACCCACTTTCATCGATGACGAGTTCGATCCCGGGGTAGCGGGCGCGAAAGCATGCAAGTGCATCGGCCAGCAGTCCCGTGCAGAGACTTGGCGTGGCACCCAGCCGCAGCCGTCCCTGACGGAGCTCGGCCAGCTCGTGCACTTGCAGCCGGGCGGTCTCGATGTCGGCGAGGATCCGTTTGGCGAACGGGACGAGGACCTCTCCGGCCGGAGTCAGGGTCACGTTGCCCCGGGCCCGGTGGAACAGCTCGCTGCCCAACTCACGTTCCAGGCATTGAATCTGTTTGCTCAGCGAGGGCTGGGCGACGTGGGTGAGCTCGGCAGCCCGGGTGAAGTGGCGAGTACCGGCGACGGCGAGGAAGTACACCAGTTGCTGTAGCTGCACCCCGATAGTTTATATCTATCGAGACCAGCGTTACCATATCTTGGACCCGTTCCGCGGGTTGGGCTTACCGTCGGTCATCGCCGCGCGAGCCGCCAGTCCGCCCAACCCGCGCGGAGCGCGGCGTGTTCGCTGAACCGACCACGCGGGCTTGCGCCGCCGACCTGAATCGACGTCATGACCACCACATCACCGTCCCCACAGCCTGGGGTAGCCCAGCCCGGCCGGGCAGCGATCACAGCGCGGACCCTGCGCACCGACCGCTGGTGGCTGTCACCCTTGGTGACCGCGATCGTGCTGGGTGTCTTCATCATCTACACGACGGCCCGCCTGTTCATGCGGGACTACTACTGGGTTGGTGATTACAGCTACCTCACCCCGCTGTACTCGCCGTGTCTGAGCGCCTCCTGCGCGCCGGGCTCGTCACATTTCGGCACCCCGCTGCCGGCATTTCCGCTGGCGCTGCCGCTGCCGATCCTGATCTTTCCCATCCTCGCCGGATTCCGGGCCAGCTGCTACTACTACCGCAAAGCCGGTTACCGGGCTTTCCTGCAGTCGCCGCCCGGGTGCGCGGTGTCCGAACGAGCGAAGAGCTACACCGGAGAAACCCGCTTCCCCCTGGTTCTGCAGAACCTGCACCGGTACTTCTTCTACCTGGCCAGTGCGCTGCTGCTGATCAACACCTATGATGCGGCGCTAGCGTTCTTCCCCGCCGACGGTGGCTTCGGAGTGGGTCTGGGCTCGCTGATCCTGCTGGTCAACGTCACCATGCTGTGGCTGTATTCACTGTCCTGCCACGCCTGCCGGCACATCTTCGGCGGCCGGCTCAAACATTTCTCCAAGCACCCCGTGCAGTACTGGTTCTGGACGCAGCTGTCCAAACTCAACGGCCGTCACATGCAGTTCGCCTGGACGTCGCTGATCACGGTGATGCTCACGGACTTCTACATCATGGCCGTCGCGGCAGGTTGGATCGCCGACCTGCGCCTTTTCAACTGACGAGGTATCCATACCCATGACAGAGATCGAGCGGCACGATTACGACGTCGTGGTGATCGGCGCAGGCGGCGCCGGGCTGCGCGCCGCGATCGAGGCCCGCGAGCTGGGCAAACGCACCGCCGTCATCTGCAAATCACTGTTCGGCAAGGCCCACACCGTGATGGCCGAGGGCGGTATCGCGGCGTCGATGGGCAACGTGAACCCACGGGACAGTTGGCAGGTCCACTTCCGTGACACCATGCGCGGGGGCAAGTTCCTCAACAACTGGCGGATGGCGGAGCTGCACGCCAAGGAAGCACCGCAGCGAGTATGGGAGCTGGAGACCTATGGTGCGCTGTTCGACCGCACCAAGGACGGCAAGATCAGCCAGCGCAACTTCGGTGGGCATGAGTATCCGCGGCTGGCGCACGTGGGTGATCGCACGGGCCTGGAGTTGATCCGTACCCTGCAGCAGAAGATCGTATCGCTGCAGCAGGAGGACTTCGCCCAGCACGGCGACTACGAGGCCAATCTCAAGGTCTTTTCCGAATGCACGGTCACGGACCTGCTCAAAGACGGAGAGGTGGTGTCCGGGGCGTTCGGGTACTGGCGCGAGACGGGCCGCTTCATCCGATTCGACGCACCTGCCGTGGTGCTCGCCACTGGCGGCATCGGCAAGTCTTTCAAGGTCACCAGCAACTCCTGGGAGTACACCGGGGATGGGCTCGCGCTCGCGCTGCGCGCGGGCGCTGCGCTGATCAACATGGAGTTCGTCCAGTTTCATCCCACCGGGATGGTCTGGCCGCCCAGCGTCAAGGGACTCCTGGTCACCGAGTCGGTCCGGGGTGACGGCGGTGTGCTGCGCAACTCCGAGAACGAGCGTTTCATGTTCGACTACATTCCCGAGGTCTTCAAGGGCCAGTACGCAACCTCGGAGCAGGAGGCGGACCGCTGGTACGACGACCCGGACAACAACCGCAGGCCGCCGGAGCTACTGCCCCGTGACGAGGTGGCGCGCGCGATCAACTCCGAGGTCAAAGCGGGCCGGGGGTCACCGCACGGTGGCGTGTTCCTCGACGTCTCCACCCGGCTACCCGCCGAGGTAATCAAGAAGCGACTCCCCTCGATGTACCACCAATTCAAGGAACTGGCCGACGTCGACATCACCGCCGAGCCCATGGAAGTCGGCCCCACCTGCCACTACGTGATGGGTGGTGTCGAGGTTGACCCGGACACTGCGGCAGCTTCGGTGCGCGGGCTCTTCGCGGCCGGCGAGGTCGCAGGCGGGATGCACGGCTCCAACCGGCTGGGCGGCAACTCGCTGTCCGACCTACTCGTGTTCGGCCGCCGGGCGGGCCTCGGGGCAGCGTCCTACGTGGACTGCCTGGGCAGCTCCCGGCCATCGGTCCGCGAGTCCGACGTCGACGCCGCAGCCCGCCGGGCCCTCGCCCCCTTTGGTACGGGGGCCCACAGCGAGGGCGCCGAGAACCCGTACTGGGTGCTGCAGGAACTGCAACAAACCATGAACGACCTCGTCGGCATCATCCGCAGGGCGGATGAGATGGAGTTGGCGCTCAAGAAGCTCGAGGAGCTGCGCCGCCGAGCCGACCGCGTCGTGGTGGAGGGTCATCGCCAGTTCAACCCTGGATGGCATCTCGCGCTGGACCTACGCAACTTGCTCGTGGTGAGCGAATGCGTCGCCCGGGCCGCGGTGGAACGCACCGAGAGCCGGGGCGGGCACACCCGGGACGACCACCCGATGATGGACCCCGAATGGCGACGCCTGCTGCTGGTGTGCACGCAACATCTCAACCGTGCGCAGCGCATCGTTCACGTCGGACGCAAGGCGCAGGTCCCGATGCGCACAGACCTGATCGAGCTGTTCGAACGTGACGAGCTGAAGAAGTACTTCACCGCCGAGGATCTCCCGGGAGGGACGGACTGACATGGGCTACCAACAGCACTTCCGGGTGTGGCGGGGAGACACCGGCGGCGGGGGTCTTGTTGACTTCGACGCGGAGGTCAACGAGGGGGAGGTGGTCCTGGACGTGATCCACCGCCTGCAGGCCACCCAGGCTCCCGACCTCGCGGTGCGGTGGAACTGCAAGGCAGGCAAATGCGGATCGTGCAGCGCCGAGATCAACGGACGGCCGCGCCTGCTGTGCATGACGCGGATGTCCACGTTGCCGCCGCCGCAGCCGGTGACGGTTACCCCGATGCGGACCTTCCCGGTCATCCGCGATCTCGTCACCGATGTCTCATACAACTACCGCAAGGCGCGCGAGGTTCGCGCGTTCATGCCACCGAAAGATGCACAGCCCGGCGAGTATCGGATGCAGCAAGTGGACGTGGAGCGCTCGCAGGAGTTCCGCAAGTGCATCGAGTGCTTCCTGTGCCAGGACACCTGCCACGTGATCCGCGACCACGAGGAGAACAAGGAGAGCTTCTCCGGACCGCGCTTTCTCATGCGGATCGCTGAACTGGACATGCACCCGCTGGACGCCGCCGCCGAGGAAGGCGTGGATCGCAAGCGGGCCGCGCAGGACGAGCACGGTCTTGGATTCTGCAACATCACCAAGTGCTGCACCGAAGTGTGCCCGGAGCACATCAAGATCACGGACAATGCGCTGATCCCGATGAAGGAGCGGGTGGTCGACCTCCGCTTCGACCCGCTGGCCCGGCTGTTTCGCCGCAACCGAGGGTAGATCAGCGGGGCAGAGGCGGGCTGGGCACCGGGGTGCCGAGGTACTGAGCATAAAGCCGGGCCCAGGTGCCGTCGTCGATCGCGTGGCGCAACACCGCGGTGACCCGCTCGCGGAGCACCTGGTCGCCCGGCGCCAGGCCGATTCCGTACTCGGTGGTCCCCAATGGCTCATCGACCATTCGCAGCGTGCCGGGATCCTCAGCCAACATCGCCGCCACGGTGGCCTGGTCACCGGCGATCGCCTTGACTCGACCACCGAGCAGGTTCACGCAGGCAGTCAGGCTTGCCCGAGTCTGCAACCCGACGCCACGAGCCGCCAGCGCTGCCGCGCTCGGCGAGTCTGCCAGCGCGCACACCTCTGCGCCACGAAGCGAGTTCAGGTCGGCGACCTGACTGTTCGCGGGCACGGCCAGCCGCAGCGGGCGCACCAGGTAAGGACCCGCGATATCCACCTGGGCGCGCCGCTGCGGGGTGATCTCATAGCCGCCGAGCACCAGATCCGCTTCGCCTCGGCGCAGCGCCGCCTCACGGCTACTCCCGGCAAGAGGCTTGAAGCTGGTGGCCCCAGGATCTGCCCCCAGCTCACGCGCGATCAGATCAAGCAGCGCGATATCGAACCCGGTGTAGTTGCCTGAGCCTGGCGAGCGCTGCGCCAGTCCAGGCGCCTCCTGGACGGCCACGATGAGCTTGCCCCGCTGGGTAATCCGGTCGATGGTCGGCGATCCGCTGCCCACCGGGCGTGCTGGGGCGACCCTGTCGAAGGGGCTGCCGGCTACCGGGGCGGGCTGGTCGCCGAACAGGTCGGTGACGCCGTCGACGACCCGGCCCAGCACCCACAGCACCGCGATCACGAGCACCACGAGCAGGCAGCCGATCCGCCTCGGCCGCAGCCATCCGCGCCGACGCATGACGTGCAGCACCGACCCGGACCGGCTTTCGGGCGCCGGCTTCGGCTCGGTGGACGGCGATTCCGTCCAGGGACGCCGGGGCTCAAGGTCAGCCATGGCCCACCAGATGTCGAGTCACCGGTTGCCTGCGCACCGCGACAACTCTAGGCGTTGAGGTCCACGGTCACGCTGCGCGCATCCGGGGTCGGTAGCGCCCGACCGTTGCGCCAGCGGCGCCGGTTTCGGCGTTCCAGGTAGCCGGCGAACGAGGACAGCGCTACGCACAGCGTGATATAGACCGCGCCGATCACGAGTGCCGTGGGGATGATCGGTCGGTCGAACTCCACGAGACTGCCGAGATAACGCGCCTCGTTGAGGAGCTCTTGGTAGGTGATGAGGAAACCCAGTGCGGTGTCCTTCCACAGGACGACGAGCTGGCTCACGATCGTCGGCAGCATTGCTCGTACCGCTTGGGGCAGCAGCACCACCCGCATCATCTGGCTTTTGCGCAGTCCCAAGGCAGACGCCGCCTCGCGCTGCCCGCGCGGCACGGCCAGCACGCCGGCCCGGAACACCTCGGCGAGCACCGAACCGTTGTAGAGCGTCAGACCCACGACAAGAGACCAGAAGACTCCGAGCTGCAGCCCAGCCTGCGGCGCCGCGTAGTACAAGAAGAAAATCATGACGACCAGCGGGATCGCCCGGAAGAACTCGACAATCGCAAACGCTGACCTGCGCAGCCACGGATGCTCTGACAGCCGGGAGACTGCGAACAGGAGACCGAACACCAGGGCAAGCAACGCTCCCACCACGAAGGCACTCAGAGTGGCGCCAAGAGCAGCGAACAGCTGCACCTGGAGATTCTTGTAGAGCAACCATTCCCATTTCGTGCCCTCGAACTGTCCGGTCACCCAGAAGCGGTAACAAATAAAGCCGACCAGCGCGACGATGCCCAACGTGGCCAGCACGCCGAACGTCCTGTTCCGGGCCCGGGCCCGCGGCCCGGGTAGGTCGTAGAGCGCCGAACTCATCGGGCCACGCTCCACCGCTTCTCCAGTGTCCGCTGCGTGGCGGTCAGCGGGACGATGAGGATTCCGAATCCGATCGCGATCCAGAACATGCCGATGAGCAGCGGTGCGCCGCGCTCGGACAGGGCCGGGGTGATCTGCCCCGCTTCGGCCACGGAGAAGCCGGCTGCGATTGTCGTGTTCTTCAGCAAAGCGATGAGCACGCTGGTCATCGGTGGCACCACGGACCTGATGGCCTGCGGGACGACGATCGCAGCGAGGGTCTGAGTAAACGTGAAGCCCAGCGCCCGCGACGCCTCGGACTGTCCCACGTCAACGGTATTGATGCCGGATCGCACAACCTCGCACACGAATGCTGCGGTGTACGCGGCAAGAGCAAGCACGGCCCTGACGAAGAAGGAGACGTCCACCAGCTCCAGGCGGGGATAGGCGAAGGCAAAAAAGAAGAAAACCAGCGTAAGCGGCGTATTCCGGAAGATCGTGACGTACCCTCCGCCCAAGAGACGCAGCACCGGGACCGGGCTGACCCGCATCGCGGCGAGCAGCGTCCCCAGCACGAGCGCGCCGATACCCGCGAGGATGAACAGCAGGATCGTGTTCCGGAATCCCGTAATGAACAGGTCACGGTTGTCGACGAGCAGTTCGATCACTCAGGGCCTCTCTCCACGCCTGTGGTGGGCCGCCCCGCTAGTACCGATCGACTGCTGGGGGCGTCGCGCTCGACCCAGACCGTCCGAGTGTCCCGTCGTAGATTTGCTTCCAGGTGCCGTCCTTGGTGGCGTTGTCCAGGATGTCGTTGACTTTGGCACGCAGGGTGTCGTCCGCAAGCGGTAGGCCCACTCCGTAGGGCTCCTGGGAGAACGTCTTACCGACGACCTTGAGGCGCTGGGGGTCCTGCGCTGCGTAGCCCTTGAGGATGGCGTCGTCGGTGGTCACGGCATCGATCTGGCCGGCGAGCAACTGGTCGACGCATTGGGAGTAGTTCTGAAATTCGACGATCTGGTCGGTGAGGCCTTGCTCGCGGACCTGGCGGATCGGGGTCGATCCGGTGGCCGAGCAGACGCGCTTGCCCTTGAGCGTGTCAGGACCGGTGATCGAGTCATCGTCGGCCTTGACCAGCAGGTCCTGGCCGGCCACGAAGTAGGGACCCGCGAAGGAGATCTGCTTCTTGCGGGCGTCGTTGATCGTGTAGGTGCCGACGTAATAGTCGACCTGCCCATTGGTGATCGCCTGCTCGCGGGCCGCGGATGGGATCGCCTTGTACTCGATCTTGGTCTGCGGATCGAACCCGAGCTTGGCGGCGATGAGCCGGGCGATCTCGACGTCGAAACCCTCATACTTGTTGGTTGTCGGGTTGAGATAGCCCAGACCGGGCTGGTCGTTCTTGACCCCGACGATAACCGTGCCGCGCTGGGTCATCCGGTCAAAGGTGGGCGAGCCCTGGACGGTGACGTTCTGCGCCACGCTCGGCACTGGGATCTCGGCGTCGCTCGCCTCGGGGGAGCTCTCCCGGCCGCAAGCGACCAGTACGAGGCTGCCGGCCAGCAGGCCGACCGCCATGATACGCAACTTCATGTGCCACTCCGTCCCTTGGTTGAAGCGGGCATCGGCAGACGCCCATGGTCCTTTCAGTGCGTCAGGATCTTGCCGAGGAAGTCCTTGGCGCGAACCGAGCGCGGTGAAGTGAAGAACTGATCCGGCACCGAGTCCTCGACGATCTCGCCGTCGGACATGAACACCACCCGGTGCGCGGCGCGCCGGGCGAACCCCATTTCGTGGGTGATCACAAGCATGGTCATGCCATCGCGCGCCAGCGAGGTCATGACGTCGAGCACTTCTTGGACCATCTCGGGGTCCAGCGCCGAGGTCGGCTCGTCGAAGAGCATCACCTTGGGGTGCATGGCCAGCGCACGAGCGATCGCGGCCCGCTGCTGCTGCCCCCCGGACAGCTGTGCCGGGTACTTGTCGGCTTGGTCGCTGATCCCCACTCGCTTGAGCAACTGCATCGCAGCCTCGTGCGCCTCCCGCCTGCCGATTCGACGCACCCGTACCGGAGCGAGCTCCACATTCTCCGCGATGGTCTTGTGGGCAAAAAGGTTGAATTGCTGAAAGACCATGCCCACGTCGGCCCGCAGCCGGGCCAGCTCCCGGCCCTCCTCGGGCAGCGGTGACCCATCCACCTGGATACTGCCCCCGTCAATCGGCTCCAGCCGGTTGATCGTGCGGCACAGCGTCGACTTGCCGGATCCTGACGGTCCGAGCACCACCACCACCTCGCCGCGGGCAACCTCCAGATTGATGTCGCGCAGCACGTGCAGGGACCCGAAATGCTTGTTCACTCCGGCCATCCGGATCATCGGCGGCTCGGCTTTCGCGGGCGAACTCATCAGGTCCTCCGGGTGGGCCAGGGTGTAGCCAGCCTGGGTGTAGGGGTCATCTCTACCTCACGGGATGTGACGAAGAGTCGAGGGATAGATTGCAACTCTGTCACGAACCGCCCAGGAGGGTGCATCGCGCCCACCGTCGGTTACCGAGGCGACTCGATAGTGGGTTTCGGTCCGGCCTTACCCTGGACAAAGATAGAAGGGTAACCGGCCGATGACGGCGAGCACCGAGCAGCACCCGCGCAGCTACCGCGTGCGCACCTACGGCTGCCAGATGAACGTGCACGACTCCGAACGGCTGGCCGGGCTACTCGAGGCAGCCGGATACGTCCCCGCCGGGTCGGATGACACCCCTGATGTGATCGTGCTCAACACCTGCGCGGTCCGGGAGAACGCCGACAACCGGCTCTACGGCAACCTCGGTCAGCTCCGCCCGATCAAGCGTGGGCATCCCGGGATGCAGATCGCAGTCGGCGGCTGCCTGGCCCAGAAGGACCGGGGGGAGATCACCCGCCGAGCGCCCTGGGTCGACGTGGTGTTCGGCACCCACAACATTGGCTCGCTGCCGGTGTTGCTGGAGCGGGCCCGGCACAACGATGCCGCCCAGGTGGAGATCGCCGAGTCGTTGCAGGTGTTCCCCTCCGCGCTGCCCGCCAAGCGAGACTCGGCGCACTCGGCCTGGGTGTCGATCTCGGTGGGATGCAACAACACCTGCACCTTCTGCATCGTGCCCGCGCTGCGCGGCAGGGAAGTCGACCGGCGTCCCGGCGAGGTGCTCGCGGAGGTCGAGGCCCTGGTGGCCGAGGGCGTACTCGAGGTGACTCTGCTGGGCCAGAACGTCAACGCCTACGGAGTCGGGTTCGGGGACCGGCGTGCATTCGGCGACCTGTTGCGGGCCTGCGGGCGGATCGAGGGCCTGGAACGGGTGCGCTTCACCTCGCCGCACCCTCGGGACTTCACTTCAGACGTCATCGAGGCGATGGCGCAGACCCCGAACGTCTGCCACCAGCTGCACATGCCGCTGCAGTCCGGTTCGGACCCGGTGCTGCGGGCGATGCGCCGCTCCTATCGGGCGCAGCGCTACCTCGCGATCATCGACGAGGTGCGGGCCGCGATGCCCGATGCCGCGCTGTCGACCGACATCATCGTCGGCTTCCCCGGCGAGACCGAGACCGACTTCCAGGCCACCCTGGACGTGGTGCGGGCGGCGCGTTTCAGCCAGGCGTTCACCTTCCAGTACTCACCTCGGCCAGGCACGCCGGCCGCGGACATGGCTGGTCAGGTGCCCAAGGCGATCGTGCAGGATCGCTATGAGCGGCTCGTCGCGTTGCAGGAGGAGATCTCCTGGGCGCTCAACCGGAGTCTGATCGGCAGCCGGGTGGAGGTGCTGGTCTCCGACGGCGAGGGCCGCAAGGACGCGGCGACTCGGAGAATGAGCGGGCGAGGCAGGGATGGGCGGCTGGTGCACTTCGAGCCGGGGGAGGTCGAGGTCCGACCGGGAGACGTGGTGGTCGCGGAGATCACCTATGCCGCGCCGCACCACCTGGTGTCCAACCTGCCGCTGCGGGCACACCGGCGGACCGTTGCGGGTCAGGCCTGGGCAGCCGGTCGACGTCCGACGACGCCGGGAGTGGTGCTCGGGCTGCCCTCATTCGGCCGACCGTTGTGACCGCCGACGCACTTCCTCCCGCGGAGGCGGCAATTTGACCGACCCGGACGGTATGGCCGAACTGCGCGCCGAGATCGACGCGGTGGAGCGTTCGGCGCTGCGCCGGGTGGACCCTGGTGCCCGCGCGGCGGTGATCGCAGGCGCGGTCATGCTGCTGCTGCTGGCTATCACGCTGCCGTGGGTCGGGGACGCCAGCGGCTGGGATGTGCTACGCGGCACTGCGAACCCGGTCGACCGGGTCGGGCTGCTGCCGCGGCTGTTCGGTGCAGTCGCGCTGGGGTTGGGGGTCGGTCTTTCCGTGCTGGCGCTAGCCACCCGTCGCTGGGGGCTGGTCTGGGCCAGCGCGCTGGGTTGTACTTACTGCGCGCTCGACGGCGTATGGGCGATCTGGTCTCGGCAGACTGTGCCTGGCCCTGGCCCGGGCATCGGGATGGTGTTGGCTGTCGTCGCTGCGGTGGTGCTTGCCGCGCAGTGGTTGCGACTTGCGCTGTCCCGCCGATAGCCGAATCCGCCGGTAGCCGACCGGCCGGTTCACCCGCTGGTGACCGCCTGTTCGGCGGCGGCCAGCCACTCCCGCCACTGGTCAGCCTGGGCTTGCGCGGCAGTGGCGCGGCGGTCGTCCCCGGCGGCGCGGGCCTTGGCGGCCTGCGCCTCGAACTGCTCCACCCGGTCTCGGAACTGGGCCACCCGGGCCTGGACCTCTGGGTCGGTGTGTCGCCACTGCGCGCTAGCGGCCGAGCGGACCCGCTCCTCGACGGCCCGCAGCCGGCCTTCGAACTCCCTGATCCGCTCTCGCGGGAGCTTGCCCACAGTCTCCCAGCGCTCCTGGATATCCCGCAGCTGCGCTCGGGCGGCCTCGATGTCACCGGCAGGGTCGATCCGTTCTGCGGCGGCGACCAGCTCTTCCTTGCGTCTTATGTTGTGCTCGAGTTCCGAGTCCCGACCGGAGAACGTGGCGCTGCGACGGCTGAAGAATCGTTCCTGGGCGGCGCGGAACCGCTGCCACAGGGCGTCGTCGGCTTCCTTCGGGGCGCGCCCAGCCGCCTTCCACTCCGCCATCATGTTTCGGAAGCGACTTGCGGTGGCGCCCCAGTCGCTGGACTCAGCCAGCTCCTCGGCCTGGGCTACCAGCTCCTCCTTACGATTCCGCGCACCGACACGCTGCCGGTCGAGCTCGGCGAAGTGCGCACCGCGGCGCCGCGCGAAAGCGTCTCGGGCCTTGGAGAAGCGCCGCCACAACGCCTCGTCGATCTTTCGATCGACCCCCTTGATTGTCTTCCATTCATCCAGGATGGTGCGCAACCGGTCGCCGCCGGCTTTCCACTGGGTGGACTCGGCGCCGATCTGCTCGGCCTCCTGCGCCAGCGCTTCCTTGCGGGCCGTTGCTTGTCCCCTGGCCCGCTCCCGGGCCGCCTTCGCGCCTGCGAGGGTTTCCTGAGCGTGCCGCTGCAGGTGGTCCAGGAGGGCGACGAGTCCGACGAGATCACCTACCACGGTCGGCTCGACGAGCTCTTCGCGCAACGTGCGAACCCGGGACAGCGCCTGCTTGGGATCGCCTACTCCAGAGGCCAGCCGCGACTCCAACAGCTCGGTTTCGGTGAGCAGGTCGTCGAATCGGCGGGCGAAGTGTGCCAGACCCTCCTCGGCTGTCCCTGCCTGCCACGAGCCAACGACCCGCTCGCCATCGGCGGTGTGGGAGTACACCGTCCCGTCGACGGCTACCCGTCCCCAGCGTTGCGGATCCCGGCAGGCCCGCAAGACCGAGGGTCGGGGCCCGATGGCCCGCGGCCCGGTGCTGTCGCCTTCCGAACGCGGCGGCTGGGTGGCAGGGGCGAGCTCGGTGGACGCGTTTTCGGTGTGGTTGTGCTCGGTCATGCCGGCCTTCCTCGACCTCGTGCCCGCCGCCGCGTCGTGCGGACGCCTCGACTGCAGACTGTGCGCTTCGACCGGAAGTCCCAACCGACCGGCGACGGCCGCATTGAAGCAGTTCAGGTGCGCGGGCGGGGGAGCAGGTGCGAAGTGGGCACTAACCTGCACTGGTGATCGTACGCGTGGCGGTGGTGTCGCATCCACTCACCCTGGTGTTGCGGTGAGGCCGCGCGCCGTCGCGGTGGTGGGCCCGACCGCCACCGGCAAGTCCGACCTCGCGATCGAGCTGGCCCGCAGGCTGGACGGCGAGGTGATCAACGCCGATGCGATGCAACTGTATCGGGGCATGGACATCGGCACGGCGAAGCTGCCGCTCGCTGCGCGGCGTGGGGTGCGCCACCACCTGCTCGATACGCTCGAGGTCACCGAGAACGCCTCGGTGGCCGCCTACCAGCGTGCGGCCCGCCGCATCATGGAGGAGCTGCTCGCCGCGGGCCGGGTGCCGGTGCTCGCCGGAGGTTCCGGGCTCTATGTGCGGGCGGTGCTGGATGACCTCGACTTCCCTGGCACCGACCCCGGGGTGCGGGCCGCGCTCGAGGCCGAGCTGGCCGAGCACGGGGCTCCGGCGCTGTATCGCCGCCTGAACCGGCTCGACCCGGTGGCGGCCGGCCGGATCCCGCCGACCAACGGGCGCCGGCTGGTGCGGGCGCTTGAGGTCATCCGGATCACCGGGCGCCCGTTCGCGGCGGCGCTGCCGCAGCCCGGTCCGGCGCACTACGGCGCAGTGCTCATCGGGCTGGACATCGACCCCGCGGTGTTGAACGCACGGGTCGACGCCCGGGTGGATCGGATGTTCGCCGCCGGGCTGGTCGAGGAAGTCCGCCAGCTGCTGCCCCGCGGTCTGCGGGAGGGACGGACGGCGTCGCGGGCGCTGGGCTACCAGCAGATCCTTGCCGCGCTGGATGCGGGCACCGACCCGGCCTGCGCCGCTGATCTCACCGCCCGGGCAACGCGGCGCTTCGTCCGCAGGCAGCGCACCTGGTTTCGCCGCGACGACCGGATCAGGTGGCTCGACGCCGACCGCTGCGACTTGCTCGACGCCGCGCTCTCCGTGACCGTGGACGGATAGGCTTGGCAACGATGGACCAGGGCGTCGAGTTCCTCAAGGGGCACGGGACGGAGAACGACTTCATCCTGCTGCCCGACCCCACCGGCTCGCTGGACCTGACGCCGTCCCGGATCCGTGCCCTCTGCGATCGACGCCGCGGGTTGGGTGCCGACGGGGTGCTGCGCGTGGTGCCAGGTGCGCTGGTGCACGACGTGCCGCCCGGCACCTCGCCTGATGACTGGTTCATGGACTACCGCAATGCCGACGGTTCCGTCGCCGAGATGTGCGGCAACGGGGTGCGAGTATTCGTCCGATACCTGGCTGACGCCGGGCTGGTCAGCGAGCCCGAGTTCCGGATCGGCAGCAGATCCGGCTCGCGCACGGTGCGGCGCAACGACGACGGCTCAGTGGCCGTCGAGATGGGGCGGGTGCGGTGCAACGGCACCTCTACGGTGACCGTTGAGGGTGTGGCGTTGCGCGGGCTCGTGGTGGACGTCGGTAACCCGCATCTGGTCTGCCTGACCGACGTACCGGTCGAGCACCTGGACCTCACCGTGCCGCCGGGGCACGACCCTGGAGCCTTCCCGCACGGCGTCAACGTCGAGTTCGCCAACGTGCTGTGCGCCACGCAACTGCGGATGCGGGTGCATGAGCGGGGAGTGGGGGAGACCCGCTCCTGCGGCACCGGATCGGTGGCGGCGCTCGCTGCCGCGCTGGATGCGGCGGGCCGAGACACCGGCGAGGCCGACGTGCAGGTGCCCGGGGGGCTCGTGCACGTGGCGATCGCCGAGGACGGCAGCACGCTGACCGGCCCCGCCGTGCTCGTCGCCGCAGGCCGGTTGGCTCCCGATTGGTGGTCAGCGCACTGACGCCAGCACGCCGCCTTCCCGCAGTTCTCGGGGAATTCGAGTGGTCGTGGATGAGCCGGACGTGCCACGATGAGAGGCGTATGACAACCTCACCGATATTCCCGCCCCATGGTCCCGACCCTGCCGAGTACTCCGCTGGCGAGGAGTTGCCCGACCGGGCCGCTGCCTCCCGGGGAGAGTGGGACCTTGAGGACCGCTCCGCGCTACGTCGCGTGGCCGGCCTGTCCACCGAACTCGCTGATGTCACAGAGGTCGAGTACCGGCAGCTTCGTTTGGAGCGCGTGGTGCTCGTCGGGGTGTGGACCGAGGGCTCCGCGGCCCAGGCCGACGCATCGTTGGCCGAGCTGGCCCGGCTTGCCGAGACTGCCGGGTCGCAGGTGCTCGATGGTCTCGTCCAGCGCCGGGAGCGTCCCGACCCGGCAACCTACATCGGTTCCGGCAAGGTCCTCGAGCTACGTGAGATGGTCCTCGGCACTGCCGCCGACACGGTGATCTGCGATGGCGAACTCACCCCCGGCCAGCTGCGGCAGCTCGAGGCCAAGCTCAAGGTCAAGGTCATCGACCGGACCGCGCTGATCCTCGATATCTTCGCCCAGCACGCCCGCTCCCGGGAGGGCAAGGCGCAGGTCGAGCTGGCCCAGCTGAGCTATTTCTTGCCGCGGCTGCGTGGCTGGGGCGAGTCGCTGTCCCGGCAGGCCGGTGGCGCTGGCGGTGGGGCCAGCGGTGGAGTGGGCACCCGCGGGCCTGGCGAGACCAAGCTGGAGACCGACCGGCGGCGCATTCACCGCCGGCTCGCCAAGCTGCGCCGCGAAATTGCTGCGATGCGCACGGTCCGCGACACCAAGCGGGGCCGCCGGCGCGCCAACGAAGTTCCCAACGTGGCCATCGTCGGCTACACCAACGCGGGCAAGTCCAGCCTGCTCAACGTGCTCACCGGGGCCGGGGTGCTGGTGCAGGACGCCCTGTTCGCCACCTTGGACCCCACCACCCGCCGGGCCGCTACACCAGAAGGACGTGACTACACGCTGACCGACACCGTCGGTTTCGTCCGCCACCTGCCGCATCAGTTGGTGGAGGCATTTCGCTCCACGTTGGAGGAGACAGCCGACGCTGACCTGCTGCTGCATGTGGTCGACGGGGCCGACCCGATGCCCGAGCTGCAGGTGGAAGCGGTGCGCGAGGTCCTCGCCACGATCAACGAGGGGCGCGAGGCACCGATGCCACCCGAGTTGCTGGTCGTGAACAAGATCGACGTGGCCGACCAGTTCGTGCTGTCGCGGCTGCGCCACCTGCTGCCGAACGCGTCGTTCGTGTCTGCGCACACGGCCGCCGGCATCACCGGCTTGGTCCAGCGGATCGCCGACGCGTTGCCCCGCACGCAGGTCGAGGTCGACGCATTGCTGCCGTGGACCCAAGGCGCCCTGGTCGCGCGAGTGCACGCCGAGGGCGAGGTGCTGGGTACCGCGCACACCGAGGACGGCACTCGGCTGCGCGCGCGGGTACAGCCTGATCTCGCCGGAGCGTTGGCCGGTTACCTGGTAGAGGCCTGACACCGGGTCACTCGGCCTCACAGCCGCCGCAGCACCGCCACGACCCGGCCGAGCACGGTCGCTTCGTCCCCTGGGATCGGCTCGTAGGCAGGGTTGTGCGGGAGCAGCCAGATATGCCCGTCACGGCGTTTGAACGTCTTCACCGTGGCCTCGCCGTCAATCATGGCAGCGACAATGTCCCCGTTCTCGGCGGTGGGCTGCTGGCGGACGACCACCCAGTCCCCGTCGGTGATCGCCGCCTCGACCATGGAATCACCCGTCACCCTCAGCAGGAACAGTGAACCCTCACCGACGATCTCCTTCGGCAACGGGAAGACGTCTTCGACGGCCTGCTCCGCGAGTACCGGACCGCCCGCAGCGATCCGGCCGACCACGGGCACGAAGATGGGGGTGGGGCGGGCGCTGGTGTCCCCCGACGTATCCGAGGTATCGGGCGCGCTCTCCGCGGGTCGGACTCCGACTGCGCGGGGCCGGTTGGGGTCGCGGCGTAAGTATCCTTTGCGCTCCAGCGCGCGCAGCTGGTGGGCGACCGACGAGGTGGAGGTCAGCCCCACCGCCTCACCGATCTCCCGGACACTCGGCGGGTAGCCGAGTCGCTGCACCCAGTCCCGGATCACCTCGAGGACGCGTCTCTGTCGTGGGGTGAGGCCGTCAGCGCCGGCGCTGCCGGTGTTCTCGTCGAGGTCAGGGAAGACGTGCACCTGCCCGACATCGCTCGTCCCCGGTGCCTGGGCTCCGGTACCGGCGACGTCCGGTTCGTCGCTTCGCTGTCGTCCCACCGCTCCTCCTCAGACCAACCCTTGCACCAAATCCGCTCTCGAAGTCGACGCTAACCAGTGTCTCGCCAGAGATCAAACATCTGTTCGAACAACACGCCGCGTAGTCGTCAGTTCTGTCAGACCTCCGTGATAGACATCGCACAGCAGTTCGATCGAACCCGCGTTCGATGCGACCTAGGCGATGAGGAGTCTCGATGACGTCACCAGCGCAGCTGAGCAACCAGCCCGCGGCACTCGATTCGGAGGTTGGACCGGCGGGCGCCAAGCCGGTGCACCGGGCGACGCTCACCAGGTCGCTTCCCGCGCCTCCGGCGCCCGTGCTGCCTATCGCCCCTCCGGTCCGGGGGTATTTGGCGCCTCCGGCGCGCCGGCAGTTGCGGGGGCCGGCGGTGGACGGGCCGCAGGCGGCGCGCACCCGGGCGCCACGACCGAACAAGGTGGTGCGCGTGGCAGCCGCCGCCACCGTGACGCTAGCTGTGGTCGGCGGTCTGGGGTGGATCGGGCAGCCCCCCGACCCCGAGGTTCCGGCACAGACCGCGGTGATCCGGGTAGGTGCCGGCGAGACCGTGTGGGATGTTGCGCAGCGGGTAGCGCCGAAGTCCGACCAGCGCGTAGTGGTGGAACGAATCCGGCAGCTGAACGGGTTGCCGGGCGCGGCGGTCCAGCCCGGTCAGCAGTTGCAGGTGCCCGACGGGCGGCGGTGAGCGACCCGGAGATACGTCGCCCGGATACCCCATGAGAGCGTCACAGCGCGGTCCTCGCAGACCTTGCGCGCCGTGGCGGCTCGACTTTACCGCCGACCCCCACATATAGTAGTTACAGCGATGTTGTTCGCCCACAGGTTGGGCCGGTAGCCGTCGGTAGTCCAGGGGACGCCGTCCGCGTCGGCATGATGTCAGGAAGGTGAGGTGCATGCGCTGTCCGTTCTGCCGGCATTCCGACTCGCGCGTCATCGATTCGCGCGAGGTCGAGGATCGGCAGGCAATCCGCAGGCGCCGGTCGTGTCTGGAGTGCGGTCGCCGGTTCACGACCGTGGAGGAGCCGGTGCTCGCGGTGGTGAAGCGCTCGGGGGTCACCGAACCGTTCAGCCGAGACAAGGTCATCCGCGGAGTGCGCAGGGCATGTCAGGGACGACCGGTGGACGAGGATGCGCTTGCGCAACTGGCGCACCGGGTGGAGGAGACGATCCGCTCCTTGGGCAGCGCCGAGGTGCCCAGCCAGGAGGTCGGGTTGACCATCCTCGGCCCGCTGCGGGATCTCGACGAGGTGGCTTACCTGCGCTTCGCCAGCGTCTATCGGTCGTTCTCTTCGATCGAGGACTTCGAGAAGGAGATCCGAAACCTGCGGGAAGCCCCATCCCACCATCGGCAGCACATCGAGGAGCAGGCGACATGACGTGAAGCGCGCGACGCGGAGCCGGCGACGGCACCACAACGGACCCAACCGCTCCGGACGGGGAACCTGGACCGGGAGTATGTACATCGTGATAGAGAGGGATGAGGTATGACCGAGACCGTCGGGACTGGAACTTCTTCTCCGGCTGCGCAGCCCAAGCGCGCGCTGCGGATGGAGCGGATCCACACCACTGAGGCGCGCCACCCCTACGACGAGGTGACGTGGCAGCGCCGGGACGTGGTGATGACCAACTGGCGGGACGGCACGGTCAACTTCGAACAGCGTGGCGTGGAGTTCCCCGAATTCTGGTCGGTCAACGCGGTAAACATCGTGACCAGCAAATATTTCCGCGGTGCGGTAGCCAGCGAGCAGCGCGAGTCGAGCCTGCGCCAGCTGATCGACCGGGTGGTGACGGCATACACCGCGGCCGGTGTGCGGCACGGGTACTTCGCCACCGAGACCGACAAGGACATCTTCTCCGACGAGTTGACCTGGATGCTGCTGCACCAGGTGTTCAGTTTCAACTCCCCGGTCTGGTTCAACGTCGGCACCACCTCCCCCCAGCAGGTCTCGGCGTGTCAACCGTACGACGCACTGGTTAGCACTCCCGCCGGGATGATCCCCATCGGCCAACTCGTTGAGCAGGATTCCGTCGACACCAAGATCTACGACGCCCACGGCATCACCCGGATCGTGGCGACCAAGGCCAACGGCGTCAAGCACGTCCTGCGGATCCATACAAAGGCTGGGCACATGCTGGACGTCACGGCGGACCATCTCGTGTGGCGCTCCAGCAGCGCGAGAACCGGGAAGTTTGTTCCGGCCGATGAACTTCGCGTGGGTGACCAGCTGGAGTGGCACCGACGCGCGGCGTTCGGGGAGCAGGAAATCGATTCCCGAATGGTGGCCGAGGCCGCGCTCGCGGGCTGGCTACAGGCTGACGGTTTCGTCGGGCAGTACACGGGCACCAACCGCTCGCTGACGATCGAGGCGATGACCGTCACCGATGCAGAGCTGGCATGGGTGACCCGTTCCCTCGGCCAGGTATTCCCTCACGTGCACCGCCACGAGCGGCGCGTGACGACGCAGGACTCGTCTCTGGACTGCAGGCGGACCCGCCTCTACGGCAAGGCCCTCACGGACTTCGTGGACGCCTGGGACCTTCGGGTGCGCGGTACAGAGATGCGGGCGCCGGGGCGGCTGCTCACCGCACCGCTGCCGGTGGTCGCGGCCTACCTACGCAGCCTGTTCCAGGCCGAGGGCTATGTCTCCACGCGGGAGCGCTCGACGCTGGTAGGTCTCGACATGATCTCCGAGGGGCTGATCCGCGACGTGCAGGCACTGCTCGCCCGATTCGGAGTCTTCGCGCGAGTGGGCCACAAGACCGAGCAGCGCTCCGATCGGCACGATCTGTGGGGCATCCGGATTCAGAACGGCGGGGACCGTCGGATTTTCGCCGACGAGATCGGCTTCATCGACCCGGTCAAGGCTGCCAAGCTGGAGGCGTCGTTCGAGCTACCGGGTCTTGCCGCCCGGGAAGTCAAGCGTCTCGAGATCGCCCGGATTGAGCCTCGTGGTGCGATGGAGGTCTACGACATTCAGACCGAGTCTGGCGAGTACCTGTCAAGTAACCTTCGGGTGCACAACTGCTTCATCCTTTCCGTGGACGATACCATGGACTCAATTCTTAACTGGTACCGGGAAGAGGGGCTGATCTTCAAGGGTGGTTCAGGGGCCGGTCTGAACCTTTCTCGTATCCGCTCATCGAAGGAACTACTGTCCTCCGGGGGTGCGGCATCCGGCCCGGTGAGCTTTATGCGCGGAGCGGACGCTTCGGCCGGCACCATCAAGTCCGGCGGAGCCACCCGGCGTGCCGCGAAAATGGTTGTGCTCGACGTCGATCATCCTGACATCGGCGAGTTCGTGCAGACCAAGGAATCCGAGGAGCGCAAAATCCGGGTGCTCCGTGACGCCGGGTTCGACATGGATCTCGGCGGCAAGGACATCACCTCGGTCCAGTATCAGAACGCCAACAACTCGGTCCGGGTCTCCGATGAGTTCATGCGTGCCGTGGAGACCGACGGCGACTTCGGGCTTCGCGCCCGGATGACCGGCGAGGTCATCGAGACCGTCAGAGCAAAGAAGCTCTTTCGGGAGATCACCCAGGCTGCCTGGGAATGCGCCGATCCTGGCCTGCAGTACGACGACACGATCAACGACTGGCACACCTGCCCGGAGTCCGGACGTATCACCGCCTCTAATCCGTGTTCCGAGTACTTACACCTCGACAACTCGAGCTGCAACCTTGCGTCCATCAATCTGATGAAGTTCCTCCGCGAGGACCTCACATTCGACGCGGAACTGTTCACCAGGACAGTGGAGCTCGTCATCACCGCGATGGACATCTCGATCTGCTTCGCGGACTTCCCGACCGAGGCCATCGGAGACACCACCAGGGCGTTCCGGCAGCTCGGCATCGGCTACGCCAATCTCGGGGCATTGCTGATGGCCACCGGGCACGCTTATGACTCCGACGGTGGACGTGCGCTGGCTGCAGCGATCACCTCACTGATGACCGGCACCGCGTACAAACGCTCGGCAGAGCTTGCCGGGGTCGTCGGCCCGTACGACGGCTACGTGCGCAACGCCGAACCGCACCAGCGGGTGATGCGCAAGCACGCTGCGGCCAACGATCTGATCCGTACTTATCATCACAACGACCGGGCCGTGCAGAAGGCCGCTACGAAGGCGTGGCAGGATGGCATCCGAATCGGTGAGAAGAATGGCTGGCGCAACGCTCAGGCCAGTGTGATCGCGCCGACTGGAACCATAGGCTTCATGATGGATTGTGATACGACCGGGATTGAGCCGGACTTTTCGTTGGTGAAGTTCAAGAAGCTGGTCGGCGGCGGGTCCATGCAGATAGTCAATCAGACGGTGCCGAAGGCACTCGCTGCGCTGGGCTACCAAGAAGAACAGAGTGAGGCGATCGTCGAGTACATCGCCGAGCACGGCCACGTGATCGATGCTCCTGGGCTGCGTCCCGAGCATTACGAGGTGTTCGACTGTGCGATGGGGGAGCGAGCCATTGCGCCGATGGGCCATGTCCGGATGATGGCGGCGACCCAACCGTTCATTTCTGGAGCCATCAGTAAAACCGTGAACATGCCCGAAAAGGCCACCGTCGCCGACGTCGAAGAGATCTACTTCCAATCCTGGAAGATGGGGATCAAGGCACTGGCGATCTACCGGGACAACTGCAAGGTGGGCCAACCACTATCCGCCGGCAAGACCGCAACCTCCGCGGCGGAGAAGGCCGTCGCGGAGGGTAGGCCGGTGCGCAAGCGGCTGCCCAAGAAGCGGCCCAGCGAAACCGTCTCCTTCACCGTCGGTGGTGCCGAGGGCTACCTGACCGCAGGGTCTTATCCCGACGACGGGCTCGGTGAAATCTTCGTCAAGATGTCCAAGCAGGGCTCCACCCTGGCCGGTGTGATGGACGCTTTCTCGATGGGGATCTCGATAGCGTTACAGTACGGGGTGCCGCTGGAGACCTACGTCTCGAAGTTCGTGAACATGCGCTTCGAGCCGGCGGGGATGACCGATGACCCGGATATCCGGATCGCGACCAGCGTGGTGGACTACCTGTTCCGTCGAATCGCGCTGGACCACCTGCCCATGGAGAAGCGAGAGCAGCTGGGCATCCTGACCGCCGAGGAGCGCGCCGCGCAGGTGTCTGCCGATTACGGCGTCGGCCAGGGCAATGGTGTTGACATCGAATCCCTGCGCACCTCGGTGGACTCCACCATCGCGCCCCCGGCAGCGCATGCCCGACCGGCGCCGGTGTATGTGGGTAGCTCCACGGAGCTGTGGGAACTGCAGCAGGGCAAGGCCGCCGACGCGCCGCTGTGCTTGACCTGCGGAACCAAGATGCGGCCGGCCGGATCTTGCTACGTCTGCGAGGGCTGCGGCTCCACCAGCGGCTGCAGCTGATAGGGAGCGCAGTGGGGGCTGCAGCGTCAGCGAGTGACGGTGGTGAGAAAGGCTCGCGGCAGGGCCCGTTCTTCGCCGAGCACGACGCAGCCCCCATTGACGGGGTGGTGCCTCGGGCACCCACCCAGGTCACCCGGGCGCGGCGACGGGCGGCGGTCACCGCGTGCCGTGGCGATGACCGCGCTGCCCGGTGCCGCTCTCAGGGGGCCCACTCGCCGGCCGGCTGCCTGGTGGTGACGTTGAGGCGGTTCCAGACGTTGATCTGGGCGATGGAGATGACCAAGGCCGCCAGCGCCGGCTCGTCGTAGTGCCGGGCGGCCTCGTCCCAGATCTCGTCGGGTACCGGGTCCGGCCGATCACTGAGCCGGGTGACGGCCTCGGTGAGCGCCAGCGCGGCGCGTTCGGCATCGGTGAAGTAGGGCGCATCCCGCCAGGCCACCACCGCGAAGAGCCGCTCGTCTGTTTCGCCTGCCTTCTTGGCGATGCGAGGGTGCCCGTCGACGCAGACGCTGCAGCCGTTGATCTGGCTCGCGCGCAGGTGGACGAGTTCGAGGGTCCGGGACGGCACGCCGCCTTTCTCCGTGGACTTCGCCAGGGCAAGCAGGGCCTGCATGGCGTCAGGAAGGATCATCACTGGGTTGCTCATCCGTGCTTGCATGATTGCTCTCCTCCAGGGTCTTCGGGTGTCTTTGCTGAACCGGAATGCTGAACGCTCAGCCGGTCTCCTTGTCACATCGGCTGGGTTTCGTCCGTCACTGATATGACGGAACACGACGGAGGAATGTGACCGACGGACGAGCACGACTGGCTGGCGGAGCGATTCGAGGCCAACCGCACCCACCTGCGGACGGTGGCCTACGCCTCACGCGGAGGTGACTTCGACGCGCTTCTCGCGGTGCTCGACCCAGACGTCGTGCTTCGAGCCGACCGTGCTGCCGCGCCTTCGGGCGCATTGCGGGAGGTCCGTGGTGCGGCGGCCGTGGCCGAGAGGGCGCTCACCTTCTCGGGGCGTGCCCGGTTCGCGCAACCGGCGCTCGTGAACGGAGCCGTGGGAGTCGTCGTGGCTCCACGTGGACGGCTCTTTGTGGTACTCGGCTTCACGATCACACGCGGAAAGATCGTCGAAGTCGACGTGGTCGCCGACCCAGAGCGCCTTCGCCAGCTCGACCTGGCGGTCCTCGACGACTGCCGACGGCCCGCTCCTCGCAGTGGGCGAGAATCTCCAGGTCCCCCAGCGCGCTGCGGGTAGCGGTGTTGGGTAACCCTGGTCAGGTGCAGACGCATCTCGTGGGGCGGGCCTGTCGTGCGGCAGGGTGGCGGCTGGTCGGTGAGGACCATCCACGCTCTGGCGAAGGATCCAGAACGCGAGTTTGTCGCACTCGTCCGTCGGGCGGATGACGATGGGTGATCATCGCCGGCGCAGGCTGTCGCCGAGCGCTGAGAGGAGGCTGGGATGCCGGAGAGGGCACTGGTACTCGGCGGCGGTGGGATCACCGGCATCGCCTGGGAGCTGGGGGTGCTTGCCGGTCTGGCTGAACACGGGGTAGACCTGCGCGATGCCGACCTTGTGGTCGGCACATCAGCCGGGTCAGTGGTGGGCGCGCTGATCACCTCGGGTAACGATCTCGAGGAGCTCTACGCCAGTCAACTCGTCCCGCCGGACCCTGAGCCACCTGTCCGAATGGGGATCGCCACGATCCTGCGGTGGAGCTGGGCCGTTGCCTGCTCCCGGGGCGCGAACGAGGTCGGAGCACGAGTCGGCAGGATGGCGCTGGCGACGGCGACGGTTCCAGAAGCCGAGCGCCGCGGGATCATCGAAGCCCGGCTGGGAGGGCGCACCTGGCCACAGCGGAGGCTACTGGTCACAGCAATCGATGCCGAATCGGGCGAGTTCGCGGCTTTCGGGCAGGACAGCCAGGTGGGTGGCGCCGCAGTGACCCTGGTCGATGCCGTTGCTGCCAGTTGCTCGGTGCCAGGGGTGTGGCCGACGACCACCATCGGCGGGCGGCGCTGGATCGATGGAGGCGTGCGCTCGACGACCAACGCCGATCTGGCCGCGGGGCACGAGCGGATCGTCGTGCTCGCCCCGATCACGCGAGGTTACCGACCGGGCACCGGAGTCGCTGCCCAGGTGGCCGCACTGCGAGAGCACGCTCGGGTCACGCTCGTCACGCCCGACGCCGCCACCCGACGCGAGATCGGCCGCAACGTGCTCGACCTGGCGCGCCGGGCACCAGCAGCGCTGACCGGCCGCGCCCAGGCCGCGTCGGTCGTCACCGAGGTAGCCCGGGTGTGGTCTGACTAGCCATCCTCCTGCTCGGCGAGGAACTGCTCGAGCTCCGCTGCGATCTCGTCGCCGGTGGGCAACGGCTCGGCATCGCTGGACAGCAGCGGGCGCCGATCGGACTTGCCCGTAACGGCGTCGAACTGTGTCTCCAGGCCGGCTACCACCGACATGCTTTCCGGGGAGCTGGCGACCTGCTCATCCACTGCGGCGAGAACCCGCAGCGCAGTGGGTCGTAGCGCCTCGACGGGCAGGTCCAACCCACTGCTGCGGGCCAGATGCTCCAGCAGGCCGCGGGCGGATTCTGGGTACTCGATGCGGGCCAGGTAGTGCGGCACGTGCACGACGAAACCCATCGCGTCGTGCCCGGCCTGGCCCAGTCTCAGCTCCATCAGCGCCCCGGCATGGCCGGGGATCTCCATGGTGCCGAACCACGGCTGGTAGTCGGAGATCAACTCGCGACGGGTGGCGTGCGCAGTGACCATCACCGGCCGAGTGTGCGGGACCGCCATCGGTACTGCGCCCAGACCCACCGTCAGGTCTACCCCGAAGCGCTCTACCAGCTCGCGGACCGCCTCGGTGAACCGCTCCCACTGTAGATCTGGCTCCGGACCAGCAAGGAGCAAGAACGTGGTGCCCGCATTGTCGCGCACCTCGTGCAGCACCAGCTCGGGCCGCTCATAACCTGCCCAATGGTCCCCATCGAAGATCATCGTCGGTCGGCGGGAGCGGTAGTCCAGTAGCTGGTCGACATCGAACGTGGCGAGGACGCGGTGCTCCAGATTCGCCAGCAGGTGTGCCACTGCCACATGACCAGCTTGGCCGGCATCGACGAACCCGGTCAGGGCGTGCACCAGTACCGGAGCCGTCGGGGCCGAAAGTTCCGCCTCGACTCGGTACAGGTCGGTGGTCACTGTGACTGCCACCTCGTTTCGCTCGGTTGGCCCCTTTCGTGAGGGCCATGCAACCGCTACAACGCGGCACGCCGTCGAATCCATCCCGCCCATAGCGCCGCGCGTGGTGCACGCGGTGCCACGGTGGGGGCACACCCTGCCACCCTTTAGTGGTAACGACTATCGTTTACGATCTCCTCAACCACGTTGGAAGGAGATCGGAGCACAGTGCGCATTGCCTTCGTCGGCAAGGGCGGCAGCGGTAAGACAACGCTGTCGGCTCTTTTCACTCGCTACCTCGCCGAGCTCGGCCGGCCCGTGCTGGCCGTTGACGCCGACATCAACCAGCACCTCGGTGAGGCGCTGGGCTTGGAGGACGAGCAGGTGCCACCGCTAGCCGCGCAGCTGCCCTGGATCAAGGAGCACCTGCGCGGTAGCAACCCACGAATCCCGTCAGCCGATGCGATGATCAAGACAACACCGCCCGGCCGGGGATCCCGGATGCTCCGGTTGAACCCCGACGATGAGCTGCACCGGCGCTTTGCCCGCCCGGTCGGCGGCGCACAGCTGATGGTCACCGGGGAGTTCGAACCCGAGGACATCGGGGTGAGCTGCTACCACTCCAAGACCGGAGCACTGGAGCTCTACCTCAACCATCTGATGGACGGACCCAGCGAGTACGTGGTGGTCGACATGACCGCGGGCGCCGATGTGTTGGCGTCCGGGCTGTTCACCCGCTTCGACCTTGTGGTCCTGGTCAGCGAACCCACCCGGCGCGGGGTCAGGGTGTACCGGCAGCTCCGGCAGCACGCCGAGGGCCACGGGGTGCGGTTGCGAGTGGTCGGCAACAAGGTGGCTGCCGAGGATGACACCGCCTGGCTGCGTGGTGAACTGGGCACCGCCCTGCTGGCGACGGTGGGCCAGTCAGCTTGGGTTCGGGCCGCGGAACAGGGGCGTGCCCCCGGGTTCGATGCGCTGGAGCCCGAGGTGCGACACGCCCTGAATGCGGTACTTGCTGAGCTTGACGGAGTACAGCGGGACTGGACGGCGTATCACCGCGACACCGTGCATTTCCACCTACGCAATGCGAGGGCCTGGGCGAACCAGTCGGCGGGCAGGGATCTCGCCGACCAGGTGGATCCGGAGTTCCTCCCTGTTGTTTGCTCGTGAGTCACCGATCGAGGAGGACCGATGTCACTGGACGTTCCACCCACGATGATCGAAGCAGCGCAGCGCGGCGAGCTCGATGATGCGGCCTTCGTGGCCGTGGTACGGGATTCACTGCCCTACGCCTGGCAGGTGATTTCGCAGGTCGTCGGGGATCTCGCGGTGAACACCGGGTCGGAGTTCGCCGATCACGCGGTACCGCCGCCGGACGAGGCGGCTCGCGGCCAGCTGCTGCGGGCACTGGCCAGTGACGCCATCAGGGGTGCCCTGCAGCGCCACTTCGGGGTGCAGCTGGCCTTCCAGAACTGCCACCGGGTGGCGGCGTTTCGCCTTGAGGCGGTGCCCGGCGAGGCCTACTGGCGATTTGTCTCCGCCCGGGATCAGGTGCTGAACCAGACACCGGAGCTTCGGGACTGCTGAACCGCGGTGCCGACGGTCCCGGGCGGGTGGTTGAGCAAGATCGATTTCACACTTGCCGTCCCGGGCGGGCAGGCTTCCGGGCATGCCGCTGGTGCCACGACATCTTATCTCCTTCCTTGCCGCCGTAGTACGCAGTCCGGCCACGATGGGTGCTGTGGCGCCGAGCTCCTCGCACCTGGCGGCCCGGCTGGCCGCTGTGGTGCCCCGGGTCGGGGAGCCGGTCGTGGTCGAGCTCGGGCCGGGCACCGGGTCGGCCACCACCGCTATCGAGCACCGGCTCGCTGGCCGGGGACGCCACGTGGCGGTGGAGATCGACCTGGTGCTGGCCAAACACCTGAGCGCCGAGCATCCCGATGTCGAGGTGCTGGTCGGTGACGCCGCCGAGCTAGAACGGCTGCTCGCCGAGCACCAGGTGCCCGCCGTCGATGCCGTGGTCAGCGGCCTGCCCTGGTCACTGATCAGCGCCGGCGCGCAGCGTGCCATCGTCGACGCGACGGCACGCTCGCTGCGTCCCGGAGGTTCGTTCACCACCCTCGCCTACGTGCACGCGCTGGGCATGACCCCGGCCCGGCGGTTCCGTGCACTGCTCGGCGAAGTGTTCGACGAGGTGCTGACCACCCGGACGGTCTGGTGGAACCTGCCCCCTGCGGTGACCTACGTCTGCCGTCGGCCGCACCAGGTCCGACCATGAGTCAGCGGCTGCCCGGCGCGGCAGAATAAACCACCTGTCCGACATTCCGGTAGCCCGAGGCGGTCTGGCGGCGTAGTAGTCCACACCCATACCTGCAGTCCACAGCCGACAAGAACATGACTGTCCCCCGAGGTGCTCCCGGAGGACCGTTCGTCGGCATGAGCGCACCCACCGCCGGTCGTATCCGGCTCTCTGACCCGGCTGAGCTGATCGCCGCCGTTCCACACCTGCTGGGCTTTCACCCGCATGATTCCGTGGTGCTCTTGGCACTGCACGGTAAGAAGCTGGGGTTGACCCTGCGAGCAGATCTGGTCGATAACGTCCAAGCGCCGCTGCTGGCCGAACAGCTGCTGGCGCCGATCACCCGGCAGCGACCCACAGGCGTCGCACTGGTCGTGATCGGGGGTGATCCCACCCCGGACGGCGATCCCCCGCATCGCGCGTTGGTGGACGTCCTCGACGACATGCTGACCAGCGCCGGACTCCCACTGGTACACGCGGCCTGGACGGCGCAGACCGTGGGCGGCGCGCCGTGGCGCTGCTACGACGATCCGCTGTGTGCCGGCACGGTGTCCGATCCCGCGGCCAGTCCGCTGGCGGCCGCAACGGTCGCGGCGGGTGCGGTGACCTTCAGTAGCCGCGAGGAGATGGCCGCCCTGCTGGATGGGGAGGATCCGGCCGCACTGCAACGCCGGGCCGCGCTGCTGGACGCGGCCGACGCCGACCACCCGATGGGTTCCGGGCTGATAGCCCGGCGGTTCGCGCGGCTCGAGGAGCTGCACCGAGCGGCGGCCGCGGGGGACGTCGTGCTGAGCGACAGCATTGTCGCCGAGATCGCCTCCGCGCTGTGCGACCACCGGGTCCGCGACGCCTGCCTACCCTGGTGCTCGGGTCCGGGCGCGGTCGCGGCCGAGCGGCTCTGGCTGGCCCTTGTTCGAGCGACCCCCCCACCGGAGCGGGCCGAACCTGCGGCACTGCTGGCACTGGTCGCTTACCTGCGCGGAGACGGCGCGCTGGCCGGTGTCGCGCTGGACGCGGCGCTGCAGGCCTGCCCGCAGCACTCACTGTCCGGGTTACTCCGGGCCGCACTGGACGGGGGACTGCCACCCGAGGTGCTGCGCACTGTCGCCGCGGACGCGGCCGCGGCCCTTCCCCGACCTGCACGCAAGAACCGCAAGCGACGATCGCGACGAAGGCGATGACCGGTCAGCGGGTGGCGCGGGTGGAGCTCCAGGCAGCGAAGTCCCAGGCATCGGCCACGATCGCGGCGAGCTCGGCCCGCTCCGGTTTCCAGCCCAGCTCGTCGCGCGCTCGATCGCTGGCGGCGATAAGCACTGCCGGGTCGCCCGGCCGCCGCGCCGCGGGCTGTGCCGGGATGAGGTGCCCGGTGACCTGCCGGCAGGTGTCCACCACCTGCTGCACCGAGAAGCCCGTGCCGTTTCCCAGGTTGTAGATCCGATGTTCGCCAGGCACAGCCTGCTCGAGCGCGAGCTCATGAGCGTCGGCGAGGTCCACCACGTGGATGTAGTCGCGGATGCAGGTGCCATCCGGCGTGGGCCAGTCCTGCCCGAACACCATGATCTTCTCGCGACGCCCGAGGGCAACCTGTAGCACGAGGGGGATGAGATGGGTCTCCATGGTGTGCCGCTCGCCGTAACGGCCGTAGGCGCCGGCGACGTTGAAGTACCGCAAGCTCACGGCGGCGAGACCGTGCGCGGCGGCGTAGGAGCCGATCGCGTGGTCGATCGCGAGCTTCGTCGCCCCGTAGGGGTTAGTGGGCAGGGTGGCTGCATCCTCGGTGATCGGCACCGACGCGGGCTCCCCGTAGGTGGCCGCTGTGGAGGAGAACACCAGCCGCGGAGTTCCGTGCTCGCGCATCGCCTCGAGCAGCCCCACCGTGGCCACCACATTGCCCAGCCAGTACCGTTGCGGTTGCGCCATCGACTCCCCAACCAGGGAGCGGGCCGCGAAATGCAGCACACCGTCGAAGCCCTCGGCCAGCACCGTCCCGGCGTCCTCGACGGCACCCTCGACGAATCGGCAACCGGCTGGCACCGCGTCCGCGTGGCCTGTGGACAGGTCATCCAGGACCACGACGTCGTGGTCAGCTTCCAGCAGCCGGGCGGCGCAGACGCTGCCGATGTAACCCGCACCACCCGTGACCAGCAGCCGCATTCGGTTTGGCTTAATGACCGCCGACAGCCCACTCACCGCCGACGGGCCAGCACTGCGTGTGCAAGCGCGCCGTCTATCTCGACCGTGCCCCCCCCACCGGAGAGCACCACCGGATGGTCTGCCCGCATCAGAGCGGCCACCTGCACCACATTGCCGGGCACCGCATCGACCTTGTGCAGGTCCGCCATCAGGGCAGGATCCTCCTGCACGTTCTCGGCGATGCGTCGCACCTCCACCGTGCCGCCACCGCGACGGGCCACCTCGTCCAGGCGCACCAGATCGGGCTCGATCGGGGCGGCGCCTTCCCCAACGCCGAGCTCGTCCAGGCCCGGGATCGGGTTCCCGTACGGAGACGTGGTCGGATTGCCCAGCAGCGCGACCAGCTTGCGCTCCACAGCCTCACTCATCACGTGCTCCCAGCGGCAGGCCTCGTTGTGCACCTGCTCCCACTCCAGCCCGATCACGTCCACCAGCAGACGCTCAGCCAGCCGGTGCTTACGCATCACCGACGTGGCTCGGTTTCGGCCCGCCGCCGTCAGCTCTAAGTGCCGGTCGTCGGCGACCGTCAGTAGGCCATCACGCTCCATTCGAGCCACTGTCTGGCTGACGGTGGGCCCGCTCTGTCCGAGGCGCTCAGCAATCCGCGCCCGCAGCGCGACCACACCTTCCTCCTCGAGCTCGAAGATGGTGCGTAGGTACATCTCGGTAGTGTCGATGAGATCGTTCACACCAGTCTCCCTCGGTTGATGCCATGGTAGTGCTCCATCAGCCACGCTGTGGAGTATTCGCTGGCAGTGACCGGCAGGATGGATGATATGCACCCCCTGATCACGCCCCGTCAACTGGCCGCTGTCCTGGCTGGCCCCGAGCCGCCCACCGTGGCGGACGTGCGGTGGTCGCTCACCGGGCCACCCGGTCGCGCCGACTACCAGATCGGCCACCTGCCCGGCGCGGTCTTCCTGGACGTGGAAACCGACCTGGCCGGCCCACCGGGCGCGGACGGGCGGCACCCCCTCCCAGACCCGGAGGCGTTGCAGGCCACCCTGCGCGCCGCCGGTATCCGTACGACAGCACCGGTGGTCGTCTACGACGCGGCGGACGGGTCGGTGGCGGCACGGCTGTGGTGGCTGCTGCGCTGGGCAGGACACCCCGCGGTCGCGGTGCTTGACGGGGGGATCGCGGCGTGGCGTGCGGCCGGACTGCCGGTGACCATCGACGCGCCCGAGCCGCGCATCGGCACGATCACGGTGCGGCCCGGGTCAATGCCAGTGCTCGACGCGGCGCAGGCCGCGGCCCTGGCCCGCGACGGTGCGCTGCTCGACGCGAGGGTGCCGCCCCGCTACCGCGGGGAGGCTGAGCCGGTGGATCTCCGGGCTGGCCATGTTCCCGGTGCGGTCAACGCGCCGTTCGGCGAGCTGACCGATGCGCAGGGGCGGTGGCTCACCCCCATCCGGCTGGGGGAGCTCGCGCAGCAGTGGAAGGTCGCTGGCACAGAGATCGGTGCCTATTGCGGTTCAGGGATCACCGCGTGTGCACTGGTGCTCGGGCTCGAAGTCGCCGGAGTGACCTCCGCGCAGCGCCCGGCGGCGCTCTACGCCGGGTCGTGGTCGCAGTGGTGCACGGACCCCGACCGCCCAGTGGCCACCGGCCCGAGTCCCGGGTAGGGGGTCGTCACCCGTCGTCTCCCTGCACCGGCCGATACCGGCTAGTAGCGTCTCGGGTCATGAGCGCTGCTCGCGCGGCTGTCATCTGGGACGAGGCCTTTCTCGGCTACGACCTCGGTGGGCGCCACCCACTGAATCCTGTCCGGCTGGACCTCACCATCCGGCTGGCCCGCTCGCTGGGTGTCCTGGACAGCATCTCGCTGCTCGCACCGGTGCAGGCGACTGATGACGAGCTGCGCATGGTGCACTCCGATGACTACCTCGTCGCGGTCAAGAACGCGCCGCGCGGATACGTCGGGCATGGTCTAGGCACCCCGGACAATCCGGTGTTTCACCGCATGCATGAGGCCTCGGCACTGGTCGCCGGTGGCTCGCTGCTCGCCGCCGACGAGATCCTCACCGGCCGCGCAGCGCGGGCGGCGAACATCGCCGGCGGGCTGCACCACGCGATGCGCGACCACGCCTCGGGCTTTTGTATCTACAACGACTGCGCGCTGGCTATCCACCGGCTGCTCGACGGTGGAACGTCCCGGGTGGCCTATGTCGATATCGACGTGCACCACGGCGACGGTGTGCAGGAGGCCTTCGCCGACGACCCCCGGGTGCTCACCATCTCGCTGCATCAGCACCCGGCCACGCTCTGGCCCGGCAGCGGGAACTCCGCCGACATCGGGGCCCCCGGCGCCGAGGGTTCGGCGGTCAACGTGCCGCTCCCCCCGGGTACCAGCGACGACGGATGGTTACGGGCCTTCCATGCGGTAGTGCCCGCCCTGCTGCGAGCCTTCGAGCCCGAAGTGCTGGTGACCCAACATGGCGCGGACACCCACGCCGAGGACCCCCTCGCCGACCTCGCGCTGTCGGTGGACGGCCAGCGCGCTGCGCACCGCGCATTGGCCGGCCTAGCCGACACAACGGCCGGTGGGCGCTGGCTGGCGCTGGGCGGGGGCGGTTACTCCTTGTTCCGGGTGGTGCCTCGTTCGTGGACACATCTGCTGGCCACCCTGCTTGACCGCGAGGTCGACCCGAACACCCCGGTGCCGGACACCTGGGTCGCCCACACCGCCACGGTGGCCCGCGGCGTGCAACTGCCCGACTCGATGACCGACGGTGTCGAGCCCCGGTGGACGCCTTGGGACGGGACCGCGGACACCGGTGTGGATCAAGCGATCGCGGAGACCCGGCGCGCGGTCTTCCCGCTGCACGGTCTGGATCCCGCGGATCCTCGAGACTGACCCGTGGCCTGACGCATTGCAACCTGCGGGGCTGGTCGTTCCGTCCGGTAGGACATGAGACTCCTGAGATCCACCGTGGCCGGCCTGGCCCTACTCGGTGCGCTCATGGCGTGTGCCCCCCGACCCCAACAGGTCGGCTTCGGGGGATATCCGCAACCGCTGGTACCGGTGTCCGGTGCCAGCGCGGCGACGGCCGGGGGCGACATGGTGCCCGGCTGGCCTGGCCCGCCCCCCGGGGTACGGGCGCTGCCTTCGGCCCAGATCGACTCCTCGGCATTACCGCCGGGCTATCCGCGGCTGGTGTGGACCCAGGGTGACGGTCGCCGGGTTGGGCTCTACGGTCAGGAGGGGGGCTGCACGCACGTGCACGCCGACCTGCGGGAGCAGACCCCGCGTCTGGTCCGTGTCGCGCTGGTGGAGATCACCGCAAAGTCCGGCCCCTGCACCATGGACCTGCGTTTCCCGTCGCTGGCCGTGCAGCTCGATGCCCCGCTGAGGGACCGCACCGTCGTCCTCGAGCGCCAGACCTTCGGTCCGCCGCAGCCCGGACGCTAACCTCGGTGAGCGGCATTGTGTCGAAAGTCGGAAGGCCGGGCCCCCCGACGAGCCCGACCTTCCGGGGCGCGCGACAGCTTGCGGGTTGACCGCCCAAGTCGCGTGGCCTGCATCACATTTCCATCACGTTTGAGCTGACAGTGCCCGTCGCGCGCCGCTCCGTCAATGCCGCCATTCGAGCGGTGACGCACCGAATCTGCAGGAGGATCAGCTGGCGTAGGCCCGCAGCCGCTCCGCACGATCTCCATGGCGCAGCTTGGCCATGACCTCGCGCTCAATCTGACGCACCCGTTCGCGGGACAGACCGAAGCGCTTGCCGATCTGGTCAAGCGTGTGCGGCTGGCCGTCGTCGAGCCCATAGCGCAGCCGGATGACTCTCTGCTCGCGGTCTTCGAGGGTGGCCAGCACCCGGCGCAGGTCGTCCTGCAGCAGCCCAGAGATCACGGCGGACTCAGCGTCGGTGGCCTCAGCGTCTTCGATGAAGTCGCCCAGCGGGGCCTCCTCCTCGGCACCGACCGGCATGTCCAGACTTACTGGGTCCCGGGAGTGGTCCAGCAGATCAGCGACCTTCTCCACCGCGATGCCGGACTCGTTGGCAAGCTCCTGGTGGGTGGCCTCCCGGCCCAGCCGCTGGTGGAGGTCCCGCTTGATCCGGGCCAGCTTGTTTACCTGCTCCACCAGGTGCACCGGAAGTCGGATGGTGCGTCCCTGGTCGGCCATGCCACGAGTGATGGCCTGCCGGATCCACCAGGTGGCATAGGTGGAGAACTTGAAGCCCTTGGTGTAGTCGAACTTCTCAACCGCGCGGATCAGACCCAGGTTGCCCTCTTGGATCAGGTCCAGCAGCGGCATTCCGCGGCCGGTATAACGCTTGGCCAGCGACACCACCAGCCGCAGGTTGGCCTCCAGCAGGTGGTCCTTGGCCTTGTGGCCGTCGCGCACCAGCCGCGTCAGGTCGTTACGTCGGGCCGGTGACAGCCGGGTCGCGGTATCCAGCATGTGGCGAGCGAACACCCCCGCCTCGATGCGCTTGGCGAGCTCGACCTCCTGCTGGGCGCTGAGCAGCGCGGTGCGTCCGATACCGTTGAGGTAAACCCGAACCAGGTCGGCTGCCGGGCTCTGCGCATCCAGGTCTGCCTCGGTACCGACGTCCCGTTCCATGGTGATCTGCGCGGCGGTCATCAGGTTCCTTCCTGCGACGGATCCACGTGCCGGCTTCGGGTGCGCTCCGAGCCAGCGCGCGACGCTGTACGAGCCTGCCAACGGGTACCCGCAGCGATGACTTCTACAACGTCGGGAGCCCGGATTCCGTTCCCGGACCCTCGCCTGGCACGACGAACGAGGGCCCAGCGAAGTGCCGGATCCGGCGGACCCTCAGACACTTCTCAGGTTGGTATCCGTTTGAGCCGGTTATCGCCCGGGTTGGTGGCTCTTGAAGGGCGTCACACGTCGAGGAGCACCGTGAACGGACCGTCAGCCACGCTGCGCACGGCCATCATCGCGCCGAATCGCCCGGTGGCCACCACGGCGCCGCGGGCCCGGAGCTGGGCGATGACCTCCTCGATCAACGGCTCGGCCTGCGCCGGCCGGGCCGCCGCGGTGAACGAGGGTCGCCGGCCCTTGCGAGTCGCCCCGTACAGGGTGAACTGGCTGACCACCAGCACGCCGGCGTCGGTGTCGGCGACCGAACGTTCGTCGCGCAGGATCCGCAGCTCATACAGCTTGCGGGCCATCTTCTCGGCCTGCGCGGGGCCATCGTCGTGGGTGACACCGAGCAGCACCAGCAGCCCGGGCCGATCCAGCTCGCCGACCACCTGGCCATCGACGAGCACCGCTGCCTCGGTGACCCGGCTCACCACGGCCCTCACGACAGGTCCAACCATGCGCGGGCCGCGATATCTAGGCTGAGCAGGACAGACACGGCGATGGATCCTGCCAGGCCAACCTGGTGAGATACCGGTCCACCCAGCTTGCGCTGCACCCGCTCGGTCGGGACGCTCGTTCGGGGACCTGGAGCCCAAGAGGAGATGGTTGTACGTGACCCCGTCAGCCCCACAGCCGCGAACCCCGAGACCGCCGAGCTCGAGAAAGTCAGCATCGAGGACACCTCAGCGGGGCGAGTCGGGCGCCGACCCCTTGCACGGGGCACGCCAGGACGCCGCTGACGTCGTCTCCTCGATCCGGTCGCTGCTCGGCATCGACTCGGCGATGGCCGAGCTGGACCCCGCAGGGCTGGGGCAGGCGCTGAGCAAGTTCGCGATGTCGGTCGCGGGGCATCCGGCACAGTCCGCCCGGCCGATGCTGGAGTACGGCATGCGCAACGCCCAGGCCGCTGTGCATGCGGCGTTGCGCAGCGTGGGGTTGGAGCGCGAAGGATCCGACGAGCGGAGCACGGACCGGCGATACTCGGACCCGGCCTGGACCAGCAACGCACTGTTCTCCCTGCTGCGCCAGCAGCACACGTTGCTGGAGGGCTTGCTGCAGGAGTTGCTCGACGGGGCCACAGACCTGGATGAGACCACCCGGCGCAAGGCCGATTTCGCACTGCGGCAAATCCTCGACGCCGTCGCACCCACCAACTGGCTGCTGACCAACCCGGCGGCGTTGAAGAAGGCGTTCGATACCGGTGGCCTGAGCCTGGCCCGCGGGGCCCGCAACCTGGCCCGCGACGTGGTGACCAACAAGGGCATGCCCCGCCAGGTGACCCCCGGTCAGTTCCGTCCCGGCCACGAGCTGGCCGCCACACCGGGCAAGGTGGTGTTCCGCAACCGGCTCATCGAGCTGATCCAGTACGAGCCGCAGACCGAGACGGTGCACGCGGTTCCGCTGCTGTTCAGCCCGCCGTGGATCAACAAGTACTACATCATGGACCTCGCTCCGAAGAAGAGCCTGGTGGAGTGGGCCGTGCAGCACGGACATACCTGCTTCATGATCAGCTACCGGAACCCGGACGAGACTCTGGCCGGGCTCACCATGAGCGACTACCTGCGGGAGGGACCGCTCGCCGCGCTGAAGGTCGTCGAGGAGATCACCGGGGCAGAACAGACCAACATGGCCGGCTTGTGCCTTGGTGGCACCCTGGCCACAGCCACGCTCGGCTGGCTCGCCGCCCGCGGGGAGGACCGGGTCCGATCGCTGACCGTGATGAACACCCTGCTCGACTTCACCGTGCCCGGGCAGCTCGGTGTGTTCACCGACGAGATCAGCATCCAGCGGATGGACCGCATCATCCAGCGAAAGGGCTACCTGGCCGCAGACAGCATGGCCACCACGTTCAACCTGCTGCGGGCTCGGGATCTGGTGTGGAACTACGTGGTCAACGATTGGCTACTGGGGGAGAACCCGGCGCCGTTCGACATTCTGAGTTGGAACTCCGACTCCACCCGGATGCCCGCGACCATGCAGACGGAGTACCTGCGGACCCTGTACTTGGAGAACCGGTTGGCGAAGGGTGAGCTCGAGCTGGCCGGGGAGCGGTTGGACCTCTCCCAGGTCAGCCAGGACAGCTACTTCGTGTCCGCCGAGAACGACCACATCGCACCGTGGACGGCGGTCTACCAGAGCGCCCGGCTACCTGGCGGCACCGTCCGCTTCATGCTGTCCAACTCCGGGCATATCGCCGGCGTGGTCAACCCACCGAACCCGAAGTCCAGGCACTGGGTCGGTACGGCGGACACGCTGCCCGAGGACCCGGAGGTTTGGCGCGAGCAGGCCACCGAGGTCGCCGCTTCCTGGTGGGAGGACTGGACGCCGTGGATCGCCGGGCACGCCGGGAAGCAGCAAGCCCCGCCTCCGACAGGCAGCGCCATGCACCCGTCGCTGGAGGATGCCCCGGGCAGTTACGTGCGCCAGAAGTGAGTGCCTGCATCCCTGGAGTGCCGGACAGAGGGATGATGTGAGTCATGGCGAGTGCGAGTGACGACGGCAGGGTGTCCGACCCCTGGCAGGCTCAGCTAGGGGCGCTGGGAGCGTTCATCAGGGCACAGCGGCAGCTGGCCGACCTGTCGCTGCGCGAGATGGCAGCCCTGACCCGGATCTCCAACGCCTACCTCAGCCAGGTCGAACGCGGCCTGCACCAGCCGTCGCTGACGGTGTTGCGGGCCATCGCGGACGCGCTCGGACTGACCACCGAACAGCTGCTGGCGAAGGCGGGATGGGCGAAAGCCGTGGCTGACGACGTCCCCGCCGATCAGCCGGCCAGCACGGAGGACGCCATCCGGTGCGACCCTCGGCTCACCGCGGCCCAGCGCGAAGCTCTGCTCGGGGTGTACCTCAGCTTCATCAAGGGTAGGACTCGGTAGGAGCGGTCGAGCCGCCTCCAGGCAGTGCTTGACATACTTATCAATCGTGCTTACTTTGGTGATCGTACCCCCTGAACTTATGAAGGGATGACGATGACCGCGACGCAGGAGATCTTCACCGACACCGCCCGCCGAAGCCAGGACGCCACGATCAGCGCAATGGAGATGTGGGCAGACAGCCTCAAGAAAATGTTCGGCTCGCTGCCAACCCCGGACGGCAAAATTCCCAACGCCGCCGAATTCCTGGACCACTACTTCGACGTCTACTTCGACTACGCCGAGCATGTGTTGGCGACCCAGCGGGAGTTCGCCAAGAGCCTGATGTCCGTCACCACGTCGGCTGCCACCAAAGCTGAAGCTGCTTTGAAGGATGTCACCAAGGACATGCCCGTCAAGAACTCGGCCGCGAAAAAGAGCTGACTCAGCGCCGGGCGCCCTCGTCAGGTGCCGCTCAGACTTCTAAGATGGTGATCATCGAACTGGGGTGAGCGCACCAGAGGGGTAGGGCCCATGACGTCGACCGGGTTGGTGAGCGGGTCTGTCGACCGTGCACAACGGCTGTGCGAACTGCTCAAGGAGGCTGATGCCGACCTGGTCGCCGTCACAGATCCGGCCCAACCGGTCCCGGAGGGGCTCGACTTCTACATCCAGCTACCGGTGACCATCCACCCCGAGGGCGACACCGTGGTCGCGCGGGTCGGCTCGTTTCTGTCCGCAGGCCTGCTGGCCCGCTTCCGCGCGGTTGAGCGGGTGCTTCCGGTGCTGAAACCTGGCGCCACGGTGGTGCTGGTGTCGGGCAACGCGCCGGACGAGATGTCGCTGCCCGACGACCGGCGCTCCCGGTTGGCGCTGCTGCACCTGTTGGCACACGCCACCCGAGCCGAACTCGCCACCAGGCAGGTACAGGTGAAGGTGGTCAGCAGTCAGCGCAGCGACCGGGAGATCATCCAGTACGCGCTGGGCGCCGGCCATCCAGAAAACCATCGAGACTCCCAGGAACGGACCAGCGCGGCCAGCGCCTATCAGGACTGGCACACCGAGGTGATGGGCCTGGTCGGTGTGGACATCTGACTGACATCTGGCTGCCATGACCGACCCGCCGGATTGGGTTCCAGGCACGGATTCCGGCCGATGCCCGGCCGTCGCCTCCGAGCAGTAGCCTATTGAGGCACCCATACTGCTGAGGAGGTTACCGGTGAGCTTGATGGTGAGTCAGGACGCACCGGCAGACGCGTTGCTGGAGCGAGACCCGCTGGCGTTGCTTCTGGCGATGCTTCTTGATCAACAGGTGCCGATGGAGCGGGCCTTCGCGGCACCGTACGAGCTGGCGCAGCGCCTGGGCCACGATCTCGACGTTCACGAGCTGGCCGACTACGACCCGGACGCGCTGGCGGAGCTGTTCGCGAAGCAGCCGGCGTTGCACCGCTACCCCAAAGCGATGGCGGGGCGGGTGCAGCACATCTGTCAGACACTGGTCGAACGCTACGACGGCGATGTGACGGGGCTGTGGCGAGATGTCTCAGACGCACACGAGCTGCTCGAGCGGCTGGTAGCACTGCCGGGCTACGCGATCCAGAAAGCGCAGATCTTCGTGGCTCTTCTCGGCAAGCAGCGTGGCGTGCAGCCGCAGGGCTGGCGGGAGGCCTCAGGTTCCTACGGCGAGGAGGGCGTCTACCGGTCGGTCGCCGACGTGACCGACGCCGAGTCGCTGGCCAAGGTTCGGGAGCACAAGCAGCAGGTGAAGGCGGCTGCTAAAGCGAAGAAGTAGGAGTATCAAGGGAGGGGAGGTGATGTCGTGCGGGACCCGCATGAGCAGGGCCGCCGGTCGGACGACGCCCCTGTCCTGATCACCGCGGCGGAACCCTCCTACGCCGAGCAGTACGCCACCCGTCGGCGCAAGTACGCGATCCTGATGTCGGCCCGCATCCCGTGCCTCGTCCTGGCAGGGGTGTTCTACCAGACCTGGTGGCTCGCTCTGACGTTCGTCGTGCTCTCGATACCGCTGCCCTGGATGGCGGTGCTCATCGCCAACGACCGCGCCCCCCGCAAGGCCGAACAGGTCAACAGGCTGCGACAGGATCTGCCGGGACACCCCACGCAGGGTCGCGAACTGGAGAGTCGCGACCACACCATCATCGACGGATGATCAGTCGCAGCCATCGCGACCGCTCCACGGTGCCGCGGCCGAATCGTGGTGCGGCATCATGGACGTGTGAGCATGCCGACTCAAACTCTGCCTGATGTCGACACCCGTCCCGAGGGGACCGACACCACCGGTGACGACACCCCCAAGATGTTTCATTACGTGCAAAAGAACAGGATCGCCGAGAGCGCGGTGATGGGCACGCACGTGGTGGCCCTGTGCGGCGAGGTGTTCCCGGTGACCCGCTCGCCCAAGCCCGGTTCGCCGGTGTGCCCAGAGTGTAAAGAGATCTTCGAGTCCCTGCCCAAGGGCGGCGACGCCGGCTGAACTCGGGTCATTGCCCGGAGGCCGAGGTCGGGGGATCGGCGGTGGTGGCAGTGCTGGTCTCGCCGGAGTCGGCACCATTGCGGGGCAACTCGACAGTACGGGTGGTGTCGGCGGGTGACGGCGCACCGGGTGAGACCGTCTCTGCGGTGGCCGTGGTGCGGCCGTCCGGGTCGGTGGGCGGCTTCGGGCCCCGGTCAGGCTGTGCGCCGTCGCTGTCCGGGTGGCTGGTCGGGCGAGCGTACGCGGCGAGGCGAGCCATCTCCCGCCGCCGCAAGCGTCGGCGATCCCGTCGGGTCGGGTGGGCCGGCCAGAGTTCCTCGATCGCGCTGTTGAACTCGGCACCGAGCACGATGGCCATCGCGATGAAGAACGAGAACAGCAGGTAGGCGATCGGGGCGGCAAGCGCCCCATAGGTGTACCCGGTGACGGACACCGACGCGATGTAGAGCCGCAGCCCGGTGCTGGTGACCAGGAATACCCCCATCGCCAGCAGGGCGCCCGGCAGCCCGCGGTGCCATGGCAGCTTGTTGGGCAGCACCACCTTGTACAGCGTGGCCAGGCCGAGCATCAGCAGGATGCCGAGCCCGGGGTAGTAGAAGATGCCGACCAGCCGGCCCAACGTGGGTCGCACGGACTCGGGGAACAGCGCGGGGATCAGGTCCGGGCCCAACGCCGTCAATGGCAGCACGAGCACTGACCCGATCAGCGCGACCACGTAGAGCAGCAGAGCGAAGATCCGCTGCCACACCGGGTTGCGTACCGTGTACTGCCGGTAAGCAGCAGTGATCGAGTCCACCAGGGACGCCAGCGCCGACGAACCGGCCCACAGCGACAGCACGAACCCGACCGAGACGATGGTGGTTTGTCCTTTGGTGAGGATGTCGGCCACCGTCGGCCGGATGATCTGATTGACCACGTCGGCGCTGAACACGGTGCTGGCCAATCGCACGATCTCCCGCTGCGCGGCGTCGACCGTGTCCGGGCCGAACCAGCTCGTGACGAATCCGAGACTGCCCAGCAACCCCAGCAGCAGCGGCGGCAGCGACAGGGTCATCCAGAACGCCGTCTGGGCCGACAGCGAGACGAAGCTGTCGTCCCAGGCCTTGACTGCGGTCCGGGTGATCAGGCGCAGCGGGCCGCGCCGGGTCCGCCGGTCGGCGGCGGGACCGGCAGTGGAGTCGGCGGGGGAGTTGGCGGGGGCGTCCATGTCGCCTCCCAGAATGGTCCATTCGCTGGAGTGCGCGCAGCGTGACCCACCGACCGGGTAGCGTGCCCGAGCCCCCGTGAGTGTCACGACCGAAGGGAGTGCCTCGCCCGCCGTGTCCCGCCCCGCCGAGACCGCCGCCGTTACCGCCGCCTCACACAGGCCGCTGCGCGCCTGGCAGCGCCGAGCGCTGGCCCGCTACCTGGCTACCTCGCCGCAGGATTTCCTCGCGGTCGCCACACCAGGAGCCGGCAAGACGACCTTCGCATTGCGGGTGGCAGCGGAGCTGCTGGCCGATCGGACGGTGCACGCGATGACCGTGGTCACCCCGACCGAGCACCTCAAGCATCAGTGGGCGGCGGCGGCCGCCGAGCTGGGTCTGGCGCTGGACCCGGAGTTCCGTAACACCGTGGGCGCCACCTCACGCGACTACCACGGCGTCGCGGTCACCTACGCCCAGGTCGCCGCGCACCCGACCCTGCACCGGGTGCGCACCGAGGGACGCCGAACGCTGGTGGTGCTCGATGAGATCCACCACGCCGGGGACGCCAAGAGCTGGGGCGATGGGGTACGGGAGGCGTTCACCCCTGCGGTGCGCCGGCTGGCGCTGACCGGCACGCCGTTTCGCAGCGATGACACGCCGATCCCGTTCATCAGCTACGAACCGGATCGCGACGGGGCGTTGCGGTCGGCCGCGGACCATTCCTACGGCTACCCCGAGGCGCTGGCAGACGGCGTGGTGCGGCCGGTGGTCTTCCTCGCCTACTCAGGCGAGGCCCGCTGGCGGACCAGCGCGGGGGAGGAGTACTCGGCGCGGCTGGGGGAGCCACTCACCGCCGAGCACACCGCCCGGGCCTGGCGCACTGCATTGGATCCGGCGGGCGAGTGGATCCCCGCGGTGCTCACTGCCGCGAACACCCGGCTGGCCCAGCTACGCGCCGGTGCACTGCCTGATGCGGCCGGCTTGGTGATCGCCACCGATCACACCTCCGCCAGGGCCTACGCGGGGATCCTGCGGAAGATCACCGGGCGGGAGCCGGTGCTGGTGCTGTCCGACGACCCGTCGGCCTCCGGACGGATCGCCGCGTTCGACAGCTCCGACGAGCGCTGGCTGGTCGCGGTGCGGATGGTCTCCGAGGGCGTCGACGTGCCCCGGCTGGCGGTCGGGGTGTACGCCACCTCAGCGGCTACCCCGCTGTATTTCGCTCAGGCGGTGGGCCGGTTCGTTCGTTCCCGGCAACCGGGCGAGACCGCCACGGTGTTCCTGCCCAGCGTGCCGGTGCTGCTGGGACTGGCGAGCGAACTGGAGAAGCAGCGCGACCATGTGCTGGGTGCGCCGCACCGGGCCGAGGAGGGCTGGGACGACGAGGCGCTCGCGCAGGCCAACGCGCAGCACGATGAGCCCGGCGAGCAGGAGCGCGCGTTCACCGCGCTGGGCGCCAGCGCCGAACTGGACCAGGTGATCTACGACGGTTCCTCCTTCGGCACGGCCGCCTTCGCCAGCACCGAGGACGAGCAGGAATACCTTGGGTTACCCGGGCTCTTGGCACCCGACCAGATGCGGACGCTGCTGCGCCGCCGCCAGGAGCAGCAGTTGGCCCGGGCGACCGAGCGCGCGCCGACAGCGCCCGCGCGACTGCCGACAATGCGAGAGCGCCTGGGCGAGCTGCGCCGGGAGCTCAACACCCTGGTCGCATTGGCGCACCATCGCACCGGCCGGCCGCACGGAGCGATCCACCAGGAAGTCCGCACCGCCTGCGGCGGCCCACCCACCGCCGTCGCCACCGCCGACCAGCTCAGCGAGCGCATTGCCTACCTGCGCTCCGGGTAGGCGGCGTACCTCGCGGAACCGCGAGAAACGATCCGGGGCGGTACCCCGTGTGAGGTACCGCCCCGGATGACCTGGGGTGTTCGGGCGCGACGTCAGGCGTCTACCTGGATATCCGCTGCGAGCTCCTTGAGCTTCGAAGAGTGCTCGCGGGCGTGGTGGTTGCAGAACAGCAGTTCTCCACCGGAGGGCAGCACTGCCCGTACCCGAGCGGTGGCACCGCATCGGTCGCAACGGTCGGAAGCGGTCAACTCGGGGCGGGCGAGCGTGCTATTCATGGCTTGTCCCTCCGTCCTGATCCGGTCGAGGAGACCAGACCGGGTCGAACCGGCTGCGGCACTTCACGGGATCGACCCGTCAACCCTCATATCGGATCCCAGGGTCTCACTGTTCCAGACGAACGCCGCCCCTGCTGTGTTCCCGAACCCGGAGCGACGGTCATCACGTATCTCCAGCTAATACCCGAGCCCCGTGACCGGCGCAAGGGTGAGTCAGGATCGCGTGGTGGACACGCTGCCCAGCCGGATATGGCGTCGGGACGTCCCCGTCCCGCTGCTGTTCGTGATCGGTGGCTGCGCGATGTACCTCGGCGCGGCGCTCGCCGTGGTGCTGTTCGACCAGCTCAGCCCAGCCGGGGTGGCCTGGTTGCGGATGCTCGTCGCGGCGCTGGTCCTGCTGGCCTGGCGGCGCCCGGATCGCGCAGCCTGGCGTGGCCGGCGGCTGGTCCTGGCGACTTGCTTCGGGCTGGTGACCGGGCTGATGAACGTTGCGTTCTACGAGGCCATTGCCCGTCTGCCGCTCGGTACCGCGGTCGCGGTGGAGTTCTGCGGGCCGGTGGCGGTGGCCGCGCTGGGCTCCCGAGGTGTCCGGGACGTCGCCGCGCTGATGCTGGCCGCAACCGGCGTGGTGCTCATCGCCGATGTGCGACTGCCCGGCAGCCGAACGGGGTTGCTGCTGGCGCTGGCGGCCGCTGTGATGTGGGCGGCATACATCGTGCTCGGTAAGCGGGTGGCTGGCGGAGGCAGCGGATTGGACGACATGACCGTCGGGTTCGCTCTTGCGGCGGTGCTGCTGTGCCCGCTGGCGCTGGGCACGGGTCCGGCATGGGGCTCGCCGACCCTGCTGGCGATGGCCGCCGCAGTGGGCGTGCTGTCCACGGCGTTGCCCTATGCCCTGGACCAGGTGGTGCTTCGCCGAGTCGGCCAGGCCCGCTTCGCGCTGCTGCTGGCGCTACTTCCGGCGGTGGCGTCGGTGGTCGGGCTCCTGGTCCTGGGCCAGCTGCCGCATCCGCTCGAGGCTTCGGGAATCGTCGCCGTCGCGGTGGCCGTTGCGCTGTTGGGATGGACAGATCCGGATGGTCGCTGATCGGCACCGTAGCGCGCTAGCCTGATCGCCACCGTGATCGAGTCGCGAGCGGGGGAGGACGGATATGGCCGATGCGGGCGCGCTGGCCTTGGAGCTGGCCGCCAACGGCGTCGTCGGGGTGACCATCGCGTGGGCGGACAACAACGGGATCCCGCGCTCACGGACCGTGCCGGTCGATTCGCTACCGCAGGTGGCCAAGCGGGGGGTGGGGATCACAGCGCTGTTCGCGGTGTTCGACACCCACGACGCGATCACTTTCGCCCACGAGGGTCTTTCCACCCCTTCCGGCGACGTCCGGCTGATACCCCAGCTGCGCGGGTTGACCCGGCTCGCCGGGCAGCGCGCGCTGGCCTGGGTACCCGGGCGGCAGGTCGCAGCGGATGGCTCGCCCTGGCCCTACGACCAGCGCGGGGTTCTCGAAGCCCAGGTCCAGGCTGCCGCCGCCGCGGGGCTGGAGATCAAAGCCGGCTACGAGATGGAATTCGTACTCATCGAGGTCGGCGACGCTGGTGATTCCGCCGCGGAGCCTCGGCTCGCACACCACGGCCCCGCATACAGCCCGCACGCCCTGCTGGCGGTGGACGAATTCGTGGTCGCGGTGCTGGCCGACCTGACAGCCAACGGTGTGCCGGTCAACCAACTGCACGCCGAGTATGGGCCGGCCCAGGTGGAGCTCAGCATCGGCGCGTCCGACCCGGTCACCGCCGCTGACCGGCAGCTGCTGGCCCGCCAGACCGTCCACGCCGCGGCCAGGGCGCATGGCCTGCGGGCCTGCTTCGCGCCGCTGTTCACTGTCGCGGGGGTCGGCAACGGGTGGCACCTGCACACCTCGGTCTGGCGCGGCGGACGAAACCTGCTGGCCGACGACGCGAAGCACGGCCCTGGCCCGGACGGCGCAGGCTGGCTGGGCGGGCTGCTTCGGGACCTGCCCGCGCTGGCCGCGATCACCGCGCCGAGCGTGCCGTCGCTGAGCCGGCTGCGCCCCGGGTACTTCGCCGGTGCCTACCGGTTCTGGGGAGTGGAGAACCGTGAGGCGCCGCTGCGCTACATACCCGGTTCGAAGCTGCTCGGCGCCGGCCACGCCAACGTCGAGCTCAAGGTCTCTGACGCCTCGGCCAACCCGTACCTGGCGCTGGCCGCGGTGATCGCCGCAGGTCTGGCGGGGCTGCGCGACGGCGTCGACCCCGGTGAGCCGATCCAGACCGACCCGGGCGGGTGGAGCGAGACCGACCGTGCCGCCCGCGGCCTGGCCCACCTACCGGCCACGCCCGCCGAGCAGGAGGCGGCGCTCACCGGCTCCACCCGGCTCACCGCGGTGCTTGGCACACAGCTGCTCGACGCGTTCCTCGCCGTGCGCCGGTCCGACGCAGCCTGGGCAGCCGACCGACCCCTGAACGACGTCGTCACCGCGCACCGCTGGCGCTACTGATCCCCCTCACCCGCGTCCCAATCGCATTCAGCGGGCTCAGCGGGGTTATTCGACCGTTGTAACCCCGCTGAGCCCGCTGAATGCGAAGTGAGTGCTACTCCTCGCGCGGGCGCCACGCCTGTAGCAGTGCCTCGGGGATACCCCACCAGCCCAGCGGCGTGAGCCGCTCGAAGTCGTCGACAGCGCCGAGGATCTGCCACAGCTCCACGACGGTCGTGAACCACCCGGCCAGTACGTCGATGTCGTCGTCGCCGGGTCCCACGACGAACTCGGCGAGGTCCTCAGCGCAGGCGGGTGTCCCTGGGCCGCCGCGGGCCAGCGCGGCGACCGCCTCCAGCCACTCCTCGTGGTCGAGAGCAATCATCGACAGCTCATCGTCAAGGGCACTTTCGGGCGGCTCGTTCACGGGGCTGACGACCCCCGCGGCCAGACTGAGCCACAGCTCGGCGTCATCGGAGTGCAGGTTGCTCGGATCGACCCCACCGGAGGCGGCCAGCAGATCGGCCGTCCTTCCGCCGCGTTGTAGCACGCTGCGCAGAGCCCGGCAGGCGGCCGTCAGATCAGCGTCGGGCCGCGGACGGTCGCCGAGCTCGGCAAGGAGTTCCCGCAGCTCATCTGAGGCGGCTTGCTCGGCAGCGTCCCACTCGGCGACGAAGTCCTCGTCGGCCTCGTCGAGCAGTTCGGTCATCGGTACCCGGCCGTCGGGCAACGGCGAGGTCATCCAGCGTTCCTGCAGCTCCCGGTACTCCTGGATCGCTGCCGGGTCGCCGGCGAGCAGCCGGTCGGGGTCGGTGTCCCCGGCGGTGAGCCGCTCCTCGAGGTGCCTGACGAGGAGGGCATGCAGTTCCTGCGCAAGTGAAGTACGAGCCGGCTCGTCCTCCCAAACGTGCAGTCCGATGATCGCGGTCGGCTCAGTCCCAGTCGCTTCGAGCCAGCCGTGCACCTCGCCCACGGTGGCCGCTCCCTCGGTGATCCGCCCGAGGACGGACTCGGCAGACTCCCAGAACACCGCAGACAACGGGTTGCGCGCTGCGAGAAGCTCGCGGCGCAGCGCCGGCATTGCCCGCAGAGCGTCCGCCGCGGGCAGGCTGAGCAGCACGCGGGCCACATCGCGCCGGGTGAGCTCACCGGCGGGGCGGTTCGCGCGGGTCAGGAGATGCCCTCCGTCACGTGTCACGCACCGATGCTAGGGCGGAAGCGTGTTGCGCACCCGTCGAGGGGCCTGCTGGCACGTCACGCAGCGATGATGACCTACGGTGAGCCATACCGTGTGGAAAGCTCACATCTTGGGTGACTGGTTGCACACGGCGGCCTACACTGGGCAACTAAACCCAGGCGACGCGACACGGGCATAGGGGGAGATGCTGGGATGAAACGTGCGCATGCGCTGTCCGTCGGGCTGGTCCTCGCAGCGGTGGCGTCCACAACACTGGCGTGCGGGTCAGCCACGGGCAACACCGGGCAGCGCGGACCCGCCGGGGTGGTTCCGGCGGGGTTGGAACGGTTCTACGGCCAGGATCTGTCCTGGGGTAGCTGCTCCTCGTTCGCCACCACCCCACGTGACCAGGAGGCCTATGCCGACCCTGCCTTGCAGTGCACCTACCTCGAGGTGCCGCTGGACTACGCCAAACCGAACGACAAGGTGATCAAGGTCGGCCTGCTCCGCCGACCGGCATCGGAACCCTCGCAGCGCATCGGTTCCTTGGTGATCAATCCAGGTGGTCCCGGCGGGTCTGGTATGAGCGCGGCGGCCGGCAAGGCCGGCGATATCGGGGACAACGAGTTGGGCCGGCGGTTCGACTTCGTGGGCTTCGATCCACGTGGTGTCGGTTCCAGCGAACCGAAGGTTCAATGCCGGACAGCGGCGGAACGCGACGCCGAACGCCTGATGAACCTCAACGTCGACACCTCACCGGCCGGTGTAGAGCGAACCGAGAACCAGTTCAAAGCCACCAACGCCGGGTGCGTCAGCCGTACCGGCACCGATGTACTCGCGCATATCGGCACCCGCGAGGTCGCCCGAGACCTGGATGTCATGCGGTCGGCCCTTGGCGATACGAAGCTGACCTATCTCGGCTACTCCTATGGCACCCGCATCGGTACCCGCTACGCCGAAGAATTCCCCGGCAATGTCCGGGCGATGATTCTCGACGGCGCCCTCGATCCAGCCCAGGATCAGGTTTCCCAGCTCATCGACCAAGGTCGAGGGTTCCAGCAAGCTTTCGACGCGTTCGCGGCATGGTGCGCAGGCCGCGCTGACTGCGCCTTAGGGCAGGACAAGAACCAGGCCGTGAACACCTTCCAGGCTCTGGTCCGCCCGCTGATCAACAACCCGGTGGGCGTGTCCGACGGGCGCAAGCTGTCGTACACCGACGCCACGATCGGCACCGTCCAAGCGCTGTACGTGCCCCAGCTATGGACGCCGCTGAATCGCGGCCTGCAGGAACTCGCCGGGGGCCAGGGGGAGCTCCTGATGCGCCTCGCCGACCTCTACAACGGGCGCTCGCCCGACGGCACCTATTCCACACAGATGGATTCATTCCAGGCCGTCCTGTGCGTCGATAATCCGGCCGTTACCGATCCGAACGTAGCGCGTGATATCGATATCCAATACCGGCGCGTCGCGCCATTCCTCGACACCGGACAACCACCTTCTTCCGCTCTTGACAGCTGCGCGTTCTGGCCCGTGCCGCCCACCGGCGGACCCCACGAGCCACAGACCACCGGTCTGCCGCCAGTAGTGGTGATCTCCACGACGCAGGATCCCGCAACCCCGTATCAGGCTGGGGTCAACCTCGCCGAAGACCTCAATGCACGCCTGCTGACCTTCGATGGGACCCAGCACACCGCCTTCTTGCAAGGCATCGACTGCGTCGATGCCGCCGGAATCGGCTACCTCACTGACCTCAAACCGCCTGCCGAGGGAATCAAGTGCCCAGCAACTAGTTGAGGGCGCTACGCCAGCCAGCGGTCGACGCCGGCGAGCAGGCGCCGCTTGACCGCGGCGGGGGCGGCCGAGGCCGTGATCGAGTGCCTGGCCAGGACCGCCAGTTCCTCGTCGCCCAAGCCGAGGACGTCGCGCAGCATCTGGTATTGGCCGGCCAGTCGTGTCCCGAACAGCAGTGGATCATCGGCGCCGATCGCAACCGGGACACCGGCATCCAGCAGCGCGGTGATCGGGAGTTGGTGCACCGATTCCAGCACACCCATCGGCTCATAGGACGTCGGGCAGATCTCCAATGCAACTGCCTGCGCGGCCAGGTGATCGAGCACGGACGGATCGTGGACCGCGGTGATGCCATGTCCGATGCGGGTCGCACCCAGTACCTCCACGCACTCTTGCACGTGCTCCGGCCCGGTGTAGTACCCGGCGTGCGGGGTGCGGACCAGACCGGCGGCGGTGGCGATCCGGCACGCGGCGGCGAAGTCCACCGGGCGCCCGCAGCGCTCGTCCCCGGAGATGCCGAACCCCACCACCCCGGTGCCGGCGTACCGGGCCGCCAGCCGCGCCAGAGCGCTGGCATGCTCGCCGGTTCGGGCCCAGCTGGTAGCGACGATCAGCCCGATGCCCATGCCGGTGGCTGCGGCGGCCTCTCGACAGGCCTCCAGCAGCACATCGACCACCCCGCCCGGCCCGCCGAATCGAGACGCATATGAGGTTGGGTCCACCTGCAGCTCCAACCAGCCCGACCCGTCCGCGGCGTCGTCCTCGGCCGTCTCGCGGACCACCCGGCGCAGATCGTTTACCGACCGGATGGCGTTGCGGGCAGCGTCGTAGCGGGCCTGGAACACTGACCAGTCACGGTCGGCGCCGGCCCAGCCGACCGACGTGCCTCGCAGCGCCGGGGGCAGCGTGATCCCGTATGCGGCGGCGAGCTCGTGCAGCGTGTCCAGGCGCATCGAGCCGGTGAGATGCAGGTGCAAGTGGGCTTTGGGAAGCGCACGAATGTCCCGCAAGGAGGTATACCTCCGGTCAGCCATCGATCTCCACAGCCTACAAGTCACCTCTGGTCTTCGCCCTTGGCCAGGCTGGCGCGCATCGCGGCGAGCACCCGTTCGATGGTGGGAAGATCGAGCCGGCAGGAGTAAGTGGACAGCTCAGCTGGAGCGCCCATCACGTCTCGACCATCGATCAATACCGTGGGCGATGGGTGGTGTCCGACTGTGTCCAGGATCGGCACGGAAACACCGAGCAGAGCAAGGCAATCCTGCACGACTCGTCGCGCGACCGTCGCATGTGGACAGCCATCGGCACGGAGCAGTTCAACGCGCACCTCCGCCTCCCGCCCAGCCCAGTGCCGACACCATCTGCTGGCAGATGGCGAACTCGTCAGCGACCGGGAGCACCGTGCCGTCGGGATGCTCGGCGCGCCAGCCCTGGGCGGCTTCGGAGGTGGCGAAGAAACGCCCGTGGACGCACCGGGTAGCGCGGATGTCGGCGACCGCGAAACTGGGCAGATCGGCGGACACCACGGCGGTGGCGGGGGTCACCGCGACCACGCGGCCGGGGTCCACGTTCAGGCAGATCTCGCGCCCAGTCACCGGGCAGATCGACTCGACGCGGACCGCTCTGCCGAGCATGATCGTGAATATCAGCGTGTCGGAGGCGCACCAGGTGTAAAGGGTTCGTCCGGCGATCAGGAAGCGGTGCGGTGTCGGCACCAGGGTCAGCCCGAGCCCGACCAGTCGCCCGTCGTCGTCCCACTGCGCTTCGGGCAGCCCGGCAAACAGTGCATCGACGTCGCCGATCGGGCAGCCGATGGTGGCAGCGATCCGCTCCCGCGACGCGGGCTGTCCCTCAGCCAGCAGCGCCAGCAACGCCGGAACCGCGTACGAGTTGGAATAGCTGCGCCCGAGCGCCACAAGGTCATCCACCCTGGGATTGGCGGGTGCTGATTCTGTTCGTGTCATGTCAGGCTCCTCACCATCAGGTGCCGCGCTCGATCTCATGCAGGATCGGGCATTCCCGCTCGGCACGCGGCCGGTCGCAGGTGTCCACCAGCCGGGCCAGCGCGTCCCGCATCGACCGCAGGTCGGCGATCCGGCGTTCCAGGTCCGCGAGCCGAGCAAGCGCCATCGCGCGGACCGCATCGCAGGCGTCGGGGCCGCCCTCGGCCAGGTCCAGCAGCTCCTCGATGTCAGCGAGGGTGAAGCCGAGCTCCTGCGCCCGCTTGATGACCCGTACCACCCGCACCGCCGCCGGCGGGTACGCACGGTAGCCGGCCGGCGAACGAGCGGGCGCGGCGAGCAACCCCCTGCGCTCGTAGTATCGCAGCGTCTGCGTGTTGACGTTGGCTTGCGCGGCGACCTCGCTGGACCTCACCGCATCAGCATCCACCCTGTACCCCAGTACAGCGTCAAGAGTGACGAGGTCGTCCCGCTCTGCCGCTCCGCGGCGCAGTGCGGCGTCAAGCGGTGTGCAGTCTTCCCATCCCGGAAGCCAATTCACGTTCGCGCCCCGGCCGAGTAGGTACTCCGCTGAGCGACGCTGCCCGCCGTGGCAGGCGCCCCAGAATGCGCGGTCGATCTCGGCCTGGTTGGGTATTTCGTGGTGTCGGCGAAGTAGCTGTCGAGGCGATCCATCAGTCCGAGGGTGGTGGCGTCCACGATGGTGGTATTCGGGCACACGCCTAGGCCAACGCGAGCAGCCGATCCCGCAATCGCTGGTTGAGGAGGAAACCGCGTTCTGGGAGTGGGCCTACGTGGAGGTCCTGCGGCACACCGGCGTACGGATCGAGGAACTGGTTGAGCTGGCACACCCCAGCATCCGCCAGTACCAGCGCCCCAACGGCGAAGTCATCGCGCTGCTCGTCATCGCCCCGTCCAAGACCAACCGGGGACGGGTCATACCCATGTCGGCCGAGCGCTTCCACGTGATCGCGATGATCGTGCGCCGGCAGACCGCGCACAGCCCCATCCCGCTCGTTCCGCGCTACGAGGGCCACGAACGGGTCTGGACCGCGCCGATGCCCTACCTGTTCCAGCGCCAGATCGGCGGAGTGCGGCGGGTGACCAGCACCGGAAATCCTGAACAAAGGAGAGTGCCTACTCCCTGCCACTCTCAACATATAGCGCACTGGGGGACTTGCGGCAAGACCCGGGTAGTGCCGCAGAATCACCGGCCGAAGCCAGAACCTGCGGAAATGGGAGTCGCGAAGTGCGTGTGTTGTTGTCGACGTATGGGTCGCGCGGGGATGTCGAACCGCTGGTGGGACTCGCGGTGCAGTTGCGGGCACTCGGCGCGGAGGTGCGGGTGTGCGCGCCGCCGGACGAGGACTTCGCGCAGCGGCTGGCCGGTGTCGGCGTGCCGATGGTGCCCTTCGGCCAGTCGGCGCGCGCGCTGACGACTGCGGCGCCGCCGCCGTCATCCCTGCCCCGGCACGCGGCCGAGTTGATCGCCAGCCAGTTCGACGCGGTCACCGCGGCGGCCGAGGGATGTGACGCGCTGGTGGCGACCGGCGTGATGCCGGCCGCGGCCGGCGCGCGGTCGGTGGCCGAGAAACTGGGCATCCGCTACGTGTACGCGACCTTCCAACAGCTCACTCTGCCGTCGCCGCACCACCAGCCGCTGGCGTATCCGGGCCGGCCGTTCCCGCCGGAGGTGACCGACAACCGGGTGCTGTGGGACCTGGACGCCCAGAGCATCAACGCGCTGTTCGGTGAGGCGCTCAACACCCAGCGGGCGTCGATCGGCCTGCCACCGGTGGACAACGTCCGCGACTACGTCATCGGCGACCAGCCGTGGCTGGCGACGGACCCGACCCTGGACCCGTGGCAGGAGACGGCGGACCTCGACATCGTGCACACCGGCGCGTGGATCCTGCCCGACGTTCGCCCACTCCCGGACGAGCTGGTGGCGTTCCTGGACGCCGGCACACCACCGGTGTACGTGGGCTTCGGCAGCATGCCCATGCGCGCATCGACGGACGTCGCCCAGGTGGCCATCGAGGCGATCCGCGCGCAGGGCCGCCGCGCACTCGTCGCCCGCGGCTGGGCCGACCTGGCCCTGATCGACGACCGGGGCGACTGCTTCGTCGTCGGCGAGGTCAACCAGCAGGCACTGTTCGCCCGGGTGGCCGCCGTCGTGCACCACGGCGGCGCGGGCACCACGACGACGGCCACCCGGGGCGGCACGCCTCAGGTGGTGGTACCCCAGGCGGCGGACCAGCCGTACTGGGCCGGCCGGGTGGCCGACCTGGGCATCGGCACGGCACACGACGGTCCGACTCCGACCACCGAGTCCCTGTCCGCCGCACTCAGGACGACCCTGACCCCCCAGACCCGCGCACGAGCGACCGCCGTGGCCGGCACGATCCGCACCGACGGGGCGACGGTGGCCGCGACGCTGCTGCTCGACGCGGTCAGCCGAGAAAGGCCGCCAGTGTCCGCGTGAACCACGCGGGATCATCGAGCCAGGGAAAGTGCCGATTGGACACGGTCCCTCGTGGTCCGGGCGACCTTGACCACACGCTGGGCCTCGTCAGGCTCCAACGGCCGCACGACACGATTACAACGCCAACGTTTCTTGAAACGGCACCGGGGACGTCGCGCCGAGGCCCCGCTTCTTGGTGTGCTGCGCGGGGGCTTGACAAGAGGTGGACGGAAACAATTGTGTGCCCTCCATAAACCAATGGAGAACCCGCTAAATCGAAAATCAGTTCAGTCGCTGTGAGGGGCATGTGTCAACTCAGGGGTACGAAGAGGAATTGCGGTCCGAGCGGAGCTACGTGGCCGGGCTCTACGCGCGGCTCGACGCCGAGCGCGCGCGAGTGAAGGGCGAGTACAAGGCGGCGTTGCGGGGAAACGGCGGGACACCCATGGAACGGGATGTCGAGGTGCGCGCGCTGGCCAAAGAGGTGAAGCGGCTGGACGTGGCGGACAACGGGCTGTGTTTCGGCCGGTTGGACACCCTTTCGGGCGAACATTCGTACATCGGCCGGATCGGTCTTTTCGACGAGGAGAACTCCTACGATCCGGTGTTGCTCGATTGGCGAGCGCCGGCGTCGCGCGCGTTCTACGTCGCCACCGCCGCGACCCCGGAGAACATGCGTCGGCGCCGCCAGTTCCACACCCGCGGGCGTCAAGTGGTCGATTTCACCGACGAGGTGCTCGGCCGCCCCGGCGGTGCGGAGCGAGGTGGCCGAGGAGACTCAGCCCTGCTCGCGGCGGTCAACGCGCCGCGCGGTGACGGGATGCGCGACATCGTGGCGACGATCCAGGCCGAGCAGGACGAGATCATCCGGCTCGATCACCCAGGGGTGCTGGTGATCGAGGGTGGCCGGGCACCGGGAAGACCGTGGTGGCGCTGCACCGCGTCGCGTACCTGCTCTACACCCAGCGGGAGCGGATGGAACGTCACGGTGTGCTCGTGGTCGGGCCCAACCCGGCGTTCCTGAACTACATCGGCCGCGTTCTGCCGTCGCTGGGCGAGTCCGACGTGGTGTTCATGACCACCGGCGACCTCGTGCCCGGCCTACACGTCACCGCCGAGGACACCCCGGAAGCCGCGCGACTCAAGGGCTCACTGAAGATCCTGGATGTGCTCGCGGCGGCGGTCGCCGATCGGCAGCGGCTGCCGGAGCATCCGCTGCCGATCGAACTGGCGGACATCACGGTGCGGATCGACGCCGAGACCGCGGAGTGGGCCAGGGAGGAGGCACGCGCGAGCGGGCTGCCGCACAACGAGGCCCGCGCGGTGTTCAGTGAGATCGTCACGTGGGTGCTCACCGAACGGGCGATAGCCCGGATCGGTCGGGGCTGGCTGACCCGGGCGGACCGCGAAGCATGGGAACAGCTGCGGGCGGACCTGCTCAAGGAGCTCGCGGACGATGACAAGTTCGCCGCCGCGCTCGACGAACTCTGGCCGATACTGACGCCGGAAACACTGTTGGCACCGCTGTACACGTCCCCCGAACGGCTGCGAGGGGCAGGCGCCGACCAAGCGCTGTTGCGCGCCGATGGCGCCGCCTGGACGGTATCGGACGTGCCGCTGCTCGACGAACTGGTCGACCTGCTGGGCCGCGACAAGTCGGCCGACCAGGCCGCCGAGCGGGAACGCAAGGCCGAGGCCGAGTACGCCGCCGGCGTGCTGGACATCCTCATCAGCCGCGAGGACCTGATGGACGACGAGGACCATCTGCTCGCCCAGGACTTGCTCTACGCGAGGACCTGGCGGATCGCTTCGTCGAGCGCGACACCCGTGAACTCGTCGAACGCGCCGCCGCGGACCGGGACTGGACCTACCGGCACGTCGTGGTCGACGAGGCCCAAGAACTGTCCGAAATGGACTGGCGGGTGCTGATGCGGCGCTGCCCGGGCCGATCCTTCACGGTAGTCGGCGATCTCGCCCAACGCCGGTCGGTGGCCGGAGCGACATCGTGGGACACGATGCTGGAGCCGTACGTACCCGGCCGCTGGGTCTACCGGTCGCTGTCGGTGAACTACCGCACCCCGGCGGAGATCATGACCGTCGCCGCTGCGCTGCTCGCCGAGTTCGCACCCGGGGTCCAGCCACCGGAGTCGGTCCGCGCGTGCGGCGTCGCGCCATGGTCCAGGCGGGTCACCGAGGACGAACTGCCCGCTGCTATCGAGGAATTCGTGCGGGACGAAGCCTGTCGCGAAGGCACCAGCGTCGTGATCGGGCCACCGGGTGTGCCGGGCGCGGTGGTGGCTGTGCCGGCTTCGGAGACGAAGGGCCTGGAGTTCGACGCCGTCCTGGTCGTGGCACCAGAACGGATCCTCGCCGACGGCCCACGCGGCGCGGCTGAACTCTACGTCGCCCTCACCCGCGCCACCCAACGCCTCGGCGTCCTGCACCAGGGCCCACTGCCGCAGGCCCTGAACGGACTCGCCGAACCGGGACACCCGCCCCAGGCCGGGAATCAACAGTTGAGCAGGAACTCACCACCAACAGTGCGGCTGACCGACAGCATTCCGGACACGATGCCGGGGTCGCCGTCGATGGTCGTGGCAGGCCAGGAGGTTTCGATCACCAGCACGTCGTCGTCCACGACCTGAGCGTAGGGCCAGCTCGTCCGATCATGTGCCGAGCCTCGCCGCCGCCCAGGCCGCCGACGATGTGCGCGAGCCTCTCGAGATACGGCCCCTTGTAGCCACACGACGTGCGGTGTCGGGTCCAGGTTGCGGCGTGTCGGCTTGCTTGGTGCAGTGAAGGCCGGACAACCGCTGCGGGAGTCGTTGCTGCGCGCGATGACGTTCATGACAGCTCCGCGAGGTCGGTGATCGAGTAGTCGCCGGAGGCGTGCATCCGCCGCAGCTCGGCCTGCTGCTTGGGTGAGAGTTTGGGTTGGCGGCCACGGAGCCGGCCTTTGGCCCGGGCCACGGCCATTCCCTCCTTGGTCCTCAGCCGCAGCAGGTCCACCTCGAATTCGGCGAAGGTGGCCAGGATGTTGAAGAACATCTTGCCCATGGGATCGGTCGGGTCATAGACCTGTCCGCCGAGGGAGAGTTTGATGCCGCGGTTGGCGAGGTCGTCACCGATGACGCGGGCGTCGGGGACGGAGCGGGCGAGCCGGCCGAGTTCGGCACGACGAGCGTGTCGCCGGTGCGTACAGCGGCGAGGGCTTGATCCAGGCCGGGGCGCTTGCGGTGGGTACCGGTCAGGCCGTGGTCGTACGCGCGGACCCGTTATCAGGGAGGTGGGGGTCGCTGGTTTGGGCGTGCCAGGGGTCGGGACGCGTGCTGGCTTGTCCTTGGCGCCATTGGCCGGGTGGTTGTCCGTGGTGGCGGCGGAATGCGGCGGCGAATGCGTACGGCGAGGCGTAGCCGGTGCGTTCGGCGATCTGACCGAGGGTTAAGTGGCCGGTACGCAGGTGGTCGCGGGCCAGGATCATGCGCCAGTCGGTCAGGTCTGGCGTGCCCCGGACCGCTCGTCGGTGGCGTGACGGACCCGGAACTCGTCCGGCTCCTGGCTGAGGACGGAGGGCTCGTGGGCGATGTGGTGGTCAGGGCCGCCCCGCACGAGTGCAAAGACGCCTCCCGAGGCGCGGGCTCTCACGATATGCTTCTGCAGAACGTCCACTGGTTGAGTGTCTTGAACAAAAAGTTGAGTTTCAAGAGCATTGATTGACCCATTCCGCCGTCAGAGGATGCCGGCATGACCACCACAACGCAAAGCGTGTTGGTGCTCGGCGGCACTGGAAAGACCGGCTCGCGAGTCACGGGCAGGCTCGCCGAGCGCGGCGTGAGCTCCCGCACGGCGGCCCGGTCACGGCTCCCGTCCCAACGACGACGTTCAGACCGTCACCGGCGTGGCGCCGACCAGCTTCGCCGACTTCGCCGCGCGCACCGTACAAGCGTGGATGCCGATGGAGAAGCGATGACCATGATGAGAGATTTCAACGACTTCAAGGCGCTGGACCCGTTTTTTCGGATCATCGAGGAGGGCCTTGACGGTCTGGTCGACGGTGGACACTTCTTTGATCTGCTCGCGGACGACGTGGTATTCGAGTTTGTCATCACGGTTCCGGACTATCCCCGTCGCGTTGTCGGCCGTGACAAGCTCATTGAGCTATACCGAGGCTACGGCTCCACTTTCTTCCTGGACCGCTGTTACGGCCTCGTTGTACACCGCGCGGAATCCACGGTCGTTCTCGAATACGCGTCGCAGGGAAAGGCTATCGCGAACGGGCAACCCTACCGTAACCACTACATCTCCGTTGTCACGATCGCCGACCGGAAGATCACACACTGGCGTGACTACCTCGACCCACTCGCTGTCTTCGAAGCGGTCGGATGGCCCTCGCCCACTCAATGAAGACCGACGGTTCGCCTGGTGCCCACGACGAGCCGCCGTTCGGCGTCCACTGCTGGAAGGCCATCAGGGTGTACACCCCACCAGCCGGTGGTGTAACGGTGACGATCCCCACCGGACAAACTGATCAACCTGAGCAAGGAAGTCCTGAGCAGCCGCAAGTTATGTTCGTTAGCCGTTCGCCTGCCGGACGGAGGTTGCTGGTGTCGGTCGGTGTGTCGAGTCCCTTGTGCAGGTGGTTGGGGGCGGTCAGGATCAGCGATTGTGTTGATGCCGCAGGAGGAGGTCTGTGGTGGCTGATGATGCGTGGCGTGGGGTCATGGTGTTGACGGCGATGACCCCGGTTGCGACGGCCGACGCCCGGCGTGGCGTCTCATCAGGATCAGTCCGGGGTCGTCCTTGCTCTGGCGGGGTGGCTGTTTCTCCTCCGTCGACGGTCTGGGGTCTACCGGTCAGGACGACGGTGGTGCGCGCCGATCTTTGCGCAGGGCAAGCTCTTCGTCGCCGACGAGGGTGAGCATCGCCTGGCCGGGAACGCCCATCATCGTGACCACGAAGCGGCTCCGGATGTCCGCCCGGTTGTTGCCGTCCTGGTAGTGGATGACGTCGCCACCCGGCTCCCAGAACGCTTCTCCGGCCCGAATCACCCGGGGCGGCTCGCCCTCTAGCTCGAAGAGCATTTCGCCCTCCAGCATGTAGCCGAAGGCGGGTCCGGAGTGCCGGTGCGGTGGCGTGCCTGGGTCGCCGGGCGGGAACTCGATGACCACGGTCATCACATCTGCTCCGGCCGGGATGAAGGGTGGCGTCGCTTCCTGCAGCATCGTGAGTGCTGTCTGCCAGGCGGTGGATCTGGTCTCCGCCGCCGGCTGGGTGTCGGTCATGGCACTACCCCTGCCGGACTGGCTCAGCCAGTCGCTGAAGCGGATGTCGCCGATGACGGCGCCGTCGCCTGGGATCAGGGTGCGCACGCCCACCTCGATGCCGAAGTACCGGGCGTGCGGATCGGTGAGCACCGTCCGCGGGTCGTTGCGTACGGCAAGGCCCTGCCGGATGAGCTCGTCGAGCTGAAACTGCTCGGGGCCGGCGACCTCGGTGATGCCGTTCACTGGTGAGCCCACGGAGATCCGGCCGACTGCCTTGGCGACGTCGTCGGCCGCGATCGGCTGGACCAGCACCGGCGGCAACCGGACTGTATCGCCGTCGGTGGCTTCGGCGGCGATGCTCTTGACGAATTCGAAGAACTGCGTCGCGTGCACGATCGAGTAAGGGATGGGCGAGTTCTCGATCAGCTTCTCCTGGGCGATCTTCGCGCGGAAGTAGCCGCTTCCGGCCAGCCGGTCGGTGCCGACCACCGACAGCGCGACGTGATGCCCCACGCCGGCGGCGGCCTCTGCGGCGAGCAGGTTACGAGTGGAGGTTTCGAAGAACTCCAAGACGGCTGCGTCCTCCCAGCAAGGCGAGTTCGACACGTCGATCACCACTGACGCGCCGGTGAGAGCCTCGGCGAGGCCTTCGCCAGTGAGGGTGTTGACGCCCGTGCTGGGTGAGGCCGACACCGCCTCGTGGCCGTGCTCACCGAGCCTCGTGACAAGTTTCGAGCCAATTAGTCCGCTGCCACCGACCACGACGATCTTCATCGAGGGATCCTTCCTGTCCGCCGGCGGCACCCGTAGCCGTCTGGTCCTTCTTCATAGAAACACTGCCGCTGACGGTCAACTTGACCATCGACCCGACCGACTCGATCTCGAAGGTCACCTTCGACCGCTTTTCCTTGACCAGCTCGGCGAACACCTCGCCGGTCCAGCCGAATAGCTCAGCATGCTCGGGCTGGTAGTTGTGCCAGCTGTAGGACAGTCGCCGGTGCGGCTGCGACTCGAGAACCCACCTGGTCCAAGTCGCGGATCTCCCCACCAGGAACCGCCTGCGTCAGCACCGGCGATCCCACCTTCCAGTCTGACTCCAGCTCGACACCCCAGTAACGCCGGGTGAAGGTGGAATCGGTCAACGCCTGCCAGAGTTTCTCCGGCGTTGTCTTGATGTAGGTCACGTAGACGAATTCAGGATTGTTCATCGGTGTGCCCTCCAGCGCGTGCTTCAGGTCGGCGAGCGCGCGCACCCGCGCCTGGTCGTATCGGCCGATCCAGCTTGTCAACAAGCGGCTACTGGGAGGCGAGCTCAGTCGCGGTGGAGCGGACCTCGTGCGTGCTGGCGCCCGCCGCCACCAGTCGGCGGTAGCGGTTGAGCAGCCGGGGGGCGTGAAACGCCAGCACGGCGACGAGACTGCCGGCGGCGAAGTAGCCCGCCACGGTGCCCTTGACCACGCCAGGGTCGTGCAGCACCTCGACAGATGTCGCCAGATCGCACCGGCCGACCAGTTGCAACGTCAGCCCGTACTGGTCGGACCAGAAGTACGGCACCATATTGGCCAGGCGGGCGACGGGCCTGCCGGCGATGCGCTGCGCGACGACCGCGGCCTGCTCGCCGGCCGAGGTCCAGTGCTCGATGCGCGGCCGGTCCCCGACCGTGGGGTTGCGCCAGGCAGCGATGTCGCCGACCGCATAGACGTTGCCGGTACCCTCCACCAGGCCGGTGACGTCGCAGAGCAGCCCGTCTTTGGTGGGCAGGCCGAGCCCGGCAAGCCACCCGTCGTCGATCACGGTGCCCACCCCGACCACACCGCAGTCGGCCCGCACGGTGCTCCCATCGGCCAACCGCGCGGCGATCCCCCCGTTGCTGTCGGCGAACTCGGTCAGCCGCACCCCGCACCGCACCGCGACGCCGTTGTCGGTCTGCAACCGGGCGCACAGCTGGCCCATCTGCTCGCCGAGAACCCGGGCGAACGGCACCGGCAGCGCCTCGATCATGGTGACGTCAAGGCCGGCTGCGCGGGCGGTGGCGGCAACCTCGGCACCGATGAAGCCGGCGCCGACCACCAGCAGCGAACGGGCTCGGGAGATCGAGTCCCGCAGCCCCCGACAGTCCTCCAGCGTGCGCAGCACGTGCAGCTCCGGGTGGTCGGGCTGGCCGGGCAGCCGCCGTGGCAGTACCCCGGTCGCCACGACCAGCGCGTCGTAGCGAAGCCTTGTGCCGTCGGCGAGTTCCACGGCGGCACAGTCGACGCCGACCGCGGAGGCGCCCAAGTGCAGCGAGACCTCTAGGTCGGCCAGCTCGCCGCGGTGGAGCACGGCTCGTTCCTCGGTCCACTGCCCCGCGAGGATCTGCTTGGACAGCGGGGGCCGGTCGTAGGGTTCATGCGGCTCGTCCCCGACGAGGCTGATCCGACCGGTAAAGCCCTCCGCGCGCAAGAATTCCACGGTGCGCAGGCCGCCCAGCCCAGCACCGACGACCACTACGTGCTCCATGTGCGCCTCCGGTTCAGGGTTTAGTACTTAACTCCTCCCGCAGCCGGGCCAGCGTCCGGGACAGCAGGCGTGAGACGTGCATCTGCGACAGCCCGACCTGGTGGGCGATCTCGCTCTGCGTCAGGCCGGCGAAAAAGCGAAGTTTGAGGATGGCGCAGTCGCGTTCGGGCAGCCTGTCCAGCAGCGGGGCCAAGGTAGCGCGGTACTCCACGCGGCCGAGCTCGGCGTCAGCTGTACCGACGACCTTTTCCAGTGCCACGCCGGTGCCCTCGGCGTCGAGCAGGCTGTCCAGCGAGCTGGTGCGGTACCCGCCGGCCGCCTCCAGACCTTCCAATATTTGTTCCCTCGGCAGGTTCAGGTACTCGGCGAGCTCGCTGGCGGTCGGCGCCCTGCCGTGCTGCTGCGACAGCACCGACACCGCCGATCCGATCGCGACGTGCAGATCCTTCAGACGTCGTGGGACCCGCATCGCCCACGCGTGATCCCGGAAGTACCGGCGCACCTCGCCGGTGATGGTGGGCACTGCGAAGGACAGGAAGTCGCTGCCCCGGTCGGGCTCGAAGCGGTCCACGGCGTGGATGAGCCCCAGGCTGGCGACCTGCTCGAGATCGTCCTGAGGCTCGCCCCGGTGGCTGAACCGGTGGGCGATGTGATGCGCCAGCGGCAGGTGCGCGGCGACCAGCCGGTCACGCAGCTCGGTCCGCCGCGGGCTGCCTGGATCCAGCCCGACCATCTCGACGAACAGCGCGGCTAGGTGGCGGTAGTCGGCGCCCTCCGTCGCGGCCCCTTCGGCGAACTTTTCGGCAGAGTTTTCGGCGGACTTGTCGGTGGGGGTCACCGACGCTTCGCCACCGTCTCGGCCCGGCGCCGCTTGATCAGCGTGATGTTCATCACCGGGGGGTCAGAGTCCGGGTCGCCGGTCACTCGCACCTCGTCGACCAGCGTGGTCAGTACTCGCCAGCCGAACGAGTCCCGCCGCAGGCTGGACCCGGGTTTCGCCAGGACCGACGAGGTCACCTCCATCTGCGCGGCGTCGAGGCAGAACGTGCATCTGAGCACCGCATCCGCCGCGGCGACCGCGATCAGTTCGGAGGCCGCCTCGTCCACCGCCAGCCGCAGGTCTTCCACCGTGTCGAGGTCGAAATCGGCGCGGGCGGCGAGGTCGGCCGCCACCAGGCGCAGCGGCGGCAGCTCAGATGCGTCGGCTCGTACCTGCATCACCACGGTACGTCGGTGCTGCCACTGCGGATCATCCGGCGTGCTGGTGCCCGCATGCTCGCCAGATCCCATCACTACCACGACGCCTCCTCACCGACGGCCGACGATGGACGGGGCCAACGCCGATCCTGCCCTGCGTCAACGATCGTGGTCGCCGGGGCCACAGCGCCATCTGTAAATCGAACCGATGGTGGGGGCTGTTGTGGATGCGGGCATGCGTCGACGAGATGAATCTCACGCACTTACCAGAGGCCGGGGGTGCTGCCGAGTTAGGAGCCGAACGCGGCTTGCGGGGAGGCTGGCTGTCAACCCGCCAGCAGCGGCCGCCGACCGGTCCACAGCTCCCGGCGTTCCTCCTCGGTCAGGCCACCCCAGACCCCATATGGCTCCCGCGCGACCAGCGCGTGGCGGCGGCACTGCTCCAGGACCGGGCAACGCTGACAGACCGCCTTGGCCCGGTCGGCGCGGCGGGCCCGCGCCGACCCTCGTTCCCCGTCTGGGTGGAAGAAGACGCCGCTGTTCAGACCCTGGCAGGCTCCCTTGAGCTGCCAATCCCACTCGCTCGCGACCGGCTTCGGCAGCCGTCGGGTATCAGTCATCATTCAGCACCGTCCTCAACAGGCCGACCGCCTCCAGGGTCATCTCAGTGGTACCCATTCCGCGGCGGCGGTAAACCTGATCAGACCGAACCGAACCCGCTCACGGCTTGTGGCAGGGGCTGGCGCAGCGTGTCGATCACGTCTGGCATAATGGCTCGAAGAGCTCGCACCGATGCTGGTGCGGCCGAGGTCGACTGCGACGCGCCTTCGGGGGCGCAAGAGGTTCTCCGCGTGTGGGACTGCGGGTGGCCACGCATCAGCGGCCACCCATCCCTCAAAGAGAGGACTACCTCCGCGTGCCTTCGAAGCACCCCGACCCTGACCAACCGTGCAGTTTCCGCGAGCTCGGGGTCTCTGCGGAACTACTGACCGTGCTTGCCCGGCGCGGCATCACCACAGCGTTCCCGATCCAGGCCGCGACACTGCCCGACGCACTCGCCGGTCGTGATGTGCTGGGCCGCGGCCGAACCGGAAGTGGCAAGACGCTTGCCTTCGCGATCCCCACGATCACTGCGCTGAACCGCTCCGGGCTGCGCCGCGCCGCCGGCCGCCCCCGCGCGCTGGTGCTGGTGCCCACCCGGGAGCTGGCCAACCAGGTTGCCGACGCCTTCGCCCCGCTGGCCGCCGCCCTCGGGCAGCGGATCACCACGGTTTATGGCGGCGTCGGCCAGGGTGGGCAGGTGGCCGCGCTGCGTGGCGGGATCGATGTTCTCATCGCCTGCCCGGGTCGCCTGGAGGACCTGCTCGGCCAGGGCCGCGTACACCTTGATGCGGTCGAGGTCACGGTACTCGATGAGGCCGACCACATGGCCGACCTGGGGTTCTTACCCGCAGTGCGCAGATTGCTGGACCGCACCCCGGCCGGGACCCAGCGGCTGCTGTTCTCGGCGACCTTGGACGCAGCCGTGGATGTTCTGGTACGCCGCTATCTGACCGATCCGGTGGTGCACTCGGTCGACCCACCCGTGGCACCGGTGTCCACGATGGAACACCACGTATTCACCGTGGAGCATGCCGACAAGTCGTCGGTGGTTCGTGAGCTCGCCTCCGGCCAGCGCCGCAGCCTGCTGTTCACCCGCACCAAGCACACCGCCAAGAAGCTCGCCAAGCAGTTGACCGCCGCCGGGCTGCCCGCGGTGGAGCTGCACGGGAATCTCTCGCAGAACGCCAGGACACGGAACCTTGCAGCGTTCAGCGAGGGTAGCGCGCGGGTACTGGTGGCTACCGACATCGCCGCGCGGGGCATCCACGTCGACGGGATCGGTCTGGTGGTGCATGTGGATCCCCCTGCTGAGTACAAGGCCTACCTGCACCGCTCCGGTCGCACGGCCAGGGCGGGCGCCGAGGGGATCGTGGTCACCCTGTCCACCCCGGAGCAGTCCGGGGAGGTGCGGACGCTGACTCGGCTGGCCGGCATCAGGCCGGTGACGGCGCGGGTGCGTCCCGGCGCCGAGCAGATCACCGCACTCACCGGCCCGCCTGCTGCGCTGGTCACCCCGCCTTCCCCCGCTGCGGTGCCGGTAGCCTCCCGGCGTCGCCGAGACGGCGTCGCCGACGCCTCCCGTCGCGGACCGCAGCGGGCCACCCGGCGCCGTTCCACCCGCCGCGCCGCCTGAGAAGCTCGCCGCCATTTTCCCTGTGAGTGGCGTTGAGTGCGGTAACACGGTTACGCACCACGGCCCGCCCGACCGGGAGGAGGGTGAGGCTATGCCGCGGCGGGCAGTGGCTGGGCGCTCCGGTCGAGGGGCTCGATGACCTGGCCGCGGTCGTGTTCGAGGTGACCGAACAACTCGTGCCGGTTACCCATCCGCAGCCGTTTCAGGCCGATGTCGTGCCAGCCCGGGGCCGGTACCCAAGGAACTGGCCGGCCAACCGCTAGCAGCATCGTGGACCGTGCGTGCTGTCTGTCTCGTTGCCGACCGATCCTCACCGCGGGTACCGCGATACGAGGACCTTGCCGTTATTGCGCTGGGTGGCTGAGCCCTGGACCTTGCCGTCCTAAACCGCTTCCAGCTCGGACTTGAGGCGGCGCAACGTTTCCCGCATACCCTCCCGGTTGACCTCCGGGCGTATGGTCGCCGACTTGCCCATGAAGATCCGCCCTAACACCCTGGCCCCGCGGCTACGTCTGTCCACCCAGTACTCGGTGACCTCGGTGCCGCCCTCGGCAGGCGAGAACCGGTACCCCAGCGAGCCACCGGCAACCCGAACGCTGTTCGTCAGTCGCCGTGGAGCAGGGCGGCGAGTTCAGCGCGGTCGGAGGTGCCGAGTTTGGCGCAGGCGCGGTAGAGATGGCCCTCAACGGTGCGGACCGACACGACCAGCCGTTCGGCGATCTGGCGGTTGGACAGCCCACCGGCGGCCAAGGTGACGATCTCCCGTTCCCGGTTGGTGAGTGGTAACGGTGCGGCCAGGGTGGCCATGGCCGGTGTGCGGGCGCCTTCGCAGGCCTGCACCAGCCGGTGCGCGCGGGTGCTGGCGGCCTGGGCGGAGCCCCGGAGGTTATGGCGGGTATATGCGGCGGCGGCCTGAGCGGAGGCATCGGCGGCCAGCAGTAGAGCGCCGATCTGTTCGAGTTGGAGCGAGGCGGCGTGCAGCGCTGCGCCGTCGTCGGCGGCCAGGGCGGCGGCATGCGCCGCGGCGGCCGGGGCGCGGGGCCCGTCGACCTGGGTGCTCAGCTCGGCGAGCCGGTCGGCCACCGTGCGGTCACCGAAACAGACCGCGGTATGCAGCGCGACCACCTCCACAGCAGGCTGGTGTTGAGACCCGGCCACCTCAGCTGCGTGGCGGGTAAGTGCGACGGCCTCGGTGACGGTGCCCTCGGCGGCGGCCACCCACGCCTGGGCGAGCAGCACCTCCGGTTCCAAGAATGCGAACGCCGGATTCCGGCCCGGGACTCCCGAAGCTACGGCCAACCGCCAACTCTGCGCCCGTTGTGTGAGCTGCGGTTAGGTCTGCTGGGTGGTGCTCTGCGGCTCGGGTCGGTGGATGATGCGGTGGATGGTGGATCGGC
>JBOHGG010000023.1:0-84038 GCA_050700115.1 Pseudonocardiaceae bacterium
CAACGCGGCCACCCCACCGTTGTGGCTACCCCACCCTGACCTTTGCTGACGGCATCGCGCGCGTTATATGCTCGTGCGATGGTAACTGTACCGGCAGCTGTAGGTAAGCCGGTGATCACATGGCGGTGTCGTATCTAGGGAACGCACCGACATGCATAACCCGGCAACGCTCAGGGTGCAGGTGCTGGGTTAATCGCCCCACCCGCGCCGCCGACGCCAGCGCCAGCGTAGGAAGTCCCAGGCGCCAGGATGCCGATGGCGCTCAGTACGTCCACACCGATGCCGCCCGTGCCGTCGCCGCCGTCGCCGGCCTCAGGCTGCCCCAGGAAGATTGTGGACATGACAGTGCGCTCGGGGAGCAGCTCTACCTGCTGCTCGTCGACCTCGGCAAAGCTCACTGCGTCAGACATACAGACCCCTCCTCACGGTGGCCCCCAGTGGGCCGGGAACAAATCGCCGCATCGGCGGAATTGCCGATTCGGCTAACACACGTTGCGCCAGTCGCGCAGCCGCACGACTCTCTTCCCTTCATCTTCTTCCTTCTGCCGGCCGGGCCGTGACCCAGACCGGCTGACGAGGTATCCGACCTCATCAATTACAATTTAGGCGGGAAACGCAAGCCTGGTGTAAGCGGCGCGTAAGACGTCACCTGAACCGCCGATTTGTATGAGATCAGATAGCTAGTTGATCTAACGTCTTTTCGTGATGTCGTCCGGGCTGACTTGCGAATCGCAGGCCGCCTTCGGGTTGTCTTTTCCGGGCTTTGCGAATCAAGCAGCATCGCCCGATCCGGCCTACCAGCACACCTGGGCGGTGGCGTGTGGGGATGGTGTCTGAGCGGCGCGCAGCCAGGTCTCGCAGCCCAGCAGATCTTCCAGCGCCAACACCGCGGCATTGTCGGCCTGGGGTGCCAGCAGTGCACGGCGCAGCAGGTCGGGGTTGATCAAGCCGTGGGTGGCCAGCGCGGAGTCAGCGAAGAGGTTCAGGATGCGCGGCAGGTTCCGGCGCAGCCCGACGCGCAGGTCTTCGTGGCGTCCTCTTTCGGCGGTGCGGGTGGCGATCACCTGAGGCAGGATGGGGCGCATCGCCTCGACCAGCAGCGGCTTGTACCGCCAGGGTGCGCGGCGCTCATGCTGGCCGACCGCGAGCACGGCCTCGATGACCCGGTCGTCGAAGTAGGGCAGCGCTAGATTCACCCCGGCGGTGCGGAACAGCCGAGCCAGCTGCCGGTAGTGCGTTCCCAACGTCCGCAGGATGGTCAGGGTGACATGGTGGCCGCGGTCGGCGACCGGGGATCCGGCCTGATCGCCGGGGGAGTGCAGCACGGCCCGGGTGGTGTCGACCGCCGCTGAGGTGACCCACACCGGTGCCCGCAGCGGGCCACCTCGGCCCAGCTCCGGAGTGCGGCGCCGCAGCGGCCCGGACACGGCGGAGCCCAATGGCCAGCGGTGCAAAGCGTGGTAACCGCGCACCTGGGTGATCGTGGTCACCGGCCGCCGCGGGGAATGCTGGTAGGCCGGGGGGCTGTGGAACAACTCATCACCGCCGTGCCCGGCCAGGTGTACCCGGGCACCATGCGCGGCCAGCAGCGCAGTGCTGCGCCGGACGCGGGCCAAGGTCCGGGCGAAAGGGTACGGCGCTTCGGTATCGCCGGTATCGCCGACGTTGGTGAAGATGCCGGGCATCTCGGCCGGCCCGAGTACCACGTGCTCGGCGTGGTGTAGTCCACTGACGGGGTGGGTGGCGAATACCGCATCGTCGTCAGCCTCGGCGTGCCGGAAGATCAGTAGGTCCGGCGTGACCTCCCGGTGGGCCAGAAAGCACAGCGAGGTCGAGTACAGGCCGCCGGACAAATCCGCACTCATCCGCCCTGGCGGTGGTCTGCGTGCGGCCACCGCCGTTTCCAGGGCCTGACGCACTGCGCCTGCTCCTGCACCCACGGTCACGGCCATTTCCGGCTCGGGTGGCTGCCACCAACGCCGCTCACCGACCGTGCCGTTGGAATCGATCCGGAGGTAGTGGTCAGGGGCCAGCGCCCGCACCCCCCGCCACAGGCTGCGCTCGCCCAATGGGGGCGCCACCTTCCACCAACAGGCCACCCGCACCGCCAACGCCTGCTCGTCAACCCCCGCACCGGCCATTCTGGCGAGCACGTCGGCCCGGTCCCCGGCGATCGGCACCCGCTGGGTCCGGGTGTGGAACACCCGGCGAACCCCGGTCACGCTGCCCTGGACCCGCACCACCCCATCAACCGACGCCACCAGGTGGAAACAGCCCGGCAACACCCGCGCCACCGCATCCAGCTCAGCCACTGTGCGCACCCTGGTGACCAGATCGGTCAACCGGGTAGCGGTGACCGGGCACGACCCGATCACAGCCACTCGCAGCGACCCCACCGACGCCAGCGTGACCTCCTGATCGAGGCTGCCGACCAGCCACAGATTCCCCGACGCATGCGCCAGCACCCACCGAGACTGCGACGGCCACTCCGTCACCACCCGCTGCGCGTCCGGCCGATCCGGCAGAACTACCCACCCCTCGATCACACACCCACCCCAGTTACTCGAACGTCGATGAATCGCGGTGTTGTCAGGAGGTTGTTGCTGAATCGTTTGTCGCTCGTCAACAGGCTAAGAAAGCAACGCAAGCCTGGCGTAAGTGGGGCGCATGCAGGAAAAGGGAGCCCGGTTCAGCTCTCCTTAAGGAGCCCGTTGAGGAAGCTCGTGGTGTCGGCTGGTGACTCGGCTTCGACGCACAGGCGATCCATGACGAGCAGGTAGTTGTCGGTTTCGTGTTTTTTGTCGAGGTAGACGGCGCTGGTGAGTTGTTCGAGATACACGATGTCCGGTAGGTCGGGTTCAGCGAATCGCAGGATGGTGAAGGGGCCGCCTGCGGCGACGTGACCGCCGGTGCGAAACGGTACGACCTGGAGGGTGATGTTGGGTAGTTCGGCCATCTCGATCAGGTGTCGGACTTGCGCGCGGAGGGTCGCCTGGCTGCCCAGGGGTCGGCGAAGTACTGCCTCGTCGACCACGGCCCAGTAGTCGGGTGCCCCTGGTTGGGTGAGGAAGTCTTGACGGGCCAGTCGTAGCGCGACGCGGCGGTCGACTTCGGTGGCGGAGCTGTGTAGTTGGCACAGTTGCATGACGGCGCGGGCGCAGTCCTCGGTTTGCAGCAGGCCGGGCACGAATTGGACTTCGTAGGTGCGGATTACCGAGCTGGCCTGTTCCAGGCCCAGGTAGGTCTCGAACCAGCTCGACAGGACATCGCCGTATTGGCGCCACCAGCCGGGTTCGTTGGCGTGGCGGACCAGGGTGAGGAAGGCGTCTCGTTGGTGTTCGTCGGTGACGCTGTAGAGGGTGAGCAGGTCTGCCACGTCACGGGCTTTGAAGCCGACCCGTCCCAGCTCGAGCCGGCTGATCTTGGCGTGCGACGCGCGGATCGCTTCGCCGGCCGCTTCGCGGGTGATGCCGCGCGCCTCACGGAGCCGACGTAGTTGGGTGCCCAGCGCGATACGCAGGACGGTAGGCCCCCTGGGTGGCTGCACCGGGACACCATCGGGATCAGGGCCGCGGCCTGGCTGAGCTACATTCAAGACTCCATCCCCTTATTCCCGTGTGGTGGCTCCGGGTCGTGCTCGGCGGGCATATCGTCGAACTCGCCCACCTTTGTGCCGCGGATGAACGCGGTCATCTCGGCGCGGGGGTAGATCGGCGCCGGACCGCCCGGCGCCTGGAGTTTGCGGACTGCCGCCGATCCAGGTCAGTTATCGTGTGCACCCGATTGGTCAAGGCTGGCAATGCAGTGGCGGTAACCGGTCGCTGCCCGGTTACCGCCACTTGGCCCCCCATTTGCTGGCCCCAGCCTTTCTGTGCCCCCTCACCAGCTCGTCAATAGCCTAGAAATGCAGCGCAAGCCTGGTGCAAGCGACGCACACACGCCGAAGAGGAGGGGCGTCGAGATCAGTCAGGTGTGGCGAGCTATAGAGTCGCCGCCCCAAGACCAGCGCAGGAGAGGTCACTCGTGTCGGATCGTGCACACCCGCCGGACCAGCAGCAACCTCCGCACATCGACGCCAGCGTGGCGCACTCGGCTCGGTTGCGGGACTACTTGTTGGGCGGCAAGAACAACTACCCGGTGGACCGCGAGATCGGTGAGCAGGTGCTGGCCCGCGATCCACATCTGCGTGACGCTGCCCGCGCCGACCGAGGGTTCCTGTTCCGTGCCGTCCGGTACCTGGCCGGCGAAGTAGGGATCCGCCAGTTCCTCGACGTCGGCACTGGTTTACCCACCGCCAACAACACCCATCAAGTCGCCCAGGCAACCGCACCGACGTGCCGCATCGTCTATGTCGACAACGACCCCCTCGTCCTGGCTCACGCTCGCGCCCTGCTCACCAGCGACCCACAAGGCGCAACCGCGTATATCCAAGCCGACGTGCGCGACCCGGATAAGATCGTGCAGGAAGCCGTCCGGACGCTGGACTTCACCCAGCCGGTCGGGCTGATGCTGCTGGGGATCATGAACTACATCATGGACACCGACGAGGCATACACGGTGGTCAACCGACTGCTCGATGCGCTGCCCTCGGGCAGCTATCTGGCACTGTCGCACCCCACCGCAGAAATCCACGGCGAGGCGGTCGAAGAGTCCATGCGGTTCTGGAATGCGAGCGGCGCAGCCCCGCTGCGGACCCGTAGCCGCCACGAGCTCACCAGCTTCTTCAATCGTCTGGAACTGCTGGATCCCGGCGTGGTCTCATGTTCGCGGTGGCGCCTTGGACCTAGCGACCTTGGTGTCCCTGAGGAGGTTCATCAGTTCTGTGGCGTCGGGCGAAAGTCCTGACGAGCAGGGCGGACATGGTCAGATCTCTTTGATGATCTCCTTGAGGAGGCTCGTGGTGTTGGCCGGTGACTCGGCTTCGACGCACAGGCGATCCATGACGAGCAGGTAGTTGTCGGTTTCGTGTTTTTTGTCGAGGTAGACGGCGCTGGTGAGTTGTTCGAGATACACGATGTCCGGTAAGTCGGGTTCAGCGAATCGCAGGATGGTGAAGGGACCGCCCGCGGCGACGTGACCGCCGGTGCGAAACGGTACGACCTGGAGGGTGATGTTGGGTAGTTCGGCCATCTCGATCAGGTGTCGGACTTGCGCGCGGAGGATCGCCTGGCTGCCCAGGGGTCGGCGAAGCACTGCCTCGTCGACCACGGCCCAGTAGTCGGGTGCCCCTGGTTGGGTGAGGAAGTCTTGACGGGCCAGCCGTAGCGCGACGCGGCGGTCGACTTCGGCAGCGGAGCTGTGTAGTTGGCACAGTTGCATGACGGCGCGGGCGCAGTCCTCGGTTTGCAGCAGGCCGGGCACGAATTGGACTTCGTAGGTGCGGATTACCGAGCTGGCCTGTTCCAGGCCCAGGTAGGTCTCGAACCAGCTCGACAGGACATCGCCGTATTGGCGCCACCAGCCGGGTTCGTTGGCGTGGCGGACCAGGGTGAGGAAGGCGTCTCGTTGGTGTTCGTCGGTGACGCTGTAGAGGGTGAGCAGGTCGGCCACGTCACGGGCTTTGAAGCCGACCCGTCCCAGCTCGAGACGGCTGATCTTGGCGTGCGACGCGCGGATCGCTTCGCCGGCCGCTTCGCGGGTGATGCCGCGCGCCTCACGGAGCCGACGTAGTTGGGTGCCCAGCGCGATACGCAGGACGGTAGGCCCCCTGAGTGGCTGCACCGGGACACCGTCGAAATCACAGTGTGGTTTAGCTGCACTCAAGACGCCATCCCCCTAAATCCATGCGCTGCGCGCCCCCTAAACCCCTTGCGCGTCACTCAATTGTACCAGCCTACGGCGCTAATGGAGCAACGCTGATACTTGTGGGTGACGAGGTGCGCGGTACTCCCCGCCACGAACGTCATAGTGACCACGACCGCTCTGTTGGTTGCCGAGCTCGACAGCAGTGCTGTCCGAAGCCGCGCGGGCAGCACTGGTGTCGAGTTCGGCGCACGTAGGGTTGTCACGGGGCGGGGCCGCCGCGACCCGGGACCGGTGTTCGGGTTGAGGTACGGGTGATCACGACCGGCAGCAGCCCGTATTTCACCCCTCAGGGCGGCGCGGAGCGCCCACGGCGTTGGCGCCGAATGGCGGGTCAACCCGCTAGGGACCAAGGGGCCCTGGGCTTCAGGCCGGGTCCCCGCCGGCCATGCCGTCGAACTCGCCCATCTTCGTGCCGTGGATGAACGCGGCCATCTCGGCGCGGGGGTAGACCAAGGCGGGACCGCCCGGGTGCCGGGAGTTGCGGACGGCGATCCGTCCGTCGGCAAGCTGTGCCACTTCCACGCAGCTGCCGCAGGGGTTGCTGTAACGGCTCTTCTGCCAGCTGACCCAGAGGAGAAGGGACGCCGTCATGCTGTTGGTGATCGGCTGCAGCTCGACTCCTCCATAGTCTCCGGCAAGGCGTGACGCCAGCTGGCAGCTAGGGCCCCAGCTATGGTCGCATGGACACGGCCGCAACACGCTGCACGGTCCCTTGACTACTCAACGTTACTCAGGCCGGTGCCGGCGTCGACCCGCGGGGGAGATCGCCGACTACCGTGGCGTCCCGCTACCCACGATGCCGCCGAACATGCCATCGGCGAGCCCGGGTTCATCGGTACCGATGGATTCGTTCTCGCGAGGGGCAACGACGCAAAATCCGTGATGTAACGGCTCGTCGTCGCACAATACTGTTGCAAGCGCGCCGTCGCTTGCAGATGTAAGGACAACAGTAAGGCACCGACTTGCGCAAATGCTGGCGCCTCGATCCGCGGCCTTCAGCGTTACCTCGATCTGCCCAATTTTACCGTTTTCGGCCTCGATAGCTCGCCGGCTTCGACGCTGTGTTACCGAGTCGCACTCATTCGAAGCCTAATGGGGGAATTACTTTCGGATATAGCGAGATTACGGTCGACTTGTCGGTGCGCAGCGAGTCGGGGAGGACTGCTGGTGGGCGGCAACGGGCCGGGGCGGTTGGTCACGAAGGGTGCTGAGTCGACGATTGTCAGCCATATTGGCGGAGGCTTCAATCTCGCGCCGGTGAGGATCCAGCTTGCTGGCCGGGTAACGGTAGCGTCCGCGCATACTGTGGTCGACGAGCGGTTGCTATACGGAAGCCAAGCGCGGCTGTTGTTTGTGTTGCTCGTAGTAGAGCGGGACCGGCCCGTCCCCCGCGACGAGCTCGCCGAGGTACTATGGCCCGACGGACTGCCTCGCACCTGGGGGGCTGCGCTGCGCGGCGTCGTCAGCAAGGTCCGCGCATTCGTGACCGCCGCGGGACTGCCGGAAAACGCGGCGGCCTATGACGGATTCGGCGCCTATCAGCTCCATCTGCCGGCAGACGTGGTGGTCGATGTCGAGTTTGCCCGCTCCGCGGTGGAGGCCGCGGAGCAGATGTTGCGCGAAGGCAATCCCGCGCGGGCAATAGCGCTCGCGGAGTACGCCCGGTCGGTGGCTGTGCGCCCGTTTCTTCCCGACGCGAAGGGGCAGTGGGCCGATGGTGTCCGCGACCGTCTACGCGAGGTGCTCTTGTGGGCGCTGTGTTTGCTCAGCGACGGCTACGCCCAGCGGGGTCGACACCAACTTGCGGTGCAGGCCGCTGAGCAGGCGATTGCGCTCGAACCGTTTCGGGAACGAACGCATCAGCTGCTCATGCGGGTACACGCGGCGGCGGGAAATCCAGCCGAGGCGTTGCGCGTATTCGACCGCTGCCGTCGACTGCTGGCCGAAGAACTGGGTGTCTATCCCGCAGCCGAGACCGCAGCCCTCCATCTCGAGCTGCTCCACAACAAGTCCTGATCCGGCGCGTGTTACTCGTATCTCAGAGCTTCGATGGGGCGTAGCCGGGCCGCCCGGTTGGCGGGATAGCCGCCGGCGATGAGTCCGATCGCGAGGCTGATCGTGAACGAGATCACGATGGACGGGATGGTCACGTCGGGGGCGAACGACTCGAAGGTGGGGCCGAAGGAGGGCGCGATGGCGGCGCCCAGCACCGAAAGGCCGACCCCGAGACCAACGCCGATGACCCCACCGAGGCCGGCCAGCACGACGGACTCGATGAGGAACTGTTCGAGGATCGCGCGGCGGGTCGCGCCGATCGCTTTGCGGATCCCGATCTCGCGGGTTCGTTCGGTGACCGAGACCAGCATGATGTTCAAGACGCCGATACCCCCGACGAGCAGCGAGATCGCGGCAACGGAGGCAGTGAACAGGGTGAGGATGTCGAGGATCTGCTTGAACGTGTTGAGCCGGCTGCCCAGGGATTGGACCTCGAAGTCCCTTTTGGCGGGATCCTTGATTTGGTGCCGGTCGCTGAGGATGTCGATCACCTGATCGCGGGCGGCGGGCACGGCGGCGGCTTGGGTGGCTTGCACGAGGATCTGGTTGACCACGTCGCCGCCGCCGAAGATGTAGCGGCGCGCGGTGTTCAGCGGCATGCCCGCGAAACTGTCATTCGGCTCGCCGACGGAGTCCGTCACCCCGATGACGGTGAAGGTCTGGCGGTTGATCCGGACCGTCTGGCCCACCGCATCCGCGGGGCCACCGCCGAATAGGTTGCGTGCCGCAGTGGGGCCTAACACCACCACTTTGGCGGTGGAGCGGACCTGGGCGTCGTCGAAGAACGACCCGGCCGCAAGCTCCCGGTTGTTCACCTCAAGCCAGCGCTCGGTGGAGCCGACGAGGTACGTGCGCGACTCGGTGGTGCCGGTTTCGACCACTGCTTGGCCGGTGCTGGCTGGAGTGACGCTGGCGACGTCGGGGGCCCGGCTGGGGTTGTCCAGCGCCGCGACGTCAGCGTCGGTGAGGTCCTTGGGGGTACCGCCCTGAACGCTGCCGGCCGTCGGCACGACGGTGATCAGGTTGGCCAGCGGCTCGACACGCTCGTTGACCGAGGTCTGCACCCCGTTGCCGATCGCGACCAGCAGGATCACCGCCGCGACGCCGATGATGATGCCCAGCATGGTCAGCGCGGAGCGCAACCGGTTGGCCTGCAACCCCCGTAGCGCGATCCGCAACGCCTCCCGCAAGTTCATGCTCTAGCCTCTCGTCAAGCAGAAGCTAGGCATGGAGTGCAAGCCTGGTGCAAGTGAGCATGTCCGGTTATTCGGACAGATCCGGCGGCGTGGGAGCGCTGGGTTCGAACCGGATCGTCGCCTCGGGCTCCAGGGCGAGGTCGAGGCCGCTGCGCGGCGTGTCGGCGGTGATCAGCACGTTGTAGTGGTTGGGGAAGTGGCAGGCGTCGAAGCCCAGGACGGTACCGATACGGTGCCCGTTGACCCAGAGCTCGTCGCCTCGGTCGATGATGCCGGCGCGCGCGATCTCCGCGAACCCCAGGAAGCCGACCCGGTCGATGCGCGAGCCGGGCGCGGTCTGGGCGTGGTCGGTCGTCACGAGCTCGTGCACCTCACCCTGGCGCACGCAGCGGCTGGCATAGGGCTCGAGCTCCATACCTCGGTCATCCCTTCGGTGCAGCAGCACTTTCACCAGCGTGCCGGTTACCGGCCGCTTCGCCCCGTCCTCCAGCATCAGGGTTGCCTCTCCGTGGTCAGTAGGGAGCAGCGCGCCCGCTCGGCGCGGTAGGTCGCATCAACCAGCGCCAGCGCGGCGAGGCCGCCGTCGGGTCGATGTTCGCCCGGTGCCAGCGCCTGTTCGAAGTCCCGCAGGATGCCGACGTACTCGTGCCATAGAGAGCTTTTGAACCCGGGATAGCCGCAGAGCATGTCGGCGCGGTGCGTGCTGCCGTCGGCGAGGAGGATCTCCACATCCTTTCGTTCACCCTCGTACGACCAGTCGAGCTCCACCCGCGCCGTCGCGCCCGAGGCGGCGCGGAGAACCACCCGGGCCTGCCGGTCGATCCCGTGGGCGTCCCGGTCGATGTCGGCGCCGGTCACCCGCAGGTCGCCGAGGAAGAGTCTGGCCAGGTCGTAGGCGTTCGGGCCGTTGTCGGCGACACAGCCACCGCCACAGCGCGCTGGGTCGAGGTACCAGCGGTCCCGGCCGATGTGCTCCTCGATGCGTTCCAGGTAGCGCACGGTCAACGACTCGACCGGCGGCTGGGGCGGCAGCCGCCTCGCCAGCGTCTGAACGGCGTGGTTGTAACGGCGATGGAAGGCGGTGAAAAGGCACACCCCGGCCGTGCGCGCGCAGGTCACGAGCGCCTCGCCGTCGGCGAGCTGCATCGCGAGCGGTTTCTCCATGCAGACCGGCAACCCCGCCTCCAGCGCGTCCCGGCCCACGGTGGCGTGCGCGTCGTTGGGGACGGTGACCACGACCGCGTCGAGGTCGGTGCGGCCGAGCAGGTCGTGGTGGTCGCGGTGGCAGGGCACCTGGTCGTGGAACGGTCGAAGCGCCGCATCGTCGGTGTCGCAGACGGCCGCCAGCCGCACGGACGGGATGTGGTGCAGCGCCGCGAGGTAGCAGCGGGAGATGACGCCCAGCCCGATGACGCCGATTCGCAGCTGCCGCATCAGCAGGCGCCGATCGGAGCGGGGATCCGCAGCTCCAGCTCGCCGGCGAGGTAGCGCAGCTCCCGGTAGAGCGGTTCGGCCAGCGGTACGCCGTCGCGGCGGTTGGCTCGCGCCCGCTCTGCCTCATGCCAGCCGGGATAGCGCACGGGTGCGCCGTCGCACGTTGGTGGGCAGGCGAGCAGGGCGCCGAACAGCGTCTGCGCGTCGCGACGGACGTCGCCGCCCGGGCGCAGGGCGCCCGGCGCGATCGCGGCGACGAGAAAGCCGATGTCGTCGTCTCGCCCGGACGGTCCGCCGTTGCCCGCCAGCGCGGCGGTGTCCGGGCCGAGTCCGGCGCCGGGTACGAGCGCGGCGAGCACTTCGACCATCAGACCTAGGCCGAAACCCTTGTGCACGCCGGTGCCGGAGCCGCCCAGCCACAGCAGATGCGCGTCGCCGCGGTCGAAGGCCGCCGGATCGGTGACCGGGTTTCCCGCCTCGTCTGCCAGCCACCCTGGCGGCACCGCCAGCCCGGCCCGGGCTGCCGCCCGGACCCGGCCGGTGGGCACCGCCGTCGTGCTCATGTCGAGGACGAAGGGGTGGTGGTCCCCGGCCGGTGCGGCGATGCTGAGCGGATTGGTGCCGAGCATGGCGACCCGCCCGCCCGGCGGCCGAGCGATGCGCTGCCGGCCACAGTTGGCAGCCACGATGCCCACCATGTCGCGCCGGACGGCCCGGACGGCGTGGTGGCCGGCGCAGCCGAAATGGGTGGCAGCCCGTACCGAGACCATTCCGATGCCGTACGCAGCGGCGCGGTCGGTCGCCATGTCCATGGCCTCGCTGGCAGCCCACAGGCCCAGCGCTCGGTGTGCGTCGACCAGCGTGGCGGCTCCGCGGTCGGCGAGCACCTGTAGTTCGGCCTGCGGTTCGACCCGCGCCTCGTCGAAGAGCGGGAGGTACAGCCGGGTGAGGTTGACCAGGCCGTGCGAGTGCAGGCCGGTGAGATCGCCGTAGCACAACGCCTCGGCCGCCGCTAGGGCGCGGCCGCTGGGCACCTCGTGCACGATGAACACCTGCGCAACGAACGCGCACAGCTCGTCGTAGGCCACCCGGACGGATGTGATCACGGTCATGTCGGGCATGCCTGGTTGCGGGAGAAGCTGACGAGGATCCGTGCGACATCGGCGGCGAAGCGCTCCAGCTCCGCAAGCTCGGCGAACTCGCCGCGGGCGTGCGCGTGGTTGGCGGCGAGGTCCCCCGGGCCGAAAACGGCGGTGAACGTACCGGCCACGCCGTTGCACCAGATGGCGTCGCAGGTGAAGGCAGGCTCGTCGTCCGGCCAGCGGGCGAGCCCGGCGCCGTCCAGCAGCGCCTCGCCCCACGGGTCGGTGCTCGCCAGGGTCGGCAGACCCTGTTTCAGCCACTCCAGCTGGGTCACCGACGCGGCTTGCGCCGCGGTGAGTGCGAAATCGCGCGTCGAGGCGAAGCGCCGGGCGAATTCGGCGAGGCCGTCGCGCAGCGCCGCCGCGAATGCGGACTCCAGGCGTCGCCCGGCTGCTGGCGAGCTGTAGGACAGGTTCACCAGCAGCTCACCGGTCCCGTACACCCGGTTGTGCAGCCGACCCGTGTGCAGGCCCGCGACGCAGATCTGCCCGTCGGCGGCGTGCTGGGCCAGCGCCAGGCCCAGGTGCTGGGCGAGGAAGCCGAGCAGCACGGTGGCGTTGTGGCCGTGTGCGGGTCGGTCGTCGATGGCGTCGCGGCCATCGACCCGCACCCGGGCCGTGGCCGCAGCCGTGGCTCTCGGGAGGTAACGCCGGCCAGTGGGCTCGCAGAAGAGGTTGAGGCGGCCGACGAACCCGCGCTCGACGAGCGGCCGGGTGCCGATCGTGCCCATGGCGCCGCCCTCTTCGCCGGCTACCGCCTGGATGAGGACGCCCACGCCGGTCCCGATCGCCGGCTCGGCTGCGACGGCGGCACGGATGCCGGCCAGCAGAGCGACGGCCGGGCCCTTGGCGTCGATGGCTCCGCGCCCGTGGAAGCGCACCCCGTCGAAACCGGCCGGCTCCAGGCCCGAGACGGTGTCCAGATGGACGTTGAACATGATCGTCGCCTCGAGGGGCAGGGGTGGTCCCAGCCGCAGGACGAGGCTCGGCTGATCGTCCAGGAAGCCGGGGATCGCAGCGACGGCTCGGCTGACGGCCAGCGGCACGTCGTTGCGCCGGACTTCTTCCGGTTTGACCGCGGCGTGGTGGACGGGAACGAATCCCAGCCCGGCCGCGGCGTCGGCGTAGGCGTGCTGCGCTTCCCACAGCCGTGGCGCTGGGCCGTCCGGCCCGGTCTCCAGCGGCCCTGCGGTAGGTGTCCGGAGCAGGCGCAGCAGCAGGTCACGGTCGGCTCCGAGCAATTCGGTCCGCATCATGTTATGCATGGCGCAGCCCCCCTGGGACCGCCGTCCACGCCGGGAAGGCCGGCAGCACCTGGTCGCACACGAGCTGTTCCAGCGCGCGCCCGCTGGCGACGAAACCGTCGTGGCGACCCTGTCCGGCCTTGTCGCTGCCGGATGCCGGCGCGGGCTCGTGCGGTCGTAGGGTCAGATGCGGCTCGATGGACAACACGCCGGTGTACCCGCTGCGCAGCAGCAGGCCCAGGCACTCGGCCACCCGGGCCTGCCCCGCGCCCGGCAGCGTGTAGACGGGGTTGGCCGCGCTGCCTTCGGCGTCCTTGACGTGCACGTGTGCCACGTGGGTGCGGATCTGGGCGAGCATGTCGTAGCCCTCGTAGCCGTAGGCGATGCCGTTGCCCGTGTCGAACAGCAAGCGAAGGGCCGGACTGCCTACCGCGTCCAGCAGGTCAAGCATGCGTTCGGCGATCGCCGCGGCCCAACCGGTGCAGTTCTCGTGGAGCAGGACGAGCCCGGCTCGTTCGGCCCGGCCGGCCAGCTCCCGCATCCGATCCACCGCCCGCCGTCCCCATTCACGCTCGTCGAGGCCGGCGTTGAGGTAGGACATGACCCGGATGTACCGGGTGCCGAGGGCGGCGCACCGCTGGGTGAGGATGGCGAGCTCGTCCAGGTCTCGGTCGAAGGCTCCGGTAATCGGTCGCGACCAGTTGCCGATTCGCGAGGCGACACCGGTGACGGTCAGTCCCTGGGCCGCCAGGGCATCGGCGAGCCGGGTGAACGCCCGGTTGTCGAGGTCCGCGACCGCGGTGCCGTCGACCGTGCGCAGTTCGATCCGACTCCAGCCGAGCTGGGCGAGCGCGTCCATCTGGGTTCGCAGACTGACGCCGGCCTCGTCCCCGATCCCGCCGTAGGAGATTGTCGGAGTAGCGGCGGGCGCTGCCTGCTCAGTAAGCACGTCCCCGCCATCCATTCCCGTCGTACCGGCCGGGCAGCGGGCTGGCCCCGACCTGACTGCTGGCCGTGCAGTGGCGTTTCGCATCGCTGAGCAGCCGGACCACCTCGGCGTTGAGCGTGAGGTCGTCGCTGTTGCGCTCAGGCGCGGCGAAGTGCTCGTAGGCCCGCAGGATGAAGGTGGTCAGCGCGTCGTCGTGGAATACCGAACGCGTCTCGCGTCCACTGACAGTGATACTCAGCTGCGCGGTGTGGTCGGCTTCGCTGTTCGCGTAGTGGCCGATCATCGTCCCCCGTTGCAGCTTGAGGGTGATCCGGCGCTCGCGCATCGGTGACGTCAGATCGGAGAGGATCTCCGTGCACACCCCGCCCTCGTGGTCGAGCGACAGCCACGCGCTGCCCAGCCGCGGAATCACCACGTCCTCGAACTTCATGTCGGTCAACCGGGCATGACAGACCTTGGCGTTACCGGCGATCGCGAGGGCCACGCCGACTGAGTGCGGCATCTCGACATCGAACGCGGTGGGGTGGCCGCACCCCGCAAGTGACCGGGTGAAGCGGGGCTTGCGTTGGACCACGAACACGGATTGGAGATAGCCCAGCTCGCCCCCGCGCAGGGTCTGGAGGATGCGGTGGGTGAGCGCACTGGCCAGCCACGGCGCGACCACCACCAAGTCGAGGTTCCAATGCCGGTGGAGCCGAGCGATTTCGGCGAGGTCATGCTCGTCAACCGCGAGCGGCTTTTCCACGACGACCTTCTGGAAACCGAGCCGGGCGAGCTGTTCCAGCACCTCGACGCGGGTGGCCGGCGGGCTACACAGGTGCACGACCATACGGTCGGGATCGGCCATGTCGGCGGCCTGCGCCAACGATCGGACCAGCACCGCACCAGAAAGATCGGCCTGGGTACCCCCCGGGTCGAACGCGATGATCGGTCGGTCATCGAACAGGTGCTGGGAGGCCTGCATCGCCCGCGCTCGGTACAGGACCGGCAGATGAAGGTCTCTTCCCGCGCGGCCTAGGCCGACGATGAGCGTTCGCAACACGACAACCCTCTCGGCCTTTGGATTGTGACTCGATACCTCTCGCTTGCCCTCTGTTGCTCGAATACTACCGTTATCTTTTCCGGTAGCCATCACCCTTTGCTTACTAATTTTGACCGGGTTGTCACGGGCCAACCCGGTACCTTAAGTACTGGGTTAACGCTTCCCGGTAAGCCATGCCGGCGCGAGTCGAGAAAAGGCTTGACAAGTTCCGCAACCCTCGACACCATCGTTACCTATCGGAGGGGGGGAAATGAAGGACCTTTCCTACTTGTCGGATGTCGAAGTCCCGGACCGCGCAGCGCATTGTTCGGTGCCGTTCTTCACGCAAGCGGCGACGTTCGAATCGTTGTGGCCGCTCATCCGTGCGCACTGCAACGACGTCATGGATCGCGGCAAGTACTCGCACGGGCACAAGGTGGCCGAGTTCGAGGCCGCGCTCGCCGAGTGGACCGGTGCCCGGCACGTGGTGGGTGTCAACTCCGGTACCGACGCGCTGGTCCTGTTGCTGCGGGCCTGCGGTCTGCGGCCGGCTGACCAGGTGATCGTGCCGGCGTTCAGCTTCATCGCGTCGGCGTCGGCGGTCGTGCTTGCCGGCGGGCAGCCGGTCTTCGCCGATATCGACCCGCTCACCTATGCGATCGATCCGCAGTCGTTGGCCCAGGCCGTGACCCCGCGCACCCACATGGTCATGCCCGTCCACCTCTTCTGCCAGATGGCCGACATGCACGGCGTGCTCGACGTGGCGGCGCGGCATGGGCTGACCGTTGTGGAGGACAGCGCCGAAGCGCTCGGCATGCGCTGGGACGGGATCCATGCCGGGCTGCTGGGCGCCGGCGGGGTGCTGTCGTTCTTTCCCAGCAAGACGCTCGGCGCGATCGGTGACGCGGGTGCGATCCTCACCGACGATCCGCAGCTGGCCGAGACAGCGGCGGCGCTGCGGCACCACGGACGGTTCGGCCAGACTCTCGACAACTTCGCCCTGATCTCCAACGCCACCACCGTTTCCGGTGTCAACAGCAAGATGGACGACATTCAGGCGGCGGTGCTCACGGCCAAGCTCACCCGCGTCGGCGACGACATCGCCCGCCGGGATCAGCTGGCCGCGGCCTACACCGAACGGCTGGGTGGGGTCCCTGGTGTGCTGCGGCTGCCGACGGTCGTGCACCGCAGGGCAGCGACGAACCCCGTCTTCTACGTCTACCTGATCGAGGTCGAGCGCCGGGACGAGCTGGCCGTATATCTGGCCGACCTCGGGGTGGGCACCGAAACGTACTATCCGACCCCCCTGCACCTGCAGCCGTGCTTCGCCGACCTCGGCCACTCCCGGGGAGATTTTCCCCACGCGGAGGCGGCCTGCGACCGGGCGATCGCCCTTCCGCTGTATCCAGACCTGTCCCTGCGCGACGTCGACCGGGTGTGCGACGTGATCCGCGGCTTCTTCACCGGGGGGCCGCGGCGATGATCCCGTTCTTTCCTCCCGACCTTTTCGAAGCCGACCGGGACGTGCTGCGCGACATCGTGCATGACATCGGCACCGGGCCGGCGCAGCGGTTCATCCTCGGCGAGTGCACGGCGCGGTTCGAGGAGGCGCTGCGGGCCGGGATGGGCGCGGCGGACGTCGTCGCGTGCGGCAGCGGCACGACAGCGCTCACGATGGTCCTGCACGCCATGGGCGTCGGACCCGGCGACGAGGTCGTGGTGCCGGCTTTCGGTTGCGCGCCGCTGGCGAGCACGGTGTGCAACCTCGGGGCGACGCCGGTGTTCGCCGACGTCGACCCGTGGACCATGGTCGCCGATCCGGACGACATGGAGCGTCTGATCACCGGGCGGACCCGGGCGCTGATGCCGGCGCACATGTTCTCGGTGATGGCGGACATGCCACGGATGCGCGAGATCGCCGCGCGCCACCAGGTGCGCCTCGTGGAGGACTCGGCGGTCGCTCAGGGCGCGATGCTCGATGGCCGCCCCGCCGGATTGTGGGGCGAGGCAGGTGTCTTCTCCTTCGTCCAGGTCAAGACCTTCGGCACCGCAGGCGAGGGCGGGGCCGTCGTTACCGACGACCCGGAGCTCGGGCGCATCGTCAGGATGCTGCGCAACCACGGCCAGGACGGCAAGCAACGGTTCCTTCATCACCGCATCGGCTACAACAGCCGTTTCGACGAGATTCTCGCGGCCTTCCAGCTGCACCGGCTGCCGGGCCTGGCCGCCCGCCTGGAGCGGCGGGCCCGGATCGCCGAGTACTACACCGAGCGTTTCGCGCCGTTGGGTGAACACGGTGTGCTCGCCCCACCTCCTGGACGCAACGGCCGCTGCTACTACGTCTACTCACTGCTCGCCGAAGGCCGTGACGAGCTGGCCGCGCATCTGGCCGCGCGGGGAGTCGCCAGCCACGTGTACTACCCGTCGCCGCTGCCTCACCAGCCCGCGTTCGCCGGTTTAGCGACCGACGGCCAGCGGTGGCCCCATGCCGAGCAGGCCAGCGCCCGCACGCTGGCGCTGCCCGTCTACCCGCACCTGACCGACACGCAGGTCGAACACATCGCCGACGCCGTCTGCGACTGGGCCCGCGGATAGAGAGAAGAACCGATGACGAGCGAGTTCGAGCGCGGCGCCACCGTGGCGGCGCCCGGCGCCAAGGTGCGTGCGTACGCCCGGCTGGCCAAGCTCGACATCTTCGACTACTACCTGGGTCTCGTCGTCGTCTGGTCGCTGCTGCCAGCCTCCGACCGCCTGGATACTCGAAGTCTCCTCACGCTCGCGGTCTTTCTGGTCGTTGAGGTTTGCGTCTGCGCCGCCGCAGTCACCTTCGACGACGTCACCGGGTACCGCGACGGCAGCGACGCGGCCAACTACGGGCCGGACGCACCCGCCCGCAAGCTGCGCCGCAAGCCGCTGCTGACCGGCGCACTGAGCCCGGCTGAGGCGATCCGCTTCGGCTGGGCAATGGCGGTCGCCGCAGCACTGGCGTGCACCGTGTCGGTGGTCATCGCGCCACACCGCCCCACCTGGGCGATCGCGGTGACCGTGCTGTGCGCAGTGGTGTTCATCCAGTACTCGTGGGGCGCCAAGCTCAGCTACCACGGCTGGGCCGAGGTGGTGCTCGCCGGTGTCGCGGTCGGCTGGTTGCTCGCGCCCTACGGTTTGCTCTTCGGCACGGTCGGCGGGTTCGTCGTCGTTCAGGCGTTGGTGTTCGGCCTGGGGCCACTGCTGTTCGGCGTGTACTCGAACACCAATGACCGGGCCGGTGACGCCAGCGTCGGGCGGCGCACGGCCGCGACCGTCCTGTCCCCCCGCGGCAACGCGGCCTTCATCGGCGCGGTGTCCGTCGCCGAGGCCCTGATCATCGTCGGCTCTACGGCGCTCGGCGTGGCGCCGTGGTGGTTCCCGCTGGCCATGCTCCCGACCATCGCGCTCCGTGCCGTCCAGTACGACACCGGGTTCCGCCGAGGGGACATCTTGCGTGCCCGCAGGCTGGGGATCCGGATCCACCGGGTGACCGTCGCGCTGCTGGTCGCCGTGAACCTCGTGGTCGGGCTGGGGGCGCTATGACGCCCGATCTCGACGTCGCCGTGGTGGGGGGCGGGATCGCCGGCCTGTCCGTCGCCTACGCGCTGCAGCGTGCCGGCCGATCGGTCCAGGTATTCGAGGCGGCTGACGGTGTCGGCGGGCGCATGCGCACCCTGCGCCACGACGGCTACCTCATCGACACCGGCGCGGAGCTGGTACCGATGGTCGGCAATCCCGCGACCTGGAAGCTGATTCGCGAACTGGGTCTGGACGCGGCGGAGGTACCGCGCATCACCTCCTCCGTCGCGGTGTGGCGCGGTGGTCGTGCCCACCACAACGTGGGCCGCCCGCTTGGATTCGTGACCGGGGCTGGACTGTCGTGGCGCGGGCGGCGGGAACTGCTGCGGTTCATCGCGTGGGCTGGACGCCGGCGACATGCTTTCGATCCGGGCTGTCCCGAGCGCACGCCGCTCGGTGACGCGACCGTCGCGCAGCTGGGCGATCGCTTCGGCCGCGAGCTGCACGACTATCTCTTCCAGCCGATTGTGGGTGGTTTCTTCAGCTGGCACACCGACCGGTCGGCCGCGGCTCCGTTCGTCAGCCAACTGCTGGTCAGCGGGAGCAGCGCCGGTTGGCGGACCTACCGGGACGGGATGGACACCCTGGCCCGCCGGCTCGCCGAGCGGGTGGATGTCACCACCGGCTTCCGAGTCCGGGAGGTCATCTCCGCACCGGGCTCGGGCCGGATCGTCAGCGACAGCGCCAGCCTGAGCGCACGCTCGGTCGTGCTGTGCGTGCCGGCTCCCCTGGCGCGGGACCTGCACGCGAACGCGCCACCAGACGAGCACCGCTACCTCGAGGCATGCACCTACGCCCCCGTGCTCAGGGTGAGCTGCGCGCTCGACCGACCCCTGACACCTCCGGCTGCCCGGCCGGTCTACACCTTGATCCTTCCGGCGGTGGAGGACCCGGTCGTCTCAGTGATCATGGTCGATCACCTCAAGCACCCGGACCGGGCGCCCTCGGGCCGCGGCCTGGTGACGCTGCTGACGTGTCCCCTGACGACCCGGGAGCTGATCGACGCGCCAGACGAAGAAGTGGTGCGCCGCCTCACGACGCAGGCTGAGCACTACCTGCCGGGGCTGCGCCAGGCGACCGTGGCCAACTTCGTGCACCGGTATCGCCACGGATTACCGGAGGCGACTCCCGCCGCCATGGGCCTGCGATCCGAATTTCTGCGCCGCCCCCTTCGCGCCGTCGAATACGCGGGCGACTGGGTAATGCTGCGCCCCGCCAGCGAAGGAGCCGTTCGCTCCGCCGATCTGGCCGCATGGCGAGTCATGGCCCACTCCGGTCACGTCGCGCGCAATGCGACGGGAGCGTTTCATGGATGAGCGGAGAAGCTTTGACATCGCGGTGATCGGGGGCGGTATCGGGGGGACGATCCTCGCCACGATCCTCGCGCGCAACGGCGTTAGCGTGCTCTGTCTTGAGGGTGGATCGCATCCCCGTTTCGCCATCGGCGAGGCGACCGTTCCCGATTCGAGCCTCGGCATGCGCGTGCTGGCAGCCCGGTACGGTGTGCCCGAGCTGCGGAACCTGAGCAACTACCGCAGTATGCGGGAGCACGTTGCAGCCACCAGTGGGGTGAAGCGGAGCTTCAGCTTCGTGTACCACCGTGCGGGGCAACTCAACCATCCGAAAGAATGCACCCAGTTTCCCACCTTTGCGCCCCCCATCGGTCCCGATATGCACTACTTCCGCCAGGATGTGGACGCATACCTGTTCTCGCTCGCCGCCTCCTACGGTGCGGTCTGCCACACCGAGACGCGGATCACCGACGTGCAGTTCGGTCCCGACGGCGTCCGGCTCGAAACGGAAGGAAAGGAGAACGGGTCCTTTTCCGCGCACTACGTGGTCGACGCCGGTGGACCGGGCGCCATCATTCCCCGGATACTGGGCTTGCGTGAACAGCCGTGCCCGTTCGAGACGCGCTCGCGGGCGATCTTCACCCATATGGTGGGCGTCCCGCTCTATGAGCAGATCGGGCCGATGTGCCGAGCGCACGGGATGGCCACGCCAGTCGCTCAGGGGACGTTGCATCACATCTTCGAGGGCGGGTGGATGTGGATCATCCCGTTCGGCAACCATCGGCTGTCGACAAACCCGCTGTGCAGCGTCGGGCTCGTCCTCGATCTGGCGGAGTTCCCCGAGCAGGACCTTCCGCCGGAGGAAGAGTTCTGGAGCATCGTGGAACGCTTCCCTGGCATCGTCAGGCAGCTTCGGGACGCCACCCCGGTGCGGAGCTGGGTGCGCACGAGCCGCCTCCAGTTCTCCTCGCGGCAGGTGGTCGGGGACCGTTTCTGCCTGCTGCCGCACGCGTCTGATTTCGTGGATCCGCTCTTCTCCAGCGGTCTGACAGTCACGGCCATGGCCGTGAACGCTTTGGCTCACCGGCTCATCACGGCAACGCGACAGCAGGATTTCTCCACCGAGAACTTCGAGTATGTCGGCACCTGGGTGAAACGGGTCTTCGCGTATTATGACCAGTTCGTGTCGTGCTCCTACATCGCGTTTCGTGATTTCGAGCTCTGGAATGCTTGGCACCGGGTGTGGATGGTCGCGTCGTTGTACAGCGGCAACCCCGTGGTCCAGTCGCTCGTGCGGTTCGAGGAGCACCGGGACCCGGCAGTTTTCGAGCAGCTCGAGTGTCACCCCTACCGTGGGCTGCAGGCGATCGACTATCCGCCGTACTGGAAGCTGTTCACCAGTGCGGTGGCCGAGATGACGGCGGTGCGCGATCAGTTGATCTCGCCTGCCGAGGCGTCGAGGAATATCTACCGGTGGCTCGCGGAGAGCGGGCTGTGTCCCGGCCCGTGGCAGCTGCTGAATCCCGAGGACCGGTGCCCGGCCGGCGCGGCCACGCTGGCGCCAGTTCTTCGGCTCTTGCTGTGGGGAAAATACCGTTCTCCTGAGTTCATCCGGGAGCATTATTTCAACGCTGGGCTCAGTACGCTGCGAGCTTTCGGATCTGAACTGCTCAGGAGTGGCGCGGACGAGATCCGTCGGGCGGCGACCGGTCCTTGGGGATTCTTCCGGGACGGCTTGGTGAGCCAGAACCGGGACTGGGCGGGTCAGGACCTCCGTGCGCCGGATCGGCGGCGCGGGCAACGACGACCGTCCCGGTCTTTCGTGGGAAAGGAATCAGTGTGAAGCCGATCAACCCGAGCACCTTGTTCGAGGACGCTGCCGAGCGCGGCACCACGCTCGTCCACCTCGACCGGCCGTTCGATATCGCCCCTGACGGCGGGGTCACCTACGGCTTCGAGCAGTTGGCCGGCCTCACTGCTGACGCCGCGGGATGGCTGGCCGCGGCAGGAGCCGGCCCCGGTGACCGGGTCGCCATCGTCAAGGGCAACAACTGGGACATCGACGTGCTCGCTTACGCCGCGGTGCGCATCGGCGCCGTCCCCGCCAAGATCCGCAACAACCTGCCACCGGACGCGATCCAGACCCTGCTTGAGCGGCTTGAGCCGGCCGTCCTCGTCACGACCGCCCCGACCCTCGACGCGGCGAGCCGAGCGGGAGTGGACCTGGCTGCGCTGGCCAAGACGACGCTCACTATCGATCGCCCAGCGCCGGGGGCGCTGTCCCTGGACAGCGTGCGCGGCCAGGCGCCGCCACCGCCGCACCGCCGCGGTGACGACGAGCCGCTGGTCGTCTGCCCCACGTCCGGCACGACCGGCCTCCCCAAGCTGGCGCTGCATTCGACCAACACGATCATTCGCCAGCTTGCGCAGTTCGAAGCCCGCCGATGGCCGATCGTCGGCGGCCGGCCCAGCGACACCGTGGCCACCGCCAGCGCCTTCTCGCACGGCCGAACCTTCTGCTGGACCGCGGTGGCGGTCACCGTGGCGCCCCGCCACGTCGTCATCATCAGCGACGACGATCCGGTTCGCGCCGAACCGGCCCTGCGGGCCCATCCGCCGACGATCCTCGAAGGGCTGCCGTCCACCTTCATCCGCTGGCAGCCGATGGCTGCCAAGCCGGACAGCCCGTTCCGCGACGTCCGGGTGTACGTCAGCACGTATGACGCGATCCACCCGCCCGCGGTGCGGACATTTCTGGCCGCCTCCAAGCGACCGCGTGCGGTGTTCGTGCACGGATGGGGCCAATCCGAGACCGGGCCGCTGACCTTTCGCCTGTTCACCCGCAGAGCCCTCGCTGCCCATGGTGACCGGCATCCGACCACCCGCAACCAGGGGCTGCCCACTCCGGGCCGGGTCAGGTTGCGCGTGGTCGATCCGAAGACGTTCCGTGCCCTCCCGCCGGGGCAGCCGGGGGTGATCATGGCCCGGACGAAGGCTCGATGCTTGGGCTACCTCGGTGAGCAGCAGCGATGGGACGAGAAGGCCGACGGCCTCTGGTTCAACACCGGAGACATCGGCATCGTCACACGCAAGGGCGTCGTGTTCCTCGACCGGGAGGTCGACGAGATCCCCGGCATGAGCTGCGTCGAGCTCGAGGATGTGATCGACGACCGGCTTGCGGAGGTACTCGAATGCATCGTCCTGGGCACGCCCGGGGCGCCCCCGCTGCCGGTGGTCGTCACCGGAGACGGCCGCCTCGACGCCGCCGGCTGGCGAGCTGCCGTCCGGGATCTGCCGGCCCTCGACGAGCCGATCGTCCTGACCTGGAACCAGGTTCCCCGCACCGGGACGGGCAAGGTCCGGCGCCTGGCACTGCGGGCGCAGCTGACGGGCGTCGGAGCCACCTACGGCACAGGCCGCTGGACATGACCCCTTACTGAAAGGACATCAACCGTGAGCGTCAACTTCGATTCGCGGGTAGACGTGATCCGCAGCTCGTACGAAAAAGACATCGCCAGCTATTGGGATAGCAAACAGGACGACAAGATCAATCTTCTCCCGGGTCAGATCGACGATCTGTACCACCATCATTACGGCGTCGGCGCATTCGATCCCGGAATCCTCGTCGGACCCGCCGAGACGCGGGAGCACAGGATTGTCGAAGAGATGCATCGGCTGGAGAGCCAGCAGGTCGAAGTCATTATCTCCGCACTCGGTGACGTGTCGCCCCACGACCCCGTCCTCGACGCCGGCTCGGGGCGCGGTGGCACGAGCTTCATGATCGGCGAGCGATTCGGCTGCCGGGTCGACGGTGTGAACATCTCGGAATACCAGATCGAGTTCTCCCGGCAGCTGGCGATCAAGCGAGGCTGCGCCGACCAGGTGAAATTTCATTACCGGAACATGCGCTCGACTGGATTTCCAGACCAGTCATTCCAGCGCGTCGTGTCGAACGAGACGACGATGTACGTCGATTTGTTCGACGCATTTGGGGAGTTCGCGAGGCTGCTGTCGCCCGGTGGCCGGTATGTTGTCATCACGTGGTGCTACAACGACATCGTGTCACCCCCGCGCCACGAGATCGAGGAGATCGACCGTTTCTACAACTGCCACATCCATCCGCGCAGCACCTATTTCTCAGCGTTGGCGGCCAATGGTCTCATTCCCTGCCAGGTGACGGACCTGACAGCCGATGCGATCCCGTACTGGGAGCTGCGGCGGCATTCCGAGTTCCGCAACGGTATCGAGCAGGCATTCTTGTCGGCCTACCAGCAAGGTTTCATGAACTTCCTGCTCATCGTCGCGGACCGCCTTGTCCCATGACCGATGACGCCATGCCTGCCACCCGGGTGAACCTGCCCATGGTCGCCCCCGATGTCCACCGCGCGATGGTGGCCTTCGGCCAAGCAGCCGAGGACAAGCTCGATCCGGTCATCGGTGTGCTGGTGAAAGTTCGCGCTTCGCAGCTGAACGGCTGCCCGTTCTGTCTCGACCTGCACACCAGGGAGGCCCGCGCCGCGGGGGAGCGCGAACAGCGCCTGTCCGCGCTGGCGGCGTGGCGCGAGACACCGTTGTTCAACGATCGGGAACGGGCCGCCCTCGCGCTCACCGAGGCGGTCACGTTCCTCGCAGTCGGGCATGTTCCGGACGCCGTCTACGAGGCGGCTGCCCGGCGGTTCGACGAGACCGAGCTGGCCCACCTGCTGTGGACCATCGCGGCGATCAACGTCTGGAACCGGATGGCGGTGGCCACCCGCCTTCGGCCGGCCGGGTGCGAGGCGCCGCCCGCGCCGATGCCGTAAAGAGAGTGCTTCGTTTCGTTGTCCGGCCCCGCTGGGCCGGGCTAGAGGTAACAACGCCAGTGGCATCGACCCTCCGCCCGGCCATCCCAGACGACGGGCCTCTCAGAATAGGTTCGCACCGGTACCGGCGACAAAGCGACCGATATCCCCAAGATCGATAACCTTGGGTGCCCCTTCAACCGTCTCCGATGAAGAGCCGCCCTCTTGCGACTCGCCAGCCCGGGCAATGCCGGCACCAGAGGTGAGTAGGGTTCCGAGAACGAGCGCGCCGGCCAGCGCTACTGCGCCGGATCGTCGAGTATGCATATTCATGGACTCCTTCAACGGGTCAATCGGACATGGAATAGCTGGAAACGCTCTCGGAAGCTACCATTATTTTTTGCGGCAGTCATCACCCTGACCGTACTGGTTTTGCTCATTTTCCCTTGGGTCGGGCTGGTACCCGGAGTGCGAGTGAACGCAGGGGTGGTACCAAAAGTACCAGGTCGACCCACTGTGACTTGGTCAAAACCAGGATAGTAAAGGTGATATCCAGTGGAAATGGATGGGGGTATCGTCTGAATAGCTGATCAAGTCACTCTTGGATTGGATCCGCACAGCTCTGGTGTCGCCGAGTTCGACACCAGAGCTGCCGATGACGTAACGGAGCGCTCTGGTGTCGAACTCGGCGACACCAGAGCGGGCTAGCGGTGGGTGGTGATGGCTGTGGCTGCCGACGTCGCCGTACGCCACCTGCGGGCACTCGGGTACGGGTTGACTGGCAGCTCCGCAAGCCTGGTCGCAGGCGCCGGTCACGTCGACGTGAGCCTGCCGGACGGCGGGAGGCGCCCACTGCGCGTCGACTGCGAGATCGAGTGGGCCGGTCCGGTCGATGCGCCGCTGGAGGACGAGGCCGGTGTCCAGGCCGCCTGCGGGATTATGCATGTCCACGGGCGCAAGTCCGGCATCCCCGAGCCCCTCGGTGTCGACTACGCCTCGGTCACGGCCGGTGTGCTTGCCGCCCAAGGCGTTCTGGCCGCGCTGGTCGGCCGGCTCCGCGGCATGGACCTGTGCCGCGTCACCACCTCGGTTGCCCAGGCAGCGCTGCTGAGCGTGGCGCAGTACCTGGCGGCGGCGACCGCGGACGACGATTGGGCTGAGCCGATGCGTCCCGGCGGGCCGCCGTTCACGTCGGCCGACGGCGTGCGCTTCGAGATCGAAGTGCTGGAAGCCGCCGGGTGGCGGCGCTTCTGGGCGCTTCTCGACGCCGACGGGGCGGCAGTGCGACGTGGTTGGCAGCCGTTCCAGCATCGCTACGCCACCGCGACCTGCCCGCTGCCCGACGAGCTGCATCAGGCCGCCGGTCGCAGCCGGTTCGCCGCGTTGGCCGCCGCGGCGGCAGCGGCGGGCGTCAGCATCCTGCGACTGCGCGACGTGGCCGAGCGCTGCGCCGAACTCGCAGCCGGCCTCCCGCCTTGGCGGATCACCGCGATACCGGGCGATACGCGGGCAGTACCCCCGCCCTGCTCGCCGGCCGCGGCGCAGTTGCCGCTGGAGGGCCTCGTGGTGATCGAGGCCTGCAGGCGCCTGCAGGGCCCGCTCGCCGGCCACGTACTGCGGCTGCTCGGAGCCCGGGTCGTCCGCATCGAGCCGCCCGATGGTGATCTGTTGCGCGGCATGCCCCCGATGGCCGGCGACTGCTCGGCACGCTTCCTTGCGCTCAACCGCGGCAAGGACGTCGTCGAGATCGACCTCAAGTCTGCGGCCGGGCGGCGGGCCGTGCAGGAGCTGGTGGCGGGGGCCGACGTGTTCGTGCACAACTGGGCGCCGGGCAAGGCAGCTCAGCTGGCGCTGGACGCCGAGCACCTCGCTGCCGTGCGCTCCGGGCTGGTCTACGCCTATGCGTCCGGGTGGGGAGACACGCTTGGTGTTGTGTCTCCTTTGGGGCCTCCTTTGGGCACGGACTTCATGGTCCAGGCGTACAGCGGCCTGGCCGCGATGGTCCGACCGTACGGTGAGCCCCCGGCGCCGTCGCTGATGACGCTCACCGATGTGCTCGGTGGCCTGATCTGCGCGCAAGGTGTGCTGGCCGGGCTGCTGGCCCGGATCCGCACTGGGTCGGGCCAGCGGGTGGACTCCTCGCTGCTGTCTGCCGCCGCGGTGCTCCAACGGCTGGCGCTCCAGCAGCTCAACGCGGTCGCCGAGGATGCCGGGCCGGGCGCCGGCCGACCGGTCTGGACCCCGCTGCACCGGCCCTTGGCCACCGCCGACGGGTACGTCGCGCTGTCCACCCGCACCCGCATGGAACCCGATCGACTTGCCGCAGCCTGCGGCGCCGGGCCCAGTTTCGAGGACATCGTGGCGCGTTTCCGTCAGGAGCCGAGCCGCACCTGGGTCGAGCGGCTGTCCGACGCCGGTCTGGCCGGTACCCCGGTGTGCACGTCCCTGGCCGCATTGGCCACGGACCCCCGATTCGCGCGGGCCCTGCAGCACGACGTCTGTACCTTCACCCGCCCACCCTGGGAGTTCTCCTGATGGCCCGGACTGCTACCGACATGGCTTGGACCTCTACCAACGGGATCGTGCTGGGTGACCTGGTGCCTGCTGCGCTGCGGCGTCGCTGGGTCGAGCAGGGTTACTGTCCCGACCGGGATCTCTACACGCTGTTCAGCGAGCACGTGCGAGCCCATCCGCGGCGGACCGCGGTGATCGACGCGGCTGGCGCGATCGACTACGCCACCCTCGATACCCGCGTTCGCCGCATCGCCGCGGCGCTGGCCGATGCGGGGCTGGGCCCACGCGACATCGTCGGCATCCAGCTACCCAACGGCTGGCGAGCTGTCACCGCGGAACTGGCCGTTGCGGCCGTCGGCGCTGTGGCGCTGCCCTACCCCGCCGGTCGAGGGCGCCGGGACTCTCTCAGCCTGCTCGGCCGCTCCCGGGCCAGCGCCGCGATCGTCGCCGACGTCGCGGGGCAGGTACCGCTCGCCGCGAACCTTGCCAGCCTGCGCGCCGCCCTGCCCGACCTGCGCACGGTGTTCGTGTTCGGCGCCGCCCCGGACGGATGCGAGCCGCTGGACCGGTGGCTCGCCAGCGACGACGCTGCCGGCGCGCAACGAGGGTGGTCCTGCGTGCTGATCGACCCGGAGGCGCCGGCCCGGATCCTGGTCTCGTCCGGATCGGAAGCCGAGCCGAAGATGGTCGCCTACTCCCACAACGCGATGGCCGGCGGTCGTGGCAACTACATCGGCGCGCTGCACAGTGACCCGGAACCCCGTGACCCGGAGCCGATGCGCGGCCTCATCCTCGTGCCGCTGGCCTCCTCGTACGGCTCGTGTGGCGTGGTCATCCTCGCCCGCCACGGCGGCACCCTGGTGCTCCTGGACGCCTTCGATCCCGCCGCCGCGCTGCGCATGATCACAGCTCACCAGCCCACGCATGTCTTCGGCGTGCCCATCATGCTGCGCCGGATCACTGATCGACCCCGAACCTCGAGCGAGGACGCGTCATGCCTGCGCGCCCTCGTTTCCAGCAGCGCCGCGCTGCCTGCGGCCACCATCGAGGCATGCAGGACCCGCTTCGGCACTCCTGTCGTCAACATCTACGGGTCGGCAGACGGAGTCAACTGCCACACCGCCGGGGGAGACTGCGCGCCGGCGGCGGGGTGCGCGGGCCGGCCCGACCCGACCGTCGCGGACATCCGCATTGTCGACCCGCACGGGCAGCCCGTGCCGGCCGGTCAGCCGGGAGAGATCTGGTCGCTCGGTCCGATGACCCCGCTGTGCTACGTCAACGCGCCAGAACTCGACGCCCGCTACCGGGTACCGGGCGGCTGGGTCCGCACCGGGGACCGGGGGCTGATCGGCCCGGACGGCTGCCTGCGCGTGGTCGATCGCCTCAAACAGATCGTCATCCGGGGCGGCTACCACATCAGCCCGGCCGAGGTGGAACGGCAGGCGGCGGCGCACCCAGAGATCGCCGACGTCGCCTGCATCGCCGTCCCAGATCCCGAGTTCGGTGAGCGGCTGTGCGCCTGCATCGTCCAGCGGCCAGACACCCGGCCGCTCACGCTGACCCAGCTCAACGCCTTCCTGGAGCGCGAACGAGGTCTGGAGCGCCGGAAGCTGCCCGAGCTGCTCCTCGCCCTCCCCGAGCTGCCGCTCGGCCCAACCGACAAAGTCTGCCGCCAGACCCTCACCCGGCTCGCAACCGCCCAGCCCGGACGTTCCGCTCAGCGATGACCGACTGTGGCGTGGTCGGCGCCGGGTCGCCATTCGGAGCCGAATAGCGGTTTACGGCCGCCGCCGGGCGCTATTCGGAGCCGAATAGCGGTTCACGTCGTCACGGCGAGCGGAGCGCTGACATGGCGGGGCTACCCGGCATGAATCCTGACCCAATGCCCACGGCGTCACGTCGGGGCTTGGGACCGGCCGCCGCCAGGAGATCTCGGGAGCGTTGCGGGGGGCACTCCCATCGTCTCGAAACCGGCGGCGGCCGGGGTTTGAGGGGAGGGGGGCATCGTCACGTCAGCGGGCGGATCATCGGGGTTGGCCGGCCGGGTGGTGCCGAGCTCGCGGAACTCGGATTCGGCGCGGTAGGTAGCCACGCACACCTCGCACCGGGACCCGAGCGGCTTGTCGTCTTGCAAGGGAGTGATCATCATCAGCCGGTGCCCGCACAGGGCGCGGTAGATGCCGGTGGGGTGGTCGGCCGGGTCGTCGATGGCGTGGTTGCACCAGCCCGCGACGCTTAAGCCCCACTTGATGGTCATGGGGCAGCCGCCAGCATCGTGGTGTGGTGCTCGGCGGTCAGGTGCACGACACCATCGGAGTGCGCCGCTGGCCTGGTTGTCGCGGTGCCGTGGTGGTCACATAGTCGGCGCCACCAGGCCGCGGTGTCCACCGACGCCATCGCGTCGATGCTGGTCACCGTGGTCCCCCAGTGCAGGCCGCAGTGATCACGCGAGGGCTGAACAACACCAGGTGCACTCGGCACCACACGGCACAGGGCCAGCGGGGACGGCGCCACCAGCGTTTGGGGCAGGCGGGGCACCGTCCGTGTCGCGGCGGCTGGTGGGGAATCAGTACGGCGCGGAGCGCGTCGATGAGGCCCGAGTTGTTGCCCGCGCGTTCCAACTCGGCGAGGCGGCACCACACTGCGCCGACCGGGTTGCCGTGCCTGGGTAGGCCAGCCAGGAAACGCTGGCGTTGGCGCGGGGCCGTCATTGCCCGCTGGGGGTGGCGAGCGCCTGGACCGCCCGCATCCGTCTCAGAATCTCAACGACCAGCGCGTCATTCTCCGCGTTGCAGCCCCTGTCGGCGTTGTCCAAAAACAGCTTGGCCAGCGCCTCCCCCGGGGTCAGTGCAGGGCCAGCGGGAGGGTGCGTCACGGGTACGTCAGTGGTGGTGTTCGTCACGGTTGACGAGAGTGAACGCGATCAAGGTCATGGTGTCCACCAGCGTGGACGTCACCCGGACCGGCTACACCGGCAGCCCGGCCCGGTAAGCCATCCCCCGCAGCTCCCGGCCCACCGCATCGCGGCGGGACCGCGTGAGCAGCCCTCCGAGCACGTCGCGGACGATCGGGTCCCGTTGCATCTTGGCGGGAAAGAGCTCCTCCGCCTTTCGCAATGCCAACACCGCGTCGTCACCGCGTCCCCGTAAGCGGGCCAGCGCGGTCCCATAACGCGCCCAGTAATTCGCCCGATTCACCGCGAAGGGATGCTGTTGCGGGTCGATATCCCGCGCGATTCCCGCCGCACGATCGGGCTCGCCGGCTTCGACCGCGAGCACCATCCGGTTCACTCCTGCATCGACTGGTCCGAAAAGATATCCAGAGACGTCGGTTTCACCCGTTGCGCCGAACCGCTCGGCGAGCTCGGTGGAGGCATCCAGGGCGGGCGCCACATCGCCGGGCCGACCATTCAGCGCGGCGGCAACGGCATGTAGCGCGGTGACCTGGCCCACCAGACCGGCGGTGTCGGCCGTGGTGGGCGGCAGGATCAGCGAGTCAAGCTCGGCCTGACCCAGCTCGAAAGCGCCACCGGACAACAGCGTGTCGGCCACGACGAACGTGGCCACGCCGAGCGTGGTGACCGAATCGCGCTCCTGAGCCAAACGCCGCGTTAAGAACACGGTCCGGCGGATGAGGTCGGCCGGTGCAGCCGCCTCCATGAGCCACCAACGCGTGACATGCGCATGCAAATAGACGCCTAGGTCGAGCAATTCACCGTGATCGGCGCCGACAGCCAGTGTGGTGTGCAAATTCCGGATCAGTACCGGCAGGTCGGTGGCAACCTCGGCGGCCTGGCATGCTCGCCTCTGTTGGTGGATCCGCGCCACCTGCTCCCGTAACGCGGTAACGGGTACCACGAGCCCATCAGGGCGGTCCAGATCGATCGCATCCAGCACCAGCCGCACCGCCTCGGTGGTGGCGTCCGTGTGCCCGTTTGCCGGTGCGGGCACCGGCAGCCTGGTCAGCTCACTCGGTGCAATTTGCAGCGCGTTGGCCAGCGCCACGAGCTCGGCGAGGCTGTCCAAAGCACGCTCGCCCCGTTCGAGTTGCGACAGGTGGGATTTCGATACTCCGGCGAGCCCGGCGACTACCCGCAACGACTTACGCCGGGCATTGCGGATCTGGCGCAGCCGGGCACCAATCGTCCGCGCATCATCAATGTCCACGAGAGCCACTCCTTCACCGCCCCCCCACCGATGCCCAGGGAGCTACCCCGGGGCCAAACAACCTCGGTGAAGGAGGTAGCGACAAGGCTACGCCCGGCGTCCCTGGTGGACACTGCGGGCGTGGACCGCAACGGCCCGACTTGCCGGCTCAGGCAGCAGACGCGAGCGTCTCGACCTTCGACGCCCTGCCCATCGGGCCGTCCAGGGGCCCCCCGAACTGGGCAATTGACGTCATGCGTCGGACCGTGGCTCGGCAGTGCGCGCTGCTAACTTTGTACAGGGGTTGCTGGCGAGCGCGTGAGCGCGTGTTGCGGAGGATTCGTGGCCGAGACGGAACTGAGCTGGATTCAACGGGCGGCTGATGCCGCGATCGAGCATGCCCACCGTTCTGGTGTGCAGCAGATCGTGTGCGCATCGGGCGTGTCCCCGTCGGGACCAATCCATCTCGGGAACCTGCGCGAGGTCATGACCGCACACTTGGTAGCCGAGGAGATCAAGTCCCGCGGCTACCACGCGGTGCACCTGCACTCGTGGGACGACTATGACCGGTTGCGGAAGGTGCCGGCCGGACTCGATGAGGGCCTGGCTGAGCATGTCGGCCGCCCGGTGGCGGCGGTGCCGGACCCCTACGGTGAGCGCGATTCTTATGCTGCGCACTTCATCGCGGAGTTCACCGATGCCCTTGCCAGGATGGGTGTGTGGATGCGCGAGGTGCGGCAGTCCGAGCAGTACCCGCGCGGAACGTACAACGCCGCGATCCGGCATGCTATGGGCCGTCGGGGCGAGGTCTTCGACATCCTCGCCCAGTTCCAGACCGAGGGTCTGCACGGCGGGCCGCCGGCGCAACGCCGGGCCGAGTACTACCCATTCAAGCCGTACTGCCAGTCCTGTGGGAAGGATTTCGCGACGGTCCTCGGCTACGACGATCTCGTCGTGGCCTACCGCTGCCGGTGCGGCCATGCCGGGGAGATGACCCTCGCTGACGGCGCACCGATCTCCGGCAAGCTGGTGTGGAAGGTGGACTGGCCGATGCGGTGGGTCCACGAGCAGGTGGACTTCGAACCTGCGGGCGAAGATCATCACGCGCCATCGAGCAGCTTCGCTTCCGGCAAGATTCTGGTTCAGGAGATCTTCGGCGGCACGGCCCCGTACTCGTTCGCATATACCTTCGTTGGCTTGGCCGGCGGATCGAGCAAAATGTCCAGCTCGGCAGGTGGCGCGGCGATCCCAGCGACTGCGCTGGACGTGCTGGAGCCGGCGATGCTGCGCTGGCTGTATGTGCGGCGTGCCCCGTCCCAATCGTTCACGATCGACCTCTCGCCGCGGGCGGTGCAGCGGCTATACGACGAGTGGGACCAGTTCGGCGAGCGCGCCGACGCGGCGGGAGCGTCCCCGGTCGACAAGCATGTGCGCGAGGTGTGCCTGCGGACCTCAGCGGGCACGGTCGACCACAGCCAGCGGCCGGTCTCGTTCCGGCTGTTGTCGTCGGCTGCCGACATCACGCAGGCCAACACAGAGCAGATTGATCGCCTCGTGCGCCAGCATGTCGACAATGCCGATGCCCTGCCTGATCGCGACGCCCTACTCAAGGAGTTGGAGCCGCGGTTGACCTGTGCAATCAACTACGCCACCCGCCTGCTGCCGGCGGAACAACGCACCACGATCCGCACCGAGTTCAACAGCGAAGCGTGGCGGGAGCTCGATGAACGGACGCGTGAGGGCGTGCGCATGCTCGACGAGCGCCTGGAGAACGCCTGGACGCTCGAAGGCTTGACCCGTCTGGTGTATGCCATCCCGAAGCTGCTCCAAGGGCTGCCCACAGACGCACCGCCGAGCCCGGAGCTGAAGAAGTCGCAACGAGCCTTTTTCGCCGCGCTGTACCGGCTGCTGTGCTCCTCGGACACCGGTCCACGGCTGCCTACCCTGCTGCTGTCCATCGGACCGGAGCGCGGCCACCTCCTGCTGTCCGGGCCCGCGACCGCGTGAACCCCAGTCCGGCTTTGCCCGGCCACTCCACGGCTCCGGTTCGTCCCCTTCGGGGAACGTGGCCACCAGTGGCAGGAACCGGTTTCCGGACAGCCTGCTTACGGGCATCCCGGTGGCGCGTTCCACGTCGTCGACGATCCCCGTCCCACCAGATCACGGCGTAGCCAGGCGGCAGGCTATGGATGCGCGACCACGCCGTGCCCGTCAGATCACAGAGCTGTGGAACGAGAAACGCGACCAGGCCAGGCAGATTGACCTCGGCGGAGTGAGCCGCGCGAATCCCTCTGATCTGCGACGCGACCAGCAGGGACCGATCCGCTCCCACGGCGTAGAACAGTGGCCTGCTCGACATCGCACCGCGGTAGGCGATGCAGCCGCGCGATCCGATGACCGGCCACGCAATGCGCCAGACTCGCCAGCGTCGGCGCAAGCTGTCGTCGTGCCCACGTCGGTGCGTCCATTGCCAGCGTCACGGTGGTCTGCGGCGAAGCCTCTTTAGTCTCTTGATTCCGGCCTTCTGGGTAGAAGGCCGGAATCAAGCCGTGGGTGCTGGAGGAGTGCTTGCCAGGCGAGGTGCCAGGGGAAGAGGTGAACGAAATTGTCACCGGTGCCGGGCTCGTGTTGTTTGTAGATGTCATCGCCGACCAGGATCGTCACGCCCCACGCCCTCAGCGTGCTCATGGCCTGTTGAATCGCCGGGAAGCTGATCTGAGCCCGGTTGCTGAAGGGCATGGCCACCACAGGCTGGCCTTTGCCGACAGCTTCCACGAGCAGACCGAGAGGCAGCGTGTCGGAGATGCCCGCCGCCCATTTGGCCAGTGAGTTACACGTGATCGGTGCGACCACCATCGCGTCGGCTGGAGGGAGGACGTCGGGTGCATCAGGTTGTTTGTACTGGTGGCGCACGGTGTGGCCGGTTTTGGCGGTGAGGATGTCGGCATTGATGAACCGGTAACCGTTCGGGCTTGCAATCACGCATACGTCCCACCCGTCGTCTTGGGCGAGGCCCACTAGCTTGCTGATGTCTCGGGCCGCGGGGGATCCGGTGACGATGGCGTAGAGGACTGGCTGGCCATGCTCGTTCATGATCCCTGTCTCGTCAATTTCGGATGCCACACCAGGCGGCGAAGTTCCGGAGGCTGCCGGTGGATCGGGCATCCTGGATCGCTAGGGCGTGCACGGTCTCGCGGACTTGTGGGTGGTAGCGGGTGAGTTGGGGTGCGATCCACCGGGCTTGGTGCAGTGAGTCCAATGCGCGGCGCCGGTCTCCGTGCAGCAGCCAGGCCCGAGAGAGGTCGATCCAGTAGTGGCCAACACGGGATGGAGCGGTGGTCGGCGACAGGGTCACGTCGGCGGCCCGTGTTACGGCAGTGGTGCCGTCGGCGAGTTCGACCGGCACGGCAACGTCGTGGATGCTCACGTTGGGCAGGCCGAACTTAGTGCCGTAGAAGTTGGCCTCGTCCTGCCCGTTGATGGCGAGTGAACGTGCCGCAGTCAGGTGGTCGGCAGCCAGGTCGGGGTTCGTCGCACGGGCCGCGATGATCGCGGCCCGCAGGTGCAGCGCGCCCCGCACCGCGGGGACAGCTGGGGTTGCTTGCGCGAGATCCGCGATCGCCTCGGCTCGCTCGACACTGCGTAGTCCTGCTGGGTAGGCGCCATCGAACATCAGGATCAGGGCATGATTCCACTCCGCGACAGCGGCGCGTAGCGGATCATCACCGTGAGCGGCGGCCCTACGGGCGCGTTCGTCAGCGAGGTGCGACAGATCGAGGTGTCCCAGCCGGTACAGGGCGACGACCGCATACGAGTACGCGGCGGCGAGTACGTCGTGGGCACCGGGACGCTGAGGGCTGGGAAGCTCGAGGACGGCCCGGTGCAGGTGACGCAGCACGTCGGGCAGCGCCTGCACGACCTCTGCGTGCTTCGTGCGGCGATCGAACTCCTTGATCTCGGCCACCGCGGCACGTAGGTCGCCCACACTACGCAGCGAGGTATCCAACTCAGGGTCCTCGCCCTCGACCAATGCTTGCCGCAGAGCCGGAACCCCAGCCTGCTCCGATGTCGGGTCCGCGCCACGGGCGCCGTAGGGCTGTTCGGTGATATCGAGCACGCTCACCCGCAGTGCTCGGGCGATGGCCGCGATGAACGACGGTGACGCCGGTCGTTCGCCGCGTTCAACCTTGCGCAGCAGCGAATACGACACAGTGGCCCGGGCTGCCAGCGACTGTTGGGTGGCACCGTGGATCTTGCGCAGCTCGGCGATCCGCAAGCCGACCCGGGGCGGGGGCTGTTCGATCATGGACTGGGTTGGCTCCCTCCTGGTCGCTAGTCGGTAAGCGTGCCATCGGCCGGTGGATCAACCAAGACGAACCCGCGATGTGGCGACGGTGTGGCAGCTCAGACGCCGAAATGCATCGACCATGACTTCCCACACGCGAACCACGGATGCGGGAGCTGACATGAATGGCACGCCATCGAACGGGCGGCCCGGCATGAATCCTGATCTGCACCAGATTGAACACGGCCTGCTGCGTCAGCTGTTACGCCGGTTCCTGGTGGCTGAGCTGGGGTGCTCACACGGCGGTGGGATCAGACAGGTGGGCTGCGGAGCCAGTGCGGCGCTGGATTCGCTCCTTGCCGCTCACCCGGTGGATCGTCGGGGCCGGTGCCGGTTGTGTCGAGGTCGCGGATGGTCGGGGCGCCGCAGCCGGGTGTGCATGGTCTTTCGGAAGGCGCACTACTGGTTGCGGCAGCCCCCTGGCCAACTCCTGGCCAGCGAGTGGTGGATCGACCTCCTGCCGCCGCCATCTGCGGCTGATCCGCAGTTAACTCAAGTGCTGTCCGGGATCGCCGCCGATTCCTCCGGTGATCCGTCACAACCCCGGCCGTCCCGCTCCCTCCCCAAAGATTCCCGGCGGCGGGATGGCCAGACCCAGATCACGGCGGGGCCGGGGGCGAACCCCCGACTGTCCCTGGCCCCGCCGTGGCCCATCTGAGGATCCGCTGTCGGACTGCCAGGTGCAGACGCTGTGCGGATGCCGGTTTGCCGTCGGGGCTCGGGACCTGATGCGGGGATTGGGCGTCCCGGCTACGCAAGCGGGGCGAGGTCTTCAGCCGGAGTCGGGGTAACCGGCTGTGTGTGCGCTTCGAGGGTGAGGCCGCGCCGACCAGTCTGCGGCCTCATTTCGTGTGGGTGATCGAGGGGACGGCGATGAGGGCTGAGAGTCCGGATCTGGTGGCCGCAAAGCAGCTGCTGGACGCCGCCAAGCGCGGCGGGTTTCGCTTCCAGCGGGTGGCACCGGGCCCGGACGGGCCGCTGTGGGGAGTGCGGGAGACCCTCCAATGGCGGGACGCCATATACCTCGCCGGGTTTAGCCAAGCGTGCACCGCCACCAGGTCCCGCAAATCGTCTCTGATCATCCCCGGTGGACCGCTGGTGATCCAGCGCCTGGACGGGGATGCGGTGAGCGTGCTGCACACAGTGGTATGCGACTGGGGCCCCTAATCTCGGCAGGACGCCGGTCTGGCTTGGCGCTCCCCGACGCGTTAGCTCCCGGCGGCCGGTGCCACCTTTCCCGGGTCTTACCCGGGCTTACAGGATCTCCGGCAGCGGAGACTGGTAGGAGGCGGCGGCCAGACACCGGATCCCGCGGTCGGCCGCCCTCCGTTGGGCGACCTCCCACACCTGGCCCACCATCGTGTTCAGCTGCCACTGTGTGCGCGGACTGAGCGGCTGCCCGTTCTCGTCGACCGCGGACGTATCCGTGGACAGCGCGATTCCCAGCGGCGTCGGCCAGCCTCGCAGTGCGTGCCCGATCGTCCGCAACGCAGCTACCGTCGAGTGCGCACCCTGGTCTCCTCCGGCTAATGCCACGCAACCGATCGACCTACCATCGAGGTACGGTTCAGAATCGTCGGCGAGCTCGTTCACGTAGTCCAGCGCGTTTTTCAGCAGCCCTGATGGCGTGCCGTGGTAGGTCGGCGACACCAGCACCACACCGTCGGCCTTCCGCAACGCATCGAGGTATCGACGCGCAGCTGCATGGCGCGCTACCACACCCGGCCGATAAAACGGAAACTCGAGGTCCAGCCCGCGAAACAGGCTCGACGTCGCCCCAAGGTCGGCGCATCGCTGGGCGCACCAGGCCGCGATGCGGTTCGCCCGCGACGTTGGATTGAGTGACCCGGCCAGCACCACCACGTGCGGCATCATCGCCGCCCTTTCAAACAACCCGTGACGAGGCGCCGGATGACGACCCGGTGGGGCGTCTGCCCTGCACCGAGTAGATCACGCACGACGAGGCTCTGAAGCCCGGATCGACGAGGAGTCTTCGTACATCTGCGAGCTGCTGGTCGGTCAGGCCCGCGTCGATGAGCTGGTCCCGTAGGTGGAAGGTGTGGTGGATCAGCAGGCGCACGCCGGCCGAGCCGGCCTGCCACAGCTCGAGACGAGGTACCGGGTCGATGTCGACCAGCCCGGCGTCGTGCATCGCCTGGGCGACATGCTGTCCCCACGCCCCGTCGGTGCCCGCCGTGTCGAACAGCCTGGCCTTGGCCGCCAAGAACGTCTCGTACAGCCGTCGAGCCCGTGGATCCGGCATGAGCAGGGCAGGCCCGTAGGTGATGTCGAACTCGTCGATCTGCAACCACCCGCCCGGCCGCAGCGCGCGGACCAGCCGGTCCAGCACCGCGCGCCGCTCTGGAAGGCCTCGCAGGACCAGCCGCGCGCAGACCAGGTCGAACGCGGCCTCGGGCAGCGGATCGCGGACGATGTCGTGCTGGGCCACCGCCAACCCGGCCATGGCGGGAATGTGGCTGGGCTTGATGTCGGTGGCGAGGACCCTGCCCGACGGCGCGATCCGCTGCGCGAGCCAGGTGGCCACGCTGCCCCCACCCGCGCCGACCTCGAGACAGTGCCATCCGTCGGCCACACCTGTCTGGGCTAGCCGCGTGGTGGTCATCGGGTCGAGCATCTCGGCGAGGCAACGATGGTGGTCTCGGGAGTGGACGCTGTCGTTGTCGAACACGTACCCGGATCCGTCCGGCCTGCTGGCTGGGCCGTCTACCGCAGTGGCAGTGCCCTGTGGGCCGTTGGAGTTCAGAGCCATTCGACGTTGCCTTCCGGGTTCAGCACATGGCGGGTATCGAGGACGATCGGAAACGGTGCCGGGTCGATCCGGTCGAGCATCTCCGAGTGGGCGGTGACGAGGACCGCGCAGTCGTAGCAGGCGGGCTCGCAGGGTTGGCTCTGGAGCCTGCGGCCGGCCACGGTGAGCGCGGGGACGACTGGATCGTGGTAGGCAACGGTGACCCCGAGCTGCAGCAGCAGCTCGATGATGCGCAGGGCGGGAGCGTTCCGCGTGTCGTTGACGTTCTCCTTGTAGGCGACTCCGAGCACGAGCACCTTTGATGCCTCGATTCGGTGGCCTTTTCGCGCGAGAGTCTCGGTCAGCCGTGCGACAACGGTGTGTGGCCGCTGGTCTATCTGACGGTAAGCGGTGGCGAGGATCGGCATCGGGATTCCGCTTCGCCGCGCATCGGCGAGGAGGAACGCTGGGGTGACCGGAATGCAGTCGCCACCGATGCCGGGACCGGGTCGGTGCGCGAGGAAAGCGAACGGCTTGGTACTCGCGGCGTCGACGACCTCGCGTTCCGACACGCCGAGGTCTCGGCACACATCGGAGATCTCGTTGGCCAAGACGATGTTGACCATCCGAAACGTGTTCTCGACAATTTTGGTGACCTCGGCCGTACGCGTATCCGAGACGGTCACGGTCTTCGCGCACAGGGCCCCTAGTACCGCGCTGGCACGCCGCGTACACGCCTGGGTGACTCCTCCCACGACGCGGGGAGTGGTGACGACAGACCAGCCCGCCGTGTTGGCGGGATCGATACGTTCGGGAGCGAACGCGACGAACAGGTCGGTGCCCAGGACGAGCCCGGACTTCGCGGCGAGGCGGGTGGCGAGGACGTCGGTCGTGCCTGGCGGCACGGTGGACTGCAGCATCACGAGCACTCCACGGTTGGCATACGGCGCTATGGCGTCGAAGGCGTTACGGACCGAAGAAAGATCTGCGTCCCCGTCGGCTCCCAACGGCGTCGGTACGCACACAATGACGACGTCGGCGTCGGCCACCGCACCGAAATCGGTCCCGACCCCGAAGGAACCGTCCATCAGGGTCTGTATCTCCTGATCGGAGAGGTACGACAAATAGGAACGGCCGCTGCGGAGTTCCTCGACCCTGGCGGCGTCGATGTCGATGCCGCGGGCCGGGAAACCACGATCGACGTAGCCCTGCGCGACTGGGAGCCCCGTGTTACCGAGTCCGATTATGGCGACGACTGACCTGCGCTCATTGACAGAATTAAGAAATTCACATTCGTTCGGCAATTTCTATCCCGTCCGGTCACGGCTATGTCGAGACGTTCGACTTCCAGGTTTCCAGGTCAAGCCGCAGCTTGTCCACGATCTACCTCTGTTAGCTCGCTGGCTGTTTCTCTACAGCGACCAATTGGAGTTTCAGCTGTCAGCGACCAATTTGACGCTATCGGTATAATTTTCAACGGGCATCACCCTGGCCGCACCGGTTTTGACTATTTCGCAACCGGCCCGAGCTGGTACTTTCGGTACTGCCCCTATTCGTGATTGCGCTACGCCGCCAGGAGCGTTGACGTACGGGTACGGAAAGTACTGGCTCGGTCCAGTGCGAAATAGTCAAACTCGGTACGGCTGCGGTGATTTCGCGCCGAAAAAATGCTGATAGCGTCCGACCGGGACGCCTGCGGGGGTCTTGCCGCCGTGGATTTCGAGGTCGAGTTGGTCGCCCGTCCGGCTACGACGGCCAGAGGAGGCATCATGAAATCGGCCGGTGATCACGCCGTAGTACTCGGGGCGAGTATGGCCGGCCTGTTGACCGCCCGGGTCCTGACCGATGCCTACGAACAGGTGACGGTGGTCGATCGGGACATCCTGCCGCACGACATGGCCCACCGCCGGGGGGTGCCGCAAGACCATCACGTGCATGCGCTGCATGCCCGCGGCCGGGAGTTGCTCGACGAGTTGTTCTCCGGTTTCACCGAGCAGGTAGTGCAGGCCGGCGCCGCTACCGGGGACAGTCTGGGCAGCATCCGATGGCAGCTGTCGGGTCACCAGCTGCGCCAGGTCGACATCGGCCTGCCCATGCTGGGCGCCAGCCGCCCCTTCCTGGAAGGCCACGTCCGGCGGCGGGTGAAGGCACTGCCGGACGTGCGTTTCGTCGAGGGCTGCGACGTGGTCGGCCTAGTCGCCGACAGTGACCAACGCCGGGTTATCGGGGTGCGGGTCGCGCACCGCGACGAGGGCGCCACGGTGCAGACGGTGTTCGCCGATCTGGTCGTCGATGCCACCGGCCGGGGCTCCCGCACGCCACTGTGGTTGGAGCAGTTCGGCTACTCGCGGCCCCAGGCGGACCGGGTCGAGATCGGGCTCGGCTATGCCAGCCGCCGCTACCGGTTGCGCCCCGGTGCCCTGGGCGATGACGTGAACGTCCTCACCGCGCCAACTCCCGGTAACCCCCGGGGCGGGGGCGTGTCTCCCGAGGAGAACGGTCAGCATATTGTCACGGTGGGAGGAATCCTCGGCGATCACCCGCCCGTCGACCCGGCTGGATTTGACGCATTCGTGGCCAGCATGTGGTCCCCCGATGTCGCGATGGCACTGGTAGATGCCACCCCGCTGGGCGACCCGGTGCCCTTCCGGTTTCCAGCCAGCGTGCGGCACCGTTATGAGCGGTTGCGCCGTTTCCCGGCCGGCCTACTGGTGATCGGTGACGCGGTGTGCTCGTTCAACCCCATCTACGGGCAGGGCATGACCGTGGCCGCGATGGAGGGGGCGGCGCTGCGAGACATGCTGCGCAACGGGTCCCCGCCCGGGCCGCATGAGTACTTTCGGCGGATCGCGAAGGTCATTGACGCTCCCTGGGAAATCAACGTCGGCGCCGACCTCACCTTTCCCAATGTGCCAGGCCGGCGCACCGTCAAGGTCCGGATGGTTAACGCTTACCTGTCCGCGCTGTACGCCGCGGCCAGTACCGACAGCTCGCTCGCCGGTGCCATAGTCCGAGTGATGGGCATGGTGGACCAGCCTGAAGGACTGCTGCGGCCCGACCGCTTGCTGCGAGTCCTGTGGGCGCACCTGCGAGGTATACCGGCACCGGCCGGCGGGCCGGCCGCTCGTCTTTGTGCACGATCGCCATGACTGACGCTATCCGCATCCTTTTCGGCGAGCCCCACCCTGACCGCACCGGCGTCGACCACCTCGCAATGGACCGGCCCGGTACCTTCAGTACCTGCGTAACGCACCAGTAATCCGGCCGCGGGTGCGTGCTGCGTCGTGAACTCGACGCCACCGGCGTTTCCAGCGAGCGGGATGTCGGTGGCGTCGAGTTCACGACACACACAAACGCTGCTGGTGAGCGGCCTGTTCGACGTGCCGGCTCCAACGGTTGAGCCTGTGCCGGTTCGGCTCGCGTCCTGACACCAACCAGTACTGAAAGTACCAGAATGGTCCATTGTGAAGTAGTCAGAACTGGTGCGGTCAGGGTGATACTCGCCGGGAAAGATGCTGATAGCGTTCAATTGGTCGCTGACAGTTGAATGCTGTGCGATCGAAAGCCGTCGACCTGCACAGCACTGGAGCGTACCGATGACAGTGAGCGAGCCAACGAGGAGGTAGATCGTGGACAAGCTGCGGCTTGACTTGGGCACCCTGGAAGTCGAATGTCTCGATATTTCCGTGGCCGGCCTGAACGGCGGCCTGGAGGCATTCGGGATGGGCCACGCGTCAACCGAGCTGGGCCAGTCCTGCGAGGGGGCCTGCGGAGCCGACACGTGCGCGTGCTCCGATGACAACGGTACCGGCGCGAGCTGTAACGAGTCTGAGTGCGACTGCGACGAAGGGTAAGGTCGCACCGCTCAGTAGCCTTCGCGGGAAGCTGAGCTGCCCGCGAAGGTAGAACCGGATGGGGAGCAGCGTTGCAGCTTGAGCGCCACGCTGCTCCTCCTCCGCTGTGCGGTTCCAGGAGCTCGGCACAGCATTTTGTGACCACTGCGCGGCTTCCAGCGGAGCGTGCGGATTGGGCGATAGTGGGTGGGGGAGCAGTCAGATTGACGACGATAGGGGAGTCGTGAGACCCAAGCTGCGTGGTGACACGAAATATGTCCCGACGCCTGACGGTGTCTATCTGCAGAACAACCGCCGTGTGCTGAGGATCCCTGGCAAGCAGGTGTATCAGTGGGTCGACCGATTGGCGCCGTATCTCGACGGCAACCACAGCCTGGCCGAGTTGACCGACGGGCTGTCAGCCGATCGGGCGGAGATGGTGGACCAGCTCGTCGATACGTTGGCAGCGGCCGGGTTCGTCAAGGACGTCGAAGCTGATTGCTCGCATACGCTCAGCCCTGCCGAGACCGATTCCTACGCCCCAGAGATCGCGTTTATCGACTATTTCTGTGACTCCGCCGCGTCGCGGTTTGAGGCATTTCGCCACACCCGGGTCGTCGCGGTGGGGTCTGGCCAGACGGTGGCCGCGCTGGTGGCGGCCAACCTGGCCGTGGGGCTGCGCACCGTCGAGGTGATGATCACCGACGAGTGCTCCACCGACCTCGACCGCTGCCACCGGCATCTCGAGACGGCACGCCAGCGCGACCCTGACCAGAAGTTGATCGTGCAGATGGTGACGAGCTGGGACGGCGACGAGGGGGCCGCCCGAGCGGCGTTAGGGCCCTTCGACGCGGTTGTGCACGTTTCGGACCGGCCGATGCCGGCGCGCGCCGCGATGTTGGACCGGGTCTGCCGGGCGGATGGCAAGGTGCTCGTGCAAGCGGTGATTATGGGCGATCAGGCCTGGATCGGTCCGTTGACCGGCCCTGACGACGAGCAGGCCGCGGGCTGGGAGAGCGCCTGGCGCCGGCTGCAAGCCACCCGCACCGGCCCGGCGGCCGGGCGCCACAGGTTCGCGTTCACCGATGAGCCCACCGCGCCGGTCAGCGAGTACTTGACCTCGCCGACAGCGGCTCTGGTGGCCAACCACGCAAGCTTTGAGGTGTTCAAGCATCTGACCGGGGTTCCGATGCCCGAGACGCGGGGGCAGCTGCTGCGGGTGGACCTGGAGACGTTGCGCACCACAGCCCACCGGTTCCGGCCGCACCCGACCTGCCTGCCGGTGGCTGAGATTGCGCCGCCGAACCCGGAAGCCCTGACCGAGATCGTCGACCGGTTGGCTCGGGGTGAGCCAACCGACGAGCAGGTCTTCTCCCACCAGGTGCGGGGCTGCTTCGATGGCGAGCTGGGACTGTTCACGTTCCTCGACGAGGGTGGCCTCCAGCAGCTGCCGCTGAACGTCTGCCGGGTCGCGATCTCCAACCCGGCGCTGCTGCCCGAACCTGACGGACCGGTCACCGCCGTCGGCGTCGGCACCGATTTGGGCATGGCACGCCGAAGGGCCGCGCAACGCGCCTGCGAGCTCTACGCGGTCAGCGTCGTGGACCAGCGGCGGCTCGTCGGGGGCAACGGCCATGGGCTGCAGGTGTGGGGCTATGACCTGGCCGAACAACGGCCCAGGAAGGTCGCGGCAGCGTCGGTCTTTCCCACCCTGCGTGGCCTGGTGCCGTCGCTGGACAGCGCCCCGTGGCTGGCGTCCGGGTTCAGTTGGGCCGAGGCGGTCACCACCGCGCTGGCGTCGGTCTGCCGGCAGCTGACCGTGGCCGCCCTGGCCCTCGATGGCGAGCCGTTCCCGCTGGTCGACCTCGACGCTGGGTTATTCAACACTGGGCTGCTCGACGAGCAAGGTGCCCGCTACGCGCAGATCCTGCGTACCTGGGGAGTTCCGGTAGCGGTGTACGACGTCACCGGGCCGCTTCAGATCCCCAGCTTCGCGTTCTGCGTCGGCAACGAGACGGTGGCATACCGAACCGGCGTCGATGTGCGCGACGCCCTGCGCTGCGGGCTCGAGCAGACCGTGGCGTATGAGCAGGCGCGGGCCAACCACCAGCCGGACTATGCACCCCCCAACGTCACTGACTTGCCGCATCGGGCCCGCGGTGTGCGGCCGGCCCTGCCCCACCCCGGCAGCCCGGGCGACTGGATCGACCAGCAGCACCGGCTCTGCGACGCCCTGATGCAGCAGGGGCGCCGGGTCGTGGCCGTCTCCCCGGACCACGACCCGGCCGTTACCGACGTCCTGCCCTACGTCGTCAACCTGGTCGTGGAGCCGAGGTAACCACATGACGACGACCGTATCTCCGTGTTCTCAGCGAGGGTGGCGGATTGTATGGAAGAGGTAATGTCGTTAAGGGATGCCCGGCAGGCCGCAATCAGCAAACATCCGTTCTTCGAGTGGTTGCACAATGACTGCGTGGCGATCGAAGACCGCCTGAAGTTCGCGCCGATGGGCGCGTTCTTCATCATGCAGTTCCGGGACATGAACCGATGGGTGCTGCGCTTTCCTCAGGTGCGGGACGAATTCGAGTGGGTCATCAACCTAGGCACCCAGGAGGACGAGAGGCACTCCCGGATGTTCCTCGATGACTGGCACAAGCTGAACATCGACGAGCATCTCCGCTGGCAGGCAAGCGACATGCTGTGGTGGCTGTTCCTGTCTCCGGACCAGGAGGTCTTCCGGCGCACCGGGATCGAGTTCATCTCGCTGGCCGTCGAGGACGGCAACGACGCGCTGATCCGGTTCGGTCACTCCGAGGCAGGTGAAGCCACCGGGCACGTCATGCTCAGCAACACGGCGAGGGTCGCCGTGTCTCTCGCTGATAAGACCGGGTTGAACTACCGGTATTTCGGTCCGTACCATCTCGACCTCGAGTCCGGCCACGTTGCGAACACCGAGGGCGTGTTCGAGCAAGCCGTGCTCAACACGGGCCGCCGCGCGCACTCCAAGGAACTGTGCGACCGTATGTTCGACCTATTCGTGCAGATCTTCGACGGTTTCTTATATTACGCGAACACCTACGTGGATACCAGGACGGTTCCCGAGCGCCCTGCCCAGCCGACGCGCGTGACAGCCGGGTGGACCGCTCCGCCGCTAGGGATCAAGCCCGGCGACCAGCGCGACATCGAGGTTTCGCGCAGGCTCTTACAGCGCAAAGCGCAGGTTGCCTCGCACCCCTTCTACGACTGGGTGCGCGAGGACAACGGCCTTTCAGCGGTGCAGAAGCTCAAGCGGTTCATCCCGATGTGGGTGATGGACATCCTGGGCTACCGGGATCTGAACAAGTACGCAATGACATACGCGGACCCGGCGGACTCGGCCCAGCGGGCGATCAACACCTGGGCGCGGCGACTCTCCGCGCACAGTGGCCTGTTCCTTTCCGACTGGGATGCGCTGGAACTGGATAGGCTGCTCGGGTACTCCGCCAGTGAGACGCTGGAGTTCCTGTTCCTCGACCAGGACATGGACGCCCATCGCGAGCACATGATCGAGTTCGCCAAGCTCGCCCTGCGGTACCGTGACCCGGCCGTGCGGTGGTGGATGATGGCCGCGCTGGAGTCGACCGGTGAGCAGTTCTTCGCTCACACGAAGCCACTTGCTCTCGCAGTCGAGCAGGAAACCGGGCTGCGCCTTGACTACCTGAGCGGTCGGCACGACGCGCCGGAGGCGGGCACCAACACCGGTGGTGAGGTGGACGGCGTTGCGCCGGCGCCGCTTTCCGCTGAGGGGCGCGACGCTGCCCTGATGTTGGTGGACCACGTGTTCGACTCGATGGAGGACCAGCTCTGGCGGTCCCTGGCAGTGGCACGTGCCAACAAGTTCGGCGTGTCTTAACTGCCGGTGGCGTGCCGGATGCCGGTGTGCAGCGCGGCCAGTGGGTCGGGCTGCGCACCGGCCCAGCGCGCGGCGATGTGCGCGTCGGTCCGCACGAGCAGCGCTGCGCCGGGTTCGATGCCGACGGCTGTGGCCGTAGCGGCGTCCAGGGCATGGCTGGCGAGCGGGACTGGCGAGCGCACCACGTCGGCGGCCGCGTGCCAGTCCTGCCCGGTGCGGTCGGTGAGCAAGGTCAGGCCGGGGCCGAGCAGGTCGAGGGTGCAGACGTGGCCGTCGGGGGTGGGTAGCCAGGTGTGCGGCAGGCGGCCGCTGAGGTCGATCGCCAGGCCTTGGGCGGCGGTGCGTTCGAAGCCGCCGTTCTCCTGCGCCGAGCGGGTGAGGTTGGCCTCCGCGATTGGCCGCCGCTGCGCCTCATAGGTGTCCAGCAACGCCGGCCCGGCCCAGCCTTTCAGTGTCCAGGCGAGCTTCCAGCCGAGGTCGTAGCCGTCTTGGATCGCGCTGTTCATGCCGAGGCCGCCGATCGGGGTGATCCGATGCGCCGCGTCGCCGACCAGGAAGACACGCCCCTCGCGGAAGCGCTCGGCGAGCTGGGCAGCGAAGGTGAAGCCGCCCACTCGCAGCAGCCGCGGCGCCAGCTCGGGTACTCCGGCGCCGAGCTGGATCAACCGGATCAGCCGGTCGGCGGGGTAATCGGTGACCCGTTCCCGGCCGGGCTCCCAGTCCCGCCCGTACATCCAGCGATCGCCGCCGGCCGCGATGAAGACGCCCTCCGCCTTGGCCTGCCCGGTCGCGGGTATGCCAAAGAGGCCTTCCGCTTCGGCCTGCCCGGTCAGGTAGATCCCGTAGCGGCGCGCACCGACCACGTCCCACAGCGGAGCTACGAACAACGCGAGCAGGGACTCGCGCACGCGGTCCGGGCCGTGCATCGGGATGCCGAGCGCGTTTCGCACCGTGCTGTGGGCGCCGTCGGCGGCCACCACGAAGCGGGCCTCGACGGTCGTCACGGCGCCACTTGCCTGATCGTGCAGCGTCGCGCGCGCGCCGTCGTGGTCCTGGTTGAGTGCCACCAGTTCGGTGCGGTACCGGACCCGGGCGTCCCGGTGGGTCCTGAGGTGGGTGAGCAGCACCGACTCCAGGTGGTCCTGCGGGGCCCAGACCGGCCCGGTGGGGCTGATCGCGGCGGCCTGGGCGCGGTCCGGGAGCCCGACTGGCATGACGCAGCCCTGCGCTGAGGCGAGGGTGGCGGTCACCCAGGCTGCGGGCGTGACGTCGACCGACCCGACCTGGATCCGCGATTCCAGGCCCCACGAGCGGAACAACTCCATCGAACGGGTACTGATCACCGTGGCCCTGGGGTGATCCGACGCGTCATCCCTTCGCTCGATCAGCAACGATCCGATGCCATGGTGCGCCAAGGTGATTGCCGTGGTCAACCCTGCGGGACCCGCGCCGACGATCAGCACCGGCGCACTAGGCTTTTCCGTTCTGGGCATGAGGCATCGGACGCTATCGACATCTTTTCGTCGCGGCATCACCGTGTCCGTACCATTGTCGACCATTTCGCAATTGCCCGACCCGGTACTTTCAGTACTGCCCGCTGTCGGTGCCGCGCCCCATGAACTCGACGAGAGCGACATCTGGCCGGACTGAAATGTCGCTGGCGTCGAGTTCACGGGCAAGCCAGCCAGGGAACACGCCTGGGGTGGTACCAAAGGTACTGGGTTGTCCTATAGCGACATGGGCCAGATCGGTACCGTAAGGGTGATGACCGTTGAGAACGACGCGGGTAATGTCCGATTAGTCGTTTAGTCTGTCTGTGCCGATGTGCGACAGCCTATCGACCCGGGGATCTCAACGCATCTTCTTGTTTTCGCTGCGCGGATTGGGTAATGGTGGCTGGGGGAGCGGCCGAACAGATGACGATGGGGGAGTTGTGAGACGTCAACCTGGTCGTGGAGCCGAGGTGGCCGCATGACGACGGTGTCCTTCGCGCCCGATCGGGCGGCCACCGTCGGGCTGGCCGGCCAGGGTCTGGTGCACGCGATGCTGGCTCGGCGGTTGGCGGGTACCTGCCCCGTCCTGCCTCTCGGCCTGGCCCGGGAACCCATGGGCGGTGCACCGGCTCACGCCGGTATGGACGGCTGCGGTGTCGCTGTGCTCGCCAGCGACGGCTGGGATCCCGACCTGCACGCTACGTTCAACACCGAGTGCCTGGCGCGGGGACTCCCGTGGTTGCCCGCCTACGTCGAGGGTGGGCATGCGGTCATCGGCCCGTGCACGCTGCCCGGCCAAGCCGGCTGCGCGGTGTGCGCCCAGACCCGCCGGCACGCCGCCCGCCCCGACCCCAAGGAGTTCTCCCGGCTGGCCGAGCAGTTCGCCGCCGAGTTCACCGCCCCGTCCGGGTCGTGGCTGACCACGTGCGGCGCTGAGCTGATCGCAGCGCTGGTCGCCGATGAGCTGACGTGCATCACAGCCGGGTTGCAGCGGGCGCGGACCCGCAATGCCCTGGTGCGTGTGGACCTGGCCGGGCTGGCGGCCAGCGTGCACCCATTCCTGCCCGACCCGTGGTGTGCGGCCTGCGGTGACCTGCCGGACGACACCGAACAGGCCGCCCGGATCGTGACCGGGCCACGGCCCAAGGCATCGCCGGCGGGCTACCGGGTCCGGCCGCTGTCGGGCACCGGAGACCGGGACCGGCTGCTCACCCGGTACGTCGACGCCCAGGTCGGGGTCATCCCCAACCTGACCAAGAACGGCGACTCGATGTTCCCGGGCGCCAGGGCGCCCATCGGGTTGCGCCAGTCGCTGCACCGATCGAACGGCTCCGGTCGCACGCTGAACGTCCAGTCAGCCGAGATCACCGCCGTCACCGAGGCGCTTGAGCGCTACGGCGGGTTGGCCCCCTGCGGCAAGCGGACCGTGGTCCGCGCCAGCTATCGCCAGCTGGGGGACAAGGCGCTGGACCCGACCAGGCTGGGCCTGCACTCCGAGGCGCAGTACGCGCTGCCCGGCTACCGTTTCCAGCGGTATCGCCATGATCTGACGCTGAGCTGGGTGTGGGGCTACTCGTTCGCCCAGCAGCGCCCGCTGCTCGTTCCCGAACGCTACGCCTACTACGGGATGCGCCACCGGGACCCGGCCGACCGCTCATTCGTGTCCGAGAACTCCAACGGGTGCGCTCTCGGCGGCTGCCTGGAAGAGGCGGTCCTGTACGGCCTGCTGGAGGTGGCTGAGCGGGACGCGTTCCTGCTGACCTGGTACGCGCGGCTGCCCGTGCCCCGAGTCGAGGTCGCGTCGCTGCGCGGCCGCCCAACGGCATTGATCATCGAGCGGATCGAGCACACCACCGGGCACACGATCCACATCTTCAACACCACGATGGAGCAGCGGATCCCGTGTGTGTGGGTGATGGCGGTCGACGAGCGGGATCGGGTCGACCAGCCCAAGGCGGTGTGCGCCGCGGGCGCGCACCTGGACCCGGAGCGGGCGCTGGAGGGCGCACTGCTCGAGCTGGCCCGGCAGTTGCAGCACGCGCCGCACGGGTATCGCGACGACCGGGAAAGGATCCTGGCGATGGTCGCCGACCCGGCCAACGTCCGGGAGATGGCGGATCACGCGCCGCTCTACTACGCGCCGGAGGCGTTTGAACGCCTGTCGTTCCTGGTCGACACGCCTCGGCGGCAGACGTTCGCCGAAGCGTTTCGCGGTCGGCACGTGCCCAGCGAGGACCTGTCCGCCGACGTGCACGAGGCAGTCAGTCGCTACCTGGACACCGGGCTGGACGTCATCGTCGTCGACCAGACCGGCCCAGAGCACGCGCTGGAGCAGTTCGCCTGCGTCAAGGTCATCGTGCCCGGCGCTGTGCCGATGGTCTTCGGTTACGACAACCAACGCATCCACGGCCTCGACCGGCTCTACCGCATCGGCCACGAGCTGGGCTACCACCCGCGCCCGTTGACCCACGACGAGCTCAACCCGCACCCGCACCCGTTCCCATGAGCCGCAGGGTGGTGGTGGCATGAGACCCGCACTGGTGGCGGCCGGTGTCGATCGCCCGGACCGGGTGCGTCCGCTGGTGCCGAGCTTCGTCGTGCGGGTCGCGGGACTGCCGATGGTGGTGCTGCGTCGCTTGCGCTGCGAGGCGACTGTCCGCGCGATCGACGAGCTGCTGGACCTCTCCGACCGGCTGGGTGTCGAGGGCGAGCAGCTGTCGCAGGCGTTGTACGACGTCGTCGGCGTGGTGGCGGACCGGGCTGTGCGCGGCCGTCTGATCGCGCTGCGACGCTGCGTGTACCAGGCGCGGGCGCCGCGACCAGGCGTCCTCGACGACGGCGTGTGGGCGGTGCTGCCAGCCGATCTCGCCCCCAGGATCGCCGCGTGGCAGCAGAGCCTGGCGCAGCGCGACGCGCTGCGGGCACGTGCCGAAGCCACCCTGGAGGCGGAGTGTGCCGACAAGCGCCTGGCGCTGGCCGCCGCCGCCGGCGACGACTGGTTTCAGCGGGGCTTGGTCCTTGCCAGCCCGGATCTGTACGCCGAGCTCGTCAAGTGGCTGGCCGCCGGCCCTGCGGCGCGGCCGGACGAGGCGCTCGAGGCCAGCCTGGCGAAATACGTGGGCCGAGCGGCCGCGAAGACCACCCCGTACAGCACCTTCACCAGCCTCGCCGAGGGCCACTGGACGCCTGCCGGTCCCCACCCGGTGCGCTGCGCCGGTGCCTGGACGCGCCGCAGCGCGGTCGAGCCGGCCGTGCGGATCGCGCTGCGCCTGCGCCGCGAGCTGGCGTCCTGGCCGGAGATCACGTCACACGTACGGCTGCGCATCAACCCCAGCGTCGCGCGGGACGCCACGACGCTGCGGTTCCTCTCGCCCCCCGGGAGCGTCGTGCGGCAGGGCAGTGGCGAGGCGGTGGTCGAGGTAGCCGTGACGCCTACCCTGCGGCGGGTGCTGGAGGTGATCCGCGCCGCACCCGATCCCTGCTACGCCTCGGTCGCCGCTGCGGTCGCCGCGCTCGATTCGACGTCTGGCACTGCTGAGGTCGCCGCCTACCTCGACCATCTGGTCGATGTGGGACTGCTGGAGGCGCAGTTGGACGTCGCCGACCAGTCGCTGGATCATCTCGGCGGGTTGTCCGACGCGCTGGCGGGCTGCACCGGGCCACGCGTCGACGCGGTCCGCGAGCTGCTGGACCGGTTGCGGGCGCAGCTAGCCGGGCTCGCGGACGGCAGCCGGGCACAGCAACGGTTCGAATCGATCGGCGCCGTCGACGCCACGCTGCATAGGCTGTACACGCAGCTCGACTGGACCCGACAGGGGTCCGGGGTCCCCGGGGTGCCGGCCAAGAACGCGGTCTTCGAGGACACCGTCGTGACGGGGTTGGACTACCGCTTCGCGCTGCCCGACTGGGCCGGTGTGCTCGATGACCTGCGCCTGCTGGCGGGACTGAGCGGCCTGTACGACCGGAACTTGGCGCCACGCCTGGCGCTGGCGGCCTTCTTCGCCGGTCGATACGGGCCCGGCTCGAGGGTCGGTTTCCTCGAGTGGTGTCGCGCGGTGCGCGACGAGGGGCGCCGCCCCGGCGCAGCCCTGGGCACGATCCTCAACCAGCCGTGGCTGGCGGCGACCGCCGGTCTGCACACGCTGGATCGGATCAAGCAGCTGCGGCGCCAGATCGCCGCGCAGGTGCGCACGGCGCCGGTCGACCAGGCCGGGATCCGCCGGCTCGACCGTCGTGCGCTGTCCGGCTTCGTCGCTGCGCTGCCGGAATTCGTGCAGCCCCGCGATTCGATCGCGTTCTACGGCCAGCCAATGATCAGGAACGGAACGGCATCCCTGGTCCTGAACAACACTGATGCCGGTTTCCGGCGCGCGCACGCCCGCTTGCAACGGTTCGCAGCACGGGCCCATGGCGACGCGCACCCCACGCCGGGGCTGCCAGCAGACAGCGGGGTGGGGTACGCGGACCTGGCCACGATCGCCGGCTCGAACCTGAACCTGCGGCTGTCGCCGGCCCCCTACGAGATCACCTATCCCGGCAGCGTGAGCAACCGTCCGGCAGCCGAGCAGATCTCCCTCGGTGACCTCGACGTCGTCCACGACGAGACCACGGACCGGTTGCGGCTGGTCTGGAGGTCCCGCGCAGCGCTGGTCGTCCCCCTGCACCTCGGCATTCTGGTCGACTGGGCGCTGCCCTGGACCTACCGGCTGCTGATGCAGGCGTTCGGCGTGTCGTCGTTCTGCGGGCTCCCGCAACGACTGTCGGGGTTGTCCTTCCTGGCGCCGGTCCAGGGGGTGCGACGGTTTCCCCGGTTGTGCCTGGGCAACGTCGTCATCGCTCGCGCGACCTGGGTGGTCGGCCCCGGCGATGCCCCGCTGCCCGAGAAGAGCGAGTCGACGCTGTCTCATCTGATCAGGGTGACGCGCTGGCTGGCCGAGCACGGCATCCCGCGGCAGAGCTTCGTCCGGGCTGCCACCGCAGCCGGCGCACCGATCAGGGTGGGCAAGAACCGCAAGCCCTGCTACGTGGACTTCTCCAACCAGGTCTTTCTCCGCGTGTTCGCACAGATCGCCGCCCAGCCCGATCTGATGCTCGTCTTCCAGGAGGTCCTGCCAACCGATGATGACCTGCTCGTCACCGACGGGAATGCCGGCTATGCCAGCGAGTGCGTCTTCGAGTTCGACCGCTGATCACTCTCGCGCCGTTCCGACGCGCTGGGTCAGCGCCCACCTGTACTACCACGGCGCGCTCAACGACCTGCTGGTCTGCGCCGTCGGCCCGCTCGTCGGCGAGCTGGCCGCTGGCGGGCTGATCGACGGGTTCTTCTACATCCGGTACTGGCAGGGCGGCCCGCACGTCCGGCTTCGCGTCCTGCTGCGAGACCAGGCGCAAACGCGACCGGTCGAACGCGTGATCGAGGCGCGCATCGGCCGGTTCTTCGCCCGCTGCCCGTCGCAGACGGTCGTGCGCGCCGAGGATTACCTGCGGGCCGCCGGTTGGTTCTCCCAGCACGAGTTCGGCCGGGTCGCACCGGAGACCACGGTCGAGCCGCTGCAGCCGAACAACACCCTGCGCTACGTCACCTATGTCCCGGAAGAGGATCGCTTGGGTGGCCCGGTGGGCGTGGCGGCGTTCGAGCCGCACTTCATGGACTCCTCCGCGCTCGCCCTCGAGCTGATCGCCGCCAACCCCAGCGGGCAGCGGCGCACCGGCCGGGCGTTGGCGATGATGCTGCTCGCCGCCGCCGTGGCCATCCCTGACCTCGAGCGGCTCGCGCGGTACTTCCGACGCAGCTACCGGGTCTGGGGCACCCGGCACGCCGCCGGCGACCGCACCCGCTCCGCACGCTACGAGACGGGATGGCAACAGTCCTACGACCGGCAGCGCGCACAGCTCGACGACCTCGCCCGGCGGCTGCTGGATCAGACGCGGCCAGGCGCGGGCGATCACCTGGACGCGGCCGGCGCGCGGTGGGTGGCGTCGGTCTCTTCCCTGGCCGACCGGCTGACCGACCAGCGGCTTGCCCTCGAGTCGCTGCTGTTCCAGTGCCTGCACAAGCACAACAACCGGCTCGGAATCAAGGTGGCCGAAGAGACCTACCTGCTGTTTCTGCTGCAACGCACGCTCACCGAGATCGCCGGGGGGAAGGACCCACGATGAACGACGAGCCCAGCTGGCACAACATCGGTGTCTATTACTACGACGATCAACACAGCGACGACCTGATCTTGGACTGTGTCCGCCCGCTGTTCGCGAGCCTTGCTCCCCGACCGAGCTTCTTTGTTCGCCACTGGTTGCGCGGCCCGCACCTGCGGCTCCGGTTCCACACGACCATCGATGACTTCGACCGGGTCGTCATTCCTGCCGTCGCCGACCAGGTGGGTGGCTGGCTGGCCGCGCATCCGTCGACGGTGTGCGTGGACGAGGCGACGCTGCTGGAGGCGCACGAGCGGCTTGCCAAGGCGGAACGCGAAACCGGGCCGTTGTCCCCGCTCTACCCGGACAACTCGATCCAGTACCTGCCCTGCGACCGCAGGATCGACGTGTTGGGCAGCGAGGCCACCGCCAGCCTGCTCGAGGACTTCTACGTCGCCACCACCGGCCTCACGTTCGCCATGATCGACCATATCCGCGGCGGCGTTTCCCGTCTTGACCTGGCGCTGGACCTGATGTGGGCCACCGCCCACTCCGCCGGGACGATCACCCAGGGGTACGTCTCATACCGGGCCCACGCCGAGGTCAGGATCATGTGCTCCCCGGATCCGGCTGCGTTGCGGTCGTTCTTCGAGCAGCAGTACCGCGTTCACGCGCCCGCGCTCGTCGGGCGTCTCGGGCAGGTGCTCGACGCCGTGGAGGGCACCGGCGGCGATGTCCCGTTCGTCCGCGACTGGGTCCATGCCGTGCGCCGTTTGTACCGACGTGCTGGGGCGTTGATCGCTGCCGGGGACGTCGCCCTGCCCGTGCGCGAGCCTGGTGTGTGGTTCAACGACGAGGTGACCGCGCACAGCGCTTTTCACCGGGCGTTGGCGGGCAACACCGCGCATCTGGAGATGATGCGGACCAGTGCCCGGTTCCACACCTGGCGGATCATTGTCAACTGCAGCTATCTGCATTTGACGCGTTTGGGTATCCGGCCGTTCGAGCGGTCGCTGCTCGGGTTCTTGCTCTCTGAGACCGTCGAGGAGCGTTTCGGTGTCTCGGCCGTCAACCTGGTCACCACGTCATGAGCCGCGACAGCGTCGGCCGGGAGTACGTGCGCGTCGGCGAGAGCCGTCCGATACCGAAGACGGTCGACTGGGACAATGCCCCCAGCCTGTTCAAACTGTATCGCGGCTGCCCGAAGGTCACGCTGGACGGCCCGGCCGACGATTCCGCCAATGGCGTGTCGGCGCAATTTTCCTCGGGTCGATTTCCTTTGGGACAATTTGTCCGGGATGTCTACGGGCTGACCCGGCAGCAGTGGACCGCGCCGGGCGAGGTGAGCCCACGGGGGCGCCGCCGCCGCCGCACCGCCGCCCCCTCCGCGTCAAAGACGTTGCGTCCGGTCCCGGCCGGCGGTGCCCGGTACCCGTGCGAGCTCTACCTGCTCGCCGGCCCGGACCAGCCCATCCCGGCAGGGGTGTTCCACTACGACCCTGCCCACCACTGTCTCGATGTGCTCCGCGACACCGCACCTGAGGGCGGGCTGAGCCTGCTGATCACCGTCGCGTTCTGGAAGAACGTGTTCAAGTACGGCGAGTTCAGCTACCGCCTGCACAGTCTGGACGCCGGCGTCGTGCTCGGTCAGTGCCTCGCGATCGCCTCCCGGCACGCCCTCGATCCGACGGTGCACTTTCAGTTCTCGGACGCAGCACTCGATCGTCTCCTCGGGCTCGATCCCGGCCACGAGAGCGTCTATGCCGTGATCACGCTGGCCCAGGCACCTGCCGTTGACCCAGCTCCGGCCGGCGTGGCGGACCTCGTCGGCCACCCGGCCACGCCGCACCCGCAGTCGATCGGGTTGTATCCCCTGCCCGCCAAGCTCCACGAGATCGCCATGCAACAGGGCGGTGGTCCGTGGCCCACAGGCGACAGCCCGTCCCCTGTGCTGGCCGACGCGCCCGGGTCGATCTGCTCGGTGCCGTTGCCCGCAGCGTCGCTGGACCTGCTCGAGGGGCTGGATCGCCGCCGCTCCTCCAAGGGGCATTTCCGCCCCGGCACCGTGAGCCGCCACCAGCTGTCCGCGCTGCTCTCGGGCAGCATGCGAGGCTATGCGAGCGACCTCGGGGACCACGAGTCCGTCATCCGGCACACCATGCTGTGCTGCGCCATCCACAACGTCGAAGGCGTCGATTCCGGCGTCTACTACTACGATCCCGCCCGGCACGCGCTCGAGCAGATCCGTGCGGGCGACGTCTGCGCCGAGCTGCAAGCGGCGCTCACCTCGCTGATGTTCAACCTGTTCCAGGTGAACCTCTGCTTCTTCCCGATCGCACACTACGAGCCGAGACTGGCCGCTTACGGCGACCGCTGGTACCGGGTGCAGAACATGGAGGCCGGGATCATCGTGCAACGGCTCTATCTGGCGGCGGCCGCGCTCGGGCTTGGTTGCCACACCCAGTTGGGCTTTCACGTGGACGCGGTCAACGAGCTGCTCGGGCTGGCCGAAACCCCCCTCACAGCCCTCATCCAAGTGCTGATCGCCCCCAGCCACGACCCAGGCACTTTCTACGACTACAAGCTCTAGGGTCAAGTCGATCATCGAACAGTCTCGGCGGGTCGCCATTCGGAACCGAATAGCGGTTCACAGCCGCCCGCCCAGCTCCATTCGGAGCCGAATAGCGGTTCACGGCCGCCGTGTGTCGTGGACTCGATGTCACCGACGTTGTCTGGTGTGGATTATTCGGCGCAGCGGGCCTCGACGGTGCCGGCGCCGAACTGTTCGAAGTACAGCTGCGCATAGACGGCGCCGCGGTCGAGTAGCTGTTGGTGGGTGCCCTGTTCGACGAGCCGGCCGCGGTCGAGCACGAAGATCACATCGGCGGCGAGGATCGTGGACAATCGGTGCGCGATCGCTACGGTGGTTCGTCTGGCCATGAGTGGGGCTAGCGCTTGTTGGACGAGCCGTTCATTTACCGTGTCGAGCGCTGAAGTGGCTTCGTCGAGGATGAGGATTTTTGGATCTTTGAGGATGACCCGGGCGATCGCGAGCCGCTGTTTCTCACCGCCGGACATGCGGTAGCCGCGTTCGCCGACGAGGGTGTCGTAGCCGTCGTCGAGTTCGAGGATTCGGTCGTGGATGGCTGCGGCGCGCGCGGCGGCCTCGAGCTGGGCGTCGGTGGCGTGCGGGTCGCCATAGCGCAGGTTGTCGCGGACCGAGGCGTGGAACAGGTAGGTCTCCTGGGTGACCATGCCGATGGTTCGGGCGAGCGTGTGCAGGCGCAGGTGGCGCACGTCGTGGCCGTCGATGAGCACCGCGCCCTTGGTGACGTCGTAGAGGCGGGGCAGCAGGTAGGACAGGGTGGTCTTGCCTGAGCCGCTGGAGCCGACGACGGCGGCGAGCTGGCCCGGGGTGATGTCGAGGGTGAGGTCGGTCAAGGCCCAGCGCTGCGATGTGGTCCCGTTGGTTGTGGGGTAGCGGAATGAGACGTTGCGGAGGCGGATTGCGCCGCGCACCTGGTCTGGTGCGAGTTCCGTCGCGCGGGGCGAGTCGACGATATCGTGGGGCAGGTCGAGGTAGGCGAAGATCCGCTCGAACAGCGCCAGCGATGACTGTACTTGGGTGGATACTCGCAGCAGCGTACTGATGGGGAAGAACATCCGGCTCTGTAAGCTCGTGAACGCCGCCAGCGTCCCCGCCGTGAGGGTGCTGTTCGTGCCGACCATACCCGCGGCGAGGTAGATGAGCGCGGGAGTTATCGAGAAGAATACGCCCACGCCTGCGAAGAAGATCCGGCCGATCATCTGCTGGCGGATTTGCAGGTCGGCGAGCAGGGCGTTGCGCTCGCGAAAACGGGCGATTTCCTCAGGTTGGCGGCCGAACGATTTCGAGAGGAGGATTCCGGAGACCGACAGCGTTTCCTGCGATAGTGTAGACAGTTCGGCCTTTGTTTGTTGGGTGGAGGAGGTGGCCGCGCGTCGTGTGCGGCCCACGCGGATCGTCAACCAGATGAATATTGGCGTGAGCGCGAGCGAGAGCGCGGTCAGCTGCCAGGAGAGTATAAGCATGGCGACTACAGTGCTGACCAGCGCTACGGTGTTCGACAGGATCGACGCGGCGGTTTCGGTGACGACGGTCTGTACGCCACCCACGTCGTTGGTCAGGCGGGACTGGATTTCGCCGGTCTTGGTCTCGGTGAAGAACCGCAGGGGCATGCGTTGCAGGTGGGCGTAAAGGCTGTTCCGCAGGTCCTGCATCACTCGTTGGCCGAGCACGTTGGCGAGGTAGTTCTGCGCGATGCCGAGCGCGCCCGCCACGATCGGGACCGCGATCATCACACCGACATACCAGAAGAGCAGCGGCAGGTTGGGGCAGCCTTGGGCGCAGAACAGCGCGTTGTCGAATACCGGCTTGATGAGCAGCGGATTCACCACGCCAAGCCCGGCCGTCACGATCACGATGAGTGCCACAACCGACAGACGGCGCCGGTACGACCGAAACAACACGATGACGCGGCGCATCGTCCGCGGCGCAAGACCGTCCTCAGTTGTGCTCAGAGGTACCTCCCTTATGTCAGGTCCTCAAGTGGCGGGAAAGAGGGTCATGAAAGCTTGACGGCTGCTCGCAGGGCAGGTCTGTACGGCGGTTGACGCCGAGCTTGCGTAGAACGTTGGAGGAATGATTCTTCACAGTTTGCGTGCTTATTCCCAGCTCCTTTGCGATGTTCGAGTTGGTATAGCGTTTAAGCATGAACGAAAAGATCTGCCGCTCTCTGGGCGTCAAGCAAGCATGCTGGCGGACGGTTTGCTGCCGGTTGGGGTCGGGCGTTCCCTCGCTGCCGATGAACCACACCCGCTTTCCTGCGTAGGTCGCTCGTATCGCTTCGAGCAGCCGGTCGGGCTCTTCGTCCTTGTGCACATAGCTGTCCGCACCTGACAACTGGCACAAGAACAGATCCACTTCCGCATCATTGTCAGTGTAGATCACGACACCGGGCGGGTCGGGTGCTGACTTGATCTGTCGACACAGCTCCGTCCCGCTCTGCTGCGCTTTGAGAATAAAATCCAGAACCACGATATCGGGCTGCTCACTCGCCACGATGCTCGCAGCATCGTTCATGCTTTCTGCCACGTAGATGGTCAGGATGTCGTCCTCAGTACGGAGAAGCGCTACGAGGCCCAAGCGCATCACCGGATGCCTGTCCACCACAAGAATCTTCATCCGAGGAACCCGTGGTCGCCGCGTACGGCAGCCTCGGCGTCGGCCAGACCGCGGGCGCCTTTCAGGCGGGTAGTGAGGTCCGCCGCCGACAATGAACCCGGCCGCCCCGAGGGGTACGACACGAGGCGAACCGGCGTCTTGCTCATCTCGCACTTTCCATTCATTCATGTCGCAGCCCGGATGGGCTACCGAATCCGCCATGCCTGCGGGCCGACACCGGCCATGCCCCAGAGCCGCAGACGTGCCTGTCAATCACACGTTAGGAGCGGAGCGCAAGCAGCGCGCAATGATCGGTGCGCGAGGCCATCGACCAGGCGCTCCCGCACTTGCACGGACGCCTACCCGCAGCTGAGACCGCAGCCTTCCATCTCGCGCTGCTCGGGAATGAGAAGGCGGTGACCGAGCACGAGGTCACCGCCACCCGCAGCGACACCACCCCTTCAGTTCCTGTTGTGACAGTTCCTGTTGTGACGGTCAGCCATCAAAGGATGTCTCGCCGTCACAATTCTCTCCCGTGGCGCCGAGGGTGTCTTCGCCGAACTCACCCAGCTCCACCAACAAGGGGGGCTCGTAGAGCGTGGCTGTCGTTCGCTCGTCCATCACTACCTCCGCTGATCGTGTCGTCGGTCGCCCGGGCGGGCTACCCGAGCGGGCTACCCGAAACCACCGTGCATGCCAGCCGATAGAGCCGTGCCCCAGACCGGCTGACGTACCGCCAACCACACGTTAGGAAGGGAGCGCAAAGCTGACGCAATCGACGCGCGATTCCGCACTGCATCGTCAGTACGTCGCCACGGGTGGGATGGTGAGTAAGGGTCGGTAGTGGCCGGCTGGGTGGGGTTCGCCGATCGGCTGGTTGTCGACCTGGATCCAGGCGTGCGCGCCGAAGGGGTTGGTGCGCACGCCTGTGCACCAGGTGGGCCAGGTGCCGTGGACGCGGCAGTAGAGGGTGGCGGCGATGGAGCGTTGCAGGCAGCCTTTGCCAGCGCAGCGCAGGCTGACCGCGACCACTGCTTGGCGGGCGGCTTCGGCTTGCGGCTGGGTGGCGGGCCGGGCGCCGCGGCGGGCGAGTTCCAGCACGCTGCGCAGCCGGCCGGGGCGCAGCGTGGCCAGCAGCCGGGCGGCGCCCACCGCGAGCAGGGGCAGCACGCGGTGGTGTGGAGGTAGCCGACGTTGGTGTTCCAGGGCGACGGGAACGCTCATGACGGCGCCACCAGCTTCGCGGTGTGCAGGTGGTCGATGATGGCGGTGACGTCGTACTCGGCCTGCTGGGGGTCGATGCCGTACCGGGTGGCGAGGCCGGCGGCGATGTGGTCGGGATGGTGGCCCGCCAGCAGGGCCGCTAGCACGTGGGCGCCGGTGGGGTTGAGTTGCCAGTAGCGGCCGGGTGCGTTCGTCAAGCAGGACCAGGCCATCGTCGGTGTCGGTGGCGGCGATGTCAGGGCGCAGCCGTAGCGGCATCAGTCCTCCTGGGGGATGGTGGTGTTTGGGTGGCGCGGAGCCAGGTCTCGCAGCCCAGCAGGTCTTCCAAGGCAAAGATCGCAGCGTTGTCGACTTGGGGTTTGAGCAGCTCGCGACGGAGCAGGTCGGGGTTGATCAGGCCGTGGGTGGCCAGCGCGGAGTCAGCGAAGATCTCCAGGATGTGCGGCAGGTGCCGGCGCAGGCCGACGCGGACGTCTTCGCCGAATTCTCCTTTGGTGGTGCGGGCGGCGATGGTGTCGGGCAGGATGCTGCGCATCGCCTCGACCAGCAGCGGCTTGTACCGCCGGGGTGTCCTACGTTCGTGTGGGCGGACCGCGAGCGCGGCCTCGACCACCCGAATCGTCGAAATAGGGCAGCTCCAGGCGCAGCCCGGCGGTGGCATACACCCGGGACAGCTGCCGGTAGGCCGGTCCCATCATCCGCAGGATGGCCAGGACGACGTGTTGGCCACGGTCGGCTGCCAGGGGTCGGGCCTGCTCGCCGAGGGAGTGCAGCACAGCCCGGGTGGTGTCGACCGCCGGGGGGGTGACCCACCCCGGCGCCCGCAGCGGGTGACCCCAGCCCAGCGGTGGGGTGCGGCGCGGCAGCGGCCCGGTGGTCAGCTGCTGGGCCTGCTGGTGCCACCAGGCACCAAGGCTGCCGCAGCGGGCCAGACCCGACACGGTGGCGGCCCACGGCCAGCGGTGCAACGCCCGGTGACCGCGCAGGTGCCGGACCGCGGTGACCGGCTGCCGGCGTAGCAGCGGATGCAGATAGGCCACCGGGCCGTGGAACAGCTCGTCACCACCGTGCCCGGCCAGGTGTTTCCAGGCGCCGTGCGCGGCCAGCAGCTTGGCGTTGTGCCGGACGCGGGCCAGGGTCCGGGTGAACCGGTAGGGGGCTTCGGTATCGCCGGTATCGCCGGCGCCGGCGAAAATGCCGGGCATCTCGGCCTGCGGGAGCACGAGATGCCCGGCCTGCGGGAGCGCGTGGGCGGCGTGGGCGGCGAACACGGCGTCGTCGTTGGCCACATCGGCCCTCGGCCCACCGGAAGGTCAGCAGGTCCGGCATGCCCGCCCGCGCGGCCAGAAAACACAGCGAGGTCGAGTCCATCCCGCCGGACAGATCCGCACTCAGCCGCCCCTGCACGGGCCTGCGCGCTGCCACCGCCGTGTCCAGTGCGTCACGCACCGCGGCCGCGCCCACGGTCAAAGCCACCTTCGGCCCGGGTGGCTGCCACCACCGCACTTCGCCGAACCTGCCATCGGGGTCGATCCGCAAATAGCGGTCCGGGGGCAGTGCCCGAACACCCCGCCACAGGCTTCGCTCGCTCAACGGTGGTGCCACCGTGGGTCCACAGGTCACCCGGACCGCCAGCGCCTGCTCATCGATGCCCGAGCCGGCCACCATGGCGAGCACATCGGCCCGGTCACCGGCTACCGGCATTCCCTCCACCTGGGTGTGGAACACCCGGCGCACCCCGGTCACGCTGCCCTGCACCCGCACCACACCGTCGATCGAGGCCACCAGATGGAAACAGCCCGGCAACACCCGCGCCACCGCGTCCAACTCGGCCGCCGTCCGCACCCTGGCGACCAGGTCTGTCAGCCGGGTGGCGGTGACCGGGCACGATCCGATCACCGCCGCCCGCAGTGATCCCACCGTCGCCACGGTGACCTCATCCTGATCGGAGCTGCCGACCAGCCACGGACTGCCCGACGCATGCGCCAGCACCCACCGCGACAGTGATGGCCACCCAGCCAGCACCGGCCGCGCGTCCGGCCGATCCGGCAGAACCATCCAGCCCTCGATCAGGACACTCACCCCGGCAACTCCTCCGCCGCTATTGCGATTGTCATGATCCTGAGCGGCAAGGCCGGTAGGCGTGCTCAGTCGGCTGATATACCGCACAAAACACGCTAGGGAGGAAGCGCAAGCCTGGCGTAAGCGCCGCGAAATGAGACGCGCGACACGCACGTCGTTACCGCGCTCGTGGGTGGTGCCGCTGGACCTCGGTAGGGTGTCCGCTTTCTCCACAACCTAGAACCGGGGTGGAGTGGGATGTCGAAGAGCAGGCTGGGCCTGCTGGCTCTGCTGGTGGTCGTTGTCGCCGTGACGGTGGCGGTTGCGTCGGGAGCTCTCTCGGGGCCACGGGATCTCCCGCGCGCTGACGGTCCGATCACGGATCCGATTCCAGGAAAACCGATCGGGGCCGGCCTCGCGCTGACTCTCCAGGAGTTCGTCACGATGCCGCGATCGGACCCACCGCCGATCGACGACCCGCGGGTCAAGCGCTGGGCCCGGATCAACTTCCTGGGTGAGGTTCCGGACGGTTCGGGGCGGCTGTTCGTGCCTGACCTCAACGGCAAGATGTACTTCATCGAGAACGGGACGTCGCGGGAGTACCTCGACGTTGCCGCCGAGTTCTCTCCCGATTTCTGGCTCGAATACGGCCTCGGGAGCGGTTTCGGGTTCGTGACATTCCACCCTGACTTCGCGAAGAACGGTAAATTTTACACGGTCCACACCGAGGCACGCGACGCGCTCACGACAAAGACTCCACATTTGCCGGCCCAGGACCGCACCCTCGCGCACGGCGTGCTCACCGAGTGGACGGCAGCCGATCCGTCCTCGAGAACCTTCAGCGGAACCCGTCGAGAAGTGCTCCGGCTCGCGTTCGGGAGTCACATACACGGGATCCAGGAGATCGGTTTCAACCCGACGGCCAAGCCCGGCGACGATGACTACGGGCTGCTCTATATCGCAGTAGGTGACGGTGGCAGCGGGTTGCACACCGACGATCCGCAGACATTGGGGATACCGCAGGGAAAGATCCTGCGGATCGATCCGCTGGGCACGAACGGGCCTGGCGGCGGATACGGGATTCCCTCGACGAACCCCTTCATGGGCAAGTCGGGTGCCCTGGCGGAGATCTATGCCTATGGGCTGCGCGATCCCTACCGCTTCAGCTGGGACCCGCACGGGGGCAACCGGATGCTGCTGGGCAATATGGGCCAGCACGCCATCGAGTCGATCTACGAGGTCCAGGCGGGCGACAACTTCGGGTGGGGCAAGCGGGAGGGTCCGTTCGTGTTCAAGCGCGAGGACCGCTGCCACGTTTACCCGTTACCGGAAGACGACGAGCAGCACGGTTACACCTATCCGGTGGCCGCCTACGACCACGATCCGCCGCCGGGTTGGCCCTGCGATCGCGACAGCGGGCACGCGGTGGTCGGCGGCTTCGTCTATCGCGGCGACGACATGCCGGAGTTGAGCGGCAAGTATGTGTTCGGCGACGCCGTGGACGGTCGGATCTTCTACACCGAGGCCGGCGAGATGCGCCGGGGCAACGGGAACTTGGCCAAGGTCTACGAGTTATTGCTCCTCGACGGCACGGGCAGGCAGGTGACGATGCAAGACCTGGCCGGCGACTCCCGGGTCGATCTCCGGTTCGGCAGCGGCGGTGATGGCGAGCTCTACATGCTGTCCAAAGCGAACGGGAAGATCTGGAAAGTGACCGGTGCCACCCGCGTCCGCTAGTTCACCGCCCCGGGCAGGCGGCCAGCGGCGTTGTCAAGGGGGAGCTATGACCCACGAGCAGGTGAGCTCGATGTCCAGACGGTTGACAATCGTTGTTGCTGTTCTCGGCACGGTGGCTTTGTCGGCGTCACAGGGATGCGCGCGAGCCGACGGGCCGATCGTTGATCCGCTTCCGGGCCCGATCGCGGCGGGTCGGTTCGCTGGCTGCGACGTCGGCGACACCACGGTGACCGACGTGATGGAGGCGCAGAACTGGGCCCCGGTCAGTGCCCAGAAGTGGCAGTTCCCCGGGACAGAAGCGATCTTGGCCGACGCTGGGGAGGCGCGTCCCGGTCCTCGCCGGCCCTTTGAGTACGCGGTGCTGTCGACGGGGCCGGGATTCAGCTCAGTCCAGATCGACGGCATGATCCGAATAGACACCCCGGTCGAGGTCAGGGACCGTGATGTGATCATCCTACTCGGTTACCGATCCGACACGGAGTTCTATTACGTGCACCTCTCGACGGACAACACGATCTACCCGCACAATGGGATATTCGTCGTGAACAACGCCGACCGGCGGCGGATCGATGACCAATGGGACGAGACCCGTTCGAAAGGGGCCACACCCGCTATCACCGACGGGGAATGGCATCGAGTTCGAGTGGTGCATTGCGCTGATTCAGGGGAGATCGCGGTGTACGTCGATGGCTCGCAAATTCCGCTGATGACTGCCAAAGACACCACGTTCGGTGGGGGCCGGGTGGGTTTCGGGTCGTTCGACAACATCGGCCGGCTCCGCGACCTCACCGTCACCGGAACCGCGATCTGATCGTTCACGATCGGTGTGTTGCAAGTCCGGTCAGTAGGCGCGGCCCACCCAGGCGATCAGGTCGGTTTCGTCGCCGCTGTCGGGGACACTGCCGTCGGGTCGGGTGAGGCAGCGCACGGTCACGGCGTGCTCGATGAGCCTGGCTTCGCCCTGCACGCCGAGCACTGACCAGGGGATGCGCGCCCAGCCGCGCGCGGCCGCTTCCAATGCCTGGTCGAGGGACCCGACGAGTGGCGACGCCGCTTCGCGACGGGCCAGCGCCTGGTCGTGCAGCGCCTGCTGGTCGGTGCGCAGGGCAGCCTCGACCTCGGGGACCAGGGCGGCCAGCGCCACCGGTTCCTTCGTCCCCGGAATGCGCCGGACCAGGACGGCTTTGCCCTCGGCGAGCTCCCGAGGCCCGAGCTCGACCCGCACCGGAACTCCTTTGAGTTCGGCGTCGACGGTGCGGCGCCCGAAGCTGATGTCCGTCTGCTCGTCGAGCACGGCGCGCACGCCGACGTCGCGGAGTTCGCTGACGACCTGATGTGCGCGAGCGCGGACGTCTGCGTCGTCTCGCACGACCAGGACGATCGCCTGCACCGGAGCGAGCCGGGGAGGCACCCGCAGACCTGCGTCATCGCCGTGGCACATGATCAGCCCGCCGATCATCCGGGTGGACACCCCCCCAGGATGTCTGCCAGACGTACTCGCGCCGGCCGGACGCGGCGAGGAACTGCACATCGAAGGCCCGGGCGAAGTTCTGACCGAGCTCGTGGCTGGTGCCCATCTGCAGCGCCTTGCCGTCATCCATCATCGCCTCGCAGGTCAGGGTGTTGGTGGCACCCGCGAAGCGTTCCCGAGCGGACTTGAGTCCCTTGACGACCGGGATCGCCAGGACCTCGGTCATGAACGCGCCGTAGACGTCGTCGAGCACCTCCCGCGCGTGGGCCCGTGGTGCGCAGGAAAATCCGGGGGCGCATCTCCCAGCGCACCACGTTGGACCAGTTGTTCAGCTTCATCGGCAGGTCCCGGTAGGACTGCACCCACTTGGAGAAGAACGAGTTGATGATCGTCTCGCTGGTCGGCCGGACCACCACCGGCTCCTCCAGATGCTTGCCCCCGGCATGGGTCACCACGGCCAGCTCGGGGCTGAACCCCTCGACGTGCTCGGCCTCGCGCTTGAGGTAGGACTCCGGGATGAACAGCGGAAAATAGGCATTCTGCCCACCGACGGCCTTGATCCGGTCATCGACCTCACGCTGCATCCGCTCCCACAGCGCGTACCCGGTCGGCCTGATCACCATCGTGCCCCGCACCGGGCCGTTGTCGGCCAGCTCGGCGCGGGCGATGACGTCCTGATACCAGCGCGGAAAGTCGGTGCTCTGCGGGGTGAGCACGGCCAGCTTGGACATGCCGGTAGCCTAGCCCGCCGGTTTCGAGGTGGAGGGCCTGCGCCGGCGGGCGCTGGGGCGGGCGGGCTCCGGTCGTACTGGTTGGCCGCAGTGGAGCTCCAACCGTGGGAGCCCGACTTCGAAATTCAGGACTGCGCCTGCTCGTCCATCACAACCTCCGTCATGGTTCGCGCCCATGCCGGCATTTCGACGTTCGGCTAGCTGGTCAGCGATTCCGCCACGCGAGCGGGGATGTGCGCAGCGCGGCGTCGGCAACGCGGCGTGCAGTGTCGGTACGCAGGCCGCAGCGTGCGGAGTCGATCCAACCCTGCACCCTGGTGTAGCCCGCGTCCTGGTACTCGAGTGCCTGGATCAGGCAGTCGAGCTGGTCGGCGTCCTTGGCGCAGCGCGCCTCGGGAGTCCGCTGCGCCTCGTACTCGGCGACCGCCTCCTGCACGGTCTTGCGGGCGGCATCGGGTAACGAGGCGGTCTGGTCGGCGGTGATCACTTCGGGGCAGCGTTGGTCGAGGTAGGGCCGGGCGGTGTGCGGGATGTCACCGGTGCGGGTTTCCTGCGAGTCGTGCCAGACGGCGAGCAGCGCCGCCCGGTCTGGCTCGGCACCCTCGATCGCGGCGATGAGCGACGCGAGTTGTGCGACCCGCAGGCTGTGCTCCGCGACCGACTCGGGATCCCGGACTCCCGCATGCCACCAGCCGGCGCGCCGCATCCGTTTGAGCACGCCGAGCTCGAAAGCGAACTCTGCGACGGCAGCGTGCTGCTCGTCGGGCTCCTCCACGACCGGTGACCCTACCTACCGGTATACGAGGCGGACCGCGTAGGCGATGTCCGACAACTCACGCCGCGCATGCGCGCTGAGATCGTCATCCGCGGCGAGCTTGTCGACGGTGCTGGTCGCTGCAGATCGCAGACCGGGATGGTCACTGAGCAGGGCGGGATGGGCCAGCAGCAGCGCCCACACCGTGTGGATGTCGAGTTCGGCTTCCCCGGAGCCGGGATGCAGACGTTCGAGCAGATGCCCCAGCAGCCGGACTCCGCTCCAGTCTCGTGGGTCGATGCGGACCATGAACTCGTCATCGACCTGGATGCTGTCGATCTCCCCCACCCAATAGGCCCAGTAGTTCAGGTTCGCGCGCTCCATCTGGTCGGTGTCCAGAGCATGCCGGAGGAAGTCCCGCAACGGCTCACGATCGCCGGCGTAAGCCAGTGCGACAGCGGAGGATCGGACAATTACCCAGGATGGCACATGATCGGTGTGACCGGCATCCCGCAGGGCGCGTGGCTGCTCGGCGCGCAGCCACTCGGCGGTGCTAGTTCGGGTATCGAAGCCAAGCAGGTAGATCGATTGGCGACGTGGCAGCGCGTATTCATGCGGGTTGGCGTCCGCGGTCACCAGGAGATGATCAAAGAAGCGGGCCCGCTCGTCCTCGGTGAGCGTCGGCCGGTCGGGGACAGGTCCGCGCCGCGCCCGCACTGTGACGAGGTCTCGCAGCGGGACCGGGACTATCCCGGTGAACGGCCACGTGATCAGGTTGGTCAGCTTGCACTGGTGCACGGCCGCGCCTAGCGGGTGCTTGTCGGCCTCGATGAGCTGACCGCCGGCCTGCACGGTGTCCGCGATGATCAGATCCGCCTGGATGGCGTCCTCCAGCATCGCGAGCGATGTGGGTTGCGCACCGCATCTCAACAGCTGCGACCGCAGCCGCACCAGGTCCGCGGCGCGCAGGGCCGCCAGCGGCCGGCGACCGCTCTCCCAACCCTGCACGCTGGCCACGTCCACACCGAACTGCTCAGCCAGCTGGACCTGAGTGAGCCCGGCCGATTCCCGGATCAGCTTGAGCAGGAAGCCTGACACTGCGCCGAGGCAAGGCCGCGAGCCCTGACTACCGCGCAACGTTCCTCGGCCGCTGACCATCGAGTGTCCCCATCCACCAGTTCTGAGTTGCGCCTACTCGTACTGACAGCGAGTCCCTCCCGGGCGATCTACAGCCTACCATCGTTTCTGCAACCAAGCGATCGCACACGGTGACTTCCCGCCGGTAAGATCGCTTACGGGACGGAACTGATGAGGACCGGCGTGAGCCTGAACTTCTATCGATGGGGAACGGCGGAAGATCGCCGAACGTATGATCATGCTGGGCAACGACTTCGGTTCCGGGCGGACGAGTCGCAGTGGGTGATCATTGAGTGACTAGTTCCGCTGGCTCGATCCGCCGCTCTTTCCTCGAATGGTGGTGCGGATACCGGGAATCATCAGAACCCGTGAGCGCGCAGGAGACATGGTACCGACTGTTTCGGGAAGAGCTTGAGAAGCTCGCTGACCAGCTCAGTGGAAAGAAACCGGTATCGCCAGCAGTAACCGAGGATCAAATCGTCCAGCTACTGGCTGTGGTCGCTATCCTGCTGCGCCAGCACCAGGTCAACAAGCGAGGCCATTGCCAATCTTGCGGGTGGATGAGATGGAAGTGGAGGCCCTGGAATCGGCGGCCACCGTGCACCGTATATCGAACGGTGAGCTTCGTCATGGGCCAAGGTTCGGATGAGGTGTGGTGGCGGTTGTTCGAGAGCGTGGGGAAAGAATGGAGTTTGGTAGAGGTACGGGAGTGGTTGAAGAGCAGGGCACTGGACACGGCTTGTGCCATGTGCGGTGAGACCGCATCGGGTGACGGGTCGGATGATGAGGCGACGGTGGCGCCACACCGTCGCCGGACGAGGACCGGTGCCGACCACCACCCGCCGCGTCCCGGCAACCGGTGACCGCGTGAACACGGCGGGGTCCGCCGCGAGCTGATATCTCTCTGGGCCTGCTGGACGGCCGGTGGCAGTACTGCGACCGTGCCCCGTTGCTGCCGTAACGCCAGGGCCGGTCACGGTGTCAGAACAGTCGTGACGAACAACGTGGACGTGGTGGTGATCGGGCTTGGGCCCGGCGGCGAGGAAGTGGCTAACCGGCTAGTCGACGCCGGGCTGACCGTGCTGGGGGTGGAGCGGGAGCTGGTCGGTGGGGAATGCCCGTACTGGGGTTGCATTCCCAGCAAGATGATGGTCCGGGCGGCCGAGACGCTCACCGAGGCCCGGCGGGTTCACCAACTCGCCGGCGAGGCGCAGGTGCACCCCGACTATGCCCCGGTGGCCCGGCGGATCCGGGCCGACGCCACTGACAACTGGGACGACACCGTCGCGGTGCAGCGGTTCGAGAAGCGCGGCGGACGGTTCGTCCGCGGCCAGGCAATGCTGGTGGGGCCGCGGCCACCACACCGCCAGGCTCGCTGGTGGTTCTGGGCGGTGGCGCCATCGGGTTGGAACTGGCCCAGGCGTTCGTCCGGTTCGGGTCGGTGGTCACCGTGGTGGAGGGCGCCGACCGGGTGCTGCCGGCCGAGGAGCCCGAGGCCAGCGCGGTGATCGCGCAGGTGCTGGCGGCCGAAGGGCTGGATCTGCGCACCGGGTGCCGCGCCGTCGCGGTGTTCCGGTCAGGTGGGCGCAGCGGCTCAGGTGGGCGCAGCGGCGGTCAGAAGACAATCGTCGAGCTGGACGACGGCGGCACCGTCGACGGTGAGCAGTTGCTGGTCGCCGTCGGCCGGCGTCCCGATCTGCGCGGCACTGGGCTGGCGTCGGTGGGGCTGGACGAGTCGGCGCACGCCGTACCGGTGGACGACCGGATGCGCGCCGCCGACGGACTGTGGGCGATCGGCGACGTCACCGGCATCGGCGCGTTCACCCACCTCGCCGTGCACCAGGCCCGGATCGCCACCGACGACATTCTCGGCATCCCCGGGTTCACCGCCGACTACACCGCGCTGCCCCGGGTCACGTTCACCGATCCGGAGGTCGGGTCGGTCGGGCTGTCCGAGGCGGCCGCCCGCGCGGCCGGGCTCGACGTGCGCACCGGCAGCGCGCCAGTGCTGGCGTCGAGCCGGGGATTCATCCACGGCCCGGGCAACGACGGCCTGATCAAGCTGGTGTGCGACGCCGATCGCGGCGTGCTGGTCGGCGCGACGTCGGTCGGCCCACGCGGGGGTGAGGTGCTCTCGATGCTCACGCTGGCGGTACACGCCCGGCTGCCGATCACCGCGTTGCGCCGGATGATCTACGCATTCCCGACCTTCCACCGCGGGGCGCTCGACGCTCTCGCGGACCTGCCCGACTAACGCGAGGTGGCTTGCGATGCACTTCACCAACCTACTGATCATCATGCTGGTGGCGCTCGTCGCGCCGCTGGTCGTCAACGCCCTGCCCGCGCTGCGGGTGTCCTCGCCAGTGCTGGAGATCGTGGCCGGGATCGTGATCGGCGCCTCAGTGCTGGGCTGGGTGCAGGTGGACGCGCCGGTCGAGGTGCTCGCCCTGGTCGGCCTGGCGTTCCTGCTGTTCCTGGCCGGCTTGGAGATCGACGTGCACCGGCTGCGCGGCCGCCCGCTGATCCTGGCGCTGACTGGTTTCGTGGTGTCCTTCGCGATCGCGGTCGGCGCCGCACTGCTGCTGGCGGCCGGCGGGTTCGTCTCGGCGCCGCTGCTGGTCGCGATCATCCTGTGCGCCACCTCGCTGGGTCTGGTGGTGCCGGTGCTCAAGGACTCCGGCCAGATCGCCGGCGCTACCGGGCAGCTGATCATCGCCGCGGCGTCCATCGCCGACTTCGGCGCGGTGATCCTGCTGTCACTGTTCTTCTCCGAGGCGTCCACCGGTCTGGCCGCCCGGTTGCTGTTGCTGGCCGGCCTGGCGCTGGTGGTGGCGCTGCTGGCGGTCGCGCTGATCCGGGCCGGGCGCAGCGCCCGGGCCGACCGGGTCTTCCAGAAGCTGATGGACACCACCGCGCAGATCCGGATCCGGTTCGCGATGCTGTTGCTGGTTGCGTTTCTCGCGCTGGCCCAGGGCCTGGGGTTCGAGGCTATCCTCGGCGCGTTCCTGGCCGGGGCGGCGCTGCGGCTGATCGACGCCGACGCCGCGACGGTGCACCCGCACACCGAGCTCAAGCTGGACGCGATCGGCTACGGCTTCCTGATCCCGGTCTTCTTCGTGACCAGCGGGGTGATGTTCGACGCCCACGCGCTGTTCGCTGCGTCTTCCACGCTGCTGCAGGTGCTGCTGTTCCTGGCGGCGCTGTTGGTGGTGCGGGAAACAGTTGGGTATGCGACACATCATGGCGGCCGGGTTACTGCAGCTGGCCTGGTCTCCGTGCTGCTGTTCCCCGCGATCGCCCTGACCATGATGCGCGCCGCCCCGCCCGCTCCGGCAACCGCCCCACCGGTCGCTCCGGCGCGGGCCCGCGCCTAGCGCCCCTGCGCCGGTCGAGGCGACAGACCGCATTCAGCGGGCTCAGCGTTCCAAAAGTAGGGCAGATTACCCCGCTGAGCCCGCTGAATGCAGTTGGTGCGCCTTCGGGGTCACCAGATCGTGACGCGTTGGTCGGGTGGGCGGAAGAGTTTGTCGCCTTCCTTCACGGTGAAGGCGGCGTAGTAGTCGGGCAGGTTGCTGACGACGCCGTTGGCGCGGAACTCATGGGGGCTGTGTGGATCGCTCAGCAGTTGCGAGCGCAGTGCCTCGTCCCGGGTCTTACCACGCCATGCCTGCGCCCAGCCTAGGAAGAAGCGTTGCTCACCGGTGAAGCCGTCCATCACGGCTGCCGGGCGGCCGCCGAGAGACAACCGGTAGGCCCGCATCGCCACCGCGAGGCCGGACAGGTCGGCGATGTTCTCGCCCAGCGTGAGCTCGCCGTTGATGTGCTCGCCAGGCAGCGGCTGGTAGGCCGAGTACTGCGCGGTCAGGGCGGCGGTCCGGTCAGTGAAACGCTGCACGTCCTGCGGCGTCCACCAGTCCCGGAGATTGCCCGTCCCGTCGTACTTGCGGCCCTGGTCGTCGAACGCGTGGCTGATCTCGTGACCGATGATCCCGCCGATGGCGCCGTAGTTGACGGCGTCGTCGGCGGCCGCGTCGAAGAACGGCGGCTGCAGGATCGCGGCCGGGAACACGATCTCGTTGCGCGACGGGTGATAGAAGGCGTTGACCGTCTGGGGTGTGGTGAACCACTCGTCGCGGTCCACCGGCTTGCCGAGCCGGTCGAGGTCGCGCTGGTGCTCGAGCTGGGCTGAGCGCAGCAGGTTGCCCACCAGATCGTCGCGGGCGACACTCAGCTTCGAGTAGTCCTTCCACTTATTCGGATAGCCGATCTTCACTGCAAGCTTGCTGAGCTTGTCCCTGGCCTCGACCTTGGTCGCGTCGCTCATCCAGTCCAACCCGTCGATGGATGAGCGGAAGGCGTCGATCAACTTGCTGACCAGGGCGTCCATCCGCTGTTTGGCTTCCGGCGGGAAGTACCGTTGCACGTATCGCTGGCCGAGCAGATCACCCATCGCGCCGTTGACCGCGGCGACGCCCCGCTTCCAACGTTCGCGGATCTCCTGCTGACCGGCCAGGTCGCGGTTGCGGAACTCGAAGCGTGCTGTGACGAAGTCATCGCTGAGGTAGGGGGCTAGGTCGTCGATGAGCTTGAACTTCAGGTACGACTTCCAGCCCGCCAGTGGCTCGGTGGTCAGCGCGGTGCCGACGGCGGTGAAGTAGCTGGGTTCGGAGACGACGAAGTCGGGGGTGGTCACGCCCGCCGCATCGAGGTAGACCTTCCAGCCCAGTCCAGGCGCCTGTGCCGTGGCATCGGCGATGGTGAACTTGTTGTAGGTCGCCGTCGCGTCGCGCTCCTGCGCTGCGGTCCACTGAACCTCGGCGAGCCGGTTCTCCAGGGCGACCACGCGGCCGGCTGCGCCGTCCGCGTCGGCGACGCCGGCCAGCCCCAGGATGCGTGCGGCGTAGGCCCGGAGTTGGTCGCGGATCGTCACGAACTGCGGATCTGATTTCAGGTAATAGTCCCGGTTGGGCAGGGTGAGGCCGCTCTGCGAGACGTACGGTATGTACGCCGACGCGTTCTTGGCGTCCTGGCCGATGTACAGCGAGATGGGGCTGGGCACGCCCGTCGTAGCGCTCTCGCCGAAGTATCGGGCGAGGTCTGCGGGGGTGGCGAGCGCGTCGATGCGGTCCAGCGACTCCTTCAGTGGGGCGGCCCCGAGCGCGTCGAGCCGCGCGGTGTCCATGAAGCTCGCGTAGAAGTCGCCGATCTGCTGATCTGGCGAGCCCGCCGCGCCGCGCCGGGCTGCGCCCTCGTCGATGATCGCCCGCAGGTTCTTCTCGGACTCGTCGTTAAGCGTGACGAACGCGCCGTTCGTAGATCGGTCGGCCGCGATCTCGGTGCTGCGCAGCCACTGGCCGTTCGCGAACTGGAAGAGGTCGTCCTGCGCTCGCACGCCGCGGTCGTACCCGGGTAGCAGCAGCCCTGATCCGAGCGGCGGTGGTGTGCTCGCGCAACCCGCTACGAACAGCACCAGTACACCCAGTACACCGGCTAGCAGCCGAGAACGATTCACTGCACCCCCAATGGCAGAGCATCGACCTTAGGACCAGGCCGGTGAGAATGACATGACGTAACGGCGCACCGGCGTGGCGGCACTGACCGGCATGGCTGTCCCTGACTCACTTCCGGCGACCCGGGACGCGCTGCACCGGCTCGCCGCGCACGTGCTGGCCGCGTCGCGGTACGCCGCGACCGGTCACATCGGGCTGGTGCCCGCCCCGGGCGGGTTCGCGACCCCACCCTATGGATCCGATTCCACTGTGCTCGCCGTGGACCTCGATGAGCTGGTCATCACCCGCGCCGGGCAGCAGCGCCGGACCCGGATCCACACCGTGGCCCAGGCCGCGGAGTTCGCCGGTGTCCAGCCCGGCGCTCCCGGCCAGGTCTACCGCCCAGCCACGCCGCTTGCTCCTGATGCGGTGCTTGCAGATCGACCGGGAGGCGGCCCGGCTGCTGGCCGACTGGTACCAGCTCGGCGCGCACGCGCTGGCCGCCTTCGCCGCCGCGGTGCCCGACGACGACCCGACCCCGGCGCAGCTGTGGCCGGAACACTTCGACCTCGGCATCACCGCCGCGCGGATCAACTACGGCGTCTCCCCGGGCGACGCGGCGATACCCGAGCCCTACCTCTACATCGGTCCGTTCGACACCCCGCCGCCCGACGAGTTCTGGAACGCCCCGTTCGGGGCAGCGCTCAGGCACCGCAAGGTGGCCTCGGCCGAGGCGGCCGTCGCTTTCTTCCACGACGGGCGCGCCCGCTGCGGCATAACCCAAGCCGACACGTCACAGAGGAGCACATCATGACGGGACTCGTCGGCAAGCGCGCCATCGTCACCGGCGGCCGCTCCGGGATCGGGCAGGGATCCTGGTCTCACCCCGTTACAGCACGACTACGTCGGCGGTAACACCAAGGTCTACGGCCATCCTGTTCCGGATGCGGGAACGCGACTTCGGCGCGGTGTCGCATGTGGACGGCGTGTCCCCGGCCTGGCCGCGCTAGGAACCGGGCACCCGCAGAGGTGGCGATGTTCATGGGTTGAGCAGCGCGGTGCTTACTGCGACTGCCTGCGCGCGTGGTCACTGTCTGCCGTACCATGCTTCTGACCATTTTGTGCAGTATTGAACAACTCCAGATCACGGCCGTTTGTTCCCCGGGAGATTCATATGCCTCTCAGCCCCCGTTTCGGGCGCGTTGCTGCTCTGGAACGGCGCTTCGTGGATCGGGAGAGTGTGCTGGAGACGTTCGCCAACGAGTTGCGCCGGGTGGGTGATCGGCCGCGGGTGCTAAATGTGACCGGCGTGGGTGGTATCGGCAAGTCCCGGCTGTTGCGCGAGCTGCGGAACCGGGTTGCCGCCTCAGGCGGGAACCGTACGGCGGTTTTGGATTTGCAGGTTCCGGCAATGCGGCAGCATGAAAACGCGCTGGCGGTGCTGCGGACCGAGTTCGGACGCCAGAAGGTCTCCTTTGATCGGTTCGATATTGCCTATGCGGTGTTGTGGCAGCGCCTGCACCCGAACCTGCGGATCAACAGCCGGGATCTGCCGTTCGTGGCCGAAAGCGAGGTGTTGACAAAGATCTTGGCGGACACCTCGGGTATGCCGGTGTTCGGCACGGCGATCGGGTTGCTGAAGCTCGCCGGGCGGGCGACCTCGTTGATACGGCGCAAGCGGGTGGTGAAGGCCGACGAGGCACTCCAGATGCTAGACGAGCTGGACAACACCGAGGTGCTGGACGCGGTGACCTACCTGTTCGCCGAGGATCTGCGATCAGCCAGTGAGGAGCGGCCGTTCGTGGTGTTCGTGGACGCCTACGAGGCGCTGGTGCCCACCCCGGTCCGAGTCGGCCGGGCCTCAGCAGCCGACGATTGGCTGCGCGATCTCATCAGCCAGCTCGCCCAAGGTTTAGTGGTAGTCGCGAGCCGGGAACCGCTCAGATGGCAGACCTACGACAGCGAATGGGCTGAGGTGGTTCGGGAATGTCCGGTCGGGGGGCTGCCAACCGAGGCGCGTCTGGAGCTGCTGACCGAGGCGGGAATCGTGGACGCGGCCGAGCAGCGTGCAATCGTGCGCGCCAGCGAGGGGCTGCCGTTCTACCTGCATCTTGCGATCGACACCCGCGCCCAGTCCGGCTGCAGGGAAACCAACGTGGTGTCGTCAGAGGAGATCGTACAGCGGTTTCTCAAGCACGTTGCCTCCACCGAAGTACGGTGCCTGGAGTTGCTGAGCATCGCACGCGTCTTTGATCTCGGCATCTTTAAGGCGTTGGCGGGTGCGTTCGATCTGCCCTCGGACCGGATGACCTGGGAAGCGCTGACGGCCTACTCCTTCGTTAGCCCGGCCGGAGACACCGAATGTCGGCTGCATCAGCTGATGGCCGCTACGCTACGGGAGCGGTTGTCGCCGCTGGTCGTCCGCGATGCGCATTTGCTGCTGCGGGAACTTTGGGACAACCGCGTCCTCCAAGACGGGACTGTCGCTGATGTTCGCGGGTTCCGCGAGGCGGTCTACCACGGGGTACGAGCGAGGGCGATGTCGGCCGAGGAGATCCTGGACTACGCCGACCAAGCGGTCCGGTACGGCGGCAAGCGGGCCGCCGACGGGATGGCAGCCGACTTGCGAGAATATCTCCAAGACGGCGCGCACCCGGAGTTGGCCATTACCTCCCAGTGTTTGCTTGCCGAGGCCGCCATCCTTATGGGCGACGCCTCCACCGCCAGCCTTATTACTGCTAGCGGGTCCTGGCCGGATCTGCAACGGTCAGCTGACGCCCGGTTGGCGATGGCCGCCGCGCATGCCCGCCGCATCTCCGGGGACACTAGTGCAGCCGGTCTCCTTTATGACGCCGTCTGGCGGCACCATGGCGGCGCGGACCGCCACACCGCTGGCCTGTGGGTCGCCGATATCCACATGTGGCAGGGCCGCTTCGCGACCGCCTTTGCGCTCTGCCGCGAGATCTTGGATTCCTGTGACCCCGGCGACCAGGAACTGCGGGGGGACGTTATCCGGCTGCTGCATCTCGGCTACCGGTTCCACCTGGACTTCGAAGCCGCCGCCACCACCCTGCGACAGGCTCGCGATTGCTACCAGCGGTCGGGCGCTGTGGTTGGGCTGGCCAATGTCGCTACCAACCAGGTTGAGCTGCTGGCCTGGACCAATCCCGCCAGCGCGCTCACCGCCGCGTCGGCCGCGCTGCAGGCCCAGCAGGAGCTGGGCGCCCTGCATGAGCTTGGCAAGACCCATACCGCAGTCGCGATCGCTCAGATGCGCCTCGGCAACCAATCCGAAGCCGCCGCATCGTTCGAGTCTGCTTGTGCGTACCTGACGCGCGCCCGGTACCGGTCAGGGATCGCCCGCGCCGAGTTCTTCCGCGGCTTCCTGTACGCGCGCCAAGGAGACCATCGCCAGGCCATTGCCTCCCTCACCTGGGCGGTGGATGAGTTCATCGCCGCCGAGGTCTACCCGAGTCTGATCGTCCTGGCCGCCCAAGCACTCGGCCACCTCGGGCACCCCGATCCACACATCACCCAGGCCGCCGACGCCGCACGTGCCCAGATCGAACCCCTCGACTCGATCACCAACCTCCAAGAACGTGCCGTGTCATTGATGGCCGCAATGCTCGGCGAGTGACCGTGGAGTGGGAGGACCTGTACGCCACCGCCGCTGCACACCTGGAAGCCGCCGCTGGCTACTACAACAACAATGTCCGTGTCGACACCCCCACCGGCCCCGTCAACGTCCGCATCCCCATCCACGGTGCCGACATTATGGACCTGCGACTGTGGCGCGAGGAAGAGATCCTCCCCGCTATTTCCCCCTACGTGCGGCACTCCCCCCGCCTCCTCCAGGCCAGCGATGAGCCCCGATACCAGGTTCACGAGTTCCTCGACGGGCCGGTCCTCAACACGATTTCCCCACGTGGCGTCCCTGTGCCCACCCACGTGCCTACCGACGTTGTTCAGCTCCTTACCGAACTCACCACAATCCCCCGCGGAGAACTCCCCGTCACCCCCGCCGACTGGCCGGACGATGACGACACGATCACCTTCGCTTGGCGATTATCCGCGCTGACCCAGCGAGTCTATGCGACCTACCGTGACCAGTACGGCGCCCAATACCAGGCGTTTGGCTTCCCCGCTGACCCACTAGCCCCTGCTGAGGCGGCTTGGTCTTCACTCACCCGGCGGCCACTGGTGTGCGTACACTCCGACATCCACCGTAAAAATATGATCATAAAGGGCGGGACCAGTTACTTTCTCGACTGGGAGCTCGCCCTCTGGGGCGACCCCGTCTACGATCTCGCCGTCCACTTCCACAAGATGGGTTATGCTCCTGCTGAACGTGACGAGGTCCTGCACCTCTGGCAGGCGGCGCTACGCCCGGAGCACACCGCAGGATGGGAACACGACCTGGACGTCTACATCGCCCACGAACAGATCAAGTCCGCCATCGTCGACACGGTCCGTTACTCCCAAGCCTTCGTCGACCCAACCTATGCGCCCGAACCTGAACTCGTACTGGTTGACAAACTCACCGTCAAGCTCAACAACGCCTACCGACGCTGGGGGATCATCGATCGCGTGGACGCCGCAATCGTCGAAGCAAGGCTTCGCGACTGGGCGAAAAGGCGCCGCGAACCGCGTGGGGGCTAGTGAGAACGAGCGGCGCTGCGACTCGCTTGTTCTGTACCTGAGAGACACCACCTGGTCGGGGGCGGATCCGATTTTGAGCGGTTCGGACATAGTTGAGCTCCATACCGCAGTCTGGATGCAGAACGCGCTTATCGAGGCCTCATTTACCGCAGTCTGCATCCAGACTGCGGCGCACGTTGGCGGTCGACGAGATTGCGTCGATCTCGTCGGCTAGTTGCAGGACGGTGGCTTGGTAGAGGTTGCCGGCGTCCTGGGCTAGCCAGTGCAGGTGGCCGAACAGCTCCAATGTGATCAAGCCGTGCAGCTGGCCCCACCACCGGATGAAGCGGTGCAGCGCGGCGGGAGGCAGCACGCTTCCCGGCGGCGCGAACTTCTGTTGGGCGGCGACGAGTTGGGCGCGCAGCGCCGAATCGACGTGCTCGTCGGGCATCGCCCGCAACTGCTCTGCGGACCAGCCGGCGAACACCACACTGTGGAAGACGGCGCCGATGCGCGCCGCGGCCGGCACGGGTGCGTCGCTCGGCGGCGGTGCTTGGTAGTCAGGGATCGGCGCGCCGTAGATGAGCTGGAACTCGCTGCGGTGGTGCACCGCCCAGTCCCGATACGCCAACGATGTCGCGACCAGGCGGTCCCGGCGCGCGTTGACCGGGTGCGCGTCGCGTGCCGCCTCCAGCGCGTCGGCCAGCCCGTTGTGGCCGTCGTCGACCAGCTCGGTGATCAGGTGGTCCCTACTGGCGAAGTAGTGGTAGAGCGACTGGACGCTCAGTCCCATGTCTCGCGCGATGGCGCGCAGCGACAGCCCCTCTGGCCCGTCGCTGGCCAGCCGGCCCAGCGCGGTGTCCTTGATCTCCTGCACGACGGCGGCGCGACGGCGGTCCCGGTAACTGAGCACAACTTCATGCTAACAGTGTCAGAATGACTTGACGCTGTTCGATGCGCCGCTTAGATTATGGCTGTCCAAATTTCCGAACACCGTCAGGTAGGTATGGCGATGTCAGCTCTCACCCTCGCGGCGCGCCGGTCGTGGTCCTGGCACCGGCCGCTGATGATCTTTGTCGAGTTGATGGCGGTGCTGATCGTGGTCGCTGCGCTGGGTGTGCTGATGGACGATCGGGTCCTGGGTGGGTCGCCGCTCTGGCTCAAGCCGTTCAAGTTCGCGGTGTCGTTCGTCATCTACGGCGCCACTATTGCTTGGATCATTTCCCGGCTGCCCGATCGACGCCGCTGGACGTGGATCCTGGGGACAGTCATCGCGGTCACCTCAGCGATCGAGGTCGTGATCATCGTCGGGCAGGCGGTGCGCGGAACGCACAGCCACTTCAACGTCAGTACGGCGCGCGACGCCGCGCTCTGGTCCACCATGGGCGGCGCCATCACGGTTCTCTGGCTGGCCACCCTGGTGGTCGCCGTCTTCGCCGCCCGGCGCCAGTTCGGCGACCGGCCGTTCACCCTGGCGATCCGATTCGGGTTGCTTGTCGCGCTGATAGGGATGGCGCTGGGGTTCCTGATGACGGTGCCGACGGCCGATCAGCGCCAGGCGATCGAGAGCGGCGTCACCTCGCTGGCCGGGGCGCACAGCGTCGGGGTGGCCGACGGCGGACCCGGCCTGCCGGTCACCGCGTGGAGTACCACGGGCGGCGACCTGCGGGTGCCGCACTTCGTCGGGATGCACGCCTTGCAGGCCCTGCCGCTGCTGGGTTTGCTGCTCGCCCTCCCACGGCTGGGGCTCGACGAACGCACCCGGAGCCGGTTGGTGACCGCTGGCGCGGCCGGCTATCTCGGACTGGTCGGGCTGCTGCTTTGGCAGGCGCTGCGCGGCCAACCACTGATCGCACCCGACGGCTGGACCCTCACCGCCGCAACCGCGCTGTGCGCCGCGCTGTCCGCCTCGGTGCTGGCGATCCTGTACCGGTCCCGGCACACCGGCGGATCGCGCTGATCCGCATTCAGCGGGCTCAGCGTGCCAAAAGTGGGGCAGATTAACCCGCTGAGCCCGCTGAATGCGCCTGGGCATGCCCCTCGGTGATGTTCCGGATCGCGTCGATCAGCTGCTGTGTGCGGGTTTGGGATCGCATCCACGACGGTAGGTCCAGCTGGACCTACCGGGAGACGAGACCACCGGTCCGGCCGAGTCCGGTAGACCCCGCAGCGCCGCGACGAACTCGTCGGCACCCTCAAGACCGAACCGGGGCTGCGTCGCTACCTGCGCTGCATCCCCTCAGGGCTGCTGCGCATCGACGACACCGCCGGGAGGACCGTATCCGCGACCACGTCCGACTCTGCTGGCTGACGCTGCTGCTCATCCGGGTCGTCGGGAACACCACCGGCGACACCTGGCCCGACCTGAAATCGTACCCAGTGCGACGTATCTAGCGTGTGCTGCCCGCCCTCTTTCAGGTACTTGGTACCGCCTGGCCTGGGAGGAGATGGAGATCTGATCTTGGCATGTCGGAGCTAGACGAACATAATTATCGGCGCTTGGGGCACGCAACCGGGTGGGCCGAGTTCGAAGGTGCGCATTAGGCCAGAGCATGCGACAGGCATGCCTGGTGACCAGATGTTCAGCATTCACCTAGACAACGACAAAACCGTCGCGGGCCACTAGGGGGAAAAATAGATGGCCTGCGACCATGCACACGACCTGAGGGTGGGTATGAAATCGTCCAGAGTGGCAGTCCAATCGCCTTTCAATGCTGGTCTGATCGGGCTGCGCAGCACGTTTAAGGGCACGGTGTTGTTGCCAGGCGACCTCGGATATGACGATGCTCGTCGAATATGGAATGGTATGTGTGACCGCAGGCCAGCGCTCATCGCGCGGTGCCTCGGCACCGCGGACGTCAGCGCCGCTGTTCTATTCGCACGGACCGCCGACCTACCCGTCACCATCCGGGGTGGTGGGCACAATGTTGCCGGCACTGCTATCGCCGACGACGCGGTCATGATAGACCTTTCCCTGATGCGCAACGTTGCAGTCAACGTCGACGAGCAGGTTGCGGAAGCCGACGGCGGTTGTCTGTTGCGCGACCTGGATATCACCACTACGGCATATGGGCTCGCCTGCCCTGCCGGTATGGTGTCGCATACTGGCCTCGGCGGACTCGCACTTGGCGGCGGATACGGCTGGCGGTGCCGCAAATGGGGTCTCACCTGTGATCACATAATAGGTGCGGAAGTCGTCCTGGCGGACGGTTCGGTAGTCGAAGTGGGCGAGGACAACCCGGATCTGCTGTGGGCCTTGCGAGGGGGGGGTGGCAACTTTGGAGTAGTCACCAGATTCAAGTTGCGCCTGCATAGAGTCGGGCCGATTCTGTTCAGAAATGGAATCTATGCGGAGGATACCGCCGCGGCGGCGCTCGAAGAGTATCGTAGGTTCGCTGAAACGCAGCCGGACGACATCCACGTGTTGGGTTCTTTGCGCTACGCTTCCAACGCTGACTGGATTTCGCCCGAGTTGCGAGGAACTCCAGTACTTGACTTGGCCATCGTATGTTCGGCCGACGATGCCGAAAATGTCCACCAGAGTGCACGCCTGTTCGACGCGATGCCACCCGCCTCCTCCATCGGTCGAACAATTTCGTACTTCGATCTCCAGTCTATGGCCGATGCCGGCGCGCCGGCTGGTCGGCGTTATTACACCAAATCATGCTACATTGTAGATCTGGTCGATCATGTTGCTGAGTGCCTCACCGAGGCGGCTCGTCGCAATCCTTCCTCGTTGTCGTCGATCGATATCGAATACCTTCGGGGCGCAATCAGCAAAGAAGCTGATGGACAGTCCTCGTTTCCTCTACGAGATGCGCCATACATGTGTACCGCGTGGGCGTCCTGGATTGAGCCGCGACACGACGCAGAAAATATTTCGTGGTCGCGCCGCACAGTAGAAGATCTGCGGGATTGGCAACATCAAGGAGGCTATGTCAACTACATGCTCCAGGATGATCCGACAGATGTAGTGGCGGAAATATATGGTTCAGCTAATTATGACCGATTGATGCAGGTGAAGAGGCGGTATGATCCACAGAATGTGTTCCGCACATATCGCAACGTCCTGCCCGCGAGCTCTTGATGACGCGGAGTCTGGTCAGGGCGGCAGCGGGCTTTGGTCGGGTAGCTGACCGCCGGTCCTCGTCGCCGGTATTCCGGATCCGCACCGTGTCGCAGCGATTAGTCGCGGTCGCCGTCGTGCTCGCCCTGTCAATGGTTGCGTGCGCCCAGCCGCAGCGCGACGGTTCCGCAGCCACCGGGGGGACACTCGTATTCGGTGCGGCCGGCGCGCCGAAGAACTTCGATCCGATCTTCAACGACGACGGCGAGAGCTTTCGGGTGACCCGGCAGCTGTACGACACGTTGATCGCTTATGCGCCGGGGACCACTGAGTTGGCCCCCGGGCTGGCCACCGCGTGGCAGGGTAGCGACGATGGCAAGACCTGGACGTTCACGCTGCGGGAAGGCGTGAAGTTCCACGACGGAACCCCGTTTGACGCGACCGCTGTCTGCGCCAACTTCGACCGGTGGTTCAACATGCCCGGGGCGGCGGCGCAGAACCAGATGATCTATTACAGCGGGGTCTTCGAGGGCTTCGCGTCCAATCAAGGTACGGACACCGGACAGCCGGTGTACAACTCCTGCGCCGCCCCCGACGCCAGGATGGCGGTGGTCAAGTTCAACAAGTTCAAGTCTGCCTTCCCGGCCGCTTTCGGTCTGTTCTCGCTGTCCATCTCCAGCCCGACTGCGCTGCGGAGGTACAACGCCGACCACGTCACAAAGGACGGTGACTCGTTCAGTTATGGCGACTACGCCAATCTGCACCCGACCGGAACGGGCGCGTTCAAGTTCGAAAGCTTCGACAAGGAACACAACACCATCACCCTGGTTCGTAACGACGACTACTGGGGCGAGAAGGCAAAGGTGGATCGCCTCATCTTCAAGATCATACCAGATGAGTACGCGCGCAAGCAGGAGCTGCGGGCGGGCACCATCGACGGCTACGATCTCCCGTCGCCGGCCGACTACGCGTCGCTGAAGGCGGATGGGATGAAGGTATTGGTGCGCCAGCCGTTCAATCTCCTCTACCTGGGGATCAACCAGAAGAACAACCCGGCGCTTCGTGACCTGCGGGTCCGCCAGGCGCTCGCCTATGCGATCAACCGTAAGGCGCTGGTACACAACGAGCTCCCTGAGGGCTCGGAGGTCGCCACCCAGTTCGTGCCGAGCACGGTCAGCGGTTATGCCGACGATGCCCAGCGGTACCCTTACGACCCGCAGAAGGCCAATGATCTGCTCGCCCAGGCGGGCGCGTCCAACCTCACGCTGAACTTTTACTACCCGACCGAGGTTACGCGGCCCTACATGCCCAACCCACAGCGCATCTTTATGTTAATAGCTGAGAACCTGCGGCAGGTAGGCATTACCGTCAATCCTGTGCCGCGGCCGTGGAACGGTGGTTACAAAGACGATGTACAGCAATTCGGCAAACACGACCTGCACCTGCTTGGCTGGACCGGTGACTACAACAATGCCGGCAATTTCGTCGGCTCGTTCTTTGGTCGCGAGAAGCCGGAGTTCGGTTTCAACGACAGCGCGCTGTTCGCCGCCATCGCGCAAGCCGACGCCACGTCGGACCGAGCCGCGCAAGCCGCCGCCTACCAGCAGCTCAACCGAGACATCATGGCAAAATTCTTGTCTGGGATCCCGATCGCCAGCTCACCACCGGCGATCGTGGTGGGATCGAACATCGATGGCGTGGTGGCTAGCCCACTGACCGACGAGCGGTTCAATACGGTCAGCAAGAGGTAGCTACGTCCCGTCCGAGACTCAATGCCACGTAGCATAAGTTGATCATGCTGCTGGTCTGGGCTTTAGCTCGCGGATGTTGATCGTGGCCGGTGCTCGGTGGCGGGTGCTGGCCGGCTCGCCGAGCTTCTTGACCCGGTAGCTGTTG
>JBOHGG010000024.1:0-81826 GCA_050700115.1 Pseudonocardiaceae bacterium
GCCGATCCACCATCCACCGCATCATCCACCGACCCGAGCCGCAGAGCACCACCCAGCAGACCTAACCGCAGCTCACACAACGGGCGCAGAGTTGGCGGTTGGCCGTAGCTTCGGGAGTCCCGGGCCGACCAGAGGCGCATGTACGTCAAGGTCCGCTCCCCCGAGGTCGCCGCCCACGCCCCGCGGCTGCTCGAGGACTACCGCAGCCCGTAAGCGCCAGGTCGGGTTCACCTCGCTGCACGAGAACCTCGACACCACCACCCCCGGCGGTCGCATGGTCTTTCACGTATTCGCCGCCCTCGCTGAATTCATCCGGGAACTCATCGTCTCCGGTACCCGGGAGGGTCTGGCCGCCGCCCGGATGCGCGGGCGCGTCGGTGGCCGGCCCACCGTGGTCACACCCGAGATCCTGCGGGCCGCCCGGGACATGCTGCCCAACCCCGACAACAGCATCGAGTCCATCGCCAAGATCCTCGGCGTGAGCCCCGGCACGCTCTACAACCACATCCCGGACCTGCGCGAGCTCCGCACCAGCCGCCACACTACCGAGCACGACGCGATCCCCCGGCCCAGGCGCGCCCGGATCACCGGCCAGCGCGGCTAGACCCACCCGACCAAGGGCTGAAGGCGGCACGCCCCACATTCAGCAAGACCACACGGCCCCCTGGCACGTGGAGGCTGACGGTCCCAACGATTTCTTCACCATCCGAACGACGCTGCCCGCACGCGTTACCGCAGGTCAGGCAAATCCGTTGGAAATTTCCCCGGGACTACCGGCACCCCCGAGAGCGCCGTCGGCGTCGGCGTAACCGCGGAACATCATCGCCGAGATCTGCGGTGTCGCGGTCCCGGTCAACGTCCTCGCCGCGTTTCGCCCACAGCGAATCGCGCCGGGGTATCTAAACGCGCCGCCCGGCCCTCCTTGGTTCGGGAGCGCAAATGCTCCCCTTTATTAGGAATGAGGACTCTCCGCGATGGCAACCTTCCGCATCACCAACCTGCGCTGCATCAAGAAGCGTGATCCGATCGGCAAAGACGAGATCGACATCTACCTGGCCATCGACGGCGGCTCGCAGTTCTTCCTGTCCGGGCCGCACTTCATCGACAAGTCCCGCAACGACGACGAGGTCACGCTGGACGTGACCAGGACGTTCGACGAGAGGATCGTGGTCAGGCTCATGGAGCGGGACGGCGAGCGCGGCGGCAACAACGACCGGGACCTCGGCACCGTGCCCTTCAACACGTCGCCAGTCTCCAACGAGTTCTCGTTCAACGACGGGGGCGTGGATTACGCCCTGCGCTGTAACGTCACCACCTGACGATCGGGTTGATCAGTACAGCATGCCGTGGTCGTCGAGCCGCCCGACCAGGCCCTGCTTGCCGACCGATGGCACGACGAGTGACGCGCTGCGACAGAAACGCGAGGCGCGGCGCGTCTCTCGGAAGGTAGGCGGGCGGGGTCGAGCAGCTCCTTGGCATAGTCCGCTAACTGGGGGCCTGGCTGCGCAATAGTTCTTCACCGGCTTGGGTCAGCTCGATGGGTATGCCACGTTGATCGAACCAGGCCAGGACTGCGAGCAGGCCTCCTTGCCGGCTGCGAGAAATTGCAGTGGGCTGAGCTCATGGCGTCACCAGTGGTCGCCCGGCGCCGAAGCCCTCGGTGTATTCGAGGAAGGCAGCGACGTCGGGCACCCAGGCCTCGGGTCGATACGAGAGCCACGAGTAAGCAAGTAAGCCCCACATTCCGGTTTGGAGGAGCTGGGCGCAGGGCATGGTCGGCCCACCGGCCACCCCGGCGTGGCGTCCGGTCAGGCAGCAACGGTTCCAGCCGCGCCCATTCCTCCAGGTCATGGCGATCAAGCATGACGATCGTTTACCGGATGCGCCCACCAAGATCCAGGGGACGCGCCCTAGTCCACGAGGCTCGAACTCCCCTCAACCCCGGGGCGTCTGGGCATCCGGGTTTCTCCGGGCGACAGCGCACGTGGCCCAGCCAAGACCAGCAGACCAGGGGTGGCGGTGCCCAAGGCCATGGCCGTTACGCGGTCGGCGCACGCGCCGAGCCCTGACACCGCCACCCCTGGTCTGCTGCGGGCTCCTGGTCCACGCACACACCGCACTGACCAAGAGGAATTCCCATGGATTCGCCACCTCACCCGAACCGGCCACCGAGATCATCAACGACCCCCGGCAGCCCACCCGCGTCCGGCACCACCCGCGCTGGTGCGAACTGCAGCGATGTATCACCGTTGACGGCGGAGCCCGGCACGCCTCAACCACAACCCGCTTGCCCACCGGTGAGCAGACCTTCGCGCTGACTCTTGTGCAGCATGATCCAGACGGTGCCCCCGAACTCCTCATCGAGGTCACCGACACCGCGGACCCGGACGGACTGCACCTGCTCACCCTGTCCGAGATCAAAGCATTGGCCGAGACTCTGCTGATCGAATACCTCAAAGCCGCGCCACTGGTTGTCGCGACCACCCCGACCCGCCGTACCGTGCCGGCGAGCAGCCCGCCGCCTGGATCAGCCACGTCCTGGCAGCATGGGATCTGCTCGCGCCGGGGGGCCGGCTGGTCGCGATCGTCCCGAACGACTTCACCTTCCGACGTGACGACGACCACGACAACCTGCGCGAACTGATCACCCTCCACGGCGGCTACCGAGAATTGCCCGATAGCGCTTTCGCCAGCTCCGGCACCGGCGTTCGTGCCGTCGTGATCTTGGCTGACCGCCTCGACTTCGCCGCCTGATCCAGCTCACGGGCCGCGGCCCTGGGAGCACTAGGGCCCGCGGCCGCCCGACGGCCCCACCGATCCTGACGCCGTTGAGGAGCTGTCCGCGCTGGTTCACTGCCGCTGGCGCCACCGACCGTCTCTGGTCGCCCAAGCCCATGGAAGCGTGCCCAGCCTGTAAATCACGACGATGTGTTGCAAATCACAGCGCGTATTGATGTGAGGTTATCTTGCCTGGTCAGACGAACTTTTCTCGATGCTTCGAGGCCCCGGGCAGGCGTCATGACGGCCTCGGTCGGTCTACACCGGCCCAACTTCGCCCTAAAGAACAGGAGGGCTGAACGGCAGTCTGAGGTCAAGGAGCGTCGAATGAGGCAGCACGACACTTGGTCGCATCCCATGAAGGACCGCATGGCCCCGGCGAACGGGAACCCGCACAACGCGGAGCTTGTGGATGACTTGCTGTCTCTGCGCCAGCAGCTAGCGGTGGTCACCGCCAGCCCTGCGGTCGCCACGGCGCATCAGCTGTTGGCTGAGGTGTCGTTGGTCTTGGAGCCGGTCTGGAGTGTGCTCGCCGCACCCGATGAGTCGACTGGCGTTGGCTTCCTTCGCCGCCTCGGACACACCACCGCTGAGGTTGAAGCGCTCAATACCGCCGTCGTCTGCCAGGCAGCCCAGACCTACCAGACGCTAAACCTTGTCGCGCCGACTATGCGGGACGTGTGGCGCTCACTGGCTCGACCGGCCGCAGCCCTGGTGGCATCGGTGCGGTCGCGCCCCAGACAGCAGTCCCCGAAACCAGATGATCAGCCGACCGTTGGTACGCTTGGTGCGACTGTGCGCCCGATGCTGCCCGTTGAGCTGTTCGGTGCCTGGAACGATGACACCGAGGTCGTGCCGGCAGTGAGGCGGGTCCTGCGACGCTGGTGTGACCTGGCCAGGAACGCCACCGGCGAGCAGTGTGAAGTCGCTCGACTCACCCTCGCCGCAGCGCTGCTGGCCCGCGGTGCGATCCTTGATGGAGACACCGCCACCGTCAAGTGGTTTATCGCGCAGTGGTTGGGCTTACGCGCCACGGACAGCCGAGTCGACGGGGCCAGCGCCGCACTGCTGGAAGGCGGCTGGGTACACCGGTCGGTGGACGACGAGTTCTCCGCCGTTCGCGACACAGTGACGGACCTCCGCATCGAAGCGGCATACCAACACCGGCTGCATCGCCCGGTATGGGAGACGCAGCTGCGCGGGGCGCCGATCGGACTGCTCTCCGAGCAGCCCGGCTCCTTGGATTCGAATGGTGTGGCGCTCGCCGACATCCTGGCTGCGGGAGACGACCCTGTCGCCGCCGCCGCGCAGACCTTGCTTGAAAATCAGCTGCAGGCCGTACTGGCGACCATCAGCGAACGAGAAGCGCGAGTGATTCGAGGCCGCTTCACCGGCAAAACCCAGAAACAACTCGCAGTGGAACTGCGCACCTCGACGCGGACGATCAGGAGGATCGAGTCGATAACCCTAAGCAAGCTGCGCCACCCCTCGCGCTCCCAGGTGCTCAGGGATTACTTGGACTGATCCGCGATGCTGCCACTGATCCTCAGCGCCGGGATCCCCTCGGCTGCCTGGCTGATCTTTGTCGTCGGCCTGCTGCTGCTCGCTATCGCAACCTTGGTCCTTATCGGTCGCGCCGTTTTCGCGCCCACCGACGCACCCGCACACCGGATACGTGACATCCTTCACGGACCTCCAGACAACACAGGCCCGAACGAGGTCGGACGGTCTAGTAGCGCTTGACCAGCTCTGCTCCCCACTCGCACCGGCGTCGTCGTCGGCGGGGCTCGGCGATGTCCACGATGTCCGTCCCGTCATGCTCGGCCAGGTCCTCGAATCTCCGCCGCCCGCTCCAGCGCCGTTCGTGGCTGGCCCGGATACCCGTCGGTGACCGCCGCAACGCATCCAGCCGCGAGTAGCGCTGCCCCTCGCCGACATCCAGCAGCCGCGTCCAGCAACGGCTATTTCCGTTCTCTACCGGGTGGATTCGTTCGCTGCCCGTTGTTGTGGGGCCGTGCACTCTAGCGCCGTCATCCCGTCGGGGCGATGGCCCGGCACCGCCCAGCGCGGGTGAACCAGCCTTGAACAACCCTGCAAGGGGGGACATCCTGGCTGGTCCACCCCGGCTGGGCGGTGCCGGGCCCCCGCCCCGTCGTTGGACGCCGGCGCTTTGGCGAGTGCGTCCCCACGCCGGACAGCAGCCGACCAATCCACCCGCATCGTCGGGTGGATATCCGTTTGCGTGCCGCAGCCCGTCGCGACTCCGGTGCCGCCACGAACAGGGAGAACCGATAGTGACCACCACCGAGATACCCGCCCGCCACGATCACGAGGACCACCGGCCGACCGATGTCGTTCCCAGGCAGAGCACCGCCGACACCGCGGTGGGCGCCGAGGTCCTCTGGGTCGATCCCCGTGAGTTGATCATCGGCGACAACGTGCGCACGGCAGTGGAGCTGGACAAGGGATTCGTCGCCGACATCAAGGACCGCGGCGTTCACCAGATCATCCCGGTTAGCCGCGACGAGGCAGGTCGCCTGGTTGTGCAGACCGGTCAGAAGCGCGTCCTGGCGGCCATCGAAGCCGGTCTGGACCGGGTTCGGGTCATCGTCGAGACCCAGCAGGTCACCGACGAGCGTGACCGGAGGATCGACCGGATCCTCGATCAACTCGGGGAGAACGAGCACCGCAGCGGAATCAGCGACGCCGACGAGGCCCGCGCCACCCAGCAGTTACTGGGCCTGGGCCGGACCGCCGGGCAGATCGCCCGCCGTCGCCACATCGGCACGAAGCGGGTCAAGACCGCCGCGGCGGTCGCGGAGAGCCAGGTCGCGATGGACGTCGTCGCCGAGGGCGTGCTCGATCTGGCCCAGGCCGCCGCCGTCGCCGAGTTCGCTGACGACGAGACCGCGGTGACCAGGCTGACGACCGCGGCCAGCAAGCGTCCCGAGCAGTTCGACCACATCACCCAGCAGCTGCGCGACGACCGTGAGGAGGCTCGGCTCCGCGCGGAGCTGACCGGAGGGCTCACCGAGCAGGGGGTCACGGTCATCCATCGCCCGGACACCTTGTCCGGTGGCAAGATCCGCAGGCTCTCGGAGCTACGCGCCACCCCGGACACGGCACCGGGCACCGAGCTGACCGCCGACGAGCACGCATCCTGCCCCGGCCACGCCGCGTTCATCGCGGACCGGGGTTCCTGGCGTCCGATGGCCGAGCGGGTCGTCGCGGTGGCGGTGTGCACCGACTTCCCAGGTCACGGGCATGCCGAGCGCTACACCGCGGCCGGGGTGACCACCACCGCAAAGATCACCGGTCCGATGACCGAGGAGCAGAAGGCCGCCCGGCGCGAGGTCGTCGCGAACAACAAGGCGTGGGACTCCGCGACCACGGTGCGCAGGGCCTGGTTGACGACGTTCTTCGCCCGCAAGACCGCGCCGCCTGACGGGGCGCGGTGGATCGCCGAGACGCTGGCCGAGGGCAGCCACGATGTGCGCAAGGCGATGTAGTCCTACCACTCGGTCGCACTCGAACTGCTGGGACTCCAGCAGCCTGACCGCGGCTACGGCCGGACCCAGACCCACGTCATCGCGGTCGCAGCCACCAAGGCCAGCCCCGCGCGGGCGACGACGCTGACGGTGGCGATGCTGGTCGGCGCCCTGGAGATGGGCACCGATCGGCACGCCTGGCGGTCACCGACCCGCGACCAGGTCGCCTACTTCCGGCAGCTGCAGAGGTGGAACTACCCGCTGTCGGATGTCGAGATGTTGGTGCTCAAGCCCACCGAGGCCGACGAGCCGAATTCCGTCGAACCGGGCTCCGACGAGGAGCCAGAGGTCGACAAGGACATCGCGGCCTGATCGACAGACGCTGGTGGGGGCCATCCGGATTCGGTGTGGCCCCCACCTCGATGACGCGGGTGCTGGCCACACGGTCCCGGCCCGACAGCCATCGGCCCGCCATCACGCTCACCGGTCCGCAACCGCCGGGCCTCGCCTCGATCCCGAAGGGGGACTGCACCTTGACCGCCATGCCGATCAGGAGTCGCTCGACGCGCACTCACATCGGGAGTCCGCGACCGCGGCTTGCCGCCGCGCTGCGCGCCGTCGAGCGGGGCTGGCCGGTGTTCCCGCTCTATCCCTACAGCAAGTACCCGGCGGTGCGGGACTGGGAGAACCGCGCCACCTGCGACCTGGACCAGATCACCCGCTGGTGGGCGACGGCGCCCTACAACATCGGCATCAGCTGCAAGGCCGCCGGGCTCGTGGTGATCGACCTGGATGCCGCCCGCGGGCAGCGGCCGCTGCCGTGGGCCCAGCTCGGCGTGACCCACGGACGCGACGTGCTGCGGATCCTCGCCCAGCGGGCCGAGCAGCCCGACCCGATCGACACCTACACCGTGGTCACTCCCTCCGGCGGGGAGCACCGCTACTTCCTCGCCCCGGCCGACCGCGAGCTCCGCAACACCACCGGGGATACCGGTGCGGGTCTGGGCTGGTGCATCGACACCCGCGCCGCCGGCGGCGGGATCATCGCCGCCGGCTCCATACGCCGGGTCGACGGCAACCCGCGGCTGTACCGGGTCGTGCGCGACGTCGACCCGGTCGCGTTGCCGCACTGGCTGGTCACCGCGCTCACCCCTCCCCCGGCGCCGGTGCGCGCCCCGATCCAGCTGCCCAGCGCTGGTCGCCGGCTCGACGCCTACGTGGCGGCCGCGCTCGACGGCGAGACCGCCGCCGTGATCCGGGCCGTACCCGGCACCCGCGCCCACACCCTGTTCTGCTCGGCGGCCCGTCTCGGCGAGCTGGTCGGCGCCGGAGCGCTGGACGAGACCGTTGCCACCGAGACCCTGCTGGTCGCGGCCGCGGTCTTGGACAGCGGCGCCGACCGGTTCACCCGCCGCGAGGCCACCGGCCACATCACCAACGGGATCGCCCGCGGCCGGCGCAACCCCCGCCAACTCGAGGGCTGAACTCCTGGCCCGTCCGGCCGAGCCGCCAGCGGGGGGTTCCTCGCCGGAGTACCCGACCCGCTGCAGGCGGGGGCGCCACCCGCAGAGGCCTCCCCCTGCGCAGCCGTGATCACCAGCCGGTGGCCCCGTGGGTCAGCCCGAGTTCCTCGCTGTGATCGTCACCTTCCCGCTGCTGTCCCCCAGCGCCTGTGTGATCACCCGTGAGCCTGGCTCGGGCGTCAGTAGGCCGCCCACAGGTCAGCACACCGGGCGGGGACAAGCGGCAAGGAACCTGGCCCGTCCAGCCGGGTGAGACAAGCCGCCTGCGGCGGTCGCTGTGCGATCCCACCCGGCTGGACGGGCCAGAACCCTTGCCGTCCTGCGGACCCCCACCCGGTGCGCTGAGGCACAGCCGCGTCCCACCGACACCCCAGCCCCAGGAGGCCCCGATGCCCACCCAGACCCCCTCCTCGTCCGACGGATGGAGCCAGGGCGACGACCACGACGCCCTTCGGGCGCTTATCGCCGAGGGCCTGGCCGCCGACGTCGGTGACCCCGGCGACTGGTGAGCCCAGCTGCCCCAGCTCCTGGACGACTCCCGAGAAAGGACACCTGGACATGGATCTCCTGCAGCGCACCACCGCCACCCGCTACCCCGTCCCCGTTCGGCTCGGCCCCAGGATCTGCCGCACCTGCCAGCTGGAGCGCACTCGGCAGGAACGCCAGTGCGACGATCTGCTCGTCGGCGAGTGCCGGGACTGCTACGACCCGAGCCTCTGACCAGCATTGCCGGTCCCGGCCTCCGGGGGCCGGGACCCGGACAACTGAGCTACCTTCGATCGAGCGCGTACCCGCGACACCGGCACTACCTCGGGCCGGCCCACACAGACCCGGTCGTTTGCCCCGGTGTTCGTGCCGCGGTTCGAGGTAACCTGAATCACAGCTCGGTTGGACCCGGATCCGGGGGGTCACATGAGACTCGAAGGTGGCGACCTCGGCCCCTGCGGCGCGCGTGCTCCTGGACGCGACTACACCGACGGCAACTCCAGCGTCCGGCGTCCCGTCGCGATTCCTGGACGCGACTACACCGACGGCAACTCCAGCGTCCGGCGTCCCGTCGCGATTCCTGGACGCGACTACACCGACGGCAACCCCCGCATCCGGCGTCCTGTCGCGGGTTTCTTGGGGCCACGGTGGGATCAGCTTGCGGCGGTGCCGGGCGCACTGGCGCCGGCCCATCATCAGGAACCCCGCACACTGCAAGTCGTCCAAGTCGGTCAGGACAAGATCTTCACCGAGACGGCGGCGAGCCGAGCCGTCGGGCCGTCCATCGACATTCGGAAGTCCTTCGGAGTGCTCGTGGGCGACCACGGGCGGTTGACCGTTATCGAGCACTTCGACATGCACCGCGCGCAGACCTCGATCTCGATGGCGTCGCTGCACCGCGAAGTTGACGGGAGCTGGGGTCTGCGCTGGTCGGCGAACCTCTTAGCCGAGAATCCGCAGAGCTTCCTCGGCAACCTGCTGTTCTGCATGTTCCTGCCCGACGAGGACGTCCACCCGACTAGGGGGGTCAGCGCACCTGGCACACCAACCGCACAACCTGGCACAACCAACACAGTCTGCGAACTGGCTGTGCCCGACGAAGCGCCCGTGACCGTCCGTGACTCCACCGGCGTGGTCATCGGCGACCACGCCCGCGTACGCACCCGCATCGAGCACAGGCTGAAGCAGTTCGAACTCCCCGCCGCGCAACTACTCAGAAACGTCACGTTCCGAGCGGCTTATTTCCAATACTGCTGGAATCCCCAATCAGACACGGGCCGTGCGGCCTTCGCGCACAACATCGAGCGTATCCCTGATCTCCTCGATCTGACGACGTTCGCCGGCATGTCGAGTGCGGAGGCACATCCGCTACCCGCGGTTCGGTTCGGCGCGGACGGCATCAGCGTCGTGGACGGACGCGGCACAACCGTCGGCCGGAAAAACATCACGCGCACCGAGACGAGGGTGAAGCAGCCGAGGCGCGGTCCGACCGTCATCGATTGACGTACCTGGAGGTAGGACTGATGGATCCGATTTCGTTGATCGTGACCGCATTGGCGGCGGGTGCGGTGGCGGGTGCACAGGGCACGGCGACTGATGCCGTCATGGACGCATACGAGGGTTTGAAGACCCTGGTACAGCGTCGGCTCGCTGGGCGCCGCTCGGCGGAAACTGCACTGGAGGAGCACGAGAGCAAGCCAGAAGCATGGCGGGGAGCGTTGGAGGCAGAGCTGGTCGAGGTCAGCGCAGACCGGGACGCGGCGCTGCTAGCGTCGGCGCACCAGCTGTTCACGATGCTGGACGCGGGTGGCAGCGCCGCGGGGAAGTATGAGGTGAACGTGCATGACTCCATAGGAGTGCTGATCGGCGACCACGGGACGATCACGCTCACTGCACCTCCAACCGGTTGAGAGGCCGCCCAAGGAGGGATGCCGCCCGGGGCGTTCGCCGCGGCTGCCGACCCGGCGGGATTGGACGGTGCGTTCTGGGCGATGTACCGGTCGGCCGCCCAGCCGCCGATGACCGACTGGGGACGCGAGCTCGCGGACGTTCTTACGACGCCCGGGACCAATCCTAGCCGCAGGTGAGCCGTGTCACGCTGCGGGCGTACGTGATGACCGCGACAACGAGGTCCATCCTCGCCGAACCTGCTCCGGTCTGGTCGCCGAGCCCTCAGCGGCTCGGCTGTACACCCCGGTACGTGGCCTGAGGCGATCAACCTCTTTACCCTCCCTTCCCGAGAGCCACCTGACTGGGTTAACCCTCGTCCGTCGACTGGGTACCGGGGCTGCGACGCGGTCGACACACCCGCCGCGCTCCGGATCACCGCTACGCAGTTGTGTGAGCCAGCTCGGTCATCGGGCTGCCGCCGTGCGGCATTGGTGCTCGGTCGCTGCCGTTCCCGCGCCCTCGGAGCCAGTGGACCGCCCGGAGGTCAGCAGACCGCGGGAGGGGCGAGCGGCGATGAACCCGGCCCATTCCACCCGGGTGAGACGAGCCGCCTGCGGCGGTCGCTACGCGATCCCACCCCGGCTGGACGAGCCGGAACCCCCGCCGTCCTGGCGGACCCCTCCCCCGGCCCGCTGAGGCAAGCCGCGTTCCACCGACACTGAGCCCCAGGGAGAGACAGCCATGAACGAGATCACCTTCACCGGCAACGTCAGCAAGATCTACGAGCCCCGGCAGACCCGCTCCGGCGAGACGATCTTTGCCTTCGACCTCGCGGTCGACAACGGCTACTTCGACAAGACCCGCAACCGTTGGATGTCGCGGACCCGCTTCCAGCCCGTCGTCACCTACCGGGACCTGGCCAACAACGTCCGGGCCACCCTGGCCAAGGGCATGGCCGTCACCGTCACCGGCAAGCTGCTGGACGACTCCTACACCCCGGCCGGCTCCGACTACTCGGTACGCCGCGACAAGCTCGAAGCCAGCGACGTCGCAGTCAGCCTCCGCTTCGCCACCGCCGTGGTCGCCAAGACCGGCAAGTCCCCGCGCGAGGAGGGCATGGAGCACAACCGCGAGCAGCTGGCAGCCACTGCCTGACCAGCCGCCTCGCCGCCCTCCACCGATCACGAATGAACAAGGAGCACCAGCATGGCCACCCAGCAGCTGACGAGCCCGCAGTCTGCCCCCGTCCTGAGCTCCACCGTGCTGGCCGTGGTGATGCGGGTGGCCGGTCCGGTGCCTACCGAGGTGTACCCGCACGCCGTCGGGCACCCCGAGCAGCAGGTCACCGCCCGCATCGGTGACGCCGTGGTGTACCTCACCGAGCCCGCCGTGGCCGGGCGGATCCGCCAGCAGTGGGACGCCGCGCAGTACCTCGCCGCGGCCCGGCTCCCCGAGCGGGTGTCTCAGACCTGGCTGGCCCCCCAACCCGGCACCTACCCCCTCGGTGTCGTGCTCCGGCTGGTCGGAGCCGTCGAGGTCGCCACCCAGTGGATCGAGGGCCGCCGGGAAACCCGGACCCCTCCTCATCTGCGGGTACGGGTAGACCGGCTGGTGTGGCAGGTCTGCGACCGGCAGTCCTGGCGGCGCATCGGCGAAGCCTGGTTCGACGCGCAGCGCTACCTCAACGGCGGGTAGCCGTCAAGGCCTGCCCCGCGGGTTGTGGATATCCCTGATGGTGTCCACAGCTCGCGGGCATTGCTCTTTCCACCCTGGGAGAGCAGCCGTGACGCTGCCCCCATGACCACCACCGCACCGGGCTACGACTGGGCTGTCACCGCCATTGGCGCACAGAACGCCGACCGCCGCCGCAGCGGCCGCGCCACCGGCCACGCGGCCGCGTGGACCGCCGCCCTACGCGCCGCCCGCACCGCGCTGCTCGGCGGCGAACTGGACACCGTCGCGGTCACCATCGGCGACGACCACTGCTGCGCCCTGTACTGCCCGGCCCGCGACCAGCACGGGCATATCGACCCGCATGTGTTAACCGCGAGTCTGGTCGACCTCCACCAGGCCGCCACCGTTGGCGAGATTGCCCACCTCCTCGGTGACTGAGCGGCCCGGAACCCGTGTCCGGGTACTCGGGTTGCGCCACCGGGCTGCGGCTGGTGATCGGGGGGCCTCCGGGGATCGCCGCCAAGTGGAACGCCCAGGAGGTCAGCACACCGGGGTGGGGCAAGCGGCGATGAACTCGGCCAACCCATCCCGGTGAGATCGCGTGCGGTGTGCCGGTCGGCTGCCGGTTGGGTGCAGCGATCACACCGGGATGGGCCAGCCGGAACCCCCGCCGTCCCTGCGGGACCCCACCCCGGTGCGCTGAGGCCAGGGCCGCGTTCCACTCACACCGAGCCCCGGAGGCCCCGATGACCTGCACGACTACCGCCTGCCATCACCTCGATGACTTCTCCTTGATGTCGGACCAGGAGTACGTCGCCTACCAGCGAGGCCTCGAAGATGAACTCATCGACCTCTACTACTCCCACGGTCTCACCCCGCCATGGGTGACGTCGATGCCGACTGTCCTTGCCGAGCTTAAGCCCCTGTTCTGACCCAGGTGGGCGACCAGACCTGGGATCGCCCACCCCCGAGCCAAGGAAGGGGCCACCATGAGCAGCCCCACTGCATGCTCCTCAGGATTCGGCGCCCGCCGGACATCCGGTCAGCGTCATCCCACCCAGGATACGACCGGGCCGCACTGATCGCAGAGACCAGCTACGCCAGCGACTCGCAGGCCAGCTCACCTCCCCACCGGTCTGACCCGAGACCTCCGCCCGCCGCTGGTTTCATGGCCTCGGCTCGGCTGTCGGTTACGGCAGCTCGTCCATTCCCAGGTCCGGGTCCAGGGCTTGCAGCGCTGCGGCGTTTCCGGTGAGCACGGGCCAGCCTCGGCGGCGGGCGGAGTGCACGACGCAGGCCAGGGCCAGCGCGTCGGAGGCCAGCGCGCCCGGGTCGGCGGCGCTGGCGAGGATGCGGCCCAGTTCGGGGGCGTCGGCCTCGGTGAGCGGGTCGTGCAGTGTCACCGGGAGTTCCAGCAGAGCGCGTAGGACGTCATGGTCAGACTCGCGGGTAGCGGCGTAGGCCAAGGGCAGTGCCGCCACCGGAACGGCCACGGCCATTCCCACCTCCATCGCCGACCAGACCAGGGACTGGGCGTAGGGCTCGACCCGGGCCCAGGACGCTAGGGCATGGTGGTCGAGCACCCAGCCACCAAAGGCCTGGCTCACGCGGTGGGGCCTGGTGACCCGAGGCGGCGGGCCACGAGGTTGCGGGCCCATTCCATGGCGTAGTCGGGTGGTTTGCCGAACCGGCTTTCGAGCACGGCTAGGCCGTCTTCGCGGGCGCGACGGAATGCCACGGCCTCGGTGACGTACCGGCTGACAGACTCGATTTGACCAGACTCGGCGAGGCGTTCCACCGCCTCAGCATCCTCGATCGGCAGGGTGACGGTGATCTTCTTGGTGGTCCGCTCTCGTGGTGCCATACCGTTAAAGCTATCGGTATGGCGTCGCTGCCGTCCAGTCCGGCGCCCCATCACTCGGCCTGCACCAAGCCGCCACTGCTCTGGGCGAGATCGCCGACCAGCTCGTCTCCTGACCGCGCGGGCTATTGCTGGGGTGTGTGCTGGCGCGCTTGGCGGAGGCCAGCGGTGATGATTTCGCCGGCGAAGTCTTGATAGGTCAGCAGCACCCGGGAGCGTTTCTCCTCTAGCCAGGCCGCTCGTAGCGCCTCGGCGGTCGGTTGGGACAGCCGCAGCGTACGAGGGACCGGCCGGCGGTCCCCGGAGGAGGCTTCGTCACCGACCGCGGTCTCGCGGCTACCGCCACGGAGACCGGCGGTGATGACTTCGCCGGCGAAGTCTTGGTAGGTCAGCAGCACCCGGGAGCTCTTCTCCTCTAACCAGGCCGCTCGTAGCGCCTCGGCGGTCGGTTGAGATAGCCGCAGCGTCGGCGGCGCTGCCGGCTCAGCCGGCGCCGATGACTCACCTGATCTTGGAGACCTTCGCTGGTCACGCGACGGCGCCGCAGCCGCTGCGACCACCGTGGCTGGCGGTGCGGCTTCGGCGCTCGACTCGACCTCGTGAGCGTCCTTCTCCCCCGGGTCTGGTTCCAGCGCCGGGGCGGAGGACGCCGAAGCTCGCCGTGGGGGCGGTGGGGCCTTCGCTAGCAGAGCGGCGACGGTCTGGCCCGCGTTCTTAGCCACGTGCGTGCCTCCCCCGTCGTGCAATGGAGGCGGTCAAGCGCTCAAGGACCTCCGCGGTGAGGTTGGCATACGCCTGGCTCAGATCGAGGTCCGCTTCCGGGTCCCCGACAACTCGCAGCTCAGCGACCATCCGCTCGGCCGCGACCCGCTTGGGGATCAGGGTGTTGAACATGGGCCACGGACCGGCTTGCAGACCATCCCGCACCTCCCGGCTGATCCGCGTGCCCGCCTCGTACTTGGTCAGCACGACGCCTAGGAGCTCGGCGCGGAGCACGTCTGCGCGTCGCAGCTCCTCCGCCCACTCCAAGAACATCGCGACGCCCCGATGGCCCCACCTGCTGGCATCGGTCGGGACGATCAACCCGGTCGCGGCGTTGAGCGCCGTGATCACGAGCTGGCCGAGATTCGGCGACAGGTCCAAGACCATCACGTCGTAGTTCTCCAGCAGCGGCGCCAACGCGCGGCGTACCTGCTCCTCACGGTAATGACGGGTGATGAGCTCCTGGTCCAGCCGCGCGACGTCGAGCGATGCCCCCAGCAAGTCCAGACCAGGGACGCGAGTAGTGATCACCGCCTTGGCGACCTCGACCCCGTTCACGATGACGTCCAGCAGGTCGAACTCGACCTGGTCGTCCGGATCGAACATCGAGGTGGCGTTCGCCTGCGCGTCACAGTCGACGAGCAGCGTGCGCCAACCGGCGTGCGCCATGCCCGATGCCAGGCTGACGGCGGTGAAGCTCTTGCCAACACCGCCCTTGTGATTCGCGACGGCAATGATCTCTGCAGGCACCGAGCTGAACCTCCCATGGGTGTGGCAGTGGCGAAGCGACAACGTGATTGCGTCACGTCGCGATGGTGGGACCAAGTGACCGCGCCGCCCTGCGGCTTTGTGGCCTCATCACTGAGTGATCGTGTGGCTGAGTGATGAGGCCACGTAATCGCAACATCACCAAGCCACGTGATCACGGTGCGATCATGCGGCGCAGCGACTGAGTCGAGTGTGCCACGCCGTGACGGTGCGATCGCGCCGCCACGCCGCCCAGTGGCTATGCGGCTCCGTGGCTGCATCACCAGGTGATTTTGTGACGATGCGAGCTAGTGACCTAGCAACCGTGCGATTCAGTGATGTAGTGACTGCATGACGAAGCCGCGTTGTGACCGCATCACATTGTGGCGCTGCGATTAGGTGATCAAGCCACTGGGCGGTCTCGTGGCTACGTCACTGGGTGACGCTGTGTCTGTGTGACCTCGCGATTAAGCGATGACATCACACGGCCACACCATCGCAAGGTCACTGTGCGATCTGGTGGCGCAGCGACCGAGTGGCGAAGCCACGAAGCAAGGCTCGGTGTCCTGTCCGCGCGAGATCGGGAACTCCGCCAGCGGGGGCGGGGGTGTGGGTGCGCGGGAAGAGAGGGGCGCCGCCGTGTGGGGTGCTGGCCGGGAAGGGCCGCATCGTCGGCGCTGCCGTCGCGAGTGAGGGGGCCGGGCAGCGGCCCCAGCGAAGGACGTGGAGAGACAATGCATCACAACAATGCAATGCTCTTTACGCATTGCTCCATCACAAAGATGCATGGCATGATGAGGGCATGAGCAAGAGCGCCCCTCCCGATGCCCCGGCGGTCTGCCGCTACCCGGGGTGCACTCGGTCCCGAAAGCCGGCTACGGGGCCGGGGCAGCGACCGATGTACTGCGAAGACCCTGACCACAACCCGACTACCGCGTTGCGGGCACGCCGGCGCCTGGAGCGCGAGCAGTCCGGAGCCTCGGCGGGGGAGGGCGGCCTATCGCTGGACCGGCCGGTGACAATGGGGCGGGCCAGCGCGGGGCAGCTCACTGAGCAGCTGCAAGCCATGCTGGGGGAGTTCGGCAGGGTCGCCGAGCGGGCGGTGGCCACCCTGCGGGCCCTAGGCGACGTCGACGCGGTGGAGACCGAGATCGAGGCGGTGCACCACGATGCCCGTCGGCAGGTCGATGAGGCGCAGGCCGCGGTGTTCGCCTCGCAGCGCGTGGCCCGGGAGGCTCGGGAGACCGCCGCGGACCAGGTCCAGCACCGTGCCGAAGCCGACGCCGCGGCCGAGGAGGCGATCGCGCGGGCCGAGGCTGCCGAGGCCGCCCGGGCGGCTGCCGAGGCCGCCGCCGAGTCCGCTCGTGCCGAGCAGGCGGACGCTGTCAGGCAGGCCGCAGTCGACATCGCCAGGGCCCGAGAGAAGGCAGCCGAGCAGGTCTCCCACGCCCAGGCTGAGGCCGAGCAGCAGGTGGCAGCGGTGCAGGCCTCAGCCCGGGCCGAGGTCACTGACGCCCGGGCGGGTGCCGAGGAGCAGATCCGCAGGGTGGCGGGGGAGTCCGAGGCTCAGGTCGCCGAGGCTCAGCAGGCCGCGCAGGCCGCGGAGACCGCCCGGGCGGTTGCCGAGCAGCGCGCCGTCGACGAGCACGCCGCCGCTGAGCAGCTGCGAGAGGAGCTGGCCGGGGTGCGCGCCGAGCACCGCGCCGAGCTGGAGCGGCTACGCACCGACTACCGCAACGACCGCGACCAGCTACGCGCCGATACCACCGCGCGGCTCGAGGAGCTCCGCGCTGCCGGGGCGGCTGCCGAGCAGCGCGCCGTCGACGAGCACGCCGCCGCTGAGCAGCTGCGAGAGGAGCTGGCCGGGGTGCGCGCCGAGCACCGCGCCGAGCTGGAGCAGCTGCGCACCGACACCGACACGCGGCTTGAGGAGATCCGCGCAGCCCACCGCGCGCAGCTGCAGGGGCTCACCGCAGCCGACCGCACTCGCAGCGAACCCGACCGGGCCGCCAGCGGCGGGCCCGCGCGCGGCGCCAGCCGCCGCGGCCGGCGCCGCGACGAGCAGCTATCCGACCCACCGGCACGCCAGCCCGGCGGCACCGAAGACTGAGGAGACCCGAAACGCCCGGCCGTGCTGGCCCATGGTCAGACCTGCGTCCAGCGTCTACGCAGCGAAACGGGGGTGTGGGAGCGATTGCCGCTGAAGAGTCCCTGAAGCTCGATATGGATGGTTATCCAGACCCTGCAAGGGAAGGGGCGGCGCCGCCAGAGGCGGTGCCAGCTGGATCGGCGGCAGGCTCGGCAGCGACCGGCGCGGGTGTGCGGCTGATGGTTGAGCAGGACCCAGCGCAGTGCGCTGATCGCGCCGGGGTGGTGACCGGCTTGTTCGAGCTCGGCGAGCGTGTCCCACATCGAGTGGACCATCTGGCGCGCGTGGGGTCGATCGGCCAGCCAGGCCAGCGTCTGCGGTGAGAGGTGCCGCGCTGAGTCCGCCTGCGGTCTGGGCACGGTGAGCATCAGTACCTGTCCGGCTCGTCGGGGAGCAGGCGCACGAGGTGGGGTCGCAGGCTGAGCAGCTGGCTCTCGCCGTCGAAACGGATGTAGATCAGGTCGGTGCCCCGGCCGAGGACCTGACCCTGCTGGTGCAGCCGGGAGAACAGCGCCTCGTGTTCCGGGTTTTCCGCGACTTGTTCGACCCGGCTGAACAGGGAAATGTGGGTGCCATCGACATCGCACCATGGGTCATGGGCCGGTTGCGGTGCTGCAACGGGCATGTGGTGCACCTCCCATCTTGCGGGGGCGGGTTGGTGACCGGCTGGCCGCCGGGAGCCGAGCGTCGGGGGCCGCTCGCTCAACCGACGGCCAGCCGGCGATCTTGTGTCCCGGCAGGCCCGGCGGCGCTCATGACACGATCACCCACCCAGCCCGCACTCGGGCCCGGCCAGGGGGGCGGCCGACCACCGATGGGTGGCGGAGCTGGGGATGCAGGTGGGTACCGGGTGAGCGGACGGGCAGGCTGGCGTGCTCAGCGCGAGGGGTGGGATCCGGCTGTCCGCCTGGAGCGGAAGAGACAGGCACGGGGCGGCTCGGCCGGCGGCCGGCCGACGTTGTGGTGGGGAACTGCGGGTCGGGTACCCACTGACCGTGATCGACGTCGCAATCGTGCGACGTAGCCGGCCCGCCCTGCTGGGCTCGCTGCAACGCCAATGATGCCAAGAACTCCGGGCTCAGAGCGTAAGCCGACTCGATGCCGGTCGCGGGAAGCTGGACACAGGCCGAGCTCGCGCCAGACCGGCCACGCCCGTGTACGGGCGTGGTGAGTGAGTCTGGGCGTGATCCCTGCACCATGCTAGGGATCGTGGCGCCTGATTTGGCGTTTTTGTGCACCTGGGGTGCACACCGGCCAGGATCACCGGATCGGGGTGACTCCCAGGCTGCGGGCCAGGCCGCGTAGCTCGCGGCCGCCGGCGTCGCGCCGGGCCTGGCGCAGCAGGTCAGCGATCGCTTCGCGGACGAACACGTCGGTGCGGATCAGCTGCGGAGCCAGCTGATCCGCATGCAACATCACACGCACGCCCTTCTCTCGGGTTTTCTTCCCCGCGACCAGGGCGCGGCCGAGATCGGCCCAGAACTGAGCCTGGCGGGACGTCGGCAGCAACTCCGGGTGCACCGCCGTGGCAGCCCGCACGGCCTGGCGGTGCTCGCCGAGCTCGACGGCCAGGCTGGTGCGCCAGACGCCGACGTTGGCCGGCCCGAACCACAGATTCGCCCAGGTACCGACCTCGGTGTCCATCCGCGCCGCCAGCGCCGAGGCTTCCTCAAGATGGGTGGCCGCCATATCGCGGTCAGCCTGCGCTGCGGCCGCCAGCGCGGCCGACAGGTGCAGCATCCCGCACGCTTGCAGCGCGTCGACGTCGTTCAGCTTGCCGGTCAGCGTCTGGGCCGCGGCCACCGAGCGCCGGTACTGCGCGACCCGATCAAGCTGACCCGTCGCGGCACCGCGCAGCCAGACCGCGTAACCCAGCCAGACCGGATCGCCCAGGGCGCGGGCGCACTGCGCCACGCCGTGGGCGGCCAGAATCGGCAAACCGCGCACGCCCAGGCGGGTGGTCACCATCGCCGCCGAGCTGTATGCCCGCATCAAGCCCAGCAGAATCTCCCGCCGACGATCAGGCAACCGCACATACGCACCGTGCAACTCCCCCAACAGCGCCGGCGTCAGCCCGCCCAGCGCCGCGAGATCAGCACTCCAGTGCCGCAGCTTCTCCAGCAGTTCCAGATCCGCGACAATCTCCGGCCAGTCCCGCACCCCGACCTCCGGGTCAACGCCCAGCTCGCAGCGCTCCATCGCGACCTCGATGCCGATCAGCCCGGCGTGGGCCTCGGAACTGACCACATCATGCGGTGCCCAGGGCTGCCCAGCCAGCTCAGTCGGGTGCACCCACAGTGCACGGGCCATCGCCTCCAGCGTGTAGAGGTTGGCCACCGCCTTCTCACCGCGCTCCACCTGACCCCACACCGACACCGACAACCCAGCCCGACCCGCCGCCTCCCGCAGGCTCAGCTGATGCCACCGTCGTATTTCCTGTAGCCGCTCGCCCAGCGTCATCTTGTCCACACCAATCCTCCTTCCCCCGATACTGCCCCGCTGAAGCGGGTTGCCACCAGGAGGTGCACACAGGCTTGGCGGCTGTGGGGTACCTCTGGTGGGACGCGGCTATGGGGAAGTGGGGTCTGGGGGCAGTGCCCATTGGTGATCGCTGTCAGGGTCTTGGTGCCAGATTCGGTGTTCGGTGGGGGTGGCGGTGAGCCCGAATTGGTGCCAGGGCGGTGCGCTGAGCTGGGTCCATTGGGTCCAGGCGGTTTCGATGGCCGCCCAGAGCTGGGTAGGCCCTGCTTCGCGCACGTGGTGGTGGCCGGTGCTGTGGGGTTGGCGGGTGATCTCGCACCAGGATCCGTCGGGGGATGCGAGGTAGGTGACCGGTGTGTTGTCGTCGGTGAGGTAGATCGCGCGGTACATGCCGGGGGGCAGGTACAGCTGGGCCAGGAACGGGAACATCTGGTTGCCGTCGACCTGGGCGGGGTTGACCGTGGTGTCCCGGGTGGTGGGGGGCTCGGTGGTCGGGACGGGGCGGGGTGATCCGGTGGTGGGGCCTGCGGTGGTGCGGCGGGCCATGAAGCATCCCCACCACGGCAGGAACCGTCCCTGTACTTGGTGTTGGGTGCTGTCGCGGCGCAGGGCCAGCAGGTTGCCCGCGCCGAGGGGTCCTTCCAGGTGGACCAGCGCCACCCCGCCGGGGCGCAGCTGGTCGATCCACTGGGCCGGGAAGGAGCGCAGGGAGCAGGTGGCGATGATCCGGTCGAAGGGGGCGTGCTCGGGGAGTCCCTCGGCGCCGTCGCCAGTCACGAGGGTCGGGTGGTAGCCGATCTGGGCCAGCCTGTCTCGGGCGGCCGCTACCAGAACGGGGTCGATGTCGACGGAGTGAACCTGTCGGTCGCCCAGCCGGTGCGCTAGTAGTGCGGCGTTGTAGCCGGTGCCGGTGCCGATCTCCAGCACCCGGTGGCCGTCGTGCACGTCGAGGGCTTCGAGCATGCGGATCATCAGATCGGGCTTGGTCGAGGAGCACACGGGCATCTGGACGCCGCGGTCGGCGTATTCGGCGACGTCGGTGATCACTGTGGTGGGGGAGTAGACCAGCTTCAGCCATTCCCGGGTGCTCTGCTCATCGTCGGGTTCGTGGCGGATCCACCGTGAGGGTCTGGTGCTGGTGTCCTGCAGGTAGTAGTGCGGCACGAACAGGTGTCGGGGTATCGCCAGCAGCGCGTCCTGCCAGTGCGGGGACTGCAGATCGCCCTGGGCGCTGATCTGGTCGACCAGCCGGGCCAGGTGGGACTGCCAGGTCGGTCTGGTGACGGAAACGGTCATGAGATGCTCCCGCGGGCGAGTAGGGTCACGAGACTGTCGGTGATGCCCACTCCGGCCGTCGCCTCCAGAAATTGGTATTGGCCACCCGGGTTGCATTCCAAAAACGCCACCACCTGATCCTCTCCGCTATCCCCCTCGCGGGGGGTTCCGATGACCAGGTCAAAAGCTCCATAGACCAGGCCGAGTTCGGCCATGAACATGCGCAGGCCCTTGAGTACCCGCTCGGGGAGCTCGATCTGTTCATAGGTGTTGGCCGCGAAGTCGGACCGGTAATCCACATAAGCCTCATCGGACCCGGCGTGGATGGCTACGCAGAAAATGTCATCACCCACCACGACCGCGCGGCACTCAGTCACCTTCGATGCCCACTCCTGCAGGTGGTGAGCAGTGGTGGCCACCCCCCGCAGATCCGCCAGGTCGGCCTCGGTAACGAGATGGGTGTAGCCCATCTTGTACCCGCCGTCTTCGAAGATCAGGTTTGTGCTCAACGGTTTCTGCACCATCCCGGCCACCGACGCCGCGAACCGCGTCAGCACCGAGCCGGAGTTCGTGACCAACGTCGGTGGCACGGTCAGCCCCGCCCGGGCGGCGACGCTGTACTGCAGCGGTTTATAGACCGCCCGCGCAGCCAGGTCAGGTCTGTTGACCCACAGCACACCGGGCAGCGCGAACAACACCCCACCCAGACCCAGCTTCGCCTCCCGGCGGCTGTAGTCGGCCTCGACCGCGCTCAACCCGTCAGGCAGCCGGAACGATGTCGGTGAGCGCACCCACACCGAGCGGATCGCGGTCAGGTCCACCTCGTGGTGCTCGGTGCGCAGGCACCCTCGCCACGCACCGTCGCGGAACTCTGCATCCAGGGTCAACCGTTGCGGGAACCACGACAGATCCAGCCGCATCACGGGCTCGCCGCGCTCGGCCAGGCCGAGCACCACGCCGTCGGCGGTGCGGTCCGATTCCTGTGCGAGGACGAGAATCACGGTTCAGCCGGTGTAGTCCGGTTGGACTTCCCAGTCGTAGTCCTTGCTCGGGCCCTCGTCGCCGTCCTTCTGGTTGATCGTGGTCCACGCCAGCTTCGCGGCCGGGACGGCCGGCTGGCCGCTCACCACATCCACCGACACCTGCCGCACCGGGCAATACCGGAATGACATCGGTGTGGTGGGCATCCCCATGTCGGTCAGCCACCGCAATCCCCACGGGCGAATGCCCGGCGCCGAAGGCGAGTCACTGCGCTCCGGAGCGGTAAAACCTGGCGGACCCAGCGGGAACTGTTCGGACACCGACGCCAATGGATCATTCACGAACCGAATGCTTGACATCACCGACCACCTCCACACCGGACACCGACCCGATGGTAGAGACGATCAACACGCGCGGATACCCCCTGCTCGTCCCCGGTCGTGCCTCCCGCAGCGGGTCACGGCCAGGTGGGCGATCAGAACCGGAGGCATCGCCGGCGCAGCCGCACCCTCGTCGGTGACCGTGGAGACCTTGACCCCAGCACCGGGCACGGTCGCGGAGATCCCATCGGCACCAACCCGAGACGGTGACCCGGCCTGATTGCATCAATGGTGCGCGGTGGCCGGGCTCACCCGACCGGCGCGACTCCCATCCGCCAGGCCAGGCGGCGCAACTCACGGCCACCAGCATCACGCCGGGTCTGACGCAACAGGCCGGCGACCGTTTCACGGACGAGCACGTCGTTACGGATCCGCTGCGGGGCTAGCTGCTCGGCGTGGACCAGCACGCCCACGGCCTTGTCCCGGGTCTTCTTCTCCGCGACCATCGCGCGGCCGACGGCGGCCCAGAACTCGGCCTGCTGGACGGCCGCCACCAGCTCGGGGCGCACCGCCTTGGCCGCCTCGAGAGCCTGGCCGTGCTCGCGGAACTCGAGGGCGATGCTGGTCTTCCGAATGCCGACTTTGGTCGGCCCGAACCGCCAGTCCGCCCAGGTGCCGACCTCGGTGTCCATCCGGGCGGCCAGCGCCGAGGCCTCCGCAAGGTGAGTGGCCGCGGTGGGATGGTCGGCCTGCGCCGCGGCCGCCTGCGCAGCGGACAGGTGCAGCATCCCGCACGCCTGCAGCGCGTCGTCGCAGTCCAGCAGGCTGGTCAAGTCCTCCGCCGCGGCCACCGAACGCCGGTAGTGCGCAGCCCGGTCCAGCTGCCCGGTCGCGGCCCCGCGTAGGTGGCACGCGTACCCAAGCCAGACCGGGTCGTTCAAGGTCTGCGCGCACTGCTGCACGGCCCGCGCCGCTAGGCTCGGCAGCCCGCGACCGTTGAGGCGTTTGGTGGTCCACATCGCTGCGGCGTATGCCCTCATCAGCCCCACCAGCACCTCGGGGCGCTGGCGCGGCATGTGTACGTATGCACCGTGCAGCTGCTCGAGCACCACCGGCGCCAGCTCACTTTGTGCCGCGTAGTCCGCGGTCCATCTCATGGTGGTGACCAGCCGCTTTAGATCCTCGGCAATCTGCGGCCAAGCCCGCACGCTGACCTCCGGATCGACGCCCAGCTCGTAGCACTCCAGTGCGGACTCGATATTCTCCAGCCCGGCCTGCGACTCAGTGCTCGCTACGTCCTGCCGTGCCCAGGGTTGTCCGGTCAGCTCACCGGGGTGCACCCGCAACGCACCCGCCATCGCCTCCAACGTCTTACGGCTGGTCACGGGCTTCTCGCCGCGCTCGACTTGGCCCCAGAACGAGAACGACAACCCGGCCAGGCCCGCCGCCTCCCGCAGGTTCAGCTGACGCCAGCACCGGATCTCCCGGACTCGCCAGCCCAACGCCTTTGTGTCGTCCATGCCGCCCTCCTCTCCTGCGCGCCCGCCGTCTTATTCGTCCACTGCCCCGCGTCCTCTGGCGCGCTGCCGGACATGTGTGCACTCGTGGTGCACACCAGCCTAGGTCCACCCGATCGGCGCGATTCCCATCAGCCAGGCTAGATTGCGCAGCTCGCGGGCCGCCGGCGTCGCGGCGGGCCTGGCGCAGCAGGTCGGCGACCACTTCCCGGAAGACAGCTCGGTAGCGTCGTCAGGAGACCTCGGGATCCGGTGCGGCGACGACGCACGCGACGCAGGGCATCCCGGTGCCGACGGTGACCAGCTCGGCCTGACCCGGCCGGATCGCCAGCCCGCAGAACGCGCGCAGCTCATCAGGGATCCTCTGCCCGGTGGGCATGGGAAACAGATGCACCACCCGGTCGGTCTCGCCGACCGTCCGACCGCTGGGCAGGGTCACACCGAGCAGCAGCCGTGCTGCGAACACGCCGGGTAGCCATTCCCTCAGGCGATATCGGGACAACCCAGCCAGCGAGGAACCCTGCGCGTTGCTGGCGCTCCCCACCCGATCGTCAGACTCCGGGCATGATCCTTCCGGCACGCGAGGGATCATGCGGCCTGATAAGGCGTCTTTGTGCACCTGCGGTGCACACGGCCCCAGCTTCACCCAATGGGCGCGACTCCCATCCGCCAGGCCAGGCCGCGCAGCTCGCGGCCACCGGTGCCGCGCCGCGCCTGGCACAGCAGGTCAGCAATCACTTCGCGGACGACATCGTTCTTTACCGGGTGCCAGCGATCGACTCGGCCGTGACCAGCGCTCCTGGATACCGCGCTCCAGGGTCCCCCGCCGGTGACTGTGCCGGACACCCACCGGAGCGACGGACGATACTTTCCGGAATGGACGGGCTCACACTGCGATTCGCCGCGCCGAGCGAGGCGGACGAGATTACGGCGCTGACGCGTCGGTCAAAGGGGCACTGGGGCTATGACCGCGAGGTCCCTGACCGGATGCGGGAGATGCTCGCGGTCAGTGCTGAGCAGATTCGTGCCGGCCATGTGGTTGTTGCCGATCGAGATGGCGTGTTGCTCGGCTACCAGATGGGTGGCGAGCCTCCGCACGGCGAGCTGATGGACATGTTCCTCGATCCGAGCGTGATTGGCACCGGGCTTGGCCGGAAGCTGTGGGACCACGCCGCCAGGTCAGCGCGAGAGCGGGGGTTTCACAGTCTGACGCTGGAGTCCGACCCCCATGCCGAGCCGTTCTACCTGAGTATGGGTGCCGAACGCATCGGTGAACGAGAGGTCGCCCCCGGCCGGGTGTTACCGCTGATGAAGGCGATCCTGGTCGAAGTGAGCTGAGTAGCTGCTCTCGGCTCGACGGGCTACGACCCGCCGACCGAACTCCTCTCGGCCATGGCCATCGGCTGGTCGCCGAGTGCGACCACCACCGCAACAGCCACACCCACGCAAGATCCATGACGGACGCTCATGGTCGGTCCTCGTCCCGCGCGCTGTCGGCTCGGTTGCCGTCCGGCCGTTCTTCGTCGTCGCCCCGTGGCTGGCTGCAGCCACCCAGGGGCGGGTGGGGCTGTGGGCGCACCTGACCCGACCCGGCTGTCGAATGGTGGTCAACAGTCCAGCGCCGACTGACGCGATACTGTCCAGCTGAACTGAGAGCAGTACTCTGTGGCTCATGGCAACTCGTCGGACGGTGCCCGTGGACATCGACGCCGGCACGGTGGCTCTCGCCGAACTGGCGGCCGCCCACCTGGGCATGCCGGTCGCGGAGTGGATCGCCAGGGCGGCACGCCGGGAGTTCACCGGCCTTAGTCCTGGTCCGAGTTACGTCGAGCTGACCGAAGCCGAGATGCTGGCCGACGACGCTGAGCGGGCCGATGATGAGGCCGCGATCGCCGCCGCCGAGGCGAAGAGGTTCCGTGCGGCGGGGTGACCTTCGCCGATACGTCCGCCCCAGTTCCCCGGAGATGCAGCGCATCGTCGTGATCCTGTCCAGCGACACTCTGAACATCTCACCACGGCCGTGGCTGCTGGGCATGGAGCTGCATTCGCGCGATCCTGGCGACCTTCTCGCGATCCCGGTGGCCGGCTACGGCTGGGCCTACGTTCGAGACCTCACGCGGCTCTACCGGGCCTGGACCGGTGAGCGCGTCGGCCAACTCGACGAGTTGACCTTGACGCGCCTCACCAGCGCCGTGCAAGCCGCCCTGGACCTATAGGTGGCCGGGGTCTGCTGGGCGATGGCGCGGTCGGAGGCGCCGCGTAGGCGGGCGTAGGGTGACGAACCCGGCGCGCCGGCTGTGCGCGCTGTATCCGGTGGCGTCGGGGTCGAGGCGGTGCGCGGCGTCAGTCGTTGGTCCCCAAGCCGGGGTTGTCGAACGGGTTGGTTGCGCGTAGCACGGCGTCGATCTGCTCAGGTGTGCTGGGGAGGCCGAACAGCGACCCCTGGCCGGCGTCACACCCCAGTGCCCGGAACCGCTCGCGCTGGACGTCGGTCTCCACGCCCTCGGCGGTCACGGTCAGATCCAAGGCGTGCGCCAGGCTCACCAAGGTCGCCACAATCTGCGCATCGACGGGGTCGGAGTCGGGCGGCCGCAGGCTCACGGCGAACGAACCGGCCAGCTTGAGCTCATGCATCGGCAGCCGGCGCAGGTAGGAGAAGTTGGAGTAGCCGGTGCCGAAGTCATCGATGGCGATTCGCACGCCCATGCGGTACAGCTTCGTCAGCGCTTTGAGCGGACCTGCCTTGTCACCCATCAGGGACTGCTCGGTGAGTTCGAGTTGCAAGCTGGCCGGGTCGAGCCCGTTGTCCGCCAGGATCGTCGCGACCTCGGCCACCAGGTTGGGCTCGTGCAGCTGCCGGGGCGCGAGGTTGACGCTGACCACCGGCGCGGCATCGCCGAAGGCGTCGTGCCACCGGCGGGCCTGCTCGCACGCCCGGGTGAGCACCCAGCGCCCGAGCTGCACGATCGACCCGGTCTCCTCGGCCAGCTCGATGAACCGTTCGGGTCCGAGCACGCCGAGTGTCGGGTGCCGCCAGCGCACCAGCGCCTCGACCCCGCGCAGCGCACCGTCGGTCAACCCGACCAGCGGCTGGTAGTCGATGAAGAACTCACCGCGGTCGATCGCGGCCAGCAGCGTGGCGGACAGCGTGAAACGGGCCACTTCGCTGTCGTTGCGGCGCTGATCGAACATCGCATAACGGGCTTTACCGTCGGCTTTCGCCCGGTAGAGGGTGATGTCGGCGCCCTGCATGAGGTCCGCCGCGTTGGTGTCGGCTACCGGCCCCTCGATGACACCGATACTCATCGTGACGGTCAGCGCGTGGCCACCCACTCGGATTGGCGCAGCCATGGCGGTCAGGATCTCTTCGGCCAGTTCGGCCACATCCGCCTCTCCGGCGGTGTCCTCGACGATGATCACGAACTCGTCGCCGCCCGTCCGGGCCACCAACGGCCCCGGTCCGCAGCAGCGGGTCAACCGGGACGCGACGGCTTTCAGCAATTCATCGCCGACGTCGTGGCCCAGGCTGTCATTGATCATCTTGAACCCGTCCAGGTCCAGGAAGCACAACCCGACCCGGCGCTGGCCCGCCGGTCCGGCGAATATCTGTTCCAGCCGTTCGGTGGCCCTCGCCCGGTTGGGCAGCCCGGTCAGCGGGTCGTGGTAGGCCTGGTGCTGCAACTTGGCCTGCAGGCGATGCCGTTCGGACACGTCTTCCAGCAGCGCCACCTGATAAGTGGGTACTCCAGTCTCGTCGCGCGCCAGCGACACCGTCAGGTCGATGCAGATCTCACTGCGATCGGCACGGTAGAACCGCTTTTCCATGCGGAAGTGATCCCGTTCACCGCGAACCAGCTCCCCGTAGATCTCCCACACGCTGGCAGCGTCGTCCGGGTGGACCATCGCACTGACGTTGAGCCCGGTGAATTCTTCGAGGGTGTAGCCGAACATCCGCTGCAGCGCCGGATTGGCGTCGGTGATGGTGCCATCCAGGTCACCGATCCCGATCCCGATTCCGGCCTCGGTGAACATCGCGCGGAACTTCGCCTCGCTGCCCGTCAGTGCCTGCGCAGCCTCGCTGCGCTCAACTAGCGTGAGAATGCTGAGGGTCTCTTCCGGACGCTCGTCGCACCAGTAACGAGATTCGGCAAGCATAGTACCAGACAGGAGCCCGTACCGCTTCTTTTGCCACTGTTTTTGCCACTGTTCGATCTCACTGCGCCAACGGACGAATGCTGCCTCCTCCTCGGCTAGCTCTGCGAGTCGGGGCCACACGCGGATGAGGACTTCGTGGGCCAATTCGGCACGTGGCCCGTCGTGGTCGTGGTCAGTGGTGACCAGCCTCGCTGTGGTCAACGCGTTGATGACAGCCTGTTGGTCGGGAGGAAGCTGCGCGGTTCGGCAGGTCCGACGCGTCGTAAGTACCCCATCACCTGTGCGATTAATTAGTGACAGCAAGGCGCGTCGTAGGGCGGGCTCGCTTGTGCCGTCTGAGAACAACGCCGCAATAACTTTCTCCGCATGAGTGTGCAAACCTCCCTCAAGGCCGCCTATGTCTGTATAGGATTGATGGCTGATTGACTGTCGGCGTTGCATTGCCCATAGTTGACTGAGGGTGAACTGCAACAGTGGCAGTGCTCCGGCTTCAGCGCTGGTGTCCTTGATGATTCGGTCTATCAGCCCTGACTCGAACCTTATACTCAATTTCAAGGAGGGTTCTTCGACGACTTGACGCAATCCTTTAGGGTGGAGCGGGGACAACGATACGACTCTACCGTCGAGCCTTCGGACTGCTTCTGCGTCCTTTTGGAGGTACTGGCTAAAATCGGTGCGCAAGGTGGCAACGAGTGTCGCGGCTCCGCTGTGACCGAGTTGCTCCGGCAGTGCGAGTATGCTATCGAGGAATGTTTCGACGACGGACGGGTCGTAACCTGTAGTGAATATCTCTTCCATCTGCTCGAGGATCACGAGAACGCGTCGATTCCGTGCCGACGAGATCGTGGTTAATAGTTCAGTCAACCCTCCAGCAGTAAGCTCGGATTCACGGCTCCGCAGATCGTTCGCTGAGGCAAGGACCTCCTCGGCGCGAAACAACGCGCTCGCCAGCTCGCGAAAAGGGCGGAAGGGACGTCCTCGTCCTGGACGGCATTGTGTGACCGTCCAGGTTCCACTGGCTCGCAGTGCAGGTACGAGACCAGCTTGCACAAGCGAAGACTTACCCACACCCGATGCGCCGGTGACTACTACCAGCGGGCTACGCTGCACCGCGGCCAGAAGGCGATCCGTATCATGTCCCCGGCCGAAGAATACATCGTGGTCACGCTCGTCGAATGGTACCAGTGCCCGGTACGGGCACGGCGGGACGAGGCCAAGGACATCCTCCCATGCTGACCTGAGCATCGCCGACGGGATCCCATAACCATCACGGTCGCGATCGTCGTAGCTGGCTGCATTGAACATGCCGATGACGGCGCCTGATACGCGCTCGATGATCGGGGAGCCGCTGTAGCCGGGCTGTGTCCGTAAGGCCGCATCCGGATCTGAGTCGAGCTGCAGCAAACCGTTACCTACCCTGCCGCGCACGTGGCAGGGTACCCAACCGCCAGCCGGTCGGTTTTTTTCCACGGGGTAGCCGAACACGTCCGCCTCACCACCGAGCGACGGCCAGTCGGCCAAACGCGCCGCCATCAAGTCAGCCGGCAATGGTTCACCAATGATTTCTAGACCCGCGATGTCGCCCCCGGCAATCCCTCTACTGGGTGGGGGTAACCACTCCGCGACCCGCGCTTGCCGGATTGCATTTCCACGTAGGGGGAGCCGCACCAGCAACACATCATCCGCAGACGGCCGTTCCTGGTCGAGCTTACCTCGCCCGAGCGCTTCGTTGACCACGTGAGCGCAGGTTAGGATATGGTGATCGCTGACGACGAAACCCGCACCGACGCTTCCCCGACCCGCCGGGTCGGGGAAGCGGACGACGAATTCAGGCGCCGCTGACGGGCTCATGGCGAGACTTCCAGGTCAGCTTCACCACGAAGTGTACGTTAGCGGTGCCCTTAGCGATGATGACTCCGGTCTCAACGCCGAGCTTGAGGCCGAATTCCACGCAGCACTCGTCTGGGCTCGCTGACTTTGCCCAAGTGCTGACCGCCTGCAGCGCCGGCTTGACCTTGTCCAACACGTGCTCGAACGTCTCGGTCGCCTTCACTGCCACCGCGCTCGGATCGTTGGATGCGAGCACCAAGTCACTCGGTACCTCTTGGCGGTCGACTTCGACGATCACTGTCTGGCCGCTTGCCAATGGCACTTCCATCAGGATGTCAGTCACAACGGTACACCTTAGAGGATCCGCGGCCGAGGAAAATCATGATTGAACCAAGTCTCAAGTGACCAGTCATGCCAAGATGGGTGCGTTCCAGCGTTAACTTCCGTAGCGTGTGCCCAACTGATGTCTGTGCGTTTCGTGGGTAGGCGCCAGACGGCTGCCGGTAGTGCTTGGCGGCTTCCTGGCCGCGGGCCAGAACCTGCTGACGTCTCGCCCTCACCGAAAGTTCCACCTCGACCTCGACGTTTCTCGGAGCCAAAGTATAGCTCAGCTGCTCCCACTCTCCCTTCAACAGTTGTTCTCGCAGCATCCCGTCGCTCCCCATATCGCTCTGCACCACCGCCGAGTTACTACCAGTGAGCGGCGGCATTCCTAGACGCTTGCTGGCTTGGCGCGAATCGAGTGAAACTCGTCAATGATGGTCGGTCTCGTGACGTTCGATGATCCGAATCTGGTGTCGTACGCGCCGGGCTGGTGCTAGCCTTGATCATTAACGGGTTGGGCGGACTCCCCTCCGGGGTTTGCAGTTGGCACTTGTAGGTCGCTGCGGCCGATGGGTGCGTTAGGGCAGCACCGGGCGTCCGTCGTCAGGAGTGCGTAACTACAGCCCGAGCTGGGTGGCGGCGTTGTTGGCCCAGGCCTCCTCGATGCGAACGTAGGTGCCGACCGTCGCGAGGGAGCGGTGCCGGGTCTGGTGGGCGATGGCCCGGTCGGAGGCGCCGCGTAGGTGAGCGTAGGTGACGAACCCGGCGCGGAGGCTGTGCGCACTGTATCCGGTGGCGTCGGGGTCGACGCGTTGCACGGCGGCCTGCACGAGGTCGTTGATCGACTCAGGGTGCAAGTGGCGGGGGAGGGCCCGGTTGCCTTTGCTGATCGGGCGCAGCACCGCGCCGTCGGTGATGGCGGCGGCCCCTAGCCATGTGGTGAGGGCGGTGACCGGGCAGCGGCCCGGGTGGCCGGCGCGGGGGAGCACGACGAGCTCGGCTTCGAGTCCGTACTTGTTGGTCTTCGAGCGGGCCAGTGCCAGCACGAGTCCGTTGGGGTGTTCGGCGAGCTGGTCGACGGTGAGCGCGGCGAGCTCGCTGCGGCGCAGCGCGGCGAAGAACCCCACGAGGAGCAGGGCGCGGTCGCGCAGTCCGGCCAAGTCGGGCGCGGCGGGGCGGGTCTTCCAGGTCCTGGTGGTGGGGCAGGCGTCGAGGGCGTCGAGCAGCTGGGGGGGCATCAGCGGGGCTGCCTGGTCAGGGGGTGTGCCGTGGGTGCGCCGGATCCCCTCCCACACCGCGACCACCCGAGCCCCAGTGGTCGGATCGGGCAGGTCACGCAGTTGGTGGGCGAACCGGATCGCCGACAGCCGGCGGCTCATGGTACCGATCTTCGCCCCGGCGCGGGCCAGCTCGGTGAGGTACCCGCTGATCGTGGCCGCCCCGGCGGGTAGTGGCTCGAGCCGGTGGCGGGTGCACCAGGTGGTGAACTCCGACCAGTCGCTGCGGTAGCCGCGCAGCGTGTTCGGCGCCCGGGCAGCCTCGACGTAGCTAGCCTCGTCCTCGGTCAGCGGCAGCTCCGCGGCCAGGGCCAGGGCGTCGGCGCCCAGACGGGCCGGCACTCGATCCGGCTTGGTGGTCACGGCGTCGCCGTGGAGATCTGGGTGCTCTGACGGGCGAGGAGCCGGTCGCTGAGCTCGATAGTGGGCAGGTAGGACCAGAAGATCCAGTCCAGGAACATCGGGTCGTAGTCGGTGTGCTGCTTGGTGTCCTGGTGGCGGATCGCGAACTTGTTCGCGATGTGCAATAGGGCGCCCTCGTCGTCTCGGAACAGGGCGGTCTTCAGGAGCTGGCGACGCTCCTCGAGTACTAGGGCGAGGGCGACAACGGCGGACCGTTTGTCGTGCTCGGTGGCGGCCCGACCGCGGAACAACGCGATCGCGTGCGCGACCCGGCCGGCGACGCCCGGGTCCGGGCTCGCCAGTGTGCACTCAACGAGATCGGTGCGGGCGTCGCCGAGGAGATGCACGAGCCGTCCGATGTCCTCACCGTCCTCGGCCAGCCGGAGCTCGATCCCGGCCGACTCCAACAGTCGGTTGATCTTCCATCGGTACAGCGCACCTCCCGTGTCGGTGCCAAAGGTGCTGTAGTGCCAGCCGCAGCTGTCGTAGCTGTGCATGACGCGTGTGCGGGGGCGGACGGCGAGGTCGTGGAACACCTCAATGAGACCGAAGAAGGTGTCCTCGTCCCAATCGTCCGGTCGTAGCGGCCACAGGTCTGGTATGCCGAGTCGCTCAGCGAGTACGTCCGCCGGGTTGACGTCGCCGGAGGTGTCGATGCACGGCACCGGTAGCGCCCGCCCAAAGTAGCCGCGACCGTGCAGTTCGCCGATCAGGACGGCGAAGCGATGCTGGGCGTCCATCCGCGAGACCGTCGTGTGTTCCTGCCCGCGCCGAGCGGGCCAGTAGGGTTTCGGCTCGTGGTGCTCGCGTAGCTGGGAGCTCAGCTCGACGAGCTGGTCGAGGTGCTGGCCGTGATTCGACCACGGGTCATCCGGCCAGCGGGTTGCGGCCTGGAAGTCCTGCATCGGCGTCTCACCGAGAAACGCCTCGGCAAGCAGGAACTCGATCCGCTCGCGTAGCTCCGCGGAGTCCGGCTCAGCGCGAAGCGCCGCCAGCTCGCGGACGAACAGAGCCCGCGGCCAGAGCAGCTCGTAGTCGGCTGTGTCGAACGCGGGGTCGGCCACGGGTGCACCCTAGCGCTTATCACCCGGGATTCCGTGCATTATCCCGGCTAATATGTACTGAATTGCATCTGCTGCGACAGCTCGGCTCTCCTTGCTGACTTGTGTCCTGTCCCACTGAAGGTGAGTCAGGCGTGATCTATCAGAGGCATTAGGTTCCGGGCTCCCGTGTATCTGAGGTATTCGGCGTGGCGTCCCGGCTAGTTGAGTCAAGATCGCTACGATTCGGTCAGTCGGTTCTCGGGCGGCGGGTGATCTGGATGGGCGTGGTGGTGCTTGCGGCGGGGTCGCAGCGTGCTACCGGCGTCGAGGTCATGTTTGTGGAGGACTGTGGGGGTGAGCGTCGCGGCGTCTTCTCTCAGATGTGTCATGTCCGTTTCGAGGCGGTCAGGCCAGTTCGAGCGTTTCCGTCGTTCGCGGGTCAGCGGAGCTTCTCGGGTGGCTGGTGGTGCGCGACGACTGAGGCTCATGTCGGGTTCGAGTCGTGGCTGGAGCGTGATCACGTGATGCTGCTCGACTTTGATCCGCTTGTCGTGGGGTTGTCCTCGCAGCCGTTCTGGCTGTCATGGCCCGCTGGCGGTCGCCGTCGTCGGCATGCCCCGGACTTCTTCGCTCGGCTCGCTGACGGGTCTGGTGTGGTTGTCGATGTCCGGCCCGACGAGCGGATCGGACCGCAGGACGCGGAGGTTTTCGCCGTGACATCTGAGGCATGTGAGTCGGTCGGCTGGCAGTATAGGCGGGTCGGCGCGGTGGACCCGGTGCTGGTTGCGAACGTTCGCTGGCTGGCGGCCTACCGGCACCGCCGGTGTCTGAACCTCGCGCTCGCCAACGCGCTGGGCGAGGTGTTTGCCGTGTCCAGGCCGCTGGCCGATGGTGTGGCGGCCGTTGGGGACCGGCTGGTTGTGTTGCCCACGCTGTTCCACCTGCTGTGGACCGGGGTGTTGGGTGCCGATTTGCGCACGTCGCCGTTGGGTGGGGCCACGATCATTGCCACGGCCCGGAGGGCGTCGTGACGGTGTCGCGGCCGGCTCGGTTGACCGTTGGCGACGAGGTGCTTTACCGCGGCTCTACTTACACGATCACCAGGCTGTCCGGTTCCGCGGCGGTGCTGAGTGGGGTGGCCGGCACTGCGGTGACGCTATCGTTGGCCGAGTTGTTCGCTGAGGCGAGCTGTGATGTCATGGGCAGACGGCGGCGGGCGCCGTTGCCGCCGCGGGGCGTGCTCGAGGGCCTACCGAGCGACGTGGTGGACAAGGCCGAGTGGTGGGAACGGCACGTAGTCGAGGTCTTGACGGGTGCTGCCCCGAACGCGTCGGCGACTGCTACACCCCGGCCGGAGTACGATCCGCTGCGCTGCACGCTGCGGCAGCGGGAGATCAGCAAGGTCAGTGAACTTGCGGCCGAGGGTCACCGGGTTCCGTTAAGCACGCTGCAGCGGATGCGGCGCTGCTACCAGTCTCAGGGCCTGCTTGGGTTGGTCGACGGCCGCATTACCCGCTGCGGCGAAACGAGGGTGGACGGGCGGGTGACCGCCGCGATCACGAAGGCCATCGCGGCCGAAACGGACCGCTCGACTGGGACCGTGACTCGTCTGCGTCGGCGGGTGGAGCAGATTCTCACCAGTGACTATGGCGTTGATCCGGCGACGGTGATGCCGGCGCGGACCACGTTCTACCGGCTGGTGGATCGGGTCGCCGCCGGTCGGCACACGTTCGGATCGGCGCCGACCCGGCGGTCGCTGGCACAGCGTCCAGATGGCCCGTTTGGGGCGGTGCCGGCGCTGCGGCCCGGGGAGTGGATGCCGATTGACTCCACTCCCCTCGATGTCCGCGTTGTCCTCGACGACGGCACGATCGACCGGGCCGAGCTCACGATGATGGTCGATGTCGCGACCCGAACCATCCCCGCGGCAGTGTTGCGCCCCACCACCAAGGCGGTCGACGCGGCGTTATTGCTGGCCCGCTCGGTCACGCCAGAGCCAATGCGGCCCGGTTGGATAGACGCGTTGCGTATGTCGCGCTCGGTGCTGCCGCACCAGCGTCTGGTCGCCATCGACGCGCGGCTCGAACACGCCGCGGCTCGACCGGTGATCGTCCCGGAGACCGTCGTCTGCGACCACGGCATGGTTTATCTCTCACAAACGTTCCGCACGGCCTGCCGCGCGATGGGTATCAACTTCCAGCCCACCCACAGCGGCTCGCCGTGGGAGAAGGGCATCGTCGAGCGCACCTTCGGCTCGGTCGCCACCCTGTTCGCCCAGTACGTCGCGGGCTACGTGGGTCGCAGCGTGGATCGGCGCGGCAACAACGCCGACCAGGACGCGGTCTGGTCGATCACCGAGCTGCAGGACCTGCTCGACGAGTGGATCGTTGCGCACTGGCAGAACCGGCCCCACGACGGGCTTGGCCACCCGCTGGCCCCGGGCAAGACGTTGACGCCGAATGAGCAGTACGCGGCGCTGATCGAGGTCGCCGGCTACGTCCCCGTCCCGCTGGGCACCAACGACTACATCGAGCTGCTACCGGCGACCTGGCGGGTCATCAACGCCTACGGCATCAAGATCAGCCACCGCACCTACGACTGCCAGGCGCTCAACCCTTATCGCCGCCAGCGGTCTGGAGTCACCGGCCACAACGGCCAATGGGAAGTGCACTACGACCCCTACGACGTCACCCGGATCTGGGTCCGCAACCACCACGACGGCGGGTGGATCACCGTCCCCTGGACCCACCTCAGCTTCTCGCCCAGGCCATTTGGCGAACAAGCCTGGGCGCAGGCCCAGGACATTCTGACCCGCCGCGGTGGCGACCCGGCCACCGAGACCGACATCGCCGCCGCGGTGGCGGCCTTGCTCGACAAGGCCGAGCAAGGCCCCGACACGGCGAGGAAACCACTCAAGACGAAGCGAGATCGTCGGGTGGCCGCCCGCACCCGGGTGACGACTGACCAACCATCGTGGCCAAGGCCGGCCGACGCCTCTCGAGTCGATCGCGAGAACAACCCAGACGAAACCGAAGCCGCTGACCAAGCCGCCCAGGACGAGGAACTGGCAGCGGTGATTCCGCTGGGGATCTTCGACGCCCACGCCGAAGCCCAGAAATGGTGGTGACCCCCGGTGACCATTGACGGCATCGACCTCGACGCGGACCGGCGCGAGCCCACCATGACCCTCACCGGTTGGCGCAGGTTCGTCGACTCCCCGCCGGCCACCTTCGACCTGCTCGACGACGCCCAGTGGGAGCAGCTGTCCGACCAAGACCGGGGCCGATACGACCAGACGCGGATCAACTACCACTCCGAGATGGTCGTCGTGGCCACCTCAACGGTCCGCGAGGTGGCCCGGCAAGGACGACTATTGACGTTGCTCAACCGACGCGAGATCTCCGCCCGCCGCGGGCTGATCGTGTCGGGGCTGCAGACCACGGGCAAGAGCACCGCGCTCAAGCAGCTCGGGCGCACCCACGAGCTGATGGTCCGCCAGCGTCACCCGGGCAGGGACCGGATCCCGGTCGTCTACGTCACCACCCCACCCAAAGGCTCCCCCCGCAAGCTAGCGATGGAGTTCGCCCGGTTCCTTGGGTTACCACCGATCCGGCGCAGCTACAACACCACCGACATCGCCGACGCGGTCTGCCAGATCCTCATCGAGTCCCGGGTCGACCTCGTCCTCGTTGATGAGATCCACAACCTCAACCTGGCCACCAGCGCCGGCGAGGACATGTCCGACCACCTGAAGTACTTCACCGAGCACCTGCCCGCGACGTTCGTCTACGCCGGCATCAACGTCGAACGGTCCGGCCTGTTCACCGGCGTCCGCGGCAAGCAGATCGCCGGCCGCTGCGTCCTGATCAACACCGGGCCGTTTCCCTGCCACCAGGAATGGTCCGGGCTGGTCGCCACCATGGAAGCAGCGCTACGGCTGCACCACCACCAGCCCGGCACCCTCACCACCTTGGACAAGTACCTGCACCAGCGAACCAGCGGCATGATCGGCAGCCTGTCCCACCTCATCCGCGCCGCCGCGCTGACCGCCATCCTTGACGGCAGCGAGGCCATCACCCGAGGTCTGCTCGACAGCATCCCGGTCGACCACGCCGCGCAATCCGACGCCCACGGCGCCGCCTGACCTGCAAATGGACGACTGGCCCACCCACCACCAGCCCTTACCACGGCCGGTCGCCCCGGTCCTCAACGAGACAATCGAGTCCTACCTTCGCCGTCTCGCCACCGCGAACCAGCTCGACGCCTCGGCGCTGCGCATCCACATCAGCGGAGACAAACGCAAGTCCACACCCGTCCCGCTCACCACCCTGGCCCTGGTCAGCGGCCAACCGACGCACGCGTTGCGCTACGCCATCCTCGAACTGAGCACCGGCGAGGAACTAGCGACAATGCCCATCTGCTCCCGTCCGCGGCCAGGCGGGAGCCAAAGGCGCCAATGCCTGCCCTGCACCCGTAGCCGTGGGCATCGCGCCGACGTGTGGTGCTGGAACCACCACGACGACGTGATCTGTTTTCGGCACCTTCGCTGGATCGGTGACGGTATCGACCACGCCGATGCTGGGCAGCCCGACCTCAGTGGCCAGCCGGACATCCTGCGGGCCAACCGACGCCACCGCAGGCTGATCCGTCGCTACGGCCGCGACACCGCGGCCACGGCGTTCCGCGAAGCCAGATACATCTGCCGCCGATGGCACGACCGAGGCCACCACCAACACGACTTCCAACGGCTCATGGGTCTCTTCCACGGCCACAAGTGGCGCGTCACCGCGTCCGACCCCACCATCCACGCCGCGTGCTACCCCCAAATCGTTGAGCTGACCCGCCTGCTCGCCTCCCCATTCTGGCGCGCCAAGGCCCAACAGCACTGGCCACAACCGAGGGAGTTCATCGACGAAACGCGGCGCACCGGGCGCCCCGCTTCCAGTGGACCCTCAACCGCCCCCACGGCGTCTACGACCCCCTTGTCGAGCTGATCGTCGACGAGCGACGACTTGCCTCAGATAGATGGGACGAACGCTCACCTCGATCCGTCCCACCTACCTGAAGCGACCCTGCAAAACCCAGGTTGATGACTCATCTCCGATGGGAACGGACAACTTGGGCGTTGGCCTGGGTTGACGTTGGAACGCGGGCCACCGCCGCGCTTCAGGAGTGTCCGCGCAATGTGAGTGTAGGCCGTGACCTGCGTTGATTTGGTTCGAGCGTGAGACCCCGCCTAGGAGCCGCCCCGCGCCGCCAGCCCCTCCCTTGCGTGCCGGACCTAGGAGGTGTTCTGTCGACGGCACGGTGAGGTTGACGCCCGCACCCCGGGTTCAGGCGGCGGCCAGGCCGATCGCCACGACGTCCGGCGGGCGGCGGATGTCGAACCCTGCCCGCATTTCGCAGCGCCAGCGCATAAGGCTGCGGACGAAGTCCGTGGCGCCTGCCCGGCCCCGAGCGCGTTCGGGTCGTACACCTTCTTCGACCAGTCCACGGTCGCCTCCTGGCGGATGTGCAGCCGGGTCGAGGTGTCGAAGTCCGTGAGGTAGCCGGTGCCGACAGCGAGCGTGGTCGACAGCTCCACCGGCGCACCCCACGGCCGGCGGTCGGCCCGGTCGACCGGCACCGCCTGGCCAGTTTGCGCGAGGGTGTAGCCGTGGTCGTTGGCGGCCAGACCGTCGGCCAGACCGTCGGTCACACAGTCGATCTCGGTAGCGTTGGCCCATCCGCCGCCTTAGCGTCTAGCGGGTGTCCACCACCGCTCTGTTGCGCGGAGGGGTCGATGATGATGTGGGGCTCCAGGCGTCGTGGCCTGATCGCGGGGTTGTCGATCGCGGCTGTCGTGGGTGTGGCAGTGACCGATTGGCCACTCGGGTCACTGTCGACCTTCTGGTCAGAACACGCGATGCTGACCAACCTCGTCTCGAGCGCGGTTTTCGCCGTCATCACGGTGACGATCATCGAGTGGTGGCTTCGCAGCCAGGAGGAGCGGCACAACGATGCACGCCGACGTGAGGAAGAACGGCGTCTGACCATCGTCCGATTGGTTGCGTACAACGCCGTCGCGCGGGCGCCAATCGCCCAGCGCCGAATCATGTGGTTCCTGGTACACGGCGGGGAGCTGCGACCGGTGCCCGAGTTCGAAATCTCCGGCCAGCACGTCCGTGAGCTTCGCGCGACACTCGCGCGGCTGGGGCTGTCGGAGACCAGCGAGCACAGGGTGATGCTCCACGGGGAGGAACGGCCGAGTCTTTCCGGCCGTTTCCGGGCGCTCGCCCAGGACGAGCAGTGGCGGCGGCTGGTCCATGTCGTCCTGCTCGACGTCGTCCACAGTTTCCGGCTGCTCGTCGCACGCTGGTCCGCCCTGTTGCTCACGACCCAGGAGAGCGCGAGGGCACTGAAGGATCTAGCCGCGCAGGCCGAGGAGCTCTCGAGGGTCTTCGTTGAGTTCGACGCTGGCAAGCCCGCGTCGAACTACGTCGGCGACGAGTTGCGAAAACGGCAGCTCCTGTGGAGCCGAGCGTTCGCCAACTCTGTGGCGCTGGAAGAGGCGCTCATCGACAAGGGCGGTGAGCGGGCGACCGTCGGTGAGCGTTTCAGGACGCCCGGTCGCAATCTCCTACTGCTCGCTGACCGAAGGAAGCTCGAAGGCCGTGATGGCGAGGTGCCGCCGTCGCTGCGCCTGCACGACGTCGATTCGCTTACCGTCCAGCCCTACGATCTCTGAGGAAAGCGGCTCTCCGGCCCGGCACAAGGAATCGGTGTTGACATTCCCGAGTCCAGGAGGTCCGTCATGTTGCGTCCGGGAGCACGAAGATCTCGCTGCGAGGCTGCCCGACGCGGGTGACCTCCTCGATGAACTCGCCGGTGCCTAAGCAGGCGAGACCGGGTCGAGCTGGTACGCAGCGAGATCGACCGGGTTCGCCAGCAGCCCACGCACCGCGCGTAACACCGGGTCGGGTTCCGCCGTGCTACTGACGCCTGTAGAACAGCCGTCGTTACCGGCTACAGATCTCGTGGGCAGTCGCGGCGCGATCCGGTCTGCCCAACCCCCGGCCATCCACTCGGTCAAGCGCGAGATGTCAAGTGATCTTGGCAGCCACCTCGTCGAGTGTCTGACGTCGTACTCAGACCACCCCTTCTGACGCTAGTACGTTGTGCAGCCGACCCAGAGCCCGGTGCTGCGCTATCCGGACCGCGCCGGGAGTCGACCCCACCGCATCGGCGGTCTCCTCCGCGGAGAGCCCCACCAAGACCCGCAACACGAGAATCTCGCGCTGTTTTTCCGGCAGCATGTCCAGCAGCCTGTACATCCGCCCAGCCAGCTCACCCTGCATCGTCCGCTGTTCCGGAGCGTCACCCAGCTCCGGGGAATCAGGGACCTCCGGGATCGGTTCGGCGCGGTTGCGTGCCGCCGACCGGTGGGCGTCGGCCACCTTGTGCGCGGCGATGCCGTACACGAAGGCAAGAAACGGCCGACCCTGATCGCGGTAACTGGGCAGGGCCGTAAGCACCGCGAGACACACCTCCTGGGCTACATCATCCGCCGAAGCGAACGTCTTCTCCTGGCTGCCGACGCGGGCGCGGCAGTACCGCAACACGAGAGGACGAATCCAGCGGAACACACCCTCGATGGCACCTCGATCACCAACGGCGGCGGAACCTACCAGAACGTCGAGGTCGTCCCCGATTGTGCTCTTGGGTTCGCTCTTAGCGCGAAGAAGTGTGGTGATATTACCAGTGGGCTTTGTCTCGATCGCTTTTGTGAGTCGATTGGTCAGCGATTGGACATCGGCGACTGCGTGGTCCCCGTCTCTAGCCGGCGACATTTGCAGGTCAAATAGGGAAAGCGTGGCCACAGGGTGGCCCTTGGACAGGGCCGCCGCTGAGTAGCACTCGGCTGCTGCATCCCGCTGGCTGGCGACAAGCAGCGCGCAGCCCACCCAGAATAAAAGATGTTCATCATCACATTCCGAGATCAGTTTAGCACGGTGCCGCCGACTAGCCATCGCAAGCGCTCCCGCTAGCGTATCGGCTCGAACCAGCCGCCCCCTGGCCATCTGCGATCGTCCCAGTGTCAGGAGTAGAGCGGCTATCTCCTGGCTACCTTTGAGTTCGCACATTACAGCGAGGCGAGCCGTAGCGATGGGGTCACCCGTTTCCGCTGCCCGCTGGTACCAGACAACAGCTTCCTTTGTAGCCCGGTGCTGTTCGAGTAGTGCGGCTAGTCGAGTTGCTGTCGGGCCATCGATTTTCCTGTTGAGCGCAGCCCGCAGCCATAGTTCGCTCGGCTCCGACTGGCCCTCAGCTTCGAAGATGCTCGCAATTTGTTGGTGCAGCGTCGTGATGTCAGGCCAGGAAGCTGCGTGGTCAACCCAGGGTGAGCCTGTGATGGAGTGCTCAGCAAGAACCCGAGCTCCGTCCAGTCGCGCCTGTCGAGAATCGTCGGAGCCAAGCGACGACTCCTCAAGCATTCTCGCAAACTTCTCAGTGTCAGCGGGGGTGGGCTCGTGGTCTTGTTCGCCCCTGCGCAGTGCAAAGTCATCCACGGTTCTGCTCACCATCCCTTCCCTTGCTGATTGACCAGCCGCCGTGTTCAAGTTTTCGCCGGTATTCTGCGGTGCGTCTGTCAAGGCTGCTTACCGAGATGTCCAGCTCTTCTGCTATTTGCTTGCGCGTCAGGCCCATAGCGGCAAAAAGTACAATATTAGAGAATTCTTGACTGTCTATCAACTTCGTTACTTCTCGGATGGTTTGGCGAGCGACCGCTAGATCCTCACTGCTGCCCTCCGCTGCTCTCGTCTCAAGCATATGGATGACATCATCCGTCGGACATTCGGCAAGCCCTTGCGCCTCTTCCTTGCAGTACTCGAGGTAGGTTTTCTTGAACTCAAAGAGGCAGTAGTTTACGAAGTAGGTATTTATTCCAGCGCTTTGGGGGTCCCACTTGCACATGCTGCGGGTAATAAAACGTGGCGTGGCGACTCTAACCGTTATGACGATAAGGCGTTGCGATTCGTTGTGCCATGACTCGGGCGGCGACGGAAGTTTGCACGGTATGAGCTTCTCGCAGGCGGCTAATAATTCGTTCGCTCTTTTCATATTGACCAGTGTTCCAACGCCGACGGATTGCAGATGGTCTGCCAATAGCTGCGCTTCCGGATGGGCCAGATCGTAATCAATCTCCCGGAGTCGCTGCGCGATCCACCTGTCAGCGTCCCGTACGCGAGCCGCGGGGTCCTCGCCAGCGTCGGTCCCGCGCGGGCTGTACATGACGATCTTGCCACCTCCCTCGTATCGGCACGCCCGTTTGAGGAGTGATAGGGCGTCACTGTGCGGTCGCCGTCAGATTGACTGCGTGATGTGCGGCACAGGTGCCGGTGGTAGTTCCGGGAGCTGAGGCTCCTAGAACTGTCCGTGTCGCTGTCCTCGCCCGAAGGGAGTCTTCATGGCTAAGAGACCTGGGGTCCAGTTACCCATCCGGACCATGGTCATCCTCGTCCTAGGGCTCCTCGCTGGAGTGGCAGCTAGCACGCTGGCCTGGGCAGCCGGGACACCAGTACCTCAGGCCACACTGGTCGGCCTCGGGGTCGTCGCGCTGGGCATCCCCTACTTCGACAAGTTTGTTGAGTAGGAGTCCTCCGGGTGTTGACCTTGGTTGCTTCAGTTTTCGGTGAACACCGCGCGAGCGTTACGGGCCGAGCCTCGATGCGCTACGCCGCCCGCGCCGGCGCCGACTACCTCGCATACGCCCGGCTGGACGACGGCTCCCGGAGCTCCCAATGAGACGGCTGCTACCGACCGCTCTGCCCAGAGCTCGTCACTTCTCACCGCTGTCGCCAGCGTTCGACGTTTGAGCAGCCATCCGGATCGGGCCAGCGAGCCAGTTCTGGACCTCGCGGCGGTTCTGGCGACGCACGACGACGCGACCAGGGAGTTCCGCGAGCACCGTGTGCATCCGGTCCACGGCGCGGAACCCACAGCGGGCTGTGACAGAGCGCATCGATCTCTGATACCGAACCGACAGACCCGTCGACAGCGCCCGCGCCAGAGTGCTCTTGCCCGCTCAGGCAGTCCCCGCGACCAGCACGGCGGGGCCGACACGGCAGGCGGTCACTCCAACCCAACGCCCTCCACAGACCCACCGTTGCAGATCACCCACGCATCGTCGGCGGTGAGCGAGTCACGACGGATGAATACGTGTGGTTACCAGTAATGTGCAGGGTCTGTCGGCTGGTTAGAGCTGTGATGAGGTACCGGCGGCATTCCACAGTGGCGCGACGGTGACCGGTCCGCGCCGGTCGTTGTTACCGTGGCATATGACCAGCGAATCCCCTACGGTGACGCGGCGTCGCCGCGAGCAGCTCCGCGACTTTCTGCGCACCCGCCGGGCGCGGCTCACGCCCGGTGACGTCGGCATGGCGGCGGTGGGCAGGCGCCGGACACCGGGTCTGCGGCGTGAGGAGGTCGCCGTGCTGGCCGGGGTCGGCGTGTCCTGGTACACCTGGCTCGAGCAGGGCCGCGACATCAAGGTCTCGGCCGAGGTGCTCGACGCGATCGGCGGGGTGCTGCGCCTGACCGAGCCCGAGCGTGCGCACCTGTATCTGCTGGCCGGTCTCAACCCGCCACGGGCCGGCGGGGCGCGCGGTGCCGAGGTCACCCCGGAGCTGCGGCACCTGCTCGACGCGTGGATGCCGCCTGCGGTGCTGCGGGACCGGTACTGGAATCTGCTCGCGATCAACGATGCGGCGCAGACGGTGTTCGGCTACGGCGGCACCGACCACAACTGCCTGTTCACGTTTTTCACCAATGCCCGATACCGCAGCATGCATGTCCACTGGGCGTCGGTCGCGCCGGCTGTTGTCGCCGCCTTCCGTGCCGATGCGGCACATTCTCCCGACGACCCGGAGTTCGGCCGGGTGGTCGACGATCTCAGCGCCGTGAGCCCCGAATTCGCCGAGCTGTGGGCACGCCACCGGCGGCTCGAGCGGCATGGGACTGGCCACCGCGCGAAGGTTGCTTGCCGAGGGCGCGCAGGTGGTCATCACCGGGCGCGACAAGACCCGGCTGGACGCTGCGGTCGAAGATCTGGACAGCGGGGACCGCGTCCTCGCGATGCCCAGCGACGTGGCGAGTCTCACCGATCTCGATGCGCTGACGGCCGCGATCCGGGACCGGTACGGGCGGCTGGACGTGGTCTTCGCCAACGCCGGCGTCGCAACGTTTCAGCCGAACGGTGACATCACCGAGGCCGAGTTCGACCGCGTCGTGGGCATCAACTTCAAAGGGGTGTTCTTCACCATCCAGAAGACCGTCCCGCTGCTGTCCGACCATGCGGCGATCGTGATCAACGCGTCATGGACGCTGCACCGCGGCCTGCCCGGCGCCTCCCTCTACGCGGCAACCAAAGCAGCGGTGCACAACCTGGCACACACCCTCGCGGCCGAACTGGGACCCAAGGGAATACGGGTCAACTCCGTAAGCCCCGGCTACATCGAAACCGCGATGTTCCACGACAACATCTCCACCGAGGCACAAGCCGCCGTCGTCGCCGAGGTGGCCGACGCAGTCGCCTTCCTCGCTTCCGGTGAAGCGTCCTACGTCAACGGACAAGACCTGATCATCGACGGCGGCCTGGTCGCCGCCGTCCCTGGGCCGACGGGGTAGCCACGACTACGGGACGGTGTACAGCTCACGTTCCCCGACGGGTGAGCTGTACACCTATGCAGGAGCACCTATGCAGGAGCGGAGCCTCTCCGCGTCCCGGGCGCTGCGCCCGGGGTGTTCGAATCGGTGCTGGGCGCGGCCGGACTCGGCGGATTTGAGCCCGATCCAGTCGGGGCACTGCATTACGCTCATCCTATGCACACGGTGCGTGGTGGGATCAGCTTCGCTGGCCTGGTCGGTGCGGCGGCCGCAGGCGCCTACTTCGGCGCCGCCACTGCCGGGCTGCTCGCGGTGCTCACCGGGCAGGCGCTCGTCGCTGGCAACCCTTGGTCGGCTGGTGTCACCGTGCTGGCCTTGCTTGGCGCCGCCGGCGGCTGGCTGCTGGGCCGACTCACGTCGCTGGCACCGGCGTTGGATCGGCGGGCGTTGGTGTTTACCGTCGGCGGGCTGGTGAGCTTCCCGCTGGCGGTCGCTATCGGGCAGCTGCGCCAAGTGGGCAGCGTCGGCATCGGCCTGGTCATGATCGCCGGATTGGTCAGCGTCCTCGTCTATGTCTTCGCCCGCTGGCGACGGGCTGCCAGCCGGTACGCCCGTCGTGGTGCCCCCGCGACTGGCCCATCTGGTGCTCCGGCTTGCTGACGATCCGATGCACCCAGGACATGGCTGTTCCCCGGCGGCACCACGGGACGACACGCCGACTCCGGCCGGCTAGCCCAAGCTCCTCCACGGCCAGCTCGGCATCATCGTGCGACCCGCTCGTAACAGCGCCCTGTCCGCCCTGTCCGCCGATCTCCCCACCCCGGTCCCTGCTGAGCTCCTCGGGATCCACGTCACCACGGCCGGGCGCTAGGCCGCGCTGGTCAAACGCGGCTGGTCCAGTTACGTCGTGGCCCGACGCCATGATCGCGGGCACATGAGCCAGACAACGCAAGCGCCGCCCTACGCGAGCGCCAAAGCTTGGCGGCGGTTCACCCGCAAGACCGTGGCCACCGCGACCCACACGATCTGGCTCGGTGCCCTGGCCGACGACGGCTACGGTCGCTTCCACGACCCTGACTACACCGACGACTCCCTACCTGCCGACTGCCGGTCGGGCACTGCCCGTGTCTCCCGCTGGTTATGGTGGGCCCACTACGGCCCCCTGCCCACCCGCACCGTGGTGATGCACCGCTGCGACTTGCCGATCTGCGTCCGGCTCGACCACCTCGCGGCCGGCAGCCAACGCGACAACCTGCTGATGGCGGCCCACCGCGACCGCATCGCCAGAATGACGTTCACCGGCCAGCGAATCGACCACGCCGACAAACGCGGCCCCGCCGGCCAGTCCCAGGCGATCCGTGACGCGGTCCGCCACGCCCTCAACACCGGCGTGACCGACCCCCACCAGCTGACCGCGGTCGTGGACGCCGTCATCATCCTCGGCGACCGCTACGCCAACCAACTCACCCTGTTCGACATCTAACGGTTGAGTAGGCCGATATCGACGGTGGGCGGTATGGACCGATCGGTACCACTGGTCACCTCTACCGATTTGCTCTTCACCAGCCACCACCAGCGGCCTTACTCTTGTCCGCGCAGGATTTCTGATCTATCTCGGTCACCTGTGTGTGCCCGCGGGTCGGACGACCTGCCCAAGCCAGATAGGAAAGCCAGATTTGGCGTGTGGAGGTGGGAGTGCGTCTCCGTTTGGAAGTGCGTACGTCGGCTGAGCAGTTGCCGTGGCGTGAGGTCTTGAGGCCGGGGCGGGGGTTTGCGTATGGCCTGCTGGCCAGTGCCGATCCAGAGCTGGGTACGCGGCTGCACAGCGAGGGGTGGGGCGTGCACCGGATGGGGCCGTTCGGCCACGGCGCTCCGGTTTTCCCTTTGGCTCGCCGCCGTCCCGGTGTGTACGCGATGGGTGGGCGTGGCAGCGTGGAGTTGGGGAGCCCGCTGCCGGCGGTGGTGCAGGCGTGGGCGACAAGCCTCGCGGTGCACCGTGTTGTCGACTGGGGTGGAGTGGCGTTCCAAGTGGAAGGTGTGCACGTTGTGGAACCGCCATCGTTCACGTCCGGCTATGCCCGGTTGCGCACCACGACTCCGGTGGTGATGAAGGGCTCGGGCCGCGATTCGGACGGCCGGCGCACCACCCGCCAGGCGTGGTTATTGCCTGCCGAGTCCGAGTTCCCGGTGTATCTCACCGGGAACCTGCGGCGGAAAGCCGAGACGTTGGACTTGGACCCTGACGTGACCCTGGAACGCATCACCTGGATCGGGGCGAAGCGCTCGTACGCGGTGAGTGACGGGTACAAGACAGGTGCGCCCGTCGAGGTGGAACTGCGTGCGGCCCCGGAGACGCTGCAGGCGCTGTGGTCATGGGGCCTCGGGCAGTCTAATTCCGCTGGTTTCGGCTGGGTGGCCGCGTGACGGTGCAGCCCGACATGCGGGATACCCAGGACACCGTGGTGCTGACCCCACATCCGTTGCAACGGGTCGGTGCCTTCGCCCTGGCCAAGCTTGTTGATGTCGACCACCCTGATCAGCTCCGTCCTGAGCAGTTCGTCAGGGCGATCGGTTTGATGACCGAGCACGTGCTGGGCACTGCGACAGTGGACAGCTCGAAGGAGTTGGGCGGCTTCTGGCTGGGTGTGAGCTACCTGTTGTGGCCCAACTCGGCCATGAACACGACCAACCGGAAGAAGCTGCTGCCGCAGGAACGGCGAGACCGCATGACGGAGTGGCGGGCGCTCCCGGATCAAGCCCGGTGGCCGGGAGTTCCGTGCTCACTGTGCGGCCGGTCGGCCTGCGGTTACTACGGCAAGGTCGATGTCCCGCTCGGCGCCAGCACGGCGTACCGCAACACCACACCGCCTGATCATGCCGGGCTGGCGTTGTGTTTTCCGTGTGTGAGTTGCTTCCATGCCCTGCCCTACGGCTGCCAAATCGGCGGCGGTCGCGCTGCGGCCCTGCACAGTTGGGACGAGCAATTCCTACGTCGGTTCGTGAGTACCCAGGTCGGCCGCACCCGCCAGGCTGCAGGAGCGGGGGCGGGGACCAGCAAGCCGCAGCCTTACTGGCGTGAGGTCACCGCGTTGCAGCACCTGCGCGGTCATTCGCGCCGGTTGACGGCGGGTGTGCAGCTGATCGTCTTCAGCAACAGCAACAAGGAGCAGGTGCTCAACGAGCATGTGATGGAGCAGCCGTTGGCCGAATGGCTGCGCAGCACGGCCCACAACCGGAAACGGGATCTTGGTTACCGATATCTGGTCCGCGCGCACCGGATCAAGGAGGTTCCCGGGACTGCCATGCTCGCTCGCCAGGTGTTTCACGACCCTCGGCGGGTGCTCACCCAGGCCGTCGTCTTCCTGCGCACGGTGGCGGCTCAGTCCTCGGCCGTGCCTGGTGAGGTGCCGTATCTGGTCCCGCTATGTTACTCCTACGCCATCGAGGTATTACAGGTGAACGACAAGGATGTTGGCCGCATCGGGCAGCTTGCCGAGCACATCGCCGAGGCTCTGGCTCCGCGCCGGGAGCGCGGAGTGCTCAAGAGCTATGAAAGCGCGCACCGGGATTCCCGCAGATTGCAGGAATGGCTGCGGAAACGGGCGGTGAGCTGGGCACTGTCGCGGCCGGACGATCGAGCTGAACCGTTCGTCACCTCGGAGCAGTGGCGGCTGCTGTTCGATTCCGACGGCCGGAGCCGGTTGCATCAGGACCTGTTGTTCATCGCGGTACTCGAACAGCTGCACCAATGCGGGTGGCGCGTCGATGACGCCGACGCCCGGGACGATTTGGACGACGACCTCATGACTGAGGAGAATCAGTGACCTATTTGGTCGGTAAGATTGCTCTCGACATTCTCGCGGGAGCACCGAACAACGGGCGTGGCGAGGACAACGTCGCCAGGGTCAAGCAGACGCGGATCAACGGGAAGGGCCACCCCTACGTGTCGGCCCAGGCATTCCGACGCTGGCTGCGTGACTCGTTGCCGGCCGATGAGCCGCGCTCCGGGGTGACTCGTTCCGGCTCCGGCAAGAACCAGCAGGCTTACACCGAGGGCCGACCGGATCGTTACCTGGACGACGATCTCTTCGGCTACATGGTCGCCGTGAGTAAAGCCAATTACCAGCGTGACACCGTGCTGGCCACCGGAACGTTCGTGGCGGTGACATCGCAACGGCTGACGATGGATTACGGCACCATGACTCGCGGCTTCAACGCAGGGGAGAACCCGGTAGTGCACGAGCACGAGCACTACAGCGCCGAGCTGGCCGGGGACGTGTTGCTGGACCTGCCCCGGGTGGGCACCTTCGAGATGGGTGGCTCGGGGTTGCGGACCGCGCTGCCCGCGGCGGCGGCGAAGGAGGCCGAGCAGGCCGGGGCTGAGCGTGTCGCTTTCCGTGGCACCGCTGCGCTGCGGATGCCGATCGCGGAGCGACGCCGCCGGGTGGCGCTGCTGCTGCGGTCTCTCGCCGGCCTGCGAGGCGGGGCCAAGCGGTCGCTGCACTACGGAGACCGGACTCCGGCGTTCGTGCTGCTCGCCCCGGTTCGGGGTGGGATCAACCCGTTCACCCGGGTGCTGCGCGCCCAGGCCCAGGAGACGGCGTTCGACGACGACGTGCTTCGCGAGGAACTGGACGCCTGGGCCGATGAACTGGACGGTCCGGTGCTGATCGGCTGGGCTCCCGGCTTCCTGGGCGGCCAGCGGGAGAAGGCCCGTGCCGAGCTGGCCGACCTGATCGACGCGGACAAGGTCCTCATCGACCACCCCCGGCTGGTCCTGAGCCACCTGGCCGAGCGGGTCGAGGGCGGGGCGCTCGACTCCTGGTTCGAGGACCCGACCGGATGACCGAGGCCCTCGATATCGAGGTCCGTGCCCCGGTCGCGTCGTTTCGTAACCCGCTTTATGCCGGGGTGCAGGTCGGGCTGCCCTGCCCACCACCAGCGACCGTCGGGGGGATGCTCGCCGCGGCCGTCGGAGGCTGGGGACAGGTACCAGGCGACTTACGATTCGCGATGACCTTCACCGCTGCTGGTGAGGGCACCGACCTGGAGACTTACCACCCTCTGGACGCCTCCGGTGGCAAAGCCGACCCGACGCCCAAGGACCGGCCTTTCCTAGCCGAGGTGACTCTGCGGATTTGGCTGTTCGACGACCCGGAGCGGTGGGAGCGGGCGCTGCGCAGGCCGGTGTGGCCGCTGCGGCTGGGTCGCAGCCAGGACCTGGCCACGGCCCGTACCCGACGGGTACGGCTGGTGTCGCAGTCAGGCTGCCAGGGACATGCCGTCATACCGGCGCAGCTCACTATCGCCGGGACGCTGCTGCAGCTGCCCACCGCGATCAGCCATGACCGGTCCCGGACGCAGTGGCACGCCTACCGCTACCACCAGGGCGGGAGCCGAGCCGAGGTAGACAGTGGGTGGGCGACCGAGGATGGCCAGGCGGTGGCTTTGCTTCCGCCGGTGCACCCGGACCTGCTCGGTGTCGTGGACGCCCCGTGAGTCACCGTCAGTTATGGGCCAAGAGCCCGCCGCGCGGCCACGCGACCGGCGAGCTGCTCATCGCGCACCTGACTGCGGCGCTGGAGGCGATGGACGAACTGCGGCGCCGGGTCGGGCGGGTCGCCACGTTGCCGGAGCCGTTCTGGACCTGGGCGCGGCTGGCGGTCCTGTTGCACGATGCGGGCAAGGTCGCCGATGGCTTCCAAACCATGGTCGGCAACGGTGCCGAGCCCGCCGAGCCGTGGGGCGAACGGCACGAGGTCTACTCGTTGGGCTTCGTGGCCCGCGTACTCGCCGACTCCGACCGGTATGACCAGCTGTGGGTCGCGACCGGGGTGGCCACCCACCACCGGCCGTTCACCGGTCCGTCCGACGGCAGGCTCCCTTTATTCATCTGCTACGACGATGTGGACCCGGACGAGTTCGCCGACCACTTCGGCACTGTCGACCCGGACCTGGCCGGCGAGCTGCAGGACTGGCTGACCACAACGGCCCACACCCACGGCCTGTTGCCCGAGTCCAGCGGGCCGGTCCGGGCTGGTGGCGGACTGGGGCAGGACGCTTACCGGCTCTTTGAGCTGTTGCGGGACCGGTGGTACGAGCCGCTGGAGACCACTGATCCGGACGGGTTGGCCGCGGTGCTGCTGCAGGGGGTGGTGACCCTCGCCGATCACGTGTCCTCCGCGCACAGTCAGCTGTGCACCGAACCGCCGCTCACGGCGGATTACCCCGCGCGGTTGCGTGCCCGGCTGAGCGAACGCCAGGCGGAGTTGCGCCCCCACCAGATCGAGGCCGCCGCTGTCGACGGCCACCTGCTGCTGCGTTCCCCGACCGGCTCGGGCAAGACCGAGGCGGCGCTGCTGTGGGCGCAGACCCAGATCGGCGCACTGCAACGCGGTACCGGTGGGACTCCTCGCCTGTTCTACGTCCTGCCCTACCTGGCGTCGATCAACGCGATGGTGGGCCGGCTGAGCACCGAACTCGATACAACCGATATCGGTGTGGCGCATTCGCGAGCGGCCTCATACCACCTGGCCCGTGCGTTGCAGGACGATTGCGTTCCGACGGAGGCGGTTGCGCCCAAGGCCGTGTCCCGGGCGGCGGCGACCCGGTTGTTCCGCGAGCTGGTCCGGGTCGGCACGCCCTACCAGCTGCTGCGGGGCGCGCTGGCCGGGCCGGCGCACAGCGGCATCCTCATCGACGCCGCCAACTCCGTCTTCATCCTGGATGAGCTGCACGCCTACGATCCCCGCCGACTTGGCATGATCCTGGCGATGCTACGGCTGTGGGAGGACCTCGGCGGGCGCATCGCGGTACTGTCCGCGACTCTGCCGGACGCCCTGGCAGATCTGCTCGATACCACCCTCGCCGTGCCGTGCCAGCGGGTGGCGCTGGCGGGATCCTGGCCACAGCGGCACTGCATCACCGTCCGGGCCACTCACCTGACCGAGCCACCGGCCATTGCGGAGATCGCTGAGCGGGTGCGGGCCGGCCAGGCGGTCTTGGTGGTGGCCAACAACGTCGCCGACGCCCGAGCCCTGTCCGAGAAGCTCGCTCCCCTGGCCGTGGAGCTGTACGGACCGGAAGCGGCGTGGCTGCTGCATTCCCGGTTCCGCCGCAAGGACCGGTCCACCATCGAAGCGGCCATCCAGGCCCGCTTCGGCACCCGGCAGCCCCGCCGCCCAGGGATCCTGGCCGCCACCCAGGTGGTGGAGGTCTCCCTCGACGTCGATTTCGATGTGCTGTACACCAGCGGTGCCCCACTCGACGCGCTTTTGCAGCGCTTCGGCCGGGTCAACCGGCTCGGCGCCCGCCCACTGGCGCCGGTCGTCGTCCACCAGCCCGCCTACCGGCCCCGTCGCGGCGGCGGGCTGGCCGAGTACGCCGACGGGGTCTACGAAGCCGAACCGACTCGGCTCGCCATGGACCTGCTGACCCTCCATGACGGCCACGTCGTCGACGAACGTGACGTCCTGGGCTGGCTCAACAAGATCTACGCCTGCGACTGGGGAACCCAGTGGCGCCGCTCTGTAGATCAGTTCCGCGATGAGTTCCGGACGGCGTTCCTCGGTTTCACCCATCCGTTCGATGACCGCAGCTGCCTGGCCCAGGAGTTCGACGAACTGTTCGACGGCGCGGAGGCGGTACGCACTGACGATCTTGATGAGTACGCTGCGCTGCTGACGTCGGCGTCTGGTTTCGCCGGACGGCTACTGGCCGAGGAACTGCTCATACCCGTACCGCCCTACACCGTCGCCCGCTGCCGCTGGGACCGTCGGCTGAAGGTCCGGGTTCTCGATGCCGATTACGACCCCGGCTATGGCCTGGGTGAGATCCGCGATCAGGCGAGGAGCTGCTACGAGCCCGGGGAGGTGCTGTGATCAGCGCGGAAGACGTAGGAGGCGTCCACGTCAAATACCTTTACCACTGCCCTCGGCAACTGTGGTTGTTCGCCCGCGGCCTGCGTCCGGAGCGGCTCAGCTCGCTGGTGCAACTCGGCGAAGCCGTCCACGACACGACCTACTCCCGGCACACCCCGGTTGACCTCGGCGCGGCCCGCATCGACTTCATCGACGGGCAGACCTGGGTGCACGAGGTGAAATCGTCATCCCGATCCACCGAAGCGGACCAGGCCCAGGCCATCCACTACTGCCACCGACTCGCCGAGCTCGGCGTGCCGGTACGCGGCGGGATCCTGCACTACCCGTCGACTCGCCGCACCGTCACCCTGCCCTACGGTGCCGACGAGGCGAGCCGCGCCGAAGTGGACATCCATGCCGTGCTCCAGACCGTTGCCCTTGAGTCCGCGCCGCCCAAGCTGACCCGCTCCCGTTGCCGGGGCTGCAGCTACCTCGACTACTGCTGGATGGAGTGAATGCCCGAAGCGTCCCGCACCTACTGGCTCACCACCGCCTGCCGGATCCGGCGCAAAGACCAGTCACTGGTGATCGAGCGCGACGGCCACCCCGACCGGCACATCCCCGTCACCGACGTGCGCGACATCATCGCGAGCGACAACGTCGACGTGAACACGGCTGTAGTAGCGCTACTGAACCATCACAGCATTGATGTGCACCTGCTCAGCCACTACGGCGACTACGCCGGTTCGCTACTGGGCTGCCAGGCGAGCACGTCCGGTGAGACCGTCATCGCCCAAGTCCGCCTTGCCGCCGATCACGAACGACGCATGGCAATCGCCCGCCAACTGGTCACCTCCTGCGCCTTCAACATCCGTAGAGTCATGGACCGCACGCTGCTCGACCGGCCCTACCGGGTCCTCGAAGACAGTGCGGCAGCGGCAACCTGCCGGGAACAGCTCATGGGCGCCGAAGGCACCTTCCGCCGGTCGGCCTGGGAACTGATGGACACCAAGCTGCCCGACTGGCTGCAGTTACACGGCCGAAGCCGCCGACCGCCACGCAACGCCGGCAACGCCTTCATCAGTTACGTCAACGGCATCGTCTACGCGCGTGTCCTCACCGCCCTCCGGCTCACACCCCTGCACACCGGCATCGGCTTCTTGCACAGCACCATGGAACGCCACCGCCACACCCTCGCGCTGGATCTGGCCGAGGTCTTCAAACCGCTGTTCACCGAGCGGCTTCTGCTGCGCCTGGCCTCCCGCCGGCAGCTCCACCCCCGGCACTTCGAAACCACGTCGAACCAGGCATCCCTCAGCGACGAAGGCCGGAGACTGATCGTGCACACCGTCCGAGACGACCTCGCCACCACCGTCCAACACCGCCAGCTGCAGCGACCCGTCGCCTACGACGAACTGATCTACCTGGAAGCTCTCCGGCTCACCCGCACGTGCCTCGAAGACGTTCCCTACAAGGCGTTCCGGATCTGGTGGTGACCCCCTGTACGTCATCGTCGTGTACGACACAGCCGCAGAACGCAACCCTGGCGTGCTCAAGACCTGCCGACAGTACCTTCACCACATCCAACGAAGCGTGTTCGAAGGCCACCTCAGTCCCGCCCAGATCAAACGGTTCCGCGTGACCATGGAGAACAAAATCGACCCCGACTACGACCGTGTCCTCGTCTACACCTTCCCACCCGGGGCACAGCCAGAACGCCACAGCTGGGGCGCCCGAGACAGCCAGCCCGACAACATCCTGTAACCGGGCGACACACCATTGCTGCAGCAGACCGCCGCGTGTCCGTGCACAACCGGCGGATCGCTGCAAAAAGCGACGTCAACGACCTTGGCATCCTGTACCTGAGCTGCAGCTTTACCATGGGGTCCTCATCGCCCCTACGAGGGATCGCAACTTTGCCGCCGCGCAGTAGATAGATGCCGATCGGCCCCGTCCTCATCGCCCCTACGAGGGATCGCAACATGCGGATCGTGCGTTGCCGCTTTTGGAGCGTCAGGGTCCTCATCGCCCCTACGAGGGATCGCAACCGCACCAGTACGAGACGGTGCCCCGCTTGCAGTACGAGTCCTCATCGCCCCTACGAGGGATCGCAACATGAAGAACGCGGGCGCCCGGCGCTCGTGGACGTCGTCCTCATCGCCCCTACGAGGGATCGCAACTGAGCACGTGCGGTGGTTGTGCTGCCGCGTGGTCCAGTCCTCATCGCCCCTACGAGGGATCGCAACCTACCGGGCCTATGAGGTGTATCCGCGGGATCACCGTCCTCATCGCCCCTACGAGGGATCGCAACATGGCTTTCGAGCTGGACGTGGCCTTGTGGCCGCACGTGTCCTCATCGCCCCTACGAGGGATCGCAACACGGTGATAGCAAGGCCAAGGTGAAGGCGATCAAGTCCTCATCGCCCCTACGAGGGATCGCAACATGCTGGTCTCGACAGCGGAGATCACCGGGTCACCTCCGGTCCTCATCGCCCCTACGAGGGATCGCAACCAGATGAACCGTCTCGCCGCTGAGCGCATGGCGAAAGTCCTCATCGCCCCTACGAGGGATCGCAACACGGTGAACGAGACCCGATACCCGTCGGTGCGGACCAGTCCTCATCGCCCCTACGAGGGATCGCAACGGTGGGCTGCCGTGACGTGGCCCGATCACGTCGACGTCCTCATCGCCCCTACGAGGGATCGCAACGCCGAGTGCTCCCGTACCCGCTCCGGTCTGATCTTCCACGTCCTCATCGCCCCTACGAGGGATCGCAACACGATCGTGAGGACGCCGGGTGAGTCGCGCACGACCCACGGTCCTCATCGCCCCTACGAGGGATCGCAACATCACGAGTTCGTGGCGGGGGGGGTTGTTGGTGCACAACTGGTCCTCATCGCCCCTACGAGGGATCGCAACCTGCGGATCGCCCAGGGCACCAGCCGCACGATCCGGGTCCTCATCGCCCCTACGAGGGATCGCAACGAAGTGGACAGCTCCGGCACGCTGGTTCTAGGGCCGGTCCTCATCATCGCCCCTACGAGGGATCGCAACCCGACAGGACCATGATCCCGTACACGTCCACGGCCACGTCCTCATCGCCCCTACGAGGGATCGCAACACGGTGAGCACGACACCGCCAGGCGCCACGAGCTCGGTCCTCATCGCCCCTACGAGGGATCGCAACCTGACATCGCCACGACCGGGGCGGCCAGCAGCTGCCGTCCTCATCGACCCTACGAGGGATCGCAACGAAAGAAGTAGCCCATGACCGCACCCGGACCCGGGTCCTCATCGCGTCGCCCCTGCGAGGGATCGCAATGCTTGGACACCTTCGCATGGCCATGCCCAGAAACGCCCGGGGGGATGAACAGGAGCTGACCCGCCGCGCGGGCACCGGGGACGTTCGATGGGACGTTCTGACCGCCGGGCCGAGGCGATGGTCGGGCTTATCCCGTCTGGAACGCGCGGAACGGTCACGAGCTCTGGCTGCCGCTGTCCGGGACGGACGGGACGAGGATTGCGTCAGGGCTGTCCTGATGGCTATCGACCCCGCGCAGAGCCCGCTGTTCTGATGACGCCGTCCCCGCTGGCACCGGCGACGGTTGCTGCTGGGCAGGGCGCTGCCGGTCGGCTGGGGCCGCGTTGCCGGACAGTGTGCTGCTGTTGCCCGGTGTTGCGTCGGTATCCGACTCTTCGGCCGTGCGCCCGGCGGACAGCAGCCGCCGTGCCTCTTTCTGGGACATCTCCAGCAGCTCGGCGATCTGCTCGACCGTGCGGCCCGCCGTGTTGAGCTGCCACACCGCCACCGCTTGCTGTGCTCGGATCTGCTCGACCTTCACTCGCGCCGCCTCGCGGGCCTGCTCGATCTGTTGCTCCAGGATGGTGACCTTCTCGTCTCGGTCCCGCTCGACGGTGCTGATCGACACGTCGGCGTCCACGTAGGCCTTCAGCGCCGTCTCGATCCGCCGCTCAGCCTCCCGCTGCGCCTCCAACTGGGCGGCGTTGCGCCTGCGTAGCCGCTCCAGCCGTGCCGCCGCCTCGGTGGGCCGCCGCGCTCGGCGGCGTTTGGTGGTGTCGCCCTCGGCCATCACGCCTCCCATTCCTGACGGTTGCCAGCCGCTGCCACGACCCTAACCCCCGGGTGGGCTACTGATCAGTGCGCCCCGCTATTCCGGCCGTCTGCCAGCACTTGACTCGCTTCCCAACTCACAGCACCTCTGGCAGATCCTCTGAATCCGGTACACTCGATCTTGTGATGGCGTTGCGGCGGCTGTCGCCGGGCGGGTATGAGTACCTGACCGGCTCGGTCGCGTGCGCAGATCGCGACCTCGAAGCGGGCGAGTCATTAAGCGACTACTACCTCGCCCACGGCTACCCCCCAGGTGAATGGTTCGGTGCTGGTGCGGCTGTGCTCGGCGTGTCCGGTGAGGTCTCCGCCGCGCAGATGAACGCGCTGTTCGGCGAGGGCCGACACCCCGACGCTGACCGCATCGAAGCCGCGATGATCGCCGCCGGAGCCAGCCCCGACGAGGCGCTGCGCGCGACCAAACTCGGTCGTCGGTTCCCCCAGTACAGCGGTGCCGACGAGCTGCGCAGCCTGGTCGGCGAGGCCTACAAGCAGCACAACCGTGACCGCGGCCGGCCCGCGGGCGCATCCTTGGACGACGAGGTCCGCGGCATGGTCCGGCGGCGGGTGCAGACCGAGGAGTTCGCTGCCGCGCACGAGGGCCGCCTGCCCACCGGCGACAACGAGTTGACCCGCTGGCTGGCCGATCAGAAGCGGCAGCTGAAGTCCGCGGTCGCCGGCTATGAGGTGGTGTTCGCCCCACCCAAGAGCGTGTCGGTGGTGTGGGCGCTGGCTGACCACGGCACCCGCGAGTTGATCGTGGGTCTGCACCGTCAGGCGGTCAAGGACACCCTCAGCTACCTAGAGAACAACGCTGCGTTCACCCGCCAGGGCAACTGGGGCGAGGCCCAGGTTGACATCCAGGGCATCACCGCGGCTATTTTCGAGCACTGGGACAGTCGGACCGGGGACCCGCATCTGCACACCCACGTGCCGATCTCTGCGAAGGTCAAGCGCGCCAGCGACGGCAAGTGGACCACGCTTGATACCCGCACCATCCACGCCTCCGCGGTGGTGATGTCGGAGTTCTACAACTCGCGGCTGCGGGACCTGTTCCGCGACCACGGTGCCGACTGGGCGGAGCGGCCCGCCGAGGGCGTGGACCTCAAGCGTCCGGTGTGGGAGCTGGACGGAGTGTCCGACGGGCTGCTGGTCGGTTTCTCCCAGCGGGCCGGACAGGTCGAGACCGACCGCGCTCAGCGCATCGTCGCCTTCCGCACCGAGCACGGTCGCGAGCCGTCCCCCAAGGAGCTCCTCGAGATAGGCCGCCGCGCCCAGTACGCCACCCGCGACGCCAAGCAAGCACCCCGCACCCTGGCCACCCATCTCCAGCGGTGGCGCGCCTTCGCCGGCGGCCTGGTCGGCGCTGAGCAACTGGACACCCTGGGGGCGCGCGTCTTCGGTGGTGCCGGTGAACCGCTGTCCGCCGTCGATATCGACGCGCTGGCCGAGCAGACCCGGTTCGTGGTCTGCGAGCACTACAGCCACTGGACCAGATGGCATGTCGAGGCCGAGGCGCACCGCCAGACCGCGCACCTACGAGTGGCCACCGACGCCCGCGAAGCTGTGGTGGGCTCGATCGCCGACACGGTGATCAACGCGCCGGACACCGTCGCGCTGCGGGCCCCCACGATGGTCGCCGAGCCCGGCGTGCTGCGCCGACGCGACGGTGCGAGCGTGTTCGTCGAGCACAACAGCCAGCGCTACACCACCGAGCAAACCTTGCGGGAAGAGGCGGCTCTTCTCGCGTGGGCCCGCCGCAACGGCGGCCATCGGCTGACCACCGAGACCATCGAGCAGGCCCTGCGCGGGGTGTCGCTCAACGCCGGGCAGCGGCGCATGGTCGCCGAGTTCGCCCGCTCCGGCCGTCGCGTGCAGCTCGCGTTGGCACCGGCCGGAGCGGGCAAGACCACCGCTATGAAGGCGTTCGCGCAGGCGTGGCGGTCCGCCGGCGGCCGGGTGTACGCGTTCGGGCCTTCCGCGCGCGCCGCCCAGGAACTCGGCGCGTCCATCGACGCCACCCCGCACACGCTGCACCAGGTCAACACTGCCCTCAAGTTCGGTGTCGCGGAGCACCAGTTCGACTTCCGTGCCGGGGACGTGCTGGTCATCGATGAGGCCGCCATGTCGGGCACCCACACCCTGCACACCGTCGTCGGCTACGCGCTGCGCTGCGGCGCAGACGTGCGGCTCATCGGTGACGACAAGCAGCTCGGCGCGGTCGAGGCGGGCGGTGCGATCCGGCTGATCGCCCACGACGTCGGTGCCGTCCGGTTCCGGGAGGTTGTGCGGTTCACCGACCTCGACCAGGCCGGGGCGTCATTGCAGATTCGCGACGGCAACCCTGCCGGCCTGGCGTACTACCTGGACAAGCAGTGGGTGGCCAGCGGATCGCGGGAAACCATGCGCGACGCCGCCCAGCGCGCCTGGCGGGCCGACCTGGACGCCGGCCGGCAAACCCTGCTGATCGTGCCCACCAACGACGATGTCGTGGCCCTGAACCTGCAGGCCCACGCCCAGCGACTACAGCGCGGCGACATCGACGCCGGGCGCGCGGTGACCCTGCACGACGGTACCGCCGCCTCGGTCGGGGACTGGATCGTCACCCGCCACAACAACCGCCAGCTCGCGGTGTTCACCGGGGCGGATTTCGTCAAGAACGGCGACACCTGGCACGTGGTATCGATCGAGGCGGACGGTGGTCTGCAGGTGCGCCATCGATCACACCGTGGCACCGCGATCCTGCCACCGGAGTACGTGCGAGCCCATATCGAGCTGGCGTATGCCACCACCGTCAACCGCGTGCAGGGCATGACCAGCGACCACACCGCGCACACCGTGGTGCCCAAGAACATGACCCGCGAACAGTTCTACCCCGCCACCACCCGCGCCCGCGGCGAGAACCGGATGTACGTCGAGACCACCCACCATGTCGCCGATGACCACCGCGAGACCCCACCCGAGCAGACCACCGAGGCCGTGCTGTGTGGTGTGCTGGCCCACACCGGTGCCGAGTCCGCCGCCACCGAGGAGCTGCGCACCGCACTTGGCACCGAGGAGTCCCTGGCTACCCTGGTCGCCCGGCACGACTACGCCGCCCGCCTCGGTGACGAGGACCGCTACCTCGACACGCTCGCCCGGCACGCCCCCGACGTGCTCGACCAGCCCGCCGAGCCCGCCCTGGTGCAGACCCTGCGCAATGCCTCTGACCTGGGCTGGCAGGCCGACCAGCTGGTCAGCCCCGCGGTCGCGCAGGGAAATCTCGTCGATGCCGAGGACCCGGCCGCGGTGCTGCAGTGGCGCATCGAACAGCACCTCGAAGCCCACCAGCCACCCGCCCACGTGGCCGAGCCAGGCCTGGCTGACATCACCCGGTGGCGCTCGATCATCGAGCAGACCGCGCCGGCCGTTGCGGTCGAGGACCAGCAATGGGATCGCGTGTGGCGCCACGCCGCCGCCGGTGTCGACGAAGGTTTGGACGTCGACACGGCCATGCGCCGTGCCGTCGAGCACCTGGCCGCCAAGGCTGCGCAGGACCCGATGGACGACTACCGCTACATCACGCACGCGCTGGTCGCCGAGCTGGATGCCCAACGCCAGACCGCTGGTGGCGCGGGACCTGCGCTGCCGTGGCTGGCCCGACCCGACTACACCACCCTGCGCGACAACCCGGAACTGACGCAGTACCTGACCGAGATGAACGCCGCGATCGCCAGCCGGGTGAGCGAACTCCGCGAACAGGTCGCCCACGAGCAGCCAGCCTGGACCGCCGGACTCGGCCCACGCCCCCACCAGCCCACCGCGGCCGCCCGCTGGGACGAGCTCGCGGGCCTGGCCGCCGCGTACCGGCAGACCTACAACATCACCACCAGTGACCCAGCTGTACCGCTGGGACCCCAACCCGACACCACCGGCCTCAAGGTGCGCGCCTGGAAATCCATCACCGACCAGTGGAGACCACCTGTGACGACACCCGATTCAGACACCCTGCGCCGGAGCAACCAACAACGCATCGAAGCCCTACGAGACCAGGTGACCGCCCGCCGCGAGGACTACCGCGAAGACACCACCGACGAGCGCGCGCATGACCACGCGGAGGCCGAAGAAGACTACCGCCGCGACGATGACGAACAACTCGACCAGGACACCGACTTCCACACCGGCCTCGGCTACTGACCACTCCATCGACATCGCCGGCGCCGAGCAGTGCTCATCCGGGCGTTTGAGGCCCTGGGTGGCGACGTCCGCGCTTTACTCGCCCCGCCTGCGTCGCCGAGTCCGAGATGTCGGACGCTCCGGCGATGACCGCCGCCTTCGACTCCATCGAGCTCAGCGATACCGCTCCGCCCGACGCGTAGGCGTCCCTCGCCAGGAGAAGCTCGATCCGCTGGCCGCCGGGGTCGATGGTGAACCGCCATGCGTCGGCGGCTGGCTTACCCATGTTCAGCCAGCATCCGTGGGCGGTCCGCACCTCGTCCCAGAGCTTGCGTTCTCCGCTCTGCCGCACCTCATAGGGCGCCTCGGTGGTGACGTGCAGGGTGGCCCAGGAGCGGCTCCACTGATCCACCAGGTACAGCGTGCCGGCCACAGAGCTGTCAGGGCTGTAGAAGCTCTCGCACTTGGGCACGCGGAGCCCGATGGCGGTGGCCGCGTTGGCGTCACCGACCACATGCCACGGGTGCAGGTCGGTAGTGGACGCGGTCGCCGTGTCGTCACGTCGCACGATCCGGCTCGTGGTGTAGCGGGGGATGCGCTGGGCGCGCAGCCACATGAACGACGCCGGACCGACGATCCCCCCCGTCGCAATGGCGTCGAGGTGCACGGTGAGGGCCAGCAGGCCGCCGGGGTAGTAGGGGGTGCCCCACGGGGTGAGCACGAGACCCCCGGGACGGGTCTGCGCCACCCACGCATGCGGCACCTCAACGGTCGCCACGGTGGAGATCACCCGGTCGTAGGGCGTCTGTGGCAGGTAGCCCTCCGCGCCGTCTGCGGTCACCACGGTCACGGCACCGAACCCCGCGTCGGCCAAGGCTCGGCGGGCGTGCGCGGCCACAGCCGGGTCCACCTCCACACTCACGACGTTCTCAGCGCCGAGCCGGTGTGCCAATAGGGCCGCGTTGTACCCGGTGCCGGTGCCGATCTCCAGCACCCGCATCCCTGGCTCGACCTCCAGCGCTGCCAGCATCTGCGCCACCACGGCTGGCATCGATGCCGAAGAGGTGACCTCGAACCCGCACCCTGCCTCGCCGATCGGGTGACCGTCGTCCACCTGGGTGTTCACTGGGGTGTTGGCGTAGGCTCGCTCCAGCCAGCCCTGCGGGTCATCGCAGCGGCGCAACGGCACTAGGTCGCAGTTGCTGGCCGCGTCGCGGTCGTGGTGCCACACCAGCTCCGGGATGAACTGATGGCGGGGCACCTCGGTGAATGCGGCCCGCCACCGCTCGTCCAGCTCACCCCGCCGGGCCAGGCCCGCCACCATGCACTGACGCAGCGCGTCGGAGTCGGCCACTACTTACTTGCCCTTGTCAGGTGGGTCTGGCTTGCCGTGCTTGCCGGGGTTTGGCGGTGGAGGTGGCGGCTTGCCCGGCGGGAGTTGCCCGTCGCCCGTCGGATCCGGGTCCGGGATCGGCTTGTCGTGAGTGCCCATGTGACACACCGTGCCGCGCGGACAACACCCTGCGCAAGAACATGGGTCGCGGCGAGCCGGCCCGGCGCCGTGGGGGAGTTACCGTCGACTATGCGCACGAAACGGACCGGCCGGGATCATTCCGCTGGCCGGTTGGTTGTGTCGTGTGGGTCAGTCGAACTCGCCGTCGTGCAAGTCCGGTGGTGAACGTGGCCCACGCGCAGCGTCTGATTGGATCTCTATGCGGTGAGCCCTGCTTGTTTGGCGAGTTTGACGAGTTGGGGATTGCTGCGTCGGTGCAGGGAGATCAGGACTCGGAGCACTTCGCGGTTCATCGGGTGGACCTTCGCCTTCTGGGGAGCCACCTGCCATGCCTGCACCAGCGAGGTTTGCGCATCGTCCCGGTTGCCCAGGTCGAGATGGGCGCGGGCGGTACTGGTGTGGACATCGACGATCCGGGTAGGCGACAGCCCAGTATCTCTGCTGGTCAGCTCTTCCGCGAGGCGGATCACGTCGCGGGGGCGGCCGAGGTCTCCTTCGGTGGCCAGCACATGGGTGGCGGTGTTGTCGGGACCAAAGCGTTCGCTATGGATCAGCACGTCGGCCGGGAACTCCTCGGCCGCGGTCCATGCCGCGTGGATGTGCCGCTGGGCTTCGGTTCGGTCGCCCAGCCGTCCCGCCAGCGTCATACCGCGCAAGTGCAGGGCGCCCGTGGCGAAAGCCTTTTCCGTACCGGTGAGTGCTGCCTGGGCGGCCGCGATCGCCCGATCTACCACGGTGAGGCCGCCCTCGAAGTCTCCGCAGTTGAGGAAGGCGCCTGCGCGTTGCACGGTGGCGGCAGCACTCAGCAGCGGTTGCTGACCTGCGGCCCAGGCCTGGCGGGCGGGGGCGATCTCGACCAGGTCCATCCACCGGTGCCGCGCGGCCAGGTAGTAGGTGACGCTGTACACGTCAGCTAACAGTGCCCACCCCTCCGGGTTCGCCGCGGTGTGCGCGTAGGTGGTGGCCCGGGTCAGCAGGCCGGGCAGCACACGAAGCAGGCCCGCCAGGTCGGCTTGCTCCCGGAATGTGGTGGCGTGATCCAGGTCGAGGCGTAGCTGGGCGGGGTCGGGTACGGGTGCCTGGTCGGGGATGTCGTAGCGGCGGACCGCCGTGCGCAGATCTTCCAGCAGCATGCCCTGGTCCACCGAGACCTCGGCTTCGCCGTACAGCGCGCCGAGGGAAATCTGCAGGGCGCGGGCGATCGCGGCCGCGATGCCCGGGGTCAGCGTCCGGTCTCCGATCTCGATCTTCGATAGCAGGCTCACTGAGATCCCGGCCCGGCGTGCCAGTGCCGCCTGAGTGATGCCACGTACCTTGCGCAGTTCAGCGACGCGTGCTCCTCCAGTAGCCGCAGTACCCATAGCTCGAGTGTTCCACGTGCAGGTCCCTCTTAATCCTCCTGGCGCTGGTTCGCCGAGCCGGCTGTGCAAGGCGTGTGCAACTTCATCCCTTGCTAGGACCGTTGACTGCTGTTCAGAGCCAGATGGACCTGGGGGACCTGATCATGACCAGCGAAGGCGGTGCACGACGTGCCCCGAACCCAACGCCAGTCGATGCGGTACGCAGCGCGGCCCGGGGTCCGTGGCGTGACTCGCTTCGGGTGGGCCTGCCTTGTGTCCGTTTGCCCTTGAGCAGCGCTGAGCTGGTCAGTGACGGTGTACGCCCGGCATCGTTGGCGCTGCAGGTACCCGCCCCCCAGTTCCCCGCTAAGACTCCGGCTGGCCGCTGGTCGAGTACGCCTGTGCCCCCGTCCGCTCCTGGCGGTCAGCCGGTTCCAAGCCGCCCTCACGAGGCGTCGAGCGTCGAGCATCAGCCGCAGCGGGCGCGCCTGCCCGCCCGCTCGCCTGGCCAGCACCTGCATCCTCAACTACGCCGCCCCGCCCGTGCCGGCCTCTCCGGCAGAGCAGCGAGCAGCGCATGAGCCGGCTCCTGTCCGCAGCGGCTCACCACGGTGGGCGGGTGAGCCTGGCCGCTGGGGTGGAGGAGTTGCTCGTCGACGTGGTCGGCGACGGATTCATGGTGTACTGCTGCGGCCCCAAGGCTGCGCCCAATGCGCTGGTCGCCTGCTACGAGTGGGACTACCACGTCGATCTGCTCACCATCCGAGACTTCGATCGGGTCACCACGGCCAGGGTGCCGAAACAGGACACGGTGGACATCTTCGCCCCCGAGGTCGTGGTCTGGGCCTACGAGGGACAGCCGCACCGGGCGCTGCGGGCCTTGCTGGAGCTGGTGCACCCGGCCCACCCCGACGCCCCTACCGCTGACTACCCGGCGCCCTCGAGTTTGCACGTTCCCCGCGCCCAGCAACGACCGATGACGATCCGCCTCGCATCGCCAGGCCGGGCCCGAGTGCGGGCTGAGCGGCTCGCAACGGCGATGGCGACCCCCGGTGGTGATCGTGCCGGTAGCGGGGCCACGCCGATCGGGACATCAGATCCTCGGCTGGCTGCCCGTTGAGACCCATCAGCTGGCGGTCAGCGACCCTCGGTTCCCGGGCGGCCAACCAGGCAGCCGGCTGCTCAGCACTACCCACCCATCCGATCGTGCTCGCCATCTACGGGTTGTCCGTCCTGGTGAGGACCTATCGGCTCTTCACTATGCTCGGCGAGAGTGAATCGGTCTGGACGTTCTGCCGCGCCGGCGGCACGGTGGTCGCCGTCGATGCAGTCGGCGTGCACCCACTCGCGTGTGAGGCGGTCGGTGAAGCCTGGCCGTGACTGGTGGTGCCAGTACTGCGCCTCGCGGGGGTTGGCCTCCCCGAGGTTGGCGGCCCGCCAGCTGTAGGCGAGGTTGGCGACCTCCATCGCTAGGCCGGGGTGTTGGCGCCAGCAGTCCGGGATGGGTTTCGCGCGGGTGCCTTCGACTCCGACGTAGGTCAGGTTGTACCAGGCCACGAAGTTTTCCACGGTGATCCGCGGATCGTCCTCGGCCGCGGCCGGCGGGGTGAACCACACCCAGGCGGCCGGGCTGCGGTCGTCCTGTTGCTCACTCTGGTCACTTGATCGGTGGGCCCTGGCCAGGTGTTCGGCACGGTCGCTGAGCTGGGAGACTGTGGTGGCCAGCGCACCGACGATCTCCGTAAGGGCGGTGATCTGGCCGTCTACATCACTGCCGTGGGCGCCGTCGGTCACCAGCGGGTCACCTCCTCGGGTGTGGCCGCGGCGAGGGTTTGGTCGGGTGGCGCGAGCGCGAAGCCGGTGGGGCTGACCGGTGCCGATCCGGCGCGGACGGTCTGGATGTCGGCGCGGATGCTGCTCCAGTCTGGGCGTTTGGTGACGTCGACGGTGCGGGCAAGGATGGGCGGCAGGGTGCGGTGGATGACCAGTACCCGCCCGCGCCCCACGGTGCGGATGGCACCGGGTCGGTAGGTCGGCACGGTCTCCGTGCCGACCGCGGTCCGGCCGGGTGTGAGCATCCCGTCGGAGTATTGCTGGTAGCGCAGCCGTTCATGGTGGCCGGCGAGCAGGGAGACCCATTCCAGAGCGCGCTGGTCTTTCAGGCCACCCCACACGCTGAGCGTGGTGGTGTTGTCCAGCAGTTGGCGGGCGCGCGGTGGAGTGTAGACATCCTCGAGCTTGGCCAGTGATTGCGCGGCCCAGTGGATGAGCACACCGCGACCGGCGGAGTCGGACACGATGTCGGGCAGCTGCGGTACCGGGGTGGCGTTGGTCAGCTCGTCGAGCACGGTGGTGACCGGCGGGTCGACCCGCCGGTGCGGGTAGTCCAGCGCCATCTCCTGGGCGGTGGTCAGCCAGTGCTCCACCAGCGCGGTGAGCAGCGGTGCGGCTTGCGCGGCCTGGTGCTGCCCGGCCACCAGGTACAGCGAGCCCTGGGCGGCGATGAACGCTCGGGCGTCGAAGTCCTCCCCCGGCCGCGGCGTGCACAGTTGCCGCAGCCGCGGGTCCATCAGCGGCTCGATGACCCGTCGCACGCTCATCCACACCGCGTCGGAGGTCTCGGCGACCATCCCGATCTCGGTGCGCAGGTTGCGGGCCAGCTCCGGGTAGCCCCCGTCGTGGAGCAGCTTGACCGGTTCCTGATCAGGCGGTTTGGATACCGCCCAGCGCACCAGGGCACTCACGTCGTACCCGCGCAGAGCGGCGGCCATCAGGTAGGCCTGCAGGACGGTCTTGGCGCGGTCACGGAACACCTTGTCGTTGCCGCCCACGCCGGCGAGCTCCACCGACGCGGCCTCGACCATGGTGTGGGCCCGCCGGCGAGCGACGTCAGAGTCCTCGCACCCGGCGATTGGTGACCAGTGCAGCGTCGCCGGCCACCTCACCGCACCGGTGGCGTCGTACACCAGTACCGGACCGGCCTGAGGCCGCCGGGTCCGGGCCAGCGCGGAGAACTCCAGCAGGTCGGGTTTGGTGGTGCTGCACAACAGCGCGCCGGGCGCCCCCATCGCCTTGTGCACCAGATCGCGTCGGGATTTGCCGGACTGGGTGGGCGCGAGCGTGCCGGTGGGGTTCTCCAGCGGCGTGCACATCACCTGACCGTGCGGACCCTGGTGCAGGGGGGCGGCGATCTCCTCCAGCGGGGCCTGGGTCAGCTGAGCTGGGGACAGACTAGGCCGGGTCCACTGCGCGGTCTGACGGGCCGCGGCCAGAGACAGCTCCCGCCGGATGTCATGGCGGCTGGCGTGCCCGGCCTGGGTCGGCCCGAATCGACGCCAGGCTGGCACCGCGCCCGCGGTGACCGTCGCGGCGCCGAGCATCACGACCAGTCCGGTGATCGTCCAATACAGGCCGGTATGCCCGCTCAGTGCCGTGGCCCACGGCTCACCGACAGCTGACCCCGGGTGGCTCGGGTTGCCGATCACGGTGAACACCCCGGACATCCATATGTCGACGTCGGGAACCTGCCACGGTCCGCCGACCAGGGCTGTGGTGATCGCGACGGCGAGCATCAGGGCGCCGCCCAGGCCCACCAGGCCAGCCAGCAACGCCGCCAGCAGCCCCATCAGGGCGAGGTCCCGGTCGGCGGTGGGTGAGATAGCGCGGTAGCTCATGCTTGCGGGCTCCCTACTGGTGGCGTGGTGGTGCCGGCGATGTGCCGGATCGCGACGATCTGCGGTGCCCACGTGCCCACCGACTCGATGATCACGCCGGCCTTCTCGTCGTAGGCATTGACGACCAGGCCACCGCCGACATACATGCCGACGTGCCGTGGATTGCGGGCCGTGCCGAGGCTGCCGGGAATGAACAGCAGGTCACCGGGCTGCGCCTGGTGCAGGCTGCCGACCGCGGTGCCGTCGTGGACCTGGCTGGTGGTGCCGCCGGAGAGGGGGACCCCGGCGGCGGCCCACGCTGCTTGCATCAGGCCGGAGCAGTCGAACGCGGTGGGCCCCTTGGCGCCCCACACGTAGGGCTTGCCCACCTGGGCTAGCGCGTAGGAGACCGCGGCCCGCTGCTGCGGGTCGGTGGGCAGCGCGAAGTTCGGCGGCAGCCGCTGGGGGTCCAGCGGGATGTTCGAACCGCCCTGGTCACTGCAGCCAGTCGAGGCGGTGAACGCGGCCAACCTAGCCACCTGATCGGCGGGCGGGCCACCGGTCGGTGGTGGGGCCGGATTGTCCGGGCCGATCCAGAACTTGCCGACCAGCGCGGCTGCGGGCGGCTCCTGGGGTGCGTAGCGTTCCGGGAACGCTGAGCGCTGCACCAGCTGCTCAGCAACCCCGGGCGGCAGGTGCTGCCAGTTCGGGATGGCCACCAGGTGGTCGAGGAACTTCCCGGTCGCCGCGGCCGGGTTGAGGATGTCTGCGGGGCTGCCCCACCCTTGGCTGGGGCGCTGCTGAAACAAGCCGAGCGAGTCGCGGTCGCCGTAGTGGACGTTGGTGAGCTTCGATTCCACGATCGCGGTGGCCACCGCGATCACCGCAGCCCGCCGGGGCAGCTGCCGGGACTGGGTGACCTGGGTGATCGTCTGGGTGTTGTTCATCTGCTCGGCCGACCAGGTGCGGTCGCCGAGCTGCTGGGATCCGCCGCCGGGGCCGCCGTCCCCGCCGCAGCCGCCGCCGGCGATCACGCCGCTGCTGATGGCCATGAGGACGGCGCCGCCCACGGCCACCGGTAGCGCGATCACCGCGGCGATACCGGCGGCCGCCGCGGGCCACATCGATGAGCGCATCCCGGGTCTACCCGGCGCGCCGGGCGCGCAGCTGCGCGTTGGTGTCGAAGATGCGCTTCTCGGTGCTGCTCAGCACGGTCTGGACCTTGTGACCGGGGCTGTTCTCGATCTTCCACAACGCGCGGCCGGTGCGTTCCATCGCCCACCCGGTGGTCACGTCCTGCTCTTTCTCGCTCAGCGCGAAGTCCTCGGCGAGCTCGTCGGCTACCCGGGTGGACTGGCCGAACAGGATCCTGGTGCTGCACAGCGCGAGCAGGTCTTTGGCGATGGCGACTTCCTGTGACCCGACCGCGCCGACCGACAGCGGGTCAGACGGCTTGTGCATCACCAGGATCTGGATCTTGCGTTCCGCGCGGGACAGTCGCAGGTCGGAGTCCACGGCCTGGACCGCGCGCAGCCCCAGCCGCATCTGCCGCCACACCTCGTCGCGCACGACGATCCGGATGTCGCCGTCGTCTTGCAGGTCGGTGACCAGCGACGACCACGAGCCCAGGCAGGTCAGCGCCACGGCCACGGCCTGGTCGCCGCGGGACCGCAGCAGTGACAGGTCCATCGACTGGGCCGGTGCGTCCCAGTCCAGCGTGAAGTTCGTTTCCTCGTCGAACAGCCCGGCCAGCGGGCCGGACACGAGGTTGGCCAGCGCGTCGGTGATCGACCGGGTGTGGTCCAGGAACTGGCGGCGGGTGGCGAACCGCAGACCGTCCCACAGCGCGTCGTCGGGATCGGCGAGCTCACGCTGCACATCGGGGATGGTCACCGGCCGCAGCTGGGTGTACCCGTCGGTCGCGCCGACCAGGCGGCGCAGCACCTGCGACAGCACCGCCTCGTCGGTGACGGTGGGCTGGTAGCCCTGCGCCTCGGCCAGCGCTACCAGCAGCTTGACCCACCGCCCGAGCACCCCGTCGAGCTCTTCGCGCTGCCGCTGCACCGGCCAGGTGGGCCAGCGGTGCCGCAGTGGACCGAGGTCCAGGGCGTTGAGCCGCGCCGGACTGCCCCGCCCCAGGGCGATCGGGGTGATTCCCAGTGCCCGCAGCAGCGGGCTGTACTCGCCTTTGACGTCGCCGCTGATCAGTGTCTTGATTCCGAACAGCATCATCCGCAACAGCAGCGCGACGACGGTGCTGCTTTTGCCGCGCCCGGGCTCACCGAAGACGACCATGTTCGGGTTGGTCGCCAGGCCGCGCAGCACCCATTCGATCGGGTGGCAGTAGAACGCGCCACCGGACAGGGTGTCGTAGCCGATCCGCGCGCCGACCGCGGGTATGCCGTTGGCCGCCAGCAGCGGGAACAGTCCACCGATCTCGTGGGTGGCGGCCTGGTACACCGTCAGCGGTGCCTCCACCGGAGCCCAACCTTCCCCCGGCCGGCACCGGCCGCGGCGCGGTGCCCGTGGCCGGTTGACCCGCTCCCTGGTGGTGGATTCCGTCGATGTGGGTGGCTTCGCCGCCGGTGGCGGCCCGAACGTGGATAGCAGCTGCGCTGCCGAGCGCTCCCGGGTGCGGCTCACAGCACACCGCCCCGCAGCCGGCGCAGGCCGATCCCGACCGGCAGGCACGCCGACACGAACGTCGAGTCCTGCGCCAGCTCCAGCCGCAGCAGCCGGAACCGGCCTGCGGCGTCGTGTTCCAGCCGGGCGGCGTGATCTTCGACGTTCCAGTGCCGGGGAACCGTCACGGCGGCCGCCACCGCGAAGCGCACGATCGAATGCCCCGCGGCCACCGCCCGCTCCTGGGCCTTGGCTCCGGTGGCCTCCCGCTCGTCGGCCGCGGTGGTGGCAAAGCCCTTGGACGACTTCCAGTCGGTCATCACGTTCGCGCGGAACCGGTTACCCCGCACGGCCCGCGAGGCCCGTCGGGCGTCCATCACCTCGTAGTGGATGGCCAAGCACCGGCGCTCACCGGCGGTCTTGACCGCCAGCAGCGGGCCCAGCGACCCGAACACCGTGCCGGCTTCGGGCATCAGCACCGTGTAGCTGACGGTGGTGAACGCATCGTGGGTGTAAGCCCGTGGCGAGGCCGGGGGCGCCTGGGTTGGGCCCGCTGCGGCCAGCGGTAGCCCCGATGCGCTGCTGGTCAGATGCCCTGTGGTGAGCACTGCGGCACTGGCCGGATTGAACCCGGTGCGGATGACCTCGGCCATCCCCGCGCCGGACAGCCAGTGCACGGTCTGCGCCCCGAGTGCCTTGAGTGGGTCCTCCAGGCCATCGAGTGCCCGGTACAGCACGAACGCTCGACCGGCGACACCGCCGCCCGCCGCGGCGGCCGGCTTACGCAGCGCGTCCTCGCGGCCGGAGACGGTCACGAACACCTCGTGGCGCACCGACACCGACCCGATGGTCTTGTCCAGCTCGCTGGTGGCTTGCCGGGCCAGCTGTGGCGCGCCGGGCACCTGGTGGCCAGCGCGCCACACCTCGTACTCGGTGCCGTCATCGGGGACCGTGCGCACCAGCAGCGACATCCGGTCGATCAGATCGCGGTGCCCGATCGACATCAGCAGGTTGCCCAGCCTGGCAGCGAGGTGTTCGCACTGCGCTTCGGAGAGCATCCCCACCCCGGAGTGGGTCAGCCGCGCCGTGGCGCCCCACCGGGCCTCGCCGGTGTCGTGCACCAGACAGACCCGGCCCTGGTCGCGAAACGGCGGGCCATCCGGGAACGCGACGCGCTGCAGCACTCCCGGCAGGTCCGGCTCGTCCTGGACCACCGCAGCGCCGGTGGCCGCCTTGGACTGCCACCGGGACCACCCGGTGAGCACGCCGACCTGGTAGAGCACCAGGTGCCACAGCCAGCGGGAAGCGGGGCGTCCGCGCACCGGCACCACGACCAGGCAGGCGAACAACCCGCAGATCATCGCCAGCACCAGAGCGTCGAAGAACCGCCCGGCAGAGATCGTCCACAGCACCGGTACCGCCAGCACGAGGCAGGTCAAGGCCTGTACCGGGGTCAGCCCCATGATCCAGCCGGCGTGCTCGCGCCGGTTGAGGCCGCGATAGATACGGGGTCCGGCCGTCGTCATACGATCACCGCCGTTTCTTCGGATTGCTCGGGTCTTCCCAGCCGTCGTCGGGCGGATCGGGAGGTGGCGGGTCGTCACCATCGCCATCAGGGCCCCCGGTGTCGCTGGGTCCGCTGAAGCGGCCGGAGGCCACGACCTGGCCTGAGTTGGCCGGTGGCGGGGTGCTCGGGCCACCGGCATCACTTCCGGAGCTTCCTGAGTCCCTGCATCGCCCGTCGCCGCAGGACTGGCCGGCGCCGGAGCTGTCGAAGTCATCGTCGGCGGCGGCGGCGGTGGCTTGGTCGAAGCGACCGGTGTTGGCGTCCTCCAGGGCTGCGCTCCCGCCGCCCCCGGCGGCCAGTGCCATGGCTGGGTTGTTGCGCCCGTAGGAATCCACGCCCTCCCCGGACATGAACTCGCGGAACGCCCCGCCAGAGTCGGAGGTCGGGTCGACGAAGGCGAACAGCCGAAACAGCACAAACGGCGCGAACAGCGAGATCAGCAGCACCCCGACCCCGGCCAGCAGGCCCGATAGGCCCTGCGCGCCGCCGGCGATGGCCACGCCCAGGACCAGCGTCAGCGCCAGGACCGGCTTCATCGCGATCGCCGCCAGCAGCCAGCGTGCGGTCCGCCAGAACCACGGCGCGGTGACGCCGGACAGCACTCCGGCGGCCGCGAGTGGCACGACGGCCACCAGAACCTGGATCGCGGCCTGGCGAAACAGCATCTCCAGCACGAAGCCGATCGCCGCGGGGATGACCCCGACGATCGCGCAGATGCCCAGCACGACAGCTTTGACGCCGTCTCCGGCGGCGTCGGTGAAGCTGGTGTGGGTCAGCGCGTCGGTGAAGTTCCGGCTCTGCAGCCCGTAGCTCAGGATGCCGTCGGTCAAGCCGTCCACGGCCGCCAGGAACGCTGCGACCATGCCGACGGTGACCGCCAAGGCGATGCCGTACTGCACCGGACCGGTGACCAGTCGCGTGAACCCGCGGCCGCCCCGGAGGTTTGTCATGATCAGCTGCCAGGAGAACAGTCCGATGGCCAGCACGCCGGAGATCCACAGCATCATCGGCCAGACCACCTTGAGTGGTCCCTCGGTGGTCGACACCGAGAACACGCTGAACTGATCGGCGAGCTGAAACGCGGTGCGCAGCACGGCGAGGCTGGCGTCCCAGATCGCGGTCATCGCGGCCTCGAATGCGCTGGACACCATGCTCTTGAACTGGTCGCCGAGGGCGGCGCCGATGTCGTCGAAGGGCCACACGTCAGTTCAGCCCCCGGTATCCGGCCTTGACCGCATCGGCGCTGCCGGGCCAGGCGCTGCTCGCCGGTGCGGCCAGCGCGCCGGGGCTGATTCGCCAGTCGGTGCCGGTCCACCGCATCGCCTGGCAGTCCCCCACCCCGGCACTGATCGTCCGGCCCTGGTAGCCCACGGACAGCTGACCGAGCACGCACACCACCGTGTAGCGGCCAGCGTCGGTGCTGCCCTTCAGCAGGCCGTGGGTGATCTGGTAGGTCACCCCCAGGTCCGGGACGGTGCCGGTGTCGGCGAGACCGGCGTGTGACCGGAAGCTGGTCAGCACCGACGACAGGCCAGTCGAGCCCGGATCGGGCGCGCCCGGCAGCGACAGCTCGCGGTAGGCACGGGCGTAGACCAGCGGATCGCCGCCTGTCATGCCGGTCTCGTTCAGCGCCGTGAGCTGCGCTAGCGCGCCCTCGGCGGTGGCGGGGAACCCGCCGGGAATCCACCGGCCGGCCGTCAGCGTCGGCTGCGGCAGCGTGGTCGCCGGGCCGGCGGTCTGGGTGGCCATCACCTGCGGCTGCGCCGCCTGTGCGGGTAGTTGCAGCATCGGCCGGGTGGCCAGCGCATTCTGCGCGGCCACCGCCGAGCCCTCGTCACTGGTCGTCGGTGGCGCCGGTGCTGTCCCCCGCGATGTGCCCGGCACGCTGGCCGGACTTGTGGTGTAGTGGGCGATCACGACCGCTGTCAGTGCGCCGATCAACACCGCCACCGCGACGATGATCCCGAGCAGGGTCAGACCGGCGCGGCGGCGTGCTCGGTCGTCGGCGGGTGTCTGGGACATCGGCTCACGTCCCCGCGAAATGCGAGATCAGCTGGTAGCCGACGCCGTAGAGGATTCCGCCGCCCATCGCGCACAGCATCATGATCACGCCCATGCGCCCGGCCCGGTGGTGGTCCACCCACCGGCCACCCGCCCAGACCATGAGCCCGACGAAGAAGCCGAGCAGCAGCGCGACCCCCGCACCCCACTTGGCGTTGCCGACGACCGCAAGGATCTTGTCCGCACCGGGCGGTGGTATCGGCTCGGGATTCGGAAGAGGATCAGCCAACACGATGACCGCGTGCAGATACTCGATCATTAGCGGGTTCCTTTCCTGCTGTTCAGGCGCTTGTCCTTGCCGTCGGGGACGGGCAGCAACCCCCAGCTGCGCAGCAGCGGGGTGACCGCGTCGCGCGCCTGGGCGGGAGTGACCTGGGCGGTGATTCCGCCCACGGCCAGCTCGGGGTCGTGCGGCACGAACACCGCACCCTCGAGCAGGCCGGCGACCCGGCGCCCCGCGACACCGGCCACACCCGGCGGCCACCTTGTGGCGCCCATCACCACCAGCTGCGACGGTGGGGTCGCCGCCCCGATCCCGACCCAGGCCTCCAGGCGCGCCAGGACCTGCTCGGCGTGGATCAGCGAGGGGCGGGTAGCGCGCACGACCAGCACGGGCCGCGGCGCCGGACTCCCCTGGCGCAGCCACTCGCCAGCCCCGGTGAGGGGATGGGCGGTCACCCGCCAGGCGTCATGGCCGATGTCGACGACGGTGGCGTGCAGCTCTCGCACCGGCGGGCGCCAGAACCCCGGAGGCGGCACCATGCCCGGCGCGATGACCGGCAGCGAGGTCTCCACCCGGGCCAGCAGCGCCTGAGCGCGCCACGAGTAGCGGATCCGCACCGACGGATGCGGCCCCGCGACCCAGGGCCCCTCCGACCGGGCCGCCATCGCCAGACCGGAGCGGACCGGGTCGGCGGTGTCCACGATCAGCGCGCATCGCCCCGCCAGCTGCAAAGCGTCGGAGAGGACCGCGGTCAGAATCGACGCCCCGGCGCCCGGCGACCCGGCCAGCACCGGGATCACCTGACCGAATCCGGCCCAGTCCACCGGCGTGGCCACAGTGGCCGGAAGCCCTCGGCGTTGCACCGTCGCCGCGGCCTGGCCGACCTCAGCCGCGACCGCGATACCCCGACCGGGCTGCTCCTCGGCGGCCTGATCGGCGGCCGAGCTCGGTTGCTCATCATCCACCACAGCGGTCGCCGCGGCCGTGACGCTCACAGCTCTGTCTGCGGCATCGGCGAGCATCCCCGCCTCCACCGCCGCAGCGGTGTCCGGGAACGGCAGCGCCGACCACGATTCCCGGGCGGCCTGAGCCAGCCGGGCCTCGTGGGCACCGATGCCCTCGGTCGTGGCAGGGGCGCTGGTCGGCCCGCTCGCGACGGCGTGCTGCAGCTGCCCGGCGGCCGATACAGGAGGCGCTGCGAGGGCCGGGCGCTGGCAACCGTCAGGAGGCGGCGGACGCAGTGGCCGGTGTGAGGGTTCCAGCTGCAGCGGCCACTGGATCCGCGGTGGCCGTCTCGCGAACAGCCGTCCCATCCCCTACCTCGCCTTCTGACCACAACGTTGTCCGAAGCTAGCTATGTCAACCACTAGTGGTTTATCTGTCAGAGCTCGTGTCACATGACAGTGTCACGCGAGGATCGTAGTGTAGCGATCGACATCGGACTGTCAACACCAGTGTGTGAGTGCTGAGCTGGCTAGTACCATGACCGTGGGAATGATCAGGACTGGCAGTCAGGGGCAGGAGAACCAAGTGAGCGGTAGCCCGCGTCCCCGCCGGACGCTTGCCGACAAGATCAACCGACTCTTCGAGACGATCCATCCACCAGACCGGGGGCCGTGGTCTAACCAAGAGGTTGAGCGTTGGCTCGCCGAATGTGCCGCCGAGGACGGGGATGGCCTGACGATCTCGGCGAACTACCTCCTGCTGCTGCGCAACGGCCAGCGGGATAACCCCACTATGCGCAACGTGCAGGCGATGGCGAAGTTCTTCCAGGTCGATCCCGGCTACTTCCTCCGCGACGACACCGACACCGAGCAGACCTACACCGACCTGCAGCTACTGGGTGCGATCCGAGACAACGAGCAGGTCAAGAGCATCGCCCTGCGCGCCTTCGACCTCGATCCCGAGATGCGCGAGTGGCTTGCGCATACGGTCAACGAACTGCCCCGGGGGCGCAGCAGGAGGCAGCGCAAGCCCGGTGCCGGGCAGGCGGGGCAGCTACCGGCTGACGTCGACCCAGAGTGAGACCATGGCGACTGCGGGTAGTGTCGGTGCGTCGCTGGTGGACCGGCCGCTGTGCACACGGCTGACCGGTGTGGCTGCCCCCGGGGAGGTGAGGGTCATGAACCGGGACTTGCAACGCCGATGCGAGACCATCGTGCGAACGCTGGATCAGCGCATCGGCGGGATCGCGGTGCCTTTTGACCTCAACGCGTTCCTGGACCAGCTCGAGGCCGACCGCGGGCGCCCGATCGAGCTCGTCCCCTTCTCGGCCACCGCGCCGGGAAAGCTGTGCGGCATCTGGGTGGGCACCGACCGCCTGGACCTGATCTATCACGAGGAAGCGACCAGCCTGTTGCACCAGGACCACATCATCCTCCACGAGATCGGGCACATGGTCTGTAACCACACGGGCGCGGCCCTGTCCGGCGCCGATCAGGTCCGCAGCCTGCTGCTCACCGACGCAGTGCGAGGTCAGGTCGAGACCGTCCTCGGGCGCGGCGCCTACACCGCGGTGGAGGAGCAAGAGGCCGAGCTGGTCGCCACCCTGATCCTGGAGCGGGCCGCCCGGCCGGCACCGTCCGCGCGGACGGTGGCCCCGTCCAGCCCCGACGTCGCCGCAGCGCAGCAGCGAATCGAGGCGATCTGGGGCCGGCGCCCCACCAGTCCCTGGTCATGACCAGTGCCGTGTTCCTCACCGCCGCCGCGCTCACCCTGAGCGGGGCCACGTACAAAGCTGTCGGTCTGCGGGGCCAGCCGGTCAGCCGACCCGCCGTCGCCTTCGCTGCCACCTTGTTCGCGCTCGGCCTGGCTCTCGTGTTGCGCGCCCCGGTGATCGCGGGGCCAGTCAACGACGCCGCCCACCTTCCCAACCTCAACGTGCTGCTGGGCAACAGCATGACGCTGATCAGCGCCTACAGCGTGCTGACGGTGCTGGTGTACTTCACCGAACCGGCCAGTCACCGGGTCCGCCGCAAGTCCCGACTGCGGCTTGTCTTTCTCGCCGTCGCGCTGGCCGGCATGACTGGCCTGTTCGTGTGGTCGTTGGCGTCGCCCCCCGCCGATTTCCTCGAGCACCGCAGCGGGCAGTCCCTCGCCTATGTCTTGATCTATGTGACCTACCTCGCCGCGGGGATGACAGACGCGTGCCAGCTTTGCGTGCGCTACGCCCGCCACACTGCCGGCCGGTACCTGCGCCTCGGTCTCCAGCTGGTGGCGCTGGGCAGTGCGCTCGGCATCCTGTACTGCGCTGTTTATGGCTACAACACCGTCGCGGCACAAGCACAGCTCACCGTGCTGGGTCCTCCCCTCGTCACCTCGACGCTGCTTCCCGCCACGACCTGCGTGCTGTTGGTCATCGGATCGACGATCGGCGGATGGGGTCCCCGCCTCACCGAGGCGGCGGAGCGGCTCGCGGACTACCGCTCTTACCGGAAACTGGGTCCGCTGTGGCGGGCCCTGGCCGAGGTTGCCCCCGAAGTCATCCCCCCACAGGACATGGCCAGCTTGACAATCGGTCAGAAGCGGTACCGGCGGGTGATCGAAATCCGGGACATGATCCTTACCTTGCGGGCCTACCGCGACCCCACTATCGCCGCCGACGTCGTCGCCACCGCGGCCCCGACTGAGGAATCGTCGCTGGCCACGGCGGCGGCCATGGAGGCCACAGTGATCGCCTCCGCGATCCGGGCCCGCCGTGAAGGGCGACTCGCCACCGGCAGCCCCGACATCGCGATGCCCGCCCAGCTCGGGACAGACCTGGCTACGGAATCGCACTGGCTAGAGGCCGTCTCCGCCGCCCTGACCAGATCGGCCCCGGCACCCCCTGTGCGGCCGCACAGCACTTCCACAGAGAATGCGGGCCGTGGTCGTCACTGAGCGCACTGCCGCGCAGCGAACCTGGCGGCACGTCACGGCCCGGGTGATCACGGAGGTGCTCGCGCCGTCAGTGCTGATGGTGATCCTGTTCCTGGCCGTCGGCTTCAACGCCGCAGGCTTTCCCAGGGGCTTGCTGTGGGGACTGGCCGGCGTGTTCTTCGCCAGCATCGGGCCCACCGCGATCATCGTCATCGGCGTGCAGCGCGGGCGCTGGAGCGATCGCCACCTCACCGTCCGGGAGCATCGGCGGGTTCCGCTCATCGCCGCGTTCGCCTTCGTGGTGCTGGGTCTGGTGCTCCTGGTAGTGCTGAACGCTCCGCGCGAGGTCATCGCGACCGAGGCGGCGATGCTGGCCGGTCTTGTCGTGAGCACCCCGATCACCCGGGTATGGAAGATCTCCTTCCATACCGGCGTCGCGGCGGCAGTGGGCCTCATCCTCACCATCGCCCTCGGTCCGATATTGATGGTGACCTACCCACTCCTGGCGGCCATCGGGTGGGCCCGAGTGCAACTCCGTGATCACACCCTGGCGCAGGTCCTGGCTGCGGTGCCGGTCGGTGCGCTGTCGGCCGGTCTGACCTTCGTCTTGGTCCGGTGATGGCTGGGGATGAGGTAGACGCGGTGCCCGATCTTGGACCTGATGCTCAGGATTTCGCTGGCCGCTGGTGGTGGGGCACCGCCGCCTCGGCGGTGCAGGCCGAAGGCGCGTCACCGGCGGATGACTGGTATCGCTGGGAGCGGGCGGGCAACGCCCCGCCCTCCGGTGACGGCAATGGTTTCGCGCACCGCTTTCGCGACGATTTCGCGTTGTTGCATGAGGTGGGGACCACCGATCACCGCCTGTCGATCAACTGGGCTCGGGTGGAGCCGCAGCAGGACCGTGTTGATCAGGCGGCGATCGACTACTACCGCTCGGTGCTCACCGCGGCCGATGACGCAGGACTGCGGGTGTGGGTGTGCCTGCTGCACACCGCGATCCCGGTGTGGTTCGCCGATCGGGGCGGGTTCGCCGCCCCAGACGCGCTGGGCACCTGGCTGCGGTGGGTGGATTTCGCCGCGGCAACCTTCGGGGATCTTGCCGGCGGGTGGATGCCGTTCAACACCCCGACCTCCTACGCGCACAAGGCGTACCTGGCGGGTACGTTCCCGCCGGGCCGCCGCGATCCCGGCGAGATGGTTTCAGTGCTCAAGACGGTGCACACCTGCGATTTTGAGGCCGCGCTGCGGCTGCACGAGACCGGCAAACCCACGTGCAGTAACCAGGCGCTGCTGCCGCTGTATCCGGCTGACGACAGCGCCGAGACCGCGGCGGCGATGGCGAAACTGGACGCGCTGGTGTGGGATTCCTGGCTGGCGCTGGCCCGCCACCCGCGCTACATCGACGCGTTCGACCTACACGGATTCTCCTACTACTACGGCGCCCTGGTCACCGCGCAGGGGCAGCTCCTGCCGTACCCGGCCGACCAGGCGCCAAGCATGCTGGGCTACGTCCCCTGGCCCGACGGGATCGCCGCGGTGCTGAGCCGGCTACACCGCGAGCTACCCCAGGCGCGGTTCGTGGTCGCCGAGCTCGGCTACGGCGGCGCCGACGATCAGGCCCGCTGCACCTACCTGCGCCAAGCCCTGGAGCACATCACCACCGCGCAGGACACAGGAATGCGAATCGAGGGCGTGACACTGTGGACGGGCATCGACAACTACGAGTGGCTGGCAGGTTCTGGAGTGCCATTCGGCCTGTTTGACATCGATCGAACGCCCCGGTACAGCGCCCGGTTTATCCAAGCCGTGGCTCACGGGCGCTGACCGCTGCGCTGGCGCTACTCCCCCCGCGGCGGTTGGCGTACCCAAACAGACCGCGGCCGAGGCCGCCACCCTACCACTGCGCTCAAAACACACGTACGATGAGTCGATCACACGTAACAGAATGACATGACACGTATAACTTGACGATCACACGTAAGCTGCGTATGCTCGGAGCGGTGGACGTCACGAGGGCGTCTCATAGCCGAGGAGATAGAACGTGACGGTCGCCGTAGGAACAGAAGGACTTACCCACCCGCTAGAGATCCTCAACGTCGCTCAGGTCGATGATGCGGGTGGTGAACACATCGAGTGCCAAATGACCGGGGCCTACCTGGTCGATCTATATAAGAGCGGGCTTCTCTCTCTCACCGGTAACATCCGCCCTGCACACATGCAGGGCAAGCTCAGCGGCAAGACAAAGACCAAGGTCAACAAGTGGACCAGCGAGTTGCTCGCCAACGACGCGATCATCGGCAACATCTCGATCAGGCTCGATCCCACCAAGTCTGAGTTTGATGTGTGGTTCGACGAGGAGACCGGGCAGACCAACCTGACCATTACTTCCGGCGTACTCGACTGCGCGGTCGACTCCCTCTCACGGATCAAGTCGATCTTGGGCGCAGCGGATAACCCGCTAGGAAGCTTCAACCTCGGCACTCGCTTCCAGGTACGGATCTGGATGCTCGATGACGCGACCGCGAAGAAGGTCGCGACCATCTACAACACCCGTGGCGACAAGGTAAATGACTCCACGGCGAAGTACGCCTACTCGGAGACAAAGGAGCAGGAGGTCGCCCGTCGGCTGGTGAACGGCAGCGAACATCTCGGTCAGGACAACGTCGAGGTTCTCTCCAACTCCGTATCGGCCAGTTCGCACAAATTGACCGCCTACAACACCATCAGCAGGGCGATCGAGACATCATGGAAGGGGGGACCGGTTACCGCCGCCGACGTCGAAGCACAGTCCAGCTGGCTGATCAGCGCATGGGACTCGCTGGTAAGGGTTCGCCCCGAATACGGCAAACTCTCGACACCGGCGCGCCAGGCCCAGCGGTCGGCCACCATCGCCTCAAGCGCCGTGGTGATCTACGGACTCATCGGTGCGATGTCTGCGATGTACACCGACCACGTAGACCCGGATGTTGCGTTCACGGCCATCGCACCTGAACAGGACAACGATCTGTTCTCATGGCATAACCGGGTGTGGTCAACTGCCGGAGTTGTCACGCCTAGCGGATCGGACACCGGCACACTCGGTACGCGAAACGGCTTTCCTGCCCGTCGCGCGGCGATCCGTGTTCTGCGCGAAGCGATGGGCTTGGGCCCCGATCTGGCCGAATAGACCAAGTCGACGATCGTTTTCGAGACTCTTCCGGGGCGGTCGGAATGCGGCGTGGGCCCGCCCCGGACGAGTCAGCCACGATGGGCGTGGGTCAGCAGCAGCCGCTGGATGCCGTGGCGCCGGCGGCAAGTGGCACACACGACGGGGGTGCAGCACGCACTGTCGGTGGCCTTGGTCAGGGTGTCAGCGTCGGGCCTTGACGAGCACGTACTGCGGCAAGACGCCCGCCGCCCCCCCGCCCGGCTCCACGCTCGGGAGCGAGATCTCCGAACGGCTCTACCGGCGGGTGATCGCCATCCGCGACGGACTCCTCGCGCTCCAGCCCTACCGCGATCCCGCCGACACCCGCCAGCAGGCGGCTGCCGCCGGACTCACCGACCGGCGCCGCGCGGCCGCCATCGAAGCTGCGGATATCCGCGAGGTGTCCGACGCGCTTGCCCGTGACGAGCTGCGGCCTGCCCGGAGATAGTGACCAGCTCGTGCTCGGTGAACAGCTCGCTCAACGCATGGGTCACCCGCTCGTCGAGTTCAGCTGCGCCAACGAAGGGATACAACAGCGACACGTGCGCGGGCACGCTCTCGCGCACAGTCCCAGGGTGCCGGGTCTCTACCAACGTCAGGAGCGCATCCGCCGCGGGCACCGGGATCACCAGGCCAGTCTGGCCGTTCGTCGGCATCGGCCCCTCACAGTAGGTCGAGCTGAACTTCGGGGTCGACGCGGCGCAGCCTGCCAGGATCGTCGGTCAGCGCGGGCCAGTCCCGGGTCCGGGCGACGTGCACGATGTGGCCGGCGCAGCCGTCGAAGACCTCGGCGGCCAGGAGCAGCTGGTCGACCTGGTCGGCTGCGGCGGCGTCGAGTTCGCCGAGCACCACCGACGGGTGGCCCAGGACCTCGGCGAGCTGGGGGCCGGCGTCGGGCCGTACCGCGCGTACTTCGGCTAGCCCGAACTTACTTGATCTTGGCCGCCGTGGTGGGTGGTTGACCTGGGTGAACGGTGTCGGTCAGGGTCGGGTACGGGGTTTGTTACTGGCTACTGGAGGGTCACGGGGACGGGGGTGCCGAGCAGCTC
>JBOHGG010000025.1:0-79949 GCA_050700115.1 Pseudonocardiaceae bacterium
ACCACACCCTCGCCCATGATCGCCGACCGTGCCAGCCTCCCCACCCGAAACGATCACGCCACGCCGAACCAAACAAGAAGTACCAGACCAGCAGCATGATCAACTTAAGCTACGCGGCATTGGGTCCGGACCGGTCCCAGGACCATCATTCCGGCCACCATCGCTACGACCATTTCCAGGAAATGCCGGATGAAACGGATCAACTGCGTTCGGCGGTACGTCGCGGGTACGGTGCCGCGGGTTTTCGTCATGATGGTCGTGTCTCCGATCGGTTCTTGGGTTACAGCGTGGGAGCGACGATGAGAGCGGCGCCGCCCAGGAGATCGATCACGAAGCAGGCCTCCACCCACCACCGGGGAACGACGCCGACGGCGCGGTGCTGGTTGAGGTCGCGGTGGTGGGCGACGTCCCAGATGGCGTGGCCGAACCACCCGGCGGCCACGACGTAGTGGCCCACGGCCGGGTCCACCAACAGGGCGACCAGCGCGAGCGCGCCAAAGCCGAGCAGCCCAGCAGTCTCCAGCGTCAGGACGCCGGGGCGTCGGAACTGCCCGCGAGCGGCACCGAAGATCAGGTACGCAAGCGCGAATACGGGCAGAATCCAGGTCGTGCGGTCCGAAGGCGACCACGGCAAAATCAGGACATCGCGGCACTGGCGACGCTCGCCCGCCACTCATACCGGCCGGGCGACAGGGACATCCGCAACTATGGCTGGCGGAAGATGTCGTGCGCGCCGACCCGGCGCCAGATCACGTGCGGCTCACCAGGGCGCCGCGCCGGGCCGTACTGGAAGGTGGCTCGGCCGTCCGGCGCCCACGTCATCTCCCAGACGCCCGGCCAACCCTGAACGCTCTTCACGCGTAAACCCGGCCGGAATGTCCGGCCAGCTTTCAAGTCGGCCACCATAGCCGCGACCGCCGCGAGAAAGCGGCGCTGCTGTTGATCAGTCAGTTTCACGAAGTCCCGGGCGAACGCAGGCTCCCGCGCGTACGTTGGACTCACAGCTTCGATGGATCCTCGATGACGGCTTCCAGATAGGCTAGAAAATCCTCGCCAGACTCGAATTCTCGGCCCGGGATACCGGCAGCCACTTCTTCGTCGACCTCGCGTTCCTTGGCCTGCCACTCTGGCGTCCAGAACCACGCCTGGTCGGGATCGATGGCGTGGACCTTGGCCACCGGCCGACCGTCACGGGTCAGGATCACAACCTCTCCATCGCGTTCGACGGCCGCGACCTCGTCAGAAGTAAGGACGAGCTCCCCAGATTCGGGCGGTAGCTCGTGGGCATGCGCGGCAGTCATGCCGCCATGGTAGGGCAGAACGTGGCAGGTGCAGGAGGTGAACCGGTGCGAACGCGTCGCCCGGTTACTGCGCCCAGGAGCCACGGAACTCGTTCCGGAGGGTGATCGCGTCGGTGGGGCAGATCTCCACGCACTCACCACACGAGGTGCAGCGCGTTGCGACGACCACCGGACGCTGCGGGGCAGGGCGCAGTGCATGTTCCGGGCAGGTGCGCAGGCACGCCCCGCAGGCGGTGCACGCCGAGCTGATCGACAGGGGGTCCAGCGCGGCCACCGCGACGGTGACGTGCTCACCGCGCAGCTTGGGTACGACCAGCGACCCCCCGCCGAGGTCGCGGGCCGCAAGCAGGGCGGCGGCCTCGGCGACGCTGCGGGTGCCGACGTGGCCGCGGACCGATTCGCTGGGATACGGCACGTCGACCGCGTCGAGTTCGGCCGCTGGGTAGCAGTGCAGCGGTGCGCCGTGCTCCCGGATCACGGCAAGCAGCCCAGGCTCGTCGCGGCGCCGGTCGACGGTGGCGAATGCGGTGATCGCCGTCAGGTCCGGCACAGCCAACCGCAGCGCCGACCCCACCGCCGATGCGCGTACCCCGCGGGAGGATCCGAGGCCCACCACGAGCCTCACCGCCGGCCCCACATCAGCAGCACCGGGTTGGTCGCGGCCAACCGCACCGACCCGTCTGGCAGCTCCGCGAACCGCGACGCAGCCAGCTGGACCCCGTCGACCTGATGGCCCGCTTCCCGCAACGCGGCGCGGCAGGGCGCGAGACGGTCCAGCGCGGCCAGCGCGACCACGACGCGGGGCGCGGCCTGCGCCGCGGCCCGCACCACGAGGGCCCCACCACCACCGACGAACACTGCATCGGGTTCGGGCAGCCCCGCCAGCACGGCCGGTGCCTGTCCCTCGATCACCCGGATATCCACCCGGTGCGCGCTGGCGTTGGCCACCAACCGGGCGCACTGCGCGGGATCCTGCTCGACGGCGACCACGGCGGCACCGAGCCGGGCGCATTCCACCCCGACCGAACCCGACCCCGCTCCCAGATCCCACACCAACCGGCCCGGCCCGGGGGCCAGCCGCGCCAAGGCCAGCGCCCGGACCTCCGACTTGGTGATCATCCCGTCACGGTGGGAGAACTCCGCCTCGTCCAGCGCCCAGCCGGCCGCAGGGGGCACCGGTTCGCCGCCGGCGATCCAACCCCGAGCGGGCACCGCGTGTGAGTCGGTCAGGCACAGCACGACATGCGGGTCATGGACCGGCCCGCCATCGAAGCGGCGCACCTGCTCATCGGGACCGCCGAGGTCCTCGGCGACCAGGACGCTGCGGTGCCAGCCGGTCAGCCCGGCCAGGATCTCGGGAGCGCCCGCGCCTGGTGCGGTGAGCACGGCGACCGCCGGATGGGCCCGGCAGACGTTGAGCGCACCACGCAGTGACCTGCCGTGCGCCGAGACCACAGCGACGTCATCCCAGGACCGGCCCAGCAACGCGAACGCCCGCGCCACGCTGGACCGCGCCGGCAGCACCACCGGTCGCACACCGCGCTTGCGCAGTGCCCGCACGACGCCGAAGAACCCGGGATCGCCGCTGGCCAGCACTACCGTGGGCGAGCCGCCCGGCAATTCATCGAGCTCCGCAGGCCCGAGCACGGCAGCAGCCGCGGGCACCGCCACCGCGGCGAGCTGATGCGGCGCGCCGACCACAATCTGCGCACCGGCCAGCGCCTCCGCCGCGCCGGGCGGCAGCACGGCGCCGTCCAGCCCCACCACGGTGACGCTCATCGCACCCAGTCCGGCTCGGTCGCGGCAACCACCCGCTGCCCGGCGAAGTCAACCATCGCCGCGCGCGACACCAGCGACCGCCCGAGCTCGGCGGTGAACCGGCACAACGTATCGGCCACCCGGGCGCAGACGTCGTCCCCGCAGGCTCGCAACAGTCCACCGTCCTCCCAGATCTCGTAGGCGCGCCGGGCGGTCGGGGCGCCGCGGATCTCCGCGACGGCAGCCGGGCTACCGCCGTGTGCAGCGGTGATCTCCGCCAGCAGGCCGGTGTCCACCCTGGACCTGGTGTAGTGGGTCATCAAGATCCCGGAGGCCAGCTTGGTCAGCTTGCCGATCATGCCGACGAACACCACCTCGGTCAGACCGTGCTGTACCGCGCGGCGCAACGCCGCCCCGGTGAAGTCGCCGACCTCCACGAACGCTACCGGCGGCAGGTGCGGCAGCAGCGCCATCGCGCCCCGCTCGGTGCGCCCGCCGGTGGCCAGCACCAGCGTCGGCACGTCCTGAGCGGCCATCACCGCCACCGCCTGCTCGACCGAGGCCCGCCAGGAGGCGGTGGAGAACGGGCGGACGATCCCGGTGGTGCCCAGGATGGAGATCCCGCCCTCGATGCCCAGCCGGCGGTTGGTGGTCTTGCGGGCCATCCGCTCGCCCTCGGGCACGCTGATCGTCACGTCGACACCCCGCCCGCCAGCCGCCTCACGCACCGCATCGGTGATCATCTGCCGGGGCACCGGGTTGATTGCGGGCTGCCCGACCGGCAACCCCAGCCCAGCCTGGGTGACCACCCCCACCCCCTCACCACCGTGCAGCACGACTTCGCCATCGCTGCGCCAAGCAACCACCACCGTCAGGTGCGCGCCGTGCGTGACGTCGGGATCGTCACCGGCATCCTTGACCACCACAGCGGTCGCGCTATCCCCCGCACAACCCAACGAGTGGACGGCGAAGGTGTGCCGATCGCCAGAAGGAAACCGTATACTCACCGTAGCTAATTCAGACAGTTCAGTGCCGCTCAGCGCTGCCACCGCGGCTTTGGCCGCGGCCGCCGAGCAGGCACCGGTGCTGAACCCGGTGCGCAGCGCGTGCGGCCGCAGCTTCGCGGTGCGAGGCAGGTCCGGCTCCCGCAGCGGTGGCCCCGTGCTCATGCCGCCTCCGCGCAGAGGAGTACGTCGGCGGTCACAACTGCGCTCCCCTGCCGTTGCGTGGTGGCAGGACCACCACCGTCGACAGGTAGGCCGCCACCGCGTCGGTGTGCGCCAGTGGGGAGATCCGCTCATCGGGGGTGCCCAGGTGCTCGGCGCACCAGGCGCGGTCCAGCGCACCGGCGGCCGTGACCCGCTCGCGCAGCTCGGCCAACCGGCGGCCGCCCTTGTAGGCGACGACCGTCCCACCGCGCGCCAGCGCAGCGTCCAACGCAGCGAGGTCGCGGGACAGCGGGAGCAGGGTGAGCGGTTCGGTCCCCTCGACCAGGGCCAGGCCGGCGGCGCTGGCGGCGGCCTGCATCGCGGTGATGCCCGGGATGGTGCGAATCCGCACATCGGGCAGCAGCCCGTGCACGCTCTCGGCGAGGTAGCCGAACGTGGAGTACACGCACGGGTCGCCGAGGGTGGCGAAGGCCGCGGTGCCGCCGTGCTCGCGCAGGTACTGCGCAACCCGCGCGGCGGCGGCATCCCATCGCTCGTGGCGTCGCCGTTGCGACCCCTCGACGTCGTCGTTGAGCGCGAACACCAGCCGTTCCAGGCGATCGTGGCTCAGGTGTGCTCGCACCACGGCCTCGGCCCGCCCCGCTACGTCGGGGGCCATCACCGGGACGAACACCCGCCCGGCGCAGGAGAACTCGCGCACGGCCGCCACGGTCAGCAGGTCCGGGTCTCCCGGACCCACCCCGATCCCGACCAGCTCCCGCGTCACGGTCCGCCCTTCACACAGCGCGCCACGAAGCGTGCCACCGCTGCTGGATCCGCGACGGGATGGGTATGCAGGAAGGAAGCGTGCACTCCGCCCTGCACGAATCCCTCGGGTGGCGCGCCGGCCCAGGCCCAGGCGGGTGCGCCCGCGCGCGGAGTGACAGCGGTGCGATGGAACTCGTGACCGCTGATCGTAGCGCCCTCGGGGTGCAACACCGATTCGCGCAGCGCCACGGCGTCGCGGTAGCCCAGTACCAGCCGGTCGGTCATCGTCGCCTCGGCGTCGAGCACCCCGCACATCGGTGCGCCGTCCAACGAGCGGCACAGGTAGAGCAGCCCACCGCATTGCGCGTGTACCGGTGCCCCGCGACGGGCCAGCGCGGCGACTTCGGCACGCAGCGCCGCATTGGCCGACAGCGCGGCGGCGTGGCACTCCGGGAACCCGCCGGGCAGCACCAGGCCGGCGGTACCCGGGGGCAGCGACTCGTCGTGCAGCGGGTCGAACGGCACGACCGCGGCACCGGTCGCGGCGAGCAGTTCGGCATGCTCGGGGTAGCCGAAGGTGAACACCGGCCCGGCGGCCACCGCGACCACCGGCTCCCCTGCCACCGCGACGACCTCAGCGGCCGGGTCCCACTGCGGCTCGCCCGGCGAGGCGGCCGCCATTGACATCACCGCGTCCAGGTCCACCTGCGCGGCCACCGCGTCGGCCCAGCGCGCCACCACCCGTGCGGCGGCGGCGTGCTCAGCAGTGGTGACCAGCCCCAGATGCCGGGACGGCACCGCCAGCGCGTCATCCCGGCGCAGCGCGCCGAGCACCGGCAGACCCACCTCGGCGCACGCCTGCCGGCAGACCTGCTCGTGGCGCGCCGAGCCAACGTGGTTGAGCACCACCCCCGCTATCCGGACGCTCATGTCGAACGACCGGAACCCATGCAGCAGCGCAGCGAGGCTACGGCCCTGACCGCGCACGTCGGCCACGAGCAGGACCGGGGCTCCCAGCAGGGCCGCAACGTGTGCCGTCGAGCCGTGACCTGGCGTCCCGGTGCGGCCGTCGAACAGCCCCATCACGCCTTCCACGACCGCGAGCTGCGCCCCGGCTGCGCCGTAGGCGCACAGCGGCGCGATGCGCTGCTCGCCGACCAGCACCGGATCGAGGTTGCGGCCGGGCCGCCCGGTGGCCAGCGCGTGATAGCCCGGATCGATGTAGTCCGGGCCGACCTTGAACCCGGCCACCGTGGTGCCCCGCCGCCGCAACGCGGCCATCAACCCGGTGGCCACGGTGGTCTTGCCGGCGCTCGACGCGGGCGCCGCCACGACCACCCGTGAGTGGCAATGCGAGCCATGGCTCGCATTGCCACTCACACGGTTTTTACCATTCAATCCCACGCTGGCCCTTCTGCCCGGCGTCCATCGGGTGCTTCACCTTGGTCATCTCCACCACCAGGTCGGCTGCCTCCAGCAGCGCGGGCGGGGCGCACCGGCCGGTGATCACGACGTGCTGGCGGCCCGGCCGGGCGGCCAGCGTGGCCACCACCTCGCCGGTGTCCACCCAGCCCCAGTGCAGTGGGTAGCTGAACTCGTCGAGCACGTACAGGTCGTGGACCTGCCCGGCCAGCCGGCGGGCGATCTCCGCCCAGCCTTGTGCCGCGGCGGTGGCGTGGTCTTGCTCGGAACCGTGCTTGCGCGCCCAGGACCAGCCCTCACCCATCTTGTGCCACTCGACCGGCCCACCCGTACCGGTTCGCTGATGCACCTCGTCGAGCGCCCGGAACGCGGCCTCCTCCCCCACCTTCCACTTCGCCGACTTGACGAACTGGAACACGCCGATCGACCAGCCCGCGCTCCAGCCCCGCAACGCCAGGCCGAACGCGGCGGTGGACTTGCCCCTCATCTGTCCGGTGTGGACGATCAGCAGCGGTCGGTTTCGGCGCTGCCGGGTGCTCAGCCCGTCATCCGGAACGCTGACCGGTATGCCCTGGGGCATCTGGACCTCCGTCTAAGCAACAGACCTGGCCGCACGGACCACCCCGGCGACCGCGTCGGCCGACAGCTCCGCCAGCCGCACGCACCCGCCGTCCAGCGCGACGGCGAGCCGGCCGGCAAGCCCCAACCGGACCGGCCCGGACTCACAGTCCACCACGATCGACGCCACTCGATCGCGGCGCAGCAGGCCGGCCGCAGCCAGCGCGCCGTCCATCCCACCGTGGGTGGCCCGGCCGTCGGTGAGCACCACGAGCAAGGCCCGCCGGGTGGGATCGCGCAGCCGCTCCGCGGCCAGCACCCGCGCCGAGCGCAGCAGCCCGTCAGCCAACGGGGTACGCCCCCCGGTGCGCAGCCCCCGCAACCGAGCGGCGGCGGCATCCACCGCCGACGTCGGTGGCAACACCACCTGCGCCTGCGTGCCCCGAAAGCTGATCAGGCCCACCTTGTCGCGGCGCTGGTAGGCGTCGCGCAGCAGGGACAGCACCGCACCGGTGACCGCGGACATCCGGGCCTGCGCCGCCATCGAGCCCGACGCGTCGACGGCGAACAGCACGAGGTTGGATTCCCGCCCCTCGCGCACCGCCCGCCGGACATCCGCCCGGTGCACCACCAGCCCCGGGCCGCGCCGCCCGCGGGCATGCTGGTGCGGTGCGGCGGCAGCCAGCGTGCCCAGCAGATGCAACCCGCTGCCCTCGGTGGTGGATGCCCGCACGGTGCGCCCGGTGCTGGTCCTGGCCCGGGATCGGCGGCCGGGGGCACCGGCACCGAGACCGGGAAGCGCCAGGAGCCGAGCCCGGAACGGTGCCGTCGGCGCGGGCAGCGGCTGGTCGGGCCCGGCTCCGTTGCCCACCCCAGCGGGAAACTCGCCGCCCGCTGGCTCCTCGGCGCCGCCCCCTCCGGGGCCGTCGGGCGGATCGTCTGGCGCAGAATCCGCCTCACGTAGCGCGTCCTCGAGCTGCTCACCGTCCAGGCCGGGCTGGTCGAACGGGTCGCGGCGGCAGCGATGCGGCAACGCCAGCCGGGCAGCGATCCGGACGTCGTCTTCAGTGACCGCCTCGGCTCCCCGCCAGGCGGCGTGCGCCAGCGCGGTGCGGGCCAGCACCAGATCAGCGCGCATCCCGTCCACCTCGAACGCGGCGCATACCGACGCGATTCGGCGCAGTTCGCCATCCGGAAGCGCCACCCCTGGCAGCGACGACCGGGCCACCGCGATCCGCTCGGCGAGAGCAGCGTCCTCGCCGCGCCAGCCAGCCGCGAAACCGGCCGGATCCGCCTCGTAGGACAGCCGGCGGCGCACCACCTCGGCTCGCGTCCCGACATCCCGGGAGGCAGCCACCTCGACAGCGAGACCGAAGCGGTCCAGCAGCTGCGGGCGCAGCTCGCCTTCCTCCGGGTTCATCGTGCCGACCAGCAGGAATGACGCAGCATGCGAGACCGACACGCCGTCGCGTTCCACGTGCGCGCGACCCATCGCAGCGGCGTCGAGGAGCACGTCGACAAGATGATCGGGCAGCAGGTTGACCTCGTCGACGTACAGCACACCGCGGTGCGCCGCGGCGAGCAGCCCCGGCTGGTAAACCGAGACCCCCTCGGTGAGCGCACGCTGCAGGTCCAGAGAGCCCACCAACCGGTCTTCGGTGGCACCGACCGGTAGCTCGACAAGCCGGGCCGGGCGGATGGTTTGCCCTGCTAGGGCGGCATGTGGGCCGTCCAGGCAGGTCGGGTCGGGGGCCACCGGGTCGCACCCGAAACGGCATCCCGGTACCGCGGTCACCGCGGGTAGCAGCACGGCCAGCGCCCGAACCGCGGTCGACTTCGCGGTGCCCTTCTCGCCACGAACCAGCACCCCGCCGATCCCCGGGTGCACCGCGGTCAGCAGCAACGCCAGCCGGAGATCGTCGTGCCCGACGATCGCGGAGAACGGGTAGCGGGCCGCACTCATCGTCAACGGACCCTGGCCGATCCCTCGCGGCGCATCGGCACATGCACGATGTTGTCCTCGGTGAACTCCGCCCCATCCACCACGAAACCGAACTCGGTGTAGAGCCCGATCGATTCGGTCTGCGCGTCGAGGACGCAGGGGGCATCGCCCACCTCGGCCAGCGCAGCCTCGAGCAACCGCCGGACCCCGCCTTGGGCCCGAGCGGGCTTCGCGGCGCAGACCCGGCCGATCCTGAACTGACCCTCGGTGGGCTCCAGCAGCCGCAGGGTGGCCTGCGCGTCCTCGATCGCGCCGTAGGGCGCAAGCCAGTAGTGCCGCGTCGCCTGGTCCAGATCATGACCGTCCAGGTCCTGATACGGGCAACCCTGCTCGACCACGAACACCTCGACCCGCAGCCGCAGCAACGAGTAGATCATCGCGGTCGACAGGTCGGCGGCAAGCCTGCGGTGCAGCTGGAATTGGTCCACCGGTCCTGCCTACCAGAAGTCCCTGCAGGTCGCGATCAGATCGGCGGCTGCGCGCCGCGACACCCCATCAGGTGGCGCTGCCGGCCGTCACGCCGGGGTGGGCAGGACCCGCTTGAGCGGTCTGACATCGTGGCGCGGTGGCGCTGCGCTTCCGACACCTGCTCCTGCTGCTCACTGGTGTCGTGCTGCTGGTGTGCGGCACCGCCGCCGAGCAGGTCCCCGTCGCAGCATCGCGGGCACCGACCAAGCAAGTCCGGCAGCCGGCGAGCCCTACCGCAGAGCCCGCCGCCCCGGTCTGGGTGGTGGGCGCCCAGCCGCTGCCACTGCGCCCGGACGGATACGGCGTGGTGCGGTCGACCCCTGATGCGCTGGTGGACCGGCGGCTACCCACCGTCGACCGGCTGGACCCACCTGTCTCGGGCGCCTTCGAGTCGACGATCAACCCGGTGCCCCCGGAGGTGCTGGCCCGCAGCACCTGGACACCGGCCTGCCCGGTGCGTCCAGACCAGCTGCGTTACCTCACGATGTCCTTCCACGGCTTCGACGGCCGGGTGCATACCGGCGAGATGCTGGTGAACGCCGATGTCGCGCAGCCCGTGGTCGGTATCTTCGAGCGGCTGTTCACCGCCGGCTTTCTGATCGAGGAGATGCGGGTGACGGCCGCGCCCGAGCTGGACCTGCCACCCACCGGAGACGGCAACAACACCTCGGCCTTCGTCTGCCGCCAGGCTCGGGGTCAGGTCCGCTGGTCGGCGCACTCCTACGGGCTGGCCATCGACCTCAACCCGTTCAACAACCCTTACGTCATGAGCGACCTGGTGGTGCCTGAGCTGGCTTCGGCCTACCTCGACCGGGACTGGCAGCGCTCGGGCATGGTGCTGCCGGGTGGCCCCGCGGTGGCTGCGTTCGACGAGGAGGGCTGGACCTGGGGTGGGCGGTGGTCGGCGCCGGTGGATTTCATGCACTTCAGCGCTACCGGGCGCTAGCCCTCGAGGTCCCCCTCGAGGTCCAGGTAGATCGCCCGCAGGGCATCGAGATCCGCCGGGTCGGGCTGGGCCCACAATCCCCGGTCAGCGGCTTCCAGCAGCCGCTCGGTCATCCCGCGCAGCGCCCACGGGTTGGACTGCCGAAGGAACTGCTGCACGCCGGGATCGAAGATGTATGAGGCGGCCAGCTGGTGATACATCCAGTCCTCCACCACGCCGGCCGTGGCGTCGAACCCGAACAGGTAGTCGACGGTGGCGGCCAGCTCGAAGCCGCCCTTGTAGCCGTGCCGTTGCATCGCGGCGATCCACCGCGGGTTGACCACCCGGGAGCGGAAAACCCGGCGGGTCTCCTCGGCCAGCGACCGGGTCTTCACGGCGTGCGGCACCGCGGAGTCACCCACATAGGCTGCCGGACTCTGCCCAGTCAAGGAGCGCACCATGGCGACCATCCCGCCGTGGTACTGGAAGTAGTCGTCGGAATCGGCGATGTCGTGCTCGCGGTTGTCGACGTTCTTGGCGGCCACCGCGATGCGCCGGAAGGCGTGCTCCATGTCGGGTCGCGCGGCGGCACCGTCGAGCCCCCGCCCGTAGGCGTAGCCGCCCCAGGTGGCGTAGACCTCGGCGAGGTCGGCGTCGGTGCGCCACTGCCCGCTGTCGATCAGCGGCAGCAGCCCGGCTCCGTACGCGCCCGGTTTGGAACCGAAGATCCGGGTGCGGGCCCGGCGGTCGTCGCCGTGCGGGGCGAGGTCGGCCCGGTAGTGCGCGGCGACGTAGTTGTCCTCGGCTGGTTCGTCCAAGACGGCGACGGTGGCCACCGCATCATCGATGAGCGCCACCACGTGCGGGAAGGCGTCCCGGAAGAAACCCGAGATCCGTAGCACCACGTCGATCCGGGGTCTGCCCAAATCGCTGAGGTCGACCACCTCCAGGCCGGTGACCCGGCGTGAGGCGTCGTCCCAGGTCGGGCGGACACCCAGCAGCGCCAGCACCTCGGCGATGTCGTCGCCCTGGGTTCGCATCGCTGAGGTGCCCCAGACGGTGAGACCCACTGATGCGGGCCAGATACCGGTGTCGGCGCGATGCCGGGCGAGCAGCGAATCAGCCAGCGCGGCGCCCACCTCGAAGGCGTTGCGGGACGGGATGGCCTTGGGGTCGACGGAGTAGAAGTTGCGCCCGGTGGGCAGCACCGACACCAGCCCGCGGGTGGGTGAGCCGGACGGTCCGGGCTCGACGAATCGGCCGTCCAGGGCGCGCAGCACGTTGGTGATCTCGGCGGGGGTGCCGGCCAGCCGGGGCACCAGCTCGGTAGCGCCGAACCGCAGCACCGCGACCACCCCAGAGTCGGGCGCACCGAGCACGTCGACGACCACAGCGGGAACCTTCGCCGGGTCCCAGTCGACGGCCTGGGTGCCCTGCACCAGCGCGCGAGCCAACGCCTCCAGGCGGTCGACGTCGGCGAGCGGCCCCTGCTCGTCCAGGCCAATCCGCGCGGCGATCGCCGCGCGCAGCCCTGGCAGCGGCAGCCCCGCACCGAACACCTGGCGGGCCCGCAGCACCGCGAGCACGTCGTTGACCAGTTCGTCACCCTCGGGGGCGCTGCCCAGCACATGCAGCCCGTCACGGATCTGCACGTCCTTGATCTCACACAGGTACCCGTCGAGGTGCAGCACGAAGTCGTCGAAGTCCGCTTCCCCGGGCGCGGCGTCGGCCCCCAGATCACGATGCAGCTGGGCACTCTGGATCAGCGTCCAGATCTGCCCGCGCAGCGTGGGAAGCTTCTCCGGATCCAGCGCCGCCACCGTGGCGTACTCGTCGAGCAGTTGCTCCAGCCGAGCCAGATCACCGTAGGTGTCCGCCCGGGCCATCGGCGGGATCATGTGGTCGACGATGGTGGCGTGCGCCCTGCGCTTTGCCTGGGTGCCCTCACCGGGGTCGTTGACGATGAACGGGTACACCAGCGGCAGGTTCCCGAGCACCGCGTCCGGGGCATCGTCAGCGGCCAGCCCCAGGCCCTTGCCGGGCAGCCACTCCAGGTTGCCGTGCTTGCCCAGATGCACCACGGCGTGCGCGCCGAAGGAGTGCTCCAGCCACCGGTAGGCGGCCAGGTACTGGTGCGACGGGGCCAGGTCTGGGTCGTGGTAGATCGCCACCGGGTTCTCGCCGAATCCGCGCGGCGGCTGGATGAGCAGCACCACGTTGCCGAACCGCAGCGAGCCGACATAGACGGCTTTGTCGGACACGTAGAGCTGTCCCGGAGGTTCACCCCAGGCCGCCACAACGGACTCGCGCAACGGCGCGGGTAGGCCAGCGAACCAGTCGGCGTACTGCGCGGTGGGCACCCGGATGGCCGCGCCCGCCATCTGCTCCTCGGTGAGCCACTCGACGTCGTGCCCACCCGCGGCGATCAGCCGGTGGATCAGCGCGTCGCCCTCCAACGCATCGAGGTCCAGACTGCCGAGGTCGTAGCCGGTCTCGGCGAGCGCGCGCAGCAGCACCACGGCCGACGCTGGGGTGTCCAGCCCGACCGCGTTGCCGATCCGGGAGTGCTTGGTCGGGTAGGCCGACAGCACGATCGCGAGCCGTTTGTCCGCCGCCGGCACCTGCCGCAGCCGGGCCAGCGCGACGGCGGTACCGGCCACCCGAGCGGCCCGCTCGGGATCGGCGACGTAGACCGGGATCCCGTCCGGACCGGGTTCCTTGAAGGAGAACGGCACCGAGATCAGCCGCCCGTCGAACTCCGGGATGGCGACTTGCATGGCGGCGTCCATCGGGGACAGCGCCGCATCGCTGGCCTGCCAGGTCGCCCGGGAGATGGTCAGGCACAGGGCTTGGAGGACGGGGACGTCCAGCGCGGCCAGCGCGCCGGCGTCCCAAGATTCCTCCTCGGCGCCGCCGCTGCCGCCGGCGGCGAGCACCGTGGTCACCACCGCGTCGCAGCGACCCAGCAGCGCGCGCAGCCCGTGGGCCTGCGCGTCGCCCAGCCCGCGCAACGAGCCGCAGAACACCGGCAGCGCGTTCGCTCCGGCCGCGCGGACAGCGTCGGCCAGCACGTCGACGAAGCCGGTATTGGCGGCCAGCGCGTGCGCCCGGTAGAACACGATGCCCACGGTCGGGCACCCCACCCCCTCCGGCGTGTCCGGCTCCTGTGCACGGTGTGTCTGCGCGCCGTGCACGCCGTACTCCGGGGTGGGAGCCGGCGGCTCGAAGCCCTCCCCGGTGAGCAACACCGTGTCGGACAGGAACCGGGCCAGCTCGGCCAGGTTCGCCGGCCCGCCGGCGACCAGGTAGCGCAGCGCCTCCGCCGCCACCCCCGCCGGGACCGTAGAGGCCGCCATCAGCTCCGCGTCCGGGGTCGCCTCGCCGCCCAGGCACACTGCCGGTAGCCCAGAACGCAGCAGCACGTCGAGCCCGGGCTCCCAGGCCCGCCGCCCGCCGAGCAACCGGAGCACCACGATGTCCACCCCGTCCAGCAGCGCCGCCAGCTCGGCGGGCTCGGTGCGGGCCGGGTTGGCGACCCGGTAACCGGCGCCGCAGGCCCGGGCAGCGAGCAGATCGGTGTCGGCGGTGGACAGCAGCAGGATCTGCACGACACCCGAACCTACCGGCCGACGTCGATCACCACCCGGGTCGGCGCGTCCAACGTGAACACCGTCACCCAGGTCTGCCTGCGCATCCCAATCCCCAGAGTCAGGTAGGACTCATAGTCGCCGGTGATCGCCACCGCCATGACGTTGGACAGGTTGCGGGTGCCGAACTTCCGCGGCCCGGGCAAGCTGGGGTTCCCCTGGTCGTCATGGGCCTGCGCCGGTGTGGCAACCACCTCGGCGAACGCGGCGCCGGTGAGCCACTCGATGTCCCCGGAGCCGTCCTGGAGCAGCTCGTCGACAAACCGGGAGCGGACGTGCGGCCGCGGGCCGGAGAAGTCCAGCACGACCCGGTCGAAGTTCGGGTGCACCCCGGTCCGGATGCCGGTGAGCACCGGAACGTCCGGTGCCAGCTGCACCGCCGACAACGCCGGGACGGCACCCGCGGTGATCACTGCGGCGCTGAGGACGACGGTGGCGAGGGTCCGTCTGGTGATCGTGCCCATCATGACCTCCGACGGTCGAGAAACGGGCTTAGGTGATCTATCAGACGCGCGGGCGGTAGCCGGGTTGCCCACACCATCGGAGCTGGCCCACGCGGGCGGGCCAGTGATCACCGTTTAGGAAGAAACAGCCGCGCGCACCGCGGCTCATTCTTCCCGGACGATGATCATGCTCCGGATCGGTGCGATCTGAGCGACCAGGTCACCCGGCGCGTCGAGCTTGCCCTATACCAGGTATGTCAATGCCCGCCAGCGCCTGGCGGGACGAAGGGCAGGGCGGGTGGCGCACCGTGTTCGATCAGCTCGGCCAGGGCGGTGGTGTCCAGGTGGGCTGAGACCAGGTCACCGAGCAGGTCCAGCTGGGCGGTCCGCACCGCGGTGAAGCTGGTGTCGGGCGCCGGTCGGAAACCGGGCCGGCCGGCGAGGCGGGCCACCCGACGCAGCAGGGCGCGGCGGAAGGCGTCGTTCTCGAAGAGCCCATGCCAGTGGGTACCGAGCACATGCCCCCCGTCGGAGCCGTCGTCAACGCCGGCCACCAGCGGGGGATCGCCGCGGTGCACCACCCGGCCGTGATGGATCTCGTAGCCGGTGACGGGCTGGCCCAGCGCGGTGCCGCAATAACGCCCCAGGTGCTTCACGCGATCGAAGACCACGTCGAGGTCGAGCAGTCCCAGACCGGGCACCTCCCCGGCACCAGACTCGACCTCATCGACGATGAGCCGGCCCAGCATCTGGTAACCGGCGCAGATCCCGAACACCGGTCGCCCGGCAGCAGCGTGTGCCGCCACCGCGTCGGCCAGACCCGTCCGGCGCAGCCACGCCAAGTCCGCCACGGTGGACTTCGAGCCGGGCAACACCACCAGGTCGGCGTCGGCCAGCCGGGAGGGCTCGGTGACGTAGCGGACCGCAACGCCCGGTTCGCAGGCCAACGCGTCGACATCAGTGCCATTGGAGATCCGCGGGAGCCGCACCACAGCTACCCGCAGCCACTGCGAACCGTGTGGCGCCGCGCAACGCCCCACTGCCCCGTCGGCGGTATGCGCCAGTGAGTCCTCGGCGTCCAGCCACAGCTGATCACAAAACGGCAGCACTCCGTAGCAGCGCCGGCCGGTCAGGGCCTGCAACTGCTCCAGGCCGCCGTCCAGCAGGCCCGGATCGCCGCGGAACTTGTTGATCACGAATCCGGCCACCAGGGCCTGGTCAGCGGGTGCCAACAGGGCCAGCGTGCCGAACAGATGCGCGAGCACGCCCCCGCGGTCGATGTCCCCGACAACCAGCACCGGCAACCCGGCAGCACGGGCCAGTCCCATATTGGCGATGTCGGTGGACCGCAGATTGATCTCGGTGGGCGATCCGGCGCCCTCGCAGATCACCACATCGTGCTCGGCGCGCAGCGCGGACAATGCGCCCACCACGACGTCGAGAAGTTCCGCCTTACGCTGCTGGTAGGACGCAGCGGACACAACGCCGTCGACCTGCCCGAGCACCACAACCTGCGAAGACCGGTCGCTGCCCGGTTTGAGCAGCACCGGATTGAACCGTACCTCGGGCTCGATGCCACATGCCGCGGCCTGCACCGCCTGGGCCCGGCCGATCTCCCCGCCGTCGGGGGTCACCACCGAGTTGTTGGACATGTTCTGCGCCTTGAACGGCGCCACCGACACCCCGCGACGGGCCAGCCACCGGCAGATCCCAGTCACCAGCACGCTCTTACCCGCGTCCGACGTGGTGCCGGCGACAAGCAGGGCTCCGCGCACTTCCTCACCCGTCACGGCAGGGTCAGGATCTCCGCGCCGTCCGCGGTGACCACCAGGGTGTGCTCGAACTGCGCAGTGCGCTGCTTGTCCTTGGTGGTCACTGTCCACCCGTCCAGCCACAGGTCGTAGTCGATCGAGCCCAGGGTGATCATCGGCTCGATCGTGAAGGTCATCCCCTGCTCCAACACGGTGTTCACGGCGGGCTCGTCGTAGTGCAGCACGACCAGACCGCCGTGAAAGGATCGGCCGATACCGTGGCCGGTGAAGTCGCGGACCACCCCGTACCCGAAACGCTTGGCGTAGGCCTCGATGACCCGGCCGACCACGTTGAGCTGCCGGCCTGCGCGCACCGCGCGGATCCCGCGCATCATCGCCTCGTGGGTGCGCTCGACGAGCAGCCGGTCCTCCTCGGGCACGTCACCGGCGAGGAAGGTCGCATTGGTATCACCGTGCACTCCGCCGATGAAGGCGGTGACGTCGATATTGACGATGTCGCCGTCCTCGATCACGGTCGAGTCCGGGATGCCGTGACAGATCACCTCGTTCAGCGAGGTGCAACACGACTTGGGAAAGCCCTTGTAGCCCAGCGTCGAGGGATACGCGCCGTGGTCGAGCAGGAACTCGTGTACCACCCGGTCGACGTCATCGGTGGTGACGCCTGGCGCCACCGCCCGGCCACCCTGGGCGAGCGCCCGCGCAGCGATCTTTCCGGCCACCCGCATCGCCTCGATCAATTCGGGCGGTTGCGTCCACGGGTCGGTGCTCGGGGTGGGTGCGGTCTTCCCGACGTACTCCGGCCGCGGGATCTGCGCGGGAACGGGACGCATCGGAGTCTGGCGGCCGGGGCGCAGCGGAGTTCTCACGGACATGCCCACACTCTAGGCAACACCAGCCGCGTCAGGCGGCGCCCATGGTCGACAGGAACCGCTCGGAGACGTCCAGGGCAGGAGCGGATGAGCCGGCGTCGACGACCAGCGTCGCGAACGCGAGATCACCGCGGAACCCGACGAACCAGCCGTGCGCGCCGGTAGCGCTGTACTCCGCGGTCCCGGTCTTGCCGTAGAGCTGGCCCTGGCCTGCCAAGGCCTTAGCGGTGCCTCGGGTCACCGCCTCGCGCATCATCACCCGCAGCGCGTCGGCGACCGCACGCGGCACCGGTCCCCCGGGTTCGATCACCGTCTGGGCCGGCATTCCCCTGATCAGTACCGGGGTGGGCAGTTGCCCGCCGGCCGCGACCGTCGAGGCCACCAGCGCCATGCCGAACGGGCTGGTAAGCACTCTGCCTTGGCCGAACCCGTTCTCCGCGCGCCGCACCGTCGACTCCGACGGGGGGACCTGCCCGGTGACGGTCGTGACGCCAGGGACGTAGTAGTCGATCCCGATGCCCATCTGATGCGCTGCCTCGGTGAGCGCGCTGGTTCCCAGACCGGCCGCGAGCTGCGCGAACGTGGTGTTGCAGGAGCGGGCGAACGCCGTGCGCAGCGGCACCGTGCCCAGGTTGAAGAGCTGGTCGTTGGGCACTTTCCGGTCCCCGATGGTGACGGTCGCCGGGCAGGCCACGGGCGAGTCCAGCGTCACCACTTTGGACTGCAGCGCCGCCGACGCCGTGACGATCTTGAAGGTGGAGCCCGGCGGGTAGCGCCCGGTCAACGAAAGGGCACCTTGCGCATCAGCCGCGCTGTTCTGTGCGACCGCGAGGATCTCCCCGGTGGAGGGCTGGATCGCCACGATCATCGCCGGCTTGGACACCGCGTCGACAGCCTGTTCTCCGGCAGCCTGCACGCCGCGGTCGACCGTCGTGGTCACCATCGGCACCGGACGTGGCTGTTGCGCGGCCAGCGTTTCGACTTCCTTGCCCAACGTGGTCATCGTGACGATGCGCCACCCAGCGGCGGTCGCGAGCTGTTCTTCGACCGTAGTGCGAATGCCCGGCACCAGCTGGGAGGCGAAATCCCGATCCGGTCCGAGCAGCTGCTGCTGGGTGGGAAAGCTCACCCCGGGCAGTTCGTAGATCTGATCTCGCACCGATTGGTAGTCCTGCTCGCGAAGCACCGCCACGGCACCCCGCTGCCCTGGCGGGGCGGCGTTGGCAGCTGCGATGATCGACTGCTGGGTGATCTCAGGATCGATGCGCTCCAAGGCTCCAGCCAGCTGGGCAGCCACCCCGGGTAAGTCGGAGGTCTTGCTGCGGTCCAGCGCGACGGTGACCACGGTCTGCGAGGTGAGCAGCGGTGTCCCGGCCCGATCGACCACCGGGGCAGGCTCGGCGGGCACCTCGCGCAGCGTCACCCGTTGCTGCGCACCGAGCCGCGGGTGCAGCACCGCTGGACTCCACCGCACCGACCAGCCCTCATCGGTGTCCGCCGGGACGAGGTCGAAGGTGCCCGGGTAACTCCACTCCCGGCCCCTGCCCAGGTCCCAGACGGCGAAGAAGGATGCTGAGACGGTCTTGTCGCCCGAGTTTGTCTGGCCCAGGGTGAGCTGCACTCGCTGCGGCTTCAGTTCGTCGCGGACCTGGCGGATCAACGCGCTGGCGGCGGCCGGGTCGTCGGTGAGCCGCCCGGCCGCAGCGTCGTCCCCCCGGGCCACCGCGGCCAGGAACGCAGCCGCTGCATCGTGCGGATCGGACCCGAAGATGCCGCAGCCTGCCAGCAGTCCCCCCATCAGGGCCACCAGCGGGGTGGCTACCAGCAGGAGAAGTCGTCGACGCACGAGCGCGAGTATCCCCCCTTGACGAACCAGAACAGCATCCAGTACAGCACTGTCAGAACAGTACCGTGGCGAAGCAGCCCACCTGAGTGAAACCGACCTTGCGGTATGTGGCGCGGGCCGGCTGATTGTAGGCGTTAACGTACAGGCTGGCGACCCGGCCCATCCCCCGCAGTCGCGCCACCACGGCCGCGGTCGCGCCCGCCGCCAGGTTCTGGCCACGCCGGTTCGGGTGCACCCACACCCCCTGGATCTGGCCCACGGTGGACGACATCGCCCCGATCTCGGCCTTGAACACCACCTCACCGGCCTCAAACCGGGCGAACGCCCGGCCCGCTGCGATCAGCTCAGCGACCCGGGCCCGGTAAGCGGTACCACCGTCGGGAAGCCGAGGATCGACCCCCACCTCCTCGGTGAACATCGCCACCGCGGCCGGCAGGTAACGGTCCAGCTCATCGGGGCGCACCCGGCGCACCAGCGGGTCATCGGGCACCAGCGGCTGCTCGGCGAGGACCATCAGCGGCTGGTCTGGACGCTCCTCACGGGCCGGCCCCCAGCTTTCCTGCAGCACCGACCACAGCTCGAGCACCTGATCGGCCGGTCCCACCATCGATGAGCAGGACCGCGCCTGGCCGGCCGCCCGGTCGGCGAAGGCCCGGATCGCCGACGGCCCCCCGCGCAGCGGAACCAGGTTGGGGCCGGAGAAGCACAGCCCGTCGGGTCCGCCGTCGGACCTGCTACCAAAGCCCCACAGCTCCCCGCCGAGCCGCCACGGTTCCAGCCCGCCGCTCTCGATCCGGGCCGCGACCATGCAGGACATCACCGGGTCGGTGGCCAGCGCCGCGCGGACGCCACGCGCGTCGCGATCGTCCAGCAGGCGCGCGCTCGCGTGCTTCAGCACACCACCTAGAGTGCCAGAACAGCGGACTCCCACAGCAATGGGTGCCGCCACTCACGAGCCCTCTGCGAGGCGCAGCGCCTCCTCGATCAGGGTCTCGACAATCTGCGCCTCGGGCACGGTCTTGATCACCTCGCCGCGGACGAAGATCTGGCCCTTGCCGTTGCCGGAGGCGACCCCGAGGTCGGCCTCGCGGGCCTCGCCGGGCCCGTTGACCACGCAACCCATCACGGCCACCCGCAACGGCACCTCCATGCCCTGCAATCCCGCGGTGACCTCGTCAGCGAGCTTGTAGACATCAACCTGGGCTCGCCCGCACGACGGGCACGAAACGATCTCCAGCCGGCGGGTCCGCAGGTTCAGCGACTCCAGGATCTGCAGACCGACCTTGACCTCCTCGACCGGCGGTGCAGATAGCGAGACCCGGATGGTGTCCCCGATGCCCTGGCTCAGCAATGCCCCGAATGCAGCGGCCGACTTGATGGTGCCCTGAAACGCCGGGCCGGCCTCGGTGACCCCGAGGTGCAAGGGGTAGTCGCACTGCGCGGCGAGCTGCTCGTAGGCCCGGACCATGACCACCGGGTCGTGGTGCTTCACCGAGATCTTGATGTCGTGGAAGTCGTGTTCGGCGAACAGGCCCGCCTCCCACAGCGCGGATTCGACCAGCGCTTCCGGGGTCGCCTTACCATACTTGGCCAGGATCTTGGGATCCAGCGACCCGGCGTTGACGCCGATCCTGATCGGGGTGCCCGCGGCGGCGGCGGCCCTGGCGATCTCGGCTACCCGGTCGTCGAACTTCTTGATGTTGCCGGGATTGACCCGGACTGCCGCGCAGCCTGCGTCGATGGCGGCGAAGACGTACTTGGGCTGGAAGTGGATATCGGCAATCACCGGAATCTGCGACTTGCGCGCGATGGCCGGTAACGCCGCGGCATCGTCGGCGCTGGGGACGGCCACCCGCACGATGTCACAGCCCGCCGCGGTGAGCTCGGCGATCTGCTGCAGGGTGGCGTCAACGTCGGCGGTGAGCGTGGTGGTCATCGACTGGACCGACACCGGGTGCTCGCTACCCACCCCCACCGCGCCGACCTGCAACTGGCGGGTCTTGCGGCGGTCAGCGAGCACGGGAGGCGGCAAGGCCGGCATGCCGAGCGCGACACTGCTTCCTGGGGACGCAGGAGTCATCTCTGGGGTCATATCTCCGAACAGCTATCGGGGCAGGCGGATGGGGTTGATGATGTCGGCGGTGATGGTCAACGCACTCACCCCGACGAACACGATCACCACCGCATAGGTCAGCGGCATCAGCCGGTTGTAGTCCACCGGTGGGCCGTTGGGGCGGCCGAAGGCCCGACGAACCGCGTTGCGGGCAGCTTCGTAGAGGTTGACCGCGATGTGGCCGCCGTCCAGCGGCAGCAGCGGTACCAGGTTGAGCACTCCCACGAACAGGTTGAGCGTGGCGAGCAGGAGCAGGAAGAACCACCACGCGCCGAAATCGACGGCATCGCCACCGAGCACGCTGGCCCCGACCACGCTGACCGGGGTGTCCGGGCGGTCCTCGCCCGCGATTCGCTCCAGCAGCAACGGGACCTTCTGCGGGAACTGCTGGATCGCCTCCCAGGTGCTGACGAACATCGTGCCGGTGAAGGTGAGAGTCTGGCCCACCGCGTCCACCGGGCCGTACTGCACTGTCGCGGCTGCTGGGCGCTGCGTTTTCACACCGATCGCTCCGACCGGCGTGTCACCCTGACCACCCAGCGCCGAGATCGGTACCCGGGCAACGTCGATCAGCACCGTGCGTTGCTGCCCATCGCGCTCGAGCCGGAACTCGGTCGGGCCGGAGCGGCTCTGGATGGCGGTGAGGAGTTCGGGCTGGTTCTGCACCGGGGTGCCCGCTACAGCCAGCACGCGGTCACCCGGCTGCAGGCCCGCATCTCTGGCCGGCGCCGGGGAGCCCGGCTGGCAGGAGCCGTCGGCCTGCACCGCGACGCACTGGTTGACCTCGGCCACCACCGCCGGCGTCGGCGCTCGGTTCAGGTCCGGCAGGCCGGTGGACACCGCCATCACGTAGATCAGCACGATGCCCAGCGCGAAGTGGGTCAGCGACCCCGCAGACAGCACCACCACCCGCTTCCAGGTGGGGAAGCGGAAGAACGCCCGCTTGCGGTCCTCCGGGTCGGGCAGTTCCTCCAGCGCGGTCATCCCGGCGATATCGCAGAAGCCGCCGGCCGGGATCAACTTGAGGCCGTATTCGGTCTCGCCCCGGCGAAAGGAGAACAGGGTGGGTCCGAAGCCGATGAAGTAGCGGCGCACCTTCATCCCGAAGGCCTTCGCGCTGTACATGTGGCCGGCCTCGTGCAACGCGATGGAGATCCCGATGCCCATCGCGAACAGCACCACACCCAGCACGAACGTCACGCTCTGCTCCTCACTCTGGGCCCCTCAACTCTGGGCTCCTACTAGCCCGGGTGAATCGGCCGCTCAGCAACTCCCTGGTCCTGCTCCGAGCCCAGTCCTCGGCGGCCAGCACGTCCTCCACCGTAGTCGGGTCCGCCCGCCACCCCTGCGCCTCACCCAGCACTGCCTCCAGCGCGTCGACGATCCCACGGAAGGAGATTCGGCCGTCGAGGAAGGCGGCCACGGCCTCCTCGTTGGCGGCGTTGAACACCGCAGGAACGCAGCCGCCCGCGGCGCCCGCCGCCCTGGCCAGCTCGATAGCGGGGAACGCCTCGGCGTCCACCGGCTCGAACGTCCAGCTCACAGGACCGGTGAAGTCGCACGGCGGCGCCGCGTCAGGGACCCGCTCCGGCCAGCCCAGCGCCAGGGCGATCGGTAGCCGCATGTCCGGCGGGCTGGCTTGAGCCACCGTCGAGCCGTCGGTGAACGTGACCATCGAGTGGACCACCGACTGCGGGTGCACCACCACGTCGATGCGTTCGTAGGGGACACCGAACAGCAGGTGCGTCTCGATCAGCTCCAGGCCCTTGTTGACCAGGGTGGCCGAGTTCACCGTCACGACCGGCCCCATCCGCCAGGTCGGGTGCGCCAGGGCCTGCTGCGCGGTGACCCCGTCGAGCTGTTCGCGGCGCCGCCCGCGGAACGGTCCCCCGGAGGCGGTGAGAACCAACCGGGCCACCTCGCCTGCAGTACCGGCGCGTAGGCACTGGGCGAGTGCGGAGTGCTCGGAGTCCACCGGCACGATCTGGCCGGCCGCGGCGGCGCCGGTGACCAGGGCTCCCCCTGCCACCAGGGACTCCTTGTTGGCCAGCGCCAGGATGGCGCCGCTGCGCAGCGCGGCCATCGTGGCCGCCAGGCCTCGGGAACCGGTCACCCCGTTGAGTACCACGTCGGCGGGCTGGGTCGCGACGAGCTCGGCCACCGCCTCCGGGCCGGCCAGGATCCGTGGCATCCGGTAGCCGCCCCGGTCGTAGCCGCGTCGCTGCGCCTCGGCGAACAGCGCCAGCTGCAGGTCCTGCGCTGACCGGGCCCGGGCGATCGCGACGGCTCCGGCTCCGGTCTGGAGCACCTGCGCTGCCAGGGCCTGCGGGTCGGCCCCACCGGCGGCCAGCCCGACCACGCGGAAACGCTGCGGGTTTCGCGCCACGACGTCGAGCGCCTGGACGCCGATTGACCCCGTACTGCCCAGTAGCAGTACCGAGCGTGGCCGGTTCGACAGGTCCATCCAGGTCATTCTCCCCGACAACAGGGCAGCAGTTGGTGCGAGGTAGCCCGAAGCGGATCACACTGCTGTTATCGGACACACGGAAGGGAGTTGGGGGCATGGGTTTCATCGGATGGATCGTGTTGGGGCTGCTCGCCGGCGCCATCGCCAAGTTGATCATGCCGGGTGACGACCCGGGCGGGATCATCGTTACGATGCTGATCGGGATCGTCGGGGCCGTGATCGGCGGGTTCCTCGGCAGCCTCATCTTCGGGGTAGGGCTCGAGAACTTCTGGAGCCTGCAGACCTGGATTGTCGCGATCGTCGGATCGCTGATTCTCCTCGGCCTCTACCGGCTCGTCGCCGGGCGGCGGAGGGCAGTCTGGCGCTGATGGCTATCTGAGGGGCGGGGCGGGGACCAGCAGCTGGTCCCCGCCCCATCCTTTGACCGTATGCGATGATGCAGCCGTGGCCGCGACTGAACACCACCCCGCCGATCAGCACGCGACCGGTCACGGGGTGGACCCGCACCGGGAGCCGTCAGCCGACTGGGGTTGGCACGGCAGCTTCCCCGTAGCTGGCCCCATCGCCGGGTGGTTCACCGTTGTCGCGTTGTTCGCGATGATCATCGGGAACCACCGCAGCCGCGTCGAGGACATCTGGCTGATCGGCCTGGGCCTGCTGCTCATGGTGATGCTGATCGGCAGCCACCTGAACGCTCGCAAAGCCAGGCGGCGCTGAGGCCCGGGGGCTCGGGTGGCTCGGGCGTCCTCGGGACGTAACTCCCCGGCCGTCGAGCTGGAGGTCGGTCACCGGACCGTCCGGATCACCAACCCGGAGCGGGTCTACTTTCCGGCCCGGGGCGAAACCAAGATCGACCTCGCCCGTTACTACCTGTCCGTCGGCGAAGGCATCGTCCGCGCCCTGCGCGAGCGCCCGTGCATGCTGCACCGGTTCCCCACCGGAGTCAACGGACCGAAGGTGCATCAGAAGCGGCTGCCCGCCGGCGCCCCTCCGTGGGTGCAGACCGTGCGGGTGGACTTCCCGTCCGGCCGCTCCGCGGATGAGCTGTGCGTCACCGAGCTGGCTGACGTGATCTGGGCGGTGCAGATGAGCACCGTGGAGTTCCACCCCTGGAATACCCGCAGCACGAACGTCGAAATGCCCGACGAGTGGCGCATCGACCTCGACCCGCAACCCGGCACCGGCTTCCCGCAGGCGCGCCAGGTGGCCGCGCTGGTGCAGGAGGTGCTCGCCGAGCTCGGCGCGGTGGGCTGGCCGAAGACCTCCGGAGGTCGCGGGATGCACATCTACGTGCGGATCGAGCCACGCTGGGGTTTCGCCGACGTGCGCCGTGCGGCCCGCGCCTTCGCCCACGAGGTGGAGCGGCGCGCGCCGGACCTCGTCACCACGGCGTGGTGGAAGCGGGACCGGACCGGCGCGGTCTTCGTGGACTGGAACCAGAACACCCGTGACCACACGATCCGCAGCGCCTACTCGGTGCGGGGGGTGCCCGAGGCGGTGGTGTCCACCCCGCTGCGCTGGGAAGAGGTGCCCGACGCCGAGCCCGGAGACTTCACCCTGGCCACCGTGCCCGAGCGGTTCGCCCGCCTGGGCGACGTGCACGCAGGCATCGACGATGCAGTGTTCTCCCTGGACCCGCTGCTCGAATGGGCAGACCGCGACACCCCCTGACCCCCGGCGTGTCAGGCCCCAGTGCCCGGTGTGTCAGGCGCTCGTGAGCACGTCGACGATGTTGAAGCGGACGGGCCGGTCGAGCTGGTCGTAGGTACAGGAGCGCGGTTCACGGTCAGGACGCCAACGGACGAACTGGGTGGTATGACGGAACCGGACACCTTCCATGTAGTCATACCGGACCTCGACGACCCGCTCCGGGCGCAAGGGGATAAAGGACAGGTCCTTGCCAGCGTTCCAGCGGCTGGTCTCGGACTTGCGCGGGGTGCGCTCCCCCTCTTCCTGCCGGGCCCAGGCCCACGGGTGGTCGTCAAAGGTGGTGACCAGCGGCTGTAGCTCGGTGAGCAGCTGGCGGCGGCGCGCCATCGGGAACGCGCCGACCACGCCGACCGATACGAGGACACCCCGGTCGTCGTAGAGCCCGAGCAACAAGGACCCGAGAGCGTCGGGGCCGGACTTGTGGACCCGGTAGCCGGCAACGACGCAGTCGGCGGTGCGCTCGTGCTTGATCTTGGTCATGACGCGCTTGTCGGGCTGGTAGCGCAGGTCGAGCCTCTTGGCGATCAGCCCGTCGAGTCCGGCGCCCTCGAACTGGTCGAACCACTGCTGGGCGAGGTCGAGGTCCTGGGTGGCTGGGGTGAGGTGGACCGGCGGCGCGGCCTCGGCGAGGGCTTGCTCGAGCGTGGCCCGCCGCTGCGCGAGCGCTTGTTGGGTGAGGTCGTCGTCGCCGAGGGCGAGCAGGTCGAAGGCGACGAAGCTGGCCGGGGTCTGCTCGGACAGCAGCCTGACCCGGCTGGCGGCAGGGTGGATACGCTGCTGCAGCGCCTCGAAGTCGAGGGTGTTGCGTTCTTGATCGGCGATGACGATCTCGCCGTCGATCACCGCGCGGGGTGGGAAGTTGGCGAGCACTGCGGTGACGACCTCGGGGAAGTAGCGGGTCATCGGCCGCTCCTTGCGGCTGCCGATCTCGACCTCGTCGCCGTCGCGGAAAATGATCGACCTGAAGCCGTCCCATTTCGGTTCGTAGAGCTGACCAGGGGGGATGTCAGGCGCGGGCTTGGCCAGCATCGGCGCGACAGGAGGCATGACGGGGAGACGCACGGTTCCAGTGTCCCCGCCCACCGACAAGGTCCCGACAGTGGTGCCATCCAGGAAGGATGAAGATCTCCTCACGGCTGACCTCACCGGGAGAGGTGGGAGCATCTCGGTGACGGCTCGGTAGCCGACGCGGCGGTAGATGCGTGCTTCCGATTCGCCTTCGGGGGTCAGGAACGGGCTGGTGATCCCGACGGCCGGGCAGGCCCGGGTCAGCAGCGCTGTCAGTGCTGTCGCGATCCCGCGTCGCCGGTATGGGGGTCCGGACGCCGATTGCGGCAAGCTCGCTGACACCGTTGTGAGGTGGCGCGCAGAGCCCGCCCCCGATGCCGCGGTCGGTGGCCGTGTCACAGGCAAGGGCGACCAGGCCTCCGTCCTCGACGGTGCCGCGGAGCCGGGCCACGTCGTGGTCGGTGGTCTGGCCGGGCCAGGCACAGATTGTGATCACCCGCTGCCCTGCTTGATCGGGCAGTATGGCAGCCGTGCGCGCGTACGTCGGAGTCACGGACTGGCACTGGTACCGGTTCTTACAGGGGCGAGGCGCAACAGAGGTGAACTTCTGGCAGCCCAGCGGTCGACGCCGGTTTGGAGCAATCCCCGAGGGCGCACCATTCCTCTTCAAGTCGCACTACGCGGACGGCAACCGGATCGTCGGCGGCGGCTTTCTGAGCGGTTGGGCGTCGCTACCGATGACCCGCGCATGGGAGTTCTTCGGCGAGGACAACGGCTGTGCGACAGTCGAGGAAATGCGTACCCGGATTTACAGGTACCGGAGAAAGACGCTCGATGACGGCAGCGCCGACCCAGAGATCGGCTGCATCATGCTAAGAGACGTCCGGTTCTTTGACCCGGACGAAGCGCCCAATGCCCCGCCGGGCTGGTCAAGCAACATCGTGCAGGGCCGTAGCTATGACCTCGCCTCGCCCGAGGGCAGCTACTTGGAGCACGTGCTCGGCGCCCTGTTGAGCCGTCACCTGAACCTGGCTATCGAAAATGAGGCCGACCAGGGCGACAACGACTCGCCTGATACTGTCCTGGGCGAGGTATTTGGACAGCCCCGACTCACCCGCGTCCGGGTCGGCCAAGCCGCCTTCAAGGCACTCGTTCAGGAGGCATACGGCCGACGCTGCGCGGTTACCGGCAGCAAGATCGTTCCCGTGTTGCAGGCGGCACATATCCGTCCCGTAACCGATCACGGCGAGAACCGGGTCGACAACGGCCTGCTGCTCCGCTCAGACGTCCACGCCCTGTTCGACCGCGGTTACCTGGCGGTTCATCCGCAGAAGAAGACGTTGCTGGTCAGCCCGCGCCTGCGGACGGAATGGGGTAATGGCGAGGACTTCTACCAGCGAGCGTTGTCCGGCGAAACAATCGGCATTCCTCGACGGCACCTCGACCAGCCGAACGCAGACTTCCTCACCTGGCACGCCGATACAGTCTTCCGCGCCTCATAGCGACGGAATACGACCAGCGGAAAGCTGCGAAACGGCACTTGCATGCGTAGCCACGCGACCTGCAGGGCGCCGTGATCATCGATTGTGCGCAGGATGACGCAAAGTGTCTCCCGAAGGCACCCAACAGTGATCATGCTCTGGCGGCGTCATTCGCAGGTGGCCGCGGGTGGTTTCCATTCGTGGGCAAGGAGGGAGTACAGGATGGAGTCGCGCCACGCGCCGTTGGTGAATACGTGATCGCGTAGTCGGCCTTCGTGGGTGAAGCCGAGCCGGGTGACGATGGCGATGGACGCGGCGTTGTCAGGCCCGATGGCGGCGGAGATGCGGTGCAGCCCGAGTGTGGTGAATCCGTAGCCGATCAGGGTGCGCGCGGCGTCGAGGGCGTACCCGTGACCCCAGTGCGGCGCGGCGCCTGCGCCCCCGAGTTTGGCGGCCTGCACACCGCTGAGCCCCAGCCGCACGAACCCGATCACCCGATCATCGGTGTGCGTGGTGACAGCGAGATAGTACTCGGTCCCTGGGGTGTGCTGGGCGCGCTCGATGGCGCCGGTGAGTACCTCGGCTTGCTGCTCGCGGGTTCGGGAGTCGAAGGACAGCCACCAGGTCACTCGATCATCACCGAGTATGGCGTCGGAGTCGTCGAGATCATCGGCCCGGAACTCGCGCAGCCGGACCTTCTCCCCGGTCAGCCGCACCCCATGTTGCGTGGATTGGGTCATCGTTGCAGCGCCACCCGCTCGGAGGTGAAACCTTCGATGGCGCCCGCTAACTCAATAGCGCCCCGGCCCGGATCCTTCACGCCGCGCAATGCGGTGCGCACATGCTCGACCGAGGTCACGATCCCGTAGATGCGCTTCGGTGGCGGGAGCTGCAGCACTGGCGCGAGCGCTTCCGCTGCGCCGTCGATCTCGCGTAGCAGAACCCGCGCGACGGCGAGGGCACTGCGCGCACCGGATTCATCGCCGAAGGCCCGGTCCTGGTCAGGCGCCCCGGCATAGGCGTCCAGTGCTTCCAGGGCGAGCCGTTCGGTGTGACTCGCCTCCGCCTCACCACCCCAGGCGAGCGCGTCAGCGGCGAAGTAGAGCTGGCGCGGTCGGCTGAATGTGCACAGCCCACCGAGGCTGTCCAACTCGTCGGGTTCTACCCGCTCCCGCGCCTCGGTGGCCCGCTCCAGGGCGGTGTGAGCGTCGTCAAGCCGGTTGAGCGCGGCCAGTGATCGTGCCTCGCCACTGACAAGCCACACGCTGGCGGTGCCTCTGCTGCGGGCTGCGGCCTCCGCGCCGAGCTGGGCGTAGCGCACCGAGGCCAGCGTTGTCCGCGCAGGCGTAGCCCGCGCGTGCCTGCGTCATCGCGTCATGGGGAGCACCGAGGTCATGCGATGCCTTGGCCATCAGCCCGCAGGCGATCCCCGCGATCAGGTACAGGTCCTGAGCTTGCGCCGGGCGTTGGCGTCCCTCCAGCAACCCGAAGGCACGATCCTGGGTGTCCACCAGATCACCGAGCAGGTTGGGCAACGGCTGGTACTGAGAGGCGCTGACCAGACGCCGCACGTCGTCGATCAACTGATCGAGCGTCTCGGCGCCGATGTTCGAGGCCTCGATACGGGTGAGAAAGTCGCGAGCCCGGTCGGCGCTCATGGCGATCACCTGCCCTTCCCAGTCTGTCCGCGCGCTGCCCCGCTCCGCCGCTGACCCGTCCCTGCGGCGGGTCGGTAGAACCGCTCCGGTGCCATAGGGCGGGCCGAGCAGCCGCGCCGCCGGCTCACCGAGCAGCAGCTCCAAAGCCGCTTGAGCCTGCGGGTAGGGCAGGCCGCGCAGCTCGCCGGCCACCCACCGGTACGCCTGCCGCTCACTGAGCTCGGCCCCGGCGACCCGGCGGTAGCGCTTCCTGAACTCCTCCAGTGTGACGTGCCGCTGCCGGAGCAGCTGTTCCAACCGGGTCCGCGGCGACTCCTGCTCGGCCATCTCACCCCCTCGGTAAGTCAGCCCACGGTAGATCCCCGCGGGCCGAAACACCGACACCTGGGGACAGACGGCAACAGACGGCACTAGCCGACAGACAGCGCGGCCTGCCCATGGCAGCCCAACCCTCCGAAGCTGACCCCATCACCGGCTGGCCGCTGGTGATTCCGAACCCGGTGGCCAGCCGGTTCCAGACGAACCTGAGGTGACGTCATGACAAGGTCCGACCCGGCGACGCAGGCGGTGGTTTGGCGCCCGGGAAACGCGGTGGCCTCCGTGTGCGCTGAGCACGAACGCGCCTGGACCGCGTGATGACCGAGGCAATACGGGCGCTGCAGCGGTTGCGGGCAGCCGGATTCGGCGGATTTCCGATCACGGATTCGCTCGGCCGGCTCGATGCGCTGTTCCTGTCCCGTACCGACCGTGGGGTGATCGACTGCCTGGTGGTTCGCGGGGAGACCGAGGCGATCGCCTCTCGGGTCCGAGACGAGCGTGACCCTCGCAACGCGGTGCTGTGGACCTACGTCGGTGACCTGGTCGCCGCCGTCAGCGAATTACTGGATCTGCCCGCACCCGGCGAGCACGGCGCCCCCAACGTCGCCCACCGGGGCCCGTCCGAGCTATGGACCCCACCGTTTGCGCATTCAGCAAGCTGAGCGTGCTTATTACGTCCTGATAACCACGCTGAGCCCGCTGAATGCGAGAGGTCATGGTTGGGATGCCGCGAGTTGGCCGCAGGCGGCGGCGATCTCGCGGCCGCGGGTGTCTCTGACGGTGCAGGGCACGCCGGTGGCGCGTACTCGCGTCACGAACTCGTCCTGCACGGGGCGCGGGCTGGCGTCCCAGGCGCTGCCGGGGGTGGGGTTGAGCGGGATGAGGTTCACGTGCACCAGGGCGCCGAGGCGGTCCCGCAGCAGCCGGCCGAGCAGATCAGCCCGCCACGGCTGGTCGTTGACGTCGCGGATCAGGGCGTACTCGATGGACACTCGGCGCCCGGTGGTGTCGGCATAAAACCGCGCCGCGTCGAGCACTTCGGCCACCTTCCAACGGCTGTTCACCGGGACGAGGGTGTCGCGTAACTCGTCGTCCGGGGTGTGCACCGACACCGCGAGCGTGACCTGCAAGCCTTCGGTGGCCAGCCGGCGGATCGCCGGCACCAGACCCACGGTGGACACCGTCACCGACCGCTGAGACAGGCCCAACCCGTCCGGCGCGGGGTCGGTGATCCGGCGGACGGCGGTGACCACCCGCTGGTAGTTGGCCAGCGGTTCGCCCATGCCCATGAACACGACGTTGGACAGCCTGCCGGGTCCGCCAGGGAGCTCACCGTCGCGCATCGCGACCGCCGCTGCGCGCACCTGGTCGACTATCTCGGCGGTGGACAGGTTGCGGGTCAACCCGCCCTGGCCGGTGGCGCAGAACGGGCAGGCCATCCCACAGCCGGCCTGGCTGGAGATACATACCGTGGCACGGTCGGGGTAGCGCATCAGCACGCTCTCGGTGAGCACACCGTCCACCGCACGCCACAGCGTCTTTCGGGTCGTGCCCCGGTCGCAGGAGACCTGCCGAAGCGGGCTGGCCAGCTCCGGGAGCAGCGCAGCAACGAGCCGATCCCGACCTGCTACCGGCAGATCTGTCATCGTGGCCGGATCCGTGGTCAGCCGGGCGAAGTACTGGCGGGCGAGTTGGTCGGCGCGAAACACCGGCTCCCCCAGCTCAGTCACTACGGCACGACGCTGCTCCCGGTCGAGGTCGGCGAGGTGCCGCGGCGGCATACCCCGACGCGGGGCCTCGAACACCAACGGCAGCACAGTCATGGCGCCTGCCAGTGTTCCACGGCCACAACAGTGGGCTCACGGCGTATGTGCAGCCGATAACGCACCGCGATGGTCAGCCCCGGGGTCTGCGCGATCGCCCGCGCTGCCACCTCGGGGGTGAACTCGATGCGCAGCGCGCGCTCCAGGTCGCTGCGATCGGTGAAGCGCCAGACCGTGTCCACCCGGCGGCAGTCGAAGCCCTGGGCGGCGAAGAAGGCCTCGACCACCGCCGGCCGGTAGCGGGGCGCAGCCGCGCACAACCACTCGCCATAGGGAGCGTGGGTACCGTCCAGGTCGAGGATGGCCACGGTCCCGCCGCAACGCAGCACCCGTCGAGCCTCGGCCAGGCCGGGTTCACAGCCCGCGCCGAAGAAGTAGGCGATCCGGGCATGCACCAGATCGGCGCTGGAGTCGGCCAGCGGCAGCCGTTGAGCGCAACCGGGCACGACTGCGACGTTGGGCAGGTCGCGGATTCGTTGGCGGGCGCGCTCCGCCAGCGGGGGGTGCGGCTCCACGCCGATCACGCTGCGAGCCTGCTCGGCGAATCGAGGCAGGTGGAAACCATCCCCGCAGCCGACGTCGACGACGTCCGCGCCACCCCAGTCAATCCGGTCGGCCAACGCTGCCCACAGTGCGCCGTCAGCGTCGACCGCCCGGTTCTCCGCCTCGTAGACCTCGGGCCAGTTCCAGATGTTGGGACTGGGCACGACGCCGCGGTTGGTCACTGATCCAGTGTGCGGTACCCACCAGACCGTAATCGGATGGTGTCCCTGAGGTAGTGTCACTGTGTGGTCGAGGACACATCGTTCATCCCCGGTTCGGTCTGTTGGATCGACGTGTCGACGACCGATCCGGCCCGCAGCCGGGACTTCTATGCCGGACTGTTCGGCTGGACCTACCAGATCGACCCAGACCCGAATCGCGGGCACTACACCAACGCACTGCGCGACGGCCGGCCGGTGGCCGGCCTGGCAGGGGTGCCGGTATCCGCAGGTCAACCGGTGACCTGGACGTTGTATCTCGCCAGCGCCAACATCGCGCACACGGCCGAGGTATTCGACCAGTGGGGTGGCCGGGTGCTCTATGGACCGGTGGATGTCCCAGGGCAAGGCAGCATGCTCATCGGGGCGGACCCGACCGGTGGTGTGATCGGCTTCTGGCAGCCCGCGAGGCTGTGGATGTTCCACACCACCGACACCGGGGCGCTGTACTGGGCCGAGCTCAACACCCGGGACGGTAAGCAGGCCGACGAGTTCTTCGCGAACTTGTTCGGCTACCGCCAGCAACAGATCGGTGACGGCGTCGACGTCGATTACACCACCTGGTCACGTGGTGAGCAGATGATGCTGGGAAGAATACAGATGGGGGGGAACTGGTCTCCCGACATCGCTGCGCACTGGATGCTGCATTTCGTGGTGGACCCACACACCGGTACCGACGCCGCGGTCAATCGAGTCCACGAGCTGGGCGGTCGGGTGAACATCTACCCGTACGACAGTGAGTTGGGCCGGATTGCGCTGGTCGCCGACCCGTCCGGGGCCGCCTTCGCGCTGATCGATCCCACCGTGCGGCCCGAGCCGACGACCAACCTCGCCGACGCCGAGGCTTACGACGACTGACCCGGCGAACGGCTGACCTCCCAACGACCGACCCAGATGCTCTGGACTCAGCCGACGATCGGGACGAACAGACTCAGCAGCAGCCAGGAAACGACCGCCGACGGCAGCAGCGAGTCGAGCCGGTCCATCAGCCCGCCGTGGCCGGGCAGCAGGCTACCCATGTCCTTGACGCCAAGGTCGCGCTTGATCAGGGATTCGATCAGATCCCCCCCGGTGGCGGTAACCACGATCGCAGCGCCGAACAGCACCCCTTGCCACGGCTGCCCACCGAGCAGGTAGGTCAGCGTCAGGGCACCGGCAGCGGTCCCGGCCAGCAGCGATCCGATGAAGCCCTCCCAGGACTTCTTCGGACTGATCGACGGTGCCATCGGGTGCCGCCCGCCCAGCGCGCCCGCGGCGTAGCCCCCGATGTCCGATGCCACTGCGGCGAGCATCAGGCACATCACCCGGGCGGCGCCGTCGGAAGGAACCACCAGCAGCGTTGCGAAGGCGGCGAATCCAGGCACGTAGGCCGCGGTGAGCACCGACGCGCTGACGTCCCGGACGTAACCTTGCGCGCCCCCGGGGAAGCGCCACACCAGGCAGGCCAGTGCCGTGATCACGAACGCGACAAGTAAGCCGTCGCGACCAAAAGGCCAGGACAACCACACCATCGCCTGCCCGCCGAGCAGCACCGGCGGCAGCGCGACGCGGGTACCGGCGCGGCGCATCGCCGCGGCGAGCTCCCAGCTGGACACCAGCACCGAGACGGCCACAATCCCGATGAACACCTGGCGCACGGTGAGCAACGCAACCAGGATCACGGCGGCCATCAGTGACCCGACGATGATCGCGGCCCACAGATTCCGACCCGCCCGGGTGGCGCGGGGGCTGTCTGCCGGATGCACAGCGGCCGGGGGATGCTCAGGCAGACCGGTGCCAGACACTCAGACCTCGAGCAGCTCGGACTCCTTGTGTTTGACGAGCTCGTCCACCTGTCCCACGTACCGGTGGGTGGTGGCCTCGAGCTCTTTCTCCGCCCGGTTCACGTCGTCCTCACCGGCCTCACCGTCCTTGGCGATGCGGTGCAGCTCCTCTTTGGCCTTGCGACGGATGTTGCGGATGGACACCTTGGCGTCCTCCCCCTTGGTGTGCGCCACCTTGACCAGATCCCGGCGGCGTTCCTGGGACAGCTGCGGGATGAGCACGCGGATGATCATGCCGTCGTTGGTGGGGTTGACGCCGAGGTCGGAGTCCCGGATCGCCTTCTCCATCGGCCGCAACTGGCTGGGGTCGTAAGGCTTGATCACAGCCATCCTGGCCTCCGGCACGGTCACGCTGGCCAGCTGGATCAAGGGGGTGGCGGCACCGTAGTAGTCCACGACGATCTTGGAGAACATTGCGGGACTGGCTCGACCAGTACGAACCGTAGCGAGTTCCTCCTTGGCAACCGACACAGCCTTGTCCATCTTCTCCTCAGCGTCGAGGAGGGTGTCGTCGATCACGGCTGCTCCTTGTCCGGCACCCGGCTGGCGCCTGGGCGGCCTGCCTATCCCAGTATCTCCCTGGGTCCATCTCCCTGTGACTTCTCCCTTGGGGCGGGCAGCGCACGACCGGCCGGTCTCACGCCGGGGAGCTGACCAGGGTCCCCATCGGTTCACCCCGCACCGCACGCGCGATGTTACCTTCGGTGAGCAGATTGAACACGATGATGGGCAGTTTGTTGTCCATGCACAGGCTGAACGCGGTGGCGTCGGCTACCTTGAGCCCCCGCTCAAGCACCTCACGATGAGTGATGTGGTGGAACATCGTCGCCGAGGGATCGGTCTTGGGGTCGTCGGTGTACACGCCGTTGACCGCCTTGCCCATCAGCAGGACCTCACAACCGATCTCCAGCGCCCGTTGGGCTCCGGTGGTGTCGGTGGAGAAGTAGGGCATCCCGACGCCGGCCCCGAAGATCACCACTCGGCCCTTCTCCAGGTGCCGGATGGCCCGACGCGGGATATAGGGTTCGGCAACCTGACCCATGGTGATCGCGGTCTGCACCCGGGTGTCGATCTTATGCTCACGTTCCAGGAAGTCCTGCAGGGCCAGGCAGTTCATCACGGTGCCGAGCATGCCCATGTAATCGGCCCGGGAGCGTTCCATACCGCCAAGCTGCAGTTCTTCGCCGCGGAAGAAGTTCCCTCCGCCGATCACCACGGCCATCTGCACCCCGGTGGCGACCACGTCGGCGATCTGTCGCGCGACAGCCTTCACGACGTCGGGGTCCACCCCGACGCCGCCGCCGCCGAACATCTCACCGCCGAGCTTGAGGAGCACTCTGCGGTACCCGGGACCCACCAACCGGTCTTCACTCATCGGCGCGTTAGGCCTGGCCGACCTCGAAGCGCGCGAACCGTCGCACCATCACCCCGGCGTCGTCCAAGACAGCCTTGACGGTCTTCTTGGAATCCTTCACGGAGGACTGCTCCAGCAGCACGGTGTCCTTGAAGAAGCCGTTGAGGCGACCTTCGATGATCCGCGGCAGGGCCTGTTCCGGCTTGCCCTCCTGGCGGGCGGTCTCCTCGGCGATGCGCCGCTCGCTGGCCAGCACCTCGGCGGGCACGTCATCCCGGGTGACGTAGCGCGGTTTCATCGCGGCCACCTGCATCGCCACGGCACGCGCCGTCTCGGGAGACCCACCGTCGTATTCGACCAGCACACCCACGGCGGGCGGCAGGTCCGAGGCGCGGCGGTGCAGGTAAGTGGCCACCTCACCGTCGAAGGACACCACCCGGCGCAACTGAAGCTTTTCGCCGATCTTGGCCGAAACGGCCTGCACCGCGTCGGCCACCGTACCGCCGTTCAGCTCAGCCTCGGCAAGCGCTTCGGCATCGGCCGGCCGGGTCCGGACCGCCCCGGCAACGATCTTGTAGGCGAGCTCCTGGAAGTCGACACCCTTGGCCACGAAGTCGGTCTCGCAGTTGAGCTCGATCATCACGCCACCCTCGGCGGCCACCAGGCCGTTGGCGGTGGTGCGCTCGGCCCGCTTCCCGACATCCTTGGCACCTTTGATGCGCAGGAGCTCCACCGCCTGGTCAAAGTCACCGCCGGACTCCTCCAGAGCTTTCTTGCAATCCATCATTCCGGAACCAGTCAGCTCCCGGATTCGCTTGACATCGGCGGCGGAGTAGTTCGCCATCGTGGCTTTCCGTCCTGTCGTTCTTTGTCTCGTTCTTGTGGGTCGAGAGGTGCAGGCTCTCAGGTGTGCGACACGCCGTTGTTCACAGTCGTCGGTTCAGCCTGCTGCGGTGCGGCCTGCGGTGCGGCCTCCCGGTCTGGCGGGCTGCCCGAGACCAGCAGCTCCTGCTCCCATTCAGCCAGCGGCTCATCGACACCGACACCGGCATCGGGCTTGTCCGAGCCGTCGGCTCCGCCGGAGCGTCCGGCCCGCGACATCAACCCGTCGGCGGTGGCGTCGGCCACCACCCGGGTGAGCAGTGCCGCGGAGCGGATTGCGTCGTCGTTGCCCGGGATGGGGTAGTCGACCTCGTCCGGGTCGCAGTTGGTGTCCAGGATGGCCACCACCGGGATGCCCAGCTTGCGGGCCTCGCCGACGGCGATCTGCTCCTTCTTGGTGTCCACAATCCATACTGCGCTGGGAACACGCTGCATGTCCCGGATGCCGCCCAGGGTCTTCTCCAGCTTGTCCTTCTCCCTGGTGCGCATCAGGATCTCTTTCTTGGTCAGCCCGGTGAATCCGCCGGTCTGCTCCATGGACTCGAGTTCCTTGAGGCGCTGCAGGCGCTTGTGCACGGTGGAGAAGTTCGTGAGCATGCCGCCCAGCCAGCGGTGGTTGACGAAGGGCATGCCCACCCGCTGCGCGTGATGCGAGATCGCCTCCTGAGCCTGCTTCTTCGTGCCGATGAACAGGATCGAACCGCCGTGGGCCACGGTTTGCTTGATGAACTCGTAGGCCCGGTCGATGTAGGTCAGCGTCTGCTGCAGGTCGATGATGTAGATGCCATTGCGCTCGGTGAAGATGTAGCGCTTCATCTTCGGGTTCCAGCGGCGGGTCTGGTGCCCGAAGTGCACGCCGGAGTCGAGCAGCTGCTTCATGGTGACGACGGCCATGGCCGGTGCACACCTCGATGTGTCAGGCGCATCGGCTTCCGCCGGCGCGCTCAGGCGGTTGGCGCGGCGGGCCGGGTCGGACCGCCGCCCTGGCACCAGGCCGACGACCGGACTCCGTGCGATCACCGATCGCGACGAAGACCGCCGGACGCCGAAGCCCCCACGAGGCCCCCGGATAAACCCGGATAAGCCGAGCCCCAGTAGAGGTGAGCGCTGGCGCGCGAAGTCGACCCGCGTACGGGCCGCTCCTAGAGTGTACGGTGTGCCCGCGCCCGGCCGCCGCCGAGGTGGGATGGGAGTCCGCAGCTGTCCACACCGCCCGGCCCATCCACAGCCGGGCGTCCCCTTGCTGGGCAGCCGGGGCCGACGCCGCAACGCTGTCCGTCGTGTCTCGAGTTCTGATCTGCGCCATGCTCGTCACGGTGCTGTCCGGCGGGATGGGTGCTGCAATGGTGGCTCCGACTGGCTTAGCGGTGCAGCCTGGGCCAGATGATGCCGGTGACCAGCCCCGGCTGCGCACCGGGACGTTCGGCTGGCCGCTGCCCGGCCCCCCGGCCGTGGTCCGGGGCTTCCAGGCACCGACGTCCCCTTTTGGACCGGGACACCGAGGTGTCGACCTCGCCGCTGTGGCCGGAGCGCCGGTGTTCGCTGCCGGCGCCGGCACGGTGGTGTTCGCCGGAGCAGTGGCCGGCCGCGGTGTCGTGTCAGTGGACCACCCGGGCGGACTACGCACGACGTATGAACCGGTGTCGCCTACCGTCACTGCCGGGGACCGGGTGGTCAGGGGTGCGCAGCTCGGTGCCGTGCAGCTTGGCCATCCCGGCTGCACCGCTACCGCCTGCCTGCACTGGGGCGTGCGCCGCGGTTCAGGACAGGACCGGGAGTACCTGGATCCGCTGCGCCTGCTCGGAATGGCGCGGATGCGCCTGCTGCCCATCGGCGGCCCACCCGACCGAGGTGACGCCCGCCGATCCTCAGCCGGCGGAGGCGTCGAGCATCTTGCTCCGTAGCCGCAGCACCGCTCTGGTGTGCAGCTGGCATACTCGGGACTCGGTGACTCCGAGCACCCGGCCGATCTCGGCGAGCGTGAGGTTCTCGAAGTAGTAGAGGGAGACCACCATCCGGTCCCGCTCGGTGAGCTGCGAGATCGCCTCAGCGAGCAGGCGACGGCTCTCGACCGAATCGAGCACAGCACCCGGTTCGTCGGCTTTGTCGTCGGGCAGCGTCTCCGCGAGCGAGGTGCCGCCGCGACCGACGGCAATGAGTTCGTCCAGGGCAACCACACTGGTCAGCTGCAGCTGGGCGTAGAGCTCCCGCAGTTCGGCGACGGTGATGCCGAGCTCCGCGGCCACCTCGGCATCGCTGGCGGAACGCTGCAACCGACTTTCCAGACGTTCCAAGGCGCGCTCAACGTCGCGGGCCCGGCTGCGCACCGCCCGCGGCACCCAGTCCTGAGCACGCAGTTCGTCCAGGATCGCCCCCCGGATCCGCTGCATCGCGTAGGTCTCGAACTTCAAACCCCGCTCGGGCTCATACCGGTCGATGGCGTCCCACAGGCCGAAGACACCCGACTGCACGAGGTCAGCGAAGTCAACGTGGGCGGGCAGTCCGGTTCCCACCCGACCCGCCACGTACTTCACCAGCGGCGCGTAGTGCAGGACCAGCCGGTCGCGCAGTGTTGCATCCCGATCCTTGCCGTAGGCCTGCCACAACGCGATGATGCCGGCGTCCACCTCCTCGACCCTGGCGTCGGCATCCCTGCGCAGGGGTCGGGGATCGCCCGGGGGGACAGCGGTCAGGATGCGATCGCGACGCCCGGAATCCTCAGGAACGAGGGTGGCTCCGATCATGGATCGCCTTCAGCCTCTCGACAGTAACGTGCGTGTAGAGCTGCGTGGTGGCGAGCGTAGCGTGACCGAGTAACTCCTGAACGGCGCGAAGGTCCGCACCCCCCTCCAGCAGATGGGTCGCGGCGCTGTGCCGCAGCCCGTGCGGGCCCATGTCCGGGAGACCCGCCACCGCGCCGATCACGCCGTGCACGACGGCTCGAATAATCCGCTGATCGACCCGTCCCCCACGCGCTCCCAGAAACAGCGCCGCGGCTGAATGGGACTGCACGAGAGCCGGGCGCCCTTGTTCGATCCAGCGAAGCAGGGCGCGTTCGGCAGGCAGCCCGTACGGTACTGCGCGTTCCTTCGCGCCCTTGCCAAGCACCCGGAGCAGGCGCCGCGGCTCGTCGAGGTCGCCGAGATCAAGCCCACAGAGCTCGGCGACACGTATCCCGGTCGCGTACAACAGTTCCACGACCGCGTGATCACGCAGGGCAACCGGATCCGCCTCGACCGCCCCCCGTTGCGCCGCGTGCAGTGCCGCGGCTGCCTGTTCCGGGTGCAGCACCGCGGGCAGGACTCGGTGCTGCCGCGGCGCGACCAGCCTCAGCCCCGGGTCGCTGCTCAGCAGGCCCGCCCGGGTGGCCCAGGCGGTGAAGGCGCGGGCCGACGCCGCCCGCCGCGCCAGCGTGTTGCGCCGGTGACCGCTGCGGTGCTGCGCCCCCAACCAGCCACGCAGCACCGTGAGGTCCAGTGCAGTGAGGTCGCTGCGACCCAAACCCACCAGGTAGCACAGCAAGGCGGTGACGTCGCCGCAGTAGGCCCGCACGGTGTGCGGTGACAGCCCGCGCACGGACCGCAGATGGGCAAGGAAACGCTCCCGGCACGCCGCCAGGGCATCCGGTAGCGAGTCGGGCGCCGGTGGGTCCTCACTCACCCGCAGGACGCTTCGCTCCCGACGGTGCCAGGTCAAGCACCGCCACGCCTTGCATTCGCAGACACTCGGTACCAGCCGGTCACCCCGCACCCCACCAGCCCCTGCAATTCCAGCAACGGCAATGCCGAACGCACCCGATGCAGCGGCACCCCGGAGTCGCGCACGAGCTGCTCGGGATACCGGCAGGCCCGGGCCGGCAGCGCCTCGTACACCGCCAGCAGGTCCGGGCTCAGCCCGTCGGTGCAACAGCGGGGAGTACTCAACGGTGGCGCAAGGTCAGTCCCGATCCGTCCAACGGCCTCGACCACCTCCGCTACCCGAGTGACCAGCACTGCCTGCTCCTCGCGCACCAGCAGGTGACAGCCCACAGACAGCGCCGAGGTGATCGGTCCCGGCACCGCCATCACGATCCGGCCCAGCGCCGCGGCGGCAGTAGCGGTGCGCCGGGCGCCGCTGCGCACCCCGGCCTCGACCACGACAGTGCCGGCCGCGAACGCGGCGATGAGGCGGTTGCGGACCAGAAAGCGGAATCGCGCAGGCCGCACACCCGGCGGATACTCGCTGACCACCGCACCACGCTCGGCAACCCGATCCAGCAGCCGTAGGTGGCCTGCGGGGTAAGCCCGATCCAGCCCGCAGGCCTGCACCGCGACGGTGCTGCCCTCGGCGGCCAGCGCGCCCCGGTGCGCCGCGCCGTCGATGCCGAAGGCAGCGCCGGACACCACCGTGAGACCGCCCTCGGCTAGCCCGTAGCCGAACTCGGCAGCGACGTGCTCCCCGTACCCGGTCGCGGCCCGGGCCCCGACCACCGCCACCGCCCGTGCGCCGAGCTCGTCGAGGCGGGTGGCTCCCCGCGCCCAGAGCGCTACCGGGGCCCGCCAGCGCTCGTCGGCCCGCGCAGTGGGAGTCGCGAAGCAGGTGAATACCCCGGTGGGCCATTCGTCGTCCTCGGGAACCACCAGCCGGCCCCCGAGTGCGGCGATCGCAGCCAAGTCGGCCTCGGCTCGATCGTCGCCGCGGCGGGCAGCGGTCTCCGCACCAACCCGGCTGGGGACCTGCCCTGCGGCCACCAGCCGGGCCGCCCGTACCGGGCCGACCTCGCTGATCAGCTCGGACAGGGCGGGAGCGGGGGGCTCGGCCACCCGGTTGAGGTAGGCACGGGCCCGGCGCAGCTCGCGCTGTCCCGGGGTCCCGCCGCACTGTGTCATGCGGCCCTCGGTCACGCCGCCCTCCGATCCCGCAGACCCATCGCAACGGACACATCCTCGGGCAGCGGGCGGTCCCGCCCTGCCAGGTCGGCCACCGTCCAGGCCAACCGCAAGGTGCGGTCGGCTCCCCTGGCCGTCACCAGGCCCCGATACAGGGCCGCCTCGATCGGCTCGGTCACCTCTCTCGGTAGCCGGAATCGCCGCCGCAGCACCGGCCCGGGCACCTCGGCATTGGTGCTCCATCCAGTGCCCGCCCAGCGCGCTCCAGCGACCGCCCGGGCCCGGAGCACCCGCTGCCGCACTGTCGCGGTGCTCTCGGGCTCCGCCTCAGCCCGGCCCATGCCCTTCACCGGCCGCATCATCACCCGCAGGTCCACCCGGTCCAGCAGCGGCCCGGACAGCCGGCCCAGGTAACGTCGGCGAGCCGACGGGGCGCAGGTGCAATCCCGCTCGTCTGGCGGAGCGCACGGGCACGGATTCGCCGCGAGCACTAGCTGGCACCGTGCCGGGTAGCGCACCACTCCGTCCCGGCGGGCCAACCGGACCTCACCGTCCTCAAGCGGGGTGCGCAGCGCCTCCAGCGTCCGAGGCCCGAACTCGGCGACCTCGTCGAGGAACAGCACACCGCGGTGGGCCCGACTCACGGCACCGGGCTTGGCCAGCCCCGAACCGCCGCCGACCAGCGCGGCCAACGAGCTGGTGTGGTGCGGCGCGACGAACGGGGGTGCGGTGATCAGCGGGGTTTCGGGAGCGAGCAGGCCCGCCACCGAGTGCACCGCGGTCACTTCGAGTGCCTCCTGGTCGGTGAGTGCGGGCAGCAGCCCGACCATCCGCTGGGCCAGCATGGTCTTGCCGGTCCCCGGCGGTCCGGTCAGCAGCAGATGGTGACCGCCTGCGGCGGCGACCTCCACTGCCCAGCGGGCGTCGCCCTGTTCCAGCACGTCGGCGAGGTCGGGGACCGCCACCGGCGGGGCCGGGCGCAGCGGCCCAGGGCAAGCCAACCCGACAGTGGGGTTTCGTAACCAGCTGAGCACCTCCTTCAGGCAGGTCGCGCCGTGCACCCGCACCCCGTCGACCAGCGCCGCCTCGGCCAGCGAGGCGGTCGGCACCACGACCTGGCTGATACCTACCCGGCGGGCTGCGAGTACGGCCGGCAGCACCCCGCGCACCGGACGCAGCCGGCCGTCCAGGGCCAGTTCCCCGATCAACACCAGCCCGCGCAGCCGCTCGGCCGGGATCCGGCGGTCGGCGGCCAGCAACGCACAGGCCAGCGCAAGGTCGTAACTGCTGCCGACCTTGGGCAGGGTGGCCGGCGACAACGCGAGGGTCATCCTGCGCGGTGGCCACCGCTGGCCCGAGTTGAGCACCGCAGCCCGCACCCGATCCCGGGCCTCGGACAGTGCGGTATCGGGCAGACCGACCATCTGCAGCCCCGGCAGGCCCGGACCGATATGGGCCTCGATCTCCACCAGCACCCCGTCGACCCCGTGCAGCGCCACCGCCCAGGCGCTGGCCAGCGACATCAGAACGCACCCTGCAGGTGCTCCACGGTGACCGTCCCATCCTGCGGGCACAGCACTGCGAGGACGTCGAAGCGGATCTCGCACCAGCCGACCCGATAGGCCCGCAGCCAGGCTGCGGTGACCCGCCTTATCCGGGCTGCCTTCGCCGGCGTCACGCCCTCCGACGGTTCCCCGTACCCCGTCCCCGACCTGGTCTTGACCTCGCAAACGATGAGGCGCTCGCCGTCGGTCACGACCAGATCGAGCTCCCCTTCCCGGCAGCGCCAGTTGCGCGAGAGCACCACCAGACCGGCGCTCGTCAGGTAGTCCGCCGCCAGGTCCTCTCCACGCCTGCCCAGCTCATCGCTGCGGCATGCTGCGGTCTGCGCCGCCGTCGCCCTCATCCCGGCCTCCTCGTTCCTCGACGATCTAGCGATGAGGCTGCCGGGTGACGGCAGCGCGGTCGACGTCGCGCAACCAGATCTGTGGATAACGGGGCAGATGTGGATAAGTGCGGTGTCTGGACCGCGCAGCCCGGCCACAGCGTCGGGGCGGTGTGCTAGCGGTGATCCGCCTCCGGGTAGCGGCAGGGCGAGCTCGCCGGGCATGGACGGTCGATGCCGCCCCGCTGATCAGTACGGCGTCGCCGTCCTCCCACGCTCAGCAGGGCATCCCGGATCGTCACCGCATTGATGACGGTAGACGCTGTGGATCAGCCTCGGTATTCTCTGGGTTTTGGTTGGGCATTGATGGTGATTGGTTTTTTGGGTATACCGTCAGGGCGCCGTCGGTCCTGATGCGCAGGCGGAGAAACGTGTCAACAAGCTGATGAGGATCAAGCCAACGCACTACGCACAAACCCCAGCTCAGAAACACAAGACGGGCGAGCCGGACACGGCGGCGACGCATCAGCACAACCCGCAGGTGCATCGGCCATGATCTACATTCTCGCAGTGGGACGGACTAGACGCGCACCAGCAGGGCGCCCGGGTCCACCCGCATCCGCAATGCACGCACTTCACCCACCGGATCACCATCGAGTTGGGCCAGCTGTGGAGACTCCGCGCTGAGGATGACGGTGCGGCCTTGCCAGTGCTGCACTATCCGGTGGCCACGGCAGCGGCGGCTCAGCACCCGTGCGGTCACCGCGAGCCATCCGAGGATGCCTCTCGGCCCGATGGACACAACATCCAGCAGCCCGTCGTCCACTTTGGCCGCGGGCATCAACACAATCCCGGCGAGAAGTTTGCCGCAGTTGCCGACCACGACCGTGCGGACTTGATGGGACGGCGCAATCCGGCCATCCACGGCGAGGGTGATCGGGGCCCTCGGACCGCTCAGCGCGCGCATTCCGGAGACGAAATACGCCAGGGCGCCCAGCCGAGCCTTCAACTCGTGGGGCGCGCCGGCCATGATTGCCGCATCGAAGCCGACCCCTGCCATCACCATAAACACCTGCTCCTCGGCGCAGTCATCGATCATCACCCGGCCGACGTCGATCGCACGATTGCGCCCGGACAACGCAACCCGGGTGGCTCGGGCCGTGTCGCCCAGCCCAATGGCGAGGTTGCGGGCGAGCACGTTGGAGGTACCTGCGGGCACCACGCCCAGCGCGGTTCCCGATCCGGCAAGGACCTGCGCCACATGGCGGATCGTGCCGTCCCCACCGCAGGCGAGCACCACATCGGCGCCAGCGGCCAGCGCGGTTCTGGTCTGGCCGCCACCCGGGTCCTCGATGGTGGTCTGAAGCCACAGCGGTGACGCCCACCCCAACTCCGTGCACACCCGAGTGATCTGGGTCTGCAGCTTCGCCAGGTCATCGATATTGCTCGGGTTGACCACCACTGCCGGCAACGGGCAGCCCGGCAGCGAGCGCGGCGCCGTGCCCGTCTTGGTGGCCTTGCTGGGAGCATTCGCGCCGGCACGCTCAACACCACCACGGGCGCGCACGTCAGATGATCGGCTAGGTGCTCGCCGAGCCCCCACTACGTCAGCCGTGCGCAAATGATGTGATCTGGACTGGTGGTGCCAACCGCCGTCATGTTGGCGTTCCCGTCCCGGCGTCGAACAAAGCCGGTGTCATCGTGAGGCCGAAAACGACGCGGGCGGGGGTGCCGTGCGCACGAGGAGAAGTCGGCCCCCGAACACACTACCCTCCATCGGTTCACAAGGCCAGCGGAGTCAGCCGGACTGGTCACCCAAACACCGCGCGGTACCGCCCCTCGACAACAAGAATATCTATTCAAACCATTTCCGGTCGGTCGAGACTGTCTGAACTCAGATAATTTGTAAACGGATCGGCTTCAGCTGATGGGGGGACACGTCCGAACCGATCCTGCGGGCTGACAATGTGGCCGTGCGTCTCGCGATCGCGGCAGTGCACAACTTCGGCACTGATCCCACGAAAGCGTCGCTGAAGCTGACCGGGCTGCGGATCGGAACTGGTTGCAAAGGACGGTTCACTCACCCTCAAGCTCAAGCGGTATGGCTGCCGCAGGCTAGGTGTCGAGCGCGATCCCCGGTGAATGCTGCCCAAAACACCTGCGGCTGCTAGGCCGCTCCGACTAGGCGCGGGGACGGGACGAGGTTCAGCCGACCGACCGCCTCGGCGACGTCGTCGTGCCAGATCCACAGCCGGTACGGCGGCGGGATGTCAGCGTAGTCCTCGGGACCGTGCAGCGCGCGGCTGCGCATATCGGCGCAGTAACGTTCACGCCAGGAGTGTGCCTCGCCAGCCTGCAACTCAACGCCTTCGACGATCTTCTTAGTGACGCGGAACAGCTTCTCCATAGCCCGGTACTCGTACGCCGGCAGCGTCTCGTCGTTCGCCCAGATGCCCCGCCGGGCCGTCGCGGCGTCCACGGCGGCCTCGATGAGCAGCGGCAGGTCGAGCTCGCCGGGGATGGACGGGTAGATGACGAACAGCGTGGCCCACCCACTCGCCACGAGGTCGAGATTGAAGGTGGCGCGCTCGCGACGTGTCAGGGTGCGCCGTTCGGCCGCTGAGTAGTCCGGCGCGACGTAAGCGAGCAGCCGCCCATTGTCGTCGAAAGGGCGTTCGGCTATGCGAGTGAAGAGGTTGCGCTTGCGCCCGTCCGGGCGGGTGAGGCGCCGCTCCGCGTTGTCCTTCGCGAACGCCGACGCATCGCGGCCCTGCTGGAACTGCAGGGTGCCCGCCCGTCCCGTCGCGAGCTTCGGCGCCACGACATCACCCAGCCGCCGCGAGATCGGCGCGCGACCTTGCTCGATCCACTCTGCGAGCTGCCGGAACTCCTCATCGATCGCGCGCGCCCGCTGCTCGGTGCGCGCCGTCACCTCCGGGGTATCCACCGACAGCATCCGGATCGGCATGCGGATATTCGGCGTGTCCCCGTCCGTCACGTCGACCAGCGCGCGAGCTCCCACGGACTGCATGGTCAACCCTGCAGGCGACCACATGATCTGGATCGGCTCGATCACGATTCCTCCCGAGGGTGCGCAGCTTCACCCTGTGAGGAGGAGGACCGGCTGCGGGTGCCTGATACATGCGCCAGCCTCCGGATTCCTCGGCGACGTGGCCACTACCGCGAGGCGTCGTTCCAAGAGACCTCACGGGTCGCCACGACGGCGAAGCGGCGTCGCTGCGCGATCGAATGCGTAGGATCGGAGAGCTTGGAAATACCGCTCAGCGAAATCGAGGGTCCAGCGTGGCCAGATACTGCGAGTTCTCGAACCTTCCCCCTCTAACCAGCCGACGATGTCCGAGATCCTCGGGACCGGGCTGGAGTGCCCGCACTCGATGCAGTAGCGCCGGCGGCAGCCCACCGCCGCCCACGATGCAGTCGGCGCCCCCGAGCCGACGATCGCCGTTGGCATAGGTGGTCACCCGCGCAAAGATAGGTGGGGGTTGCCGACGTCCGCGCGCGGAAGAGCCCGATAGAACCAGGTCGGATGAATGTCGGATCATTTCTGCTGACCGATGAATTGTATTGCCACGCACGAGGATCAGGGAGCGTTGCCATGCGGAGAACGCTGTCGGTATTGCTATGTGGGGCGACCGTGGCCATGGTGCCCGCTGCCGCGTCGGCGACCCCCGGGGCGGGTGTGAGCGGCACCGTGCTCGGCAAGGGCACGTCCAACGACACGATCGAGGTCAAGAATGGGGGCCGGACCGATGTCGTGGTCCGCCACATCGTGATCGAGCCGGGCGGCTCCACCGGGTGGCACTATCACCCGGGTGAGCTGATCGCCGTCGTGCACAAGGGCACGCTCAGCCGCACGCTCGAAGACTGCTCGGTGCAGACCAATTCACCCGGTCAGTCGTTCGTCGAGGCCACCGGAGACAAACACGCGCACGTTGGCCGCAACCTTGGCACCGAACCGGTGGAGCTCTACGTCACCTACGTGATCCCGGCCGGGGCTCCGCTGTCGATCGATGCGGCCGATCCTGGCTGCCCACGGTCGGTTCCTGGCAGATGACCGTAGTCGCGCGGCTCACCTCAGATAGGTAGCCAGCAGGCCCGAGATGGGCGGCGAGTACCGACGCATGCCCGCGCGCCCATCCGTAGAACTGTGTCATGACCGAGACTCTGCTGACGGCGCCGTTCGCTGTCACCGAAGGGCCGCAGCGCCACGGAACGTACGCCGAGTTCGCGGCGACCGGCCCGGTGCACCGCATCGTGCTGCCCACCGGTGAGCCGGCCTGGCTGATCACCGGCTACGACGAGGCGCGCAAGGCACTGCACGACCCGCGGCTGGTCAAGAGTGAAGCGACGATGGCCAACATCGGCCGTGACCTGCTGCCGCCCGAGGTGTTCAGGGCGATGAGCCATCACATGCTCAACAGCAAGGCGCCCGACCACACCCGGCTGCGCCGGCTGGTCACCGCCGCGTTCACCCGCCGCCGCGTCGAACAGCTCGCACCGCGCATCCAGCAGATCACCGACGAACTACTCGACGCGATGGCCACCGCGAAGCAGGTCGACCTGATCGACTCATTCGCCTATCCACTGCCGCTCACCGTGATCTGCGAGCTGCTCGGCGTACCAACCGACCGCCGCGCAGAATTCCGTGACTGGACGTCCATCATGGTGACCGGAGTGCTGGCCGGCCCGGACGTGTTCGCCGCCGCCGCCACCGCGATGGTGAGCTACCTGCACGAGCTCATCGACGCCAAGCGCGCCGCCCTCGCTGACGACCTGCTCTCGGCGCTGGTGGCGGTCCGCGACGGCGAAGACCGGCTCACCGAGGACGAGCTCACCTCGATGGCGTTCCTGCTGCTGGTCGCAGGCCACGAGACCACCGTCAACCTGATCGGCAACGGAACACTCGCGCTGCTCACCCACCCCGAGCAGCTGACCCTGCTACGCACCCAACCGGACCTGCTACCGGACGCGGTCGAAGAACTGCTGCGCTTCGACGGGCCGGTGCAGGTAGCCACCTTCCGTATGACCGCCGAGCCGGTGGACATCGGCGGGATCACCATCCCGGCCGGCGAGATCGTCGCGCCCGGGCTGCTGGCCGCCAACCGCGACCCGGCATGCACCGCACAACCCGACGCGCTGGACATCACCCGCACGAACAACCCGCACCTGGCCTTCGGGCACGGCATCCACCACTGCCTCGGCGCACCACTGGCCCGGCTGGAAGGCCGCATCGCGCTGGGCACCCTGCTCAGCCGCTTTCCCAGGCTGCGCCTCGCGGTACCCGCAGAGCAGCTGACCTGGCGGCCAGGGGTGCTCATGAACGGCCTGACCGCGCTACCCGTAGCGATGCACTGAGTCAAGCGGTACCGAGTCAGGCGTGCGGCGGTCCTGCGGGGGCGATCAGGTGCCGAACGGACCACCTTCGGGTAGCCGCAGGTCGGGTTTGTCCACTTCCTCGATGTTCACGTCCTTGAACGTGATCACTCGGACGTTCTTCACGAACCGGGCGGACCGGTACATGTCCCACACCCACGAGTCGGACATCCGCACCTCGAAGTACACCTCGCCGTCGGCGTTGCGGGCCTGTACGTCCACCGCGTTGGCCAGGTAGAAGCGCCGCTCGGTCTCCACGACGTAGGCGAACTGACTGACGACGTCGCGGTACTCCTTGTACAGCGACAGTTCCATCTCGGTCTCGTACTTCTCGAGATCCTCGGCGCTCATCGACAGCCCATCGGTCGCTTCATCGGGTGCTGGCCCTCCTGCTCGCGCCGTCACATGGTCGGCGATTCCCCATTCTGGACCACTGCTGACTCCAGCCCCGGCCCCACTACCGGCCAGAGTCTCGCTCGTGCTGTCCTGCGCGGTGGGGCGGTCAGGCCGTGCGTGCGCGCCGCCAGCGCGACATTGACGTAGCAGAACCGGTGCTCGGCCGACGGACCATGCGCAAGCAGGGAAGCGTTGTGCTCGGGCGTGCAGTAGCCCTTGTGCTCGCCGAAGCCGTACCAGGGCATCCGTTCGTGCAGGTTGCACATGATGCGGTCGCGGGTCACCTTGGCGAGCACCGAGGCCGCCGCCACACAGGCCGAGGCGCGATCCCCACCGATCACCGCCATGTTCGGAGCGGTCAGGCCGGGCACTCGAAACCCGTCGGTGAGCACGTAACCGGGATGCACCGCAAGGCCGGCGACGGCACGACGCATACCCTCCAGATTGACCACGTGCACGCCCAGCGAGTCGATCACGTCGGGTGGGATCACCACCACGCTGCGGGCCACCGCCCTGGTGGTGATCAGGTCGTAATAGTGCTCCCGGTGCGCCGCAGTGAGCAGCTTGGAGTCGGTGAGCCCGTCCAGGGCTAACGCATCTGCCGGCCGCAGCACGCATGCTGCGACCACCAGCGGCCCGGCGCACGCCCCCCGCCCGGCCTCGTCCACCCCGGCGACCGGGCTCAGACCCTTGCGGTGCAAGACGCCCTGCAGGGTCCACATCCCGCTGTCCCTGCGCACCACTGCCCTCGGCGGGCGTGGCAGGGCCTGGCGGGAACTGCGCGTCGCGGCCGGCACGATCGTCAGCCGCGCCTGCGGGCGACCACCCGCTCCCGCAGGACCCGGCCGCCCCGCAGCATCGGCCAGCTCAGCACCAGGCCAGCACCCAGCGGGAGACCGGCGGGCGAGGACAGCCCAGCTGCGCCCAGCGTCGTGATCTGCTGCGGATCGGGGTCGGTGACACCCTGCCAGCGCGCCAGCGGGAGCACGATCAGGCGGGCCTTACCGATGACATTGTCCACAGGAACAGTGCCCAACCGCGGGTCAGCCACGTGGCGTCGTGAGTCCGCACTGTTGTTCCGATTGTCTCCCATCATCCAGAGACCGCCTTGGGGCACCGTGACCGGGCCGAACTCCTCCTGCGGCTCATTCCCGATGAAGATGGCGTATGGCTCGGTTAGCGCGGCACCGTCAACCATGACGCGGTTCTGCTGATCACAGCACTGCACGGTCTGGTCCTCCACTGCGATCACCCGTTTGACGAAATCCCGCTCGTCCGGCGGGGCAAGGCCGACCACGGAGGCAGCCTGCTGGAGCCCGCGAATGATCACGTTGTCCGACCGCGGGTTGGAGAACTCGACATTGCTACCCCACGAGTCGGGACCGCGGAACACCACGACGTCACCGGGCCTCGGATCGCGCATCTGATAGGTCAGTTTGTCGACCAGTACCCGATCATTGGTGCAGCCCGGGCAACCATGCAGGGTCGATTCCATGGACGCCGAAGGAATCACGTACACCCGGGCCAGGAATGTCTGGATCAAGAATGTGAGTACCAGCGCGGTGACCACCAAGATCGGCAACTCGCGCCAGAATGAGGCCTTTTTCTTCTTCTTCTTCGCCAGACGATGCCGGTGCACTCGGCGGCTGCGGGAGGCGTCGGGATCGTCGCCGCGAGCGGGTTCGGTCGAGGGAACCAGGTTGGCCACGTCCCCCAGGCTATCGACAGACGGCCGGAGCAAGCGGATCAGGACGCCGACGGCGTCTCACGCTTCTCCTTGATCTTGGCGGCTTTACCACGGAGGTCGCGAAGGTAGTACAGCTTTGCGCGCCGGACATCACCGCGGGTGACCACCTCGATCTTGGCGATGTTCGGGGTGTGCACCGGAAAGGTGCGCTCCACGCCCACGCCGAAGGACACCTTGCGCACGGTGAAGGTCTCCCGGACCCCTCCACCCTGACGGCGGATGACCGCGCCTTGGAACAGCTGTACCCGTTGCCGCGAACCCTCGATGACACGGACGTGCACCTTGAGCGTGTCACCGGGCCGGAAGTCAGGGATGTCGGAACGCAGCGACATCGCATCCAGCGCGTCCAGGGTGTTCATCGGGATCCGTCCTCGTCATCGGGTGTTGTGCGCGGTCTAGGCGCCCTGGGCAGAAGCGAAACGTCGACGTCGGGTGACAGCGGAGCCTTCCACACCGTAGGGGCATTCCCTGCCCTGCTCCCGCTGCGGGAACCGGTCCAGTGTGCCAGATGCTGCCGCCCACATCGAAACCGGGCACGTGCTATCCGGTGCTGTCCGGCGCATATCCGGGTGGAGTGACGAGTCCCTCGATCACGGCACGGTCCGCACTATCCAACACACCGGGTGGTAGCGCAGCCAGCAGATCGGGACGCCGCGCCGCGGTGCGCTCCACCGCGCGGTCCCGGCGCCAGCGGGCGATCGCGGCGTGGTTGCCCGACCGGAGCACGGCGGGGACCTCGCGGCTGCGCCACACCTCTGGGCGGGTATAGCAGGGTCCCTCCAGAAGACCATCGGAGAACGAGTCCTGCATCGCCGAGGTGGGGTTGCCCAGCACACCGGGCAGCAACCGGGCGATCGCCTCAACCATCACCAGTACGGCAACCTCGCCCCCGACGAGCACGTAGTCGCCGATCGAGATCTCGTCGACGACCACCCGGCCAGCCGCATAGTCGATCACCCGCTGGTCGATGCCCTCGTACCGGCCGCAGGCGAAAACGAGCCGGGGCTCGGCCGCGAGCTCGGTGGCGAGCTGCTGAGTGAACCGCCGTCCGGCAGGGCTGGGCACCACCAACCGCGGCGGCGGTTGGCCGGCGAGTACCTCGTCCAGCGCCTCCCCCCAGACGTCTGGGCGCATCACCATGCCGGGTCCGCCGCCGTAGGGCGCATCGTCCACCGCTCGGTGCACATCGTGGGTCCAGTCCCGCAGGTCGTGCACCGTGAAGGTGATCAGGTTCCGTTCGATGGCCCGGCCGAGCAGCGCCTCCCTGGCCGGAGCCAGGTACTCGGGGAAGATCGTCACGACCTCGATGAACACCGCTGCGTCCTTGATCAGTCGAGCAACCCGGCAGGTGGGTCGAGCACCACTCGGCCACCGACCAGGTCCACCTCGGGGACGATCGCCCGGACGAACGGCACCAACACCTCACCACGGTCGGTCTCCACTACCAGCAGGTCGCTGGCCGGGGCGTGCACGACTTCGCGCACCGTGCCCAGCTTTGTGCCGTCGGACCCGAAGGCGGCCAATCCCTCGAGCTGGTGGTCGTAGAACTCGTCAGGATCATCGAGGGCGGGCAGCTCCGTGGCCTCGACGGTCAACAGGACACCGCGCAGTTGCACTGCTGCGGCGCGATCGGTCACCCCGGCGAATCGCACGAGCAGGCTCCCCGCATGCGGGCGGACGGCCTCTACCGTGAGCGTGCGACCAGCGCCTGCACCGAGCTGCGCACCCGCAGCGAAGCGCTCCTGTGGTGAGTCGGTGCGCACCTGCACCGTCACCTCCCCACGGAGACCGTGCGGCCGGCCGATCCGACCGACCACCCGCTTGGTGTCCCCGCTTGTCATGTCACTGCTTGTCATGTCACTGCCCGGCTGCACGGTCGACGCCCTGGCCGGCAAGGTCAGCGGTCGGTGTCGACGACGTCGACCCGCACCCCACGCCCGCCGAGACCGCTCATCACCGTGCGCAGCGCGGTGGCGGTGCGTCCACCCCGGCCGATCACCTTGCCGAGATCCTCGGGGTGGACGTGCACCTCGAGGGTGCGACCCCGCCGCGTGGTCACCAGCTGGACGCGCACGTCATCAGGGTTGTCGACGATTCCCCTCACGAGATGCTCGAGCGCGTCCGCCAGCATGTTCACGCCTGCACGTCCGCTGCCTTTGCAGTGTCCTCCTGACCGTCGGCTTCGGCTGACGCCGTTTCCGGGGCCGGGGCCGGAGCTGGGGCCGTGGCAGAGCCGGTATCTGTCTTGCGGGGGCTCTTCTTTCGTGGCGTGGTGGCCTCAGTGGTCGGCACCTCACCCGCCTCGGCCAGCGCCCGATTGAACAGCTCAGCCTTGTCCAACTTGGGCTCGGCACGCCGCAGCGTGCCCTCCTCGCCGGGCTGACCGGTAAACCGCTGCCAGTCGCCGGTCACCTCGAGGATGTGCTGAACCGGGTCGGTGGGTTGAGCCCCGACTCCGAGCCAGTACTGCACCCGCTCGGAGTCGACCTCGATGAGACTGGGTTCCACCTTGGGGTGGTACTTGCCGATCGTCTCGATCGCCTTGCCGTTGCGGCGGGTGCGGGCGTCGGCGACGACGATCCGGTAGTACGGCTGGCGAATCTTGCCGAGCCGCATGAGCTTTATCTTGACAGCCACGAGTCGGGCTACTCCTGTCAACGCGCGAGTGGTCAGGGTGAGCGTGCGCGGCCCATGGTGGGGGCACGGACCGGCACTGCTCATGAGGTCAGTGGTCAGAGACTTCAGTAGTCACAGCGCGGTCAGAGGGCACGCTACGACAACAGCGTCCTATTGTGCCAGACCTTCCGGACATCCGTGGCACCTGGCCATGCGCCGTGCATGAGACGACGACACACCGGGCATGAGAGCAGGACACGCCGGCGGGGGGAGGTGGGTCACCCGGGGACTAGTCCCTGGGTGATCAGCAGGAGCCCGACCGCGGGCAGGAAGTTATTCGCCTGGTGGGCGACGATGCTGGCCAGCAGGTTGCCGGTGAGCATCCGGGCCAACGCGATCGGCAGCGAGATCACCACCAGCAGCGGAGTGCGCAGCAGTTCCAGGTGCGCAACGGAGAACAGCGCGGTGGTCAGCGCGAAGATCACCCACCGATTCCACTGCCAGTACTCCATGGCCCGCCACAGCACGCCGCGGTAGAGCAGCTCCTCGCACAACGGTGCGATCAGCCACACGGCGAAGAACAGGATGAGCGCCATCCCGAGCGGCAGCCGCAAGCCGTCGAACGCCTCCCCCACCGCTGAATTCGCCTGGCTCGTGCCGACCCAGCGCGCCCACAGGCCGGCGGCCGGTACGGTGACGATCAAGCCGACGAAGCCCAGCAACAGCCCGACGCCGACGTCGGACAGTCGCCATCGCACCGACAGCTGGCTACGCAGCCGTTGCGCCAGGTTCCCCTGACCGAGCAGCGCGGCGCAGGCCGTCGCGACCAAGGCGGCCAGCACGGTGGGCACCACGAGCGCCACGACCAATGCTGCGGGCGGCAATGGCCCGTCCGCATCCTGGCCCGGGGAGCCGAGCGCATAGGGCAGCAGCACCAGCAGCGACGCCGCCAGGAAGATCACCTCGCCGATGGCGAAGCAGCCGAACATGAGCCAACCGCGGCGGCGGTCGGGCCGGGCCGCCAGCGCCTGCGGTGGCGGCGGGATCGTCCCGGCCACCGCAGGCGGCGGAGGCTCAGGGATGCTCACGGCTTCTCCTCGTCGTCGCAGCTGTACCCATTGTCCCGGGCCCGGCCACGCAACAGCAGCAACGCCGGGTCCCGCAATACGTTCGGATCCAGGCGCGGGTCGGTGCGAGTGACCAGCAGATCGGCGGACGCACCGGCGACCAGACCGGGAACGCCCAGCCAGTCGCGGGACGCCCAGCTCGCCGCCGCGAGAGCCTGCGCGCCGTCCATCCCGACGGTGCGCAATGCGAGGATCTCGTCCACCAGCCGGCCGTGGGCGATGCCGCCACCGGCGTCGCTGCCGGCGTAGATCGGGATTCCCGCCTCGACGGCGGCACCAACGGTGTCCCGGACCCCGGCGTGCAGCGCGCGCATGTGCGCGGCATAGCGCGGGTACTTCCCGGCGCCGTCGGCGATCGCCGGGAAGGTCTCGATGTTGATCAGTGTGGGTACCAGGGCGGTGCCGCGCACGGCCATCTCGGTGATGGTGTCGGCGGACAGCCCGGTGCCGTGCTCGATGCAGTCTATTCCGGCGGCGATCAGGCCCGGCAGTGCGTCCGCGCCGAAGACGTGCGCGGTGACCCTGGCCCCGGCGGCATGCGCCGCGGCGATCGCCTCGACCAGCACGTCATCGGGCCACAGCGGGGCCAGATCACCGGTCGAGCGGTCGATCCAATCGCCGACCAGCTTGACCCAGCCGTCCCCGGCCGCCGCCTGCTCCTGCACAGCCTGCGGGAGCAGCGCGGGTTCGTCGAGCTCTACACCCAGCGTCGGGATGTAGCGCTTGGGTCGGGCCAGGTGACGGCCGGCCCGGATGATCCGCGGTAGGTCGTCGCGGGACTGCAGCGGCCGGGTGTCCATCGGGGATCCGCAGTCCCGGATCAGTAGGGTGCCGGCGTCCCGGTCGGTAGCGGCCTGCTCGGCGGCCTCGGCAAGGCTCGCCGGCCCCCGAGGGCCGATGCCGACGTGGCAGTGCGCGTCGACCAGGCCGGGGAGCAGGTAGCCGCCGTCGACGACAGTGGTCGCCCCGGGCACCGGCTCGGTATGGATCACCCCGTCGGCCACCCACAGCTCACCGGGCACCCCGGCCGGGAGAAGCACCCCACGCAGGTGCATCGCCGGTGCTCCCGAAGGGGCCGTCACCTCTTGGGGAATCTCAGCTTCGACGGGTCGAACCCGGGCGGCAGCTGGTCCAGACCGGTCAGGTCGGGCAGACCGCCAGGCAAGCCCCCGGGTAGACCACCGGGCAGCCCGCCACGCACCCTCGGCGCCGTCGGACCACGTCCCTTGCCCTTCTTGCCCTTGCGACCCTTGCGGTTGCGGCGCCCGGGGCCGGCCCCGGGGAAGCCGAAACGGCCGGCCATCTGCTGCATCATCTTGCGGGCCTCGAAGAACCGCTCGACCAGCTGGTTGACCTCGCTGACCGCGACCCCGGAGCCTCGCGCGATGCGCTGCCGCCGGGAGGCGTTGATGATCTTCGGGTCGGCCCGCTCGTCGGGGGTCATACCGCAGATGATGGCCTGCAGCCGGTCCAGCTGCTTGTCGTCGACCTCGGCGAGCTGCTCCTTCATCTGGGCCGCACCGGGCAGCATCCCGAGCAGGTTGGCGATCGGCCCCATCTTGCGGATCGCCTGCATCTGCTCGAGGAAGTCCTCCAGGGTCAGCTCCCCGCTGCCGATCTTGGCGGCGGCCTGCTCGGCCTGCTCGGCGTCGAAGGCCTGCTCGGCCTGCTCGATCAGGGTGAGCAGATCTCCCATACCCAGGATCCGGCTGGCCATCCGGTCCGGGTGGAAGACATCGAAGTCCTCCAGCTTCTCCCCGTTGGACGCGAACATGATCGGCGCACCGGTGACCTGCCGCACCGACAGGGCTGCGCCACCGCGGGCATCGCCGTCCAGCTTGGTGAGCACGACGCCGGTGAAGCCGACACCGTCGCGGAACGCCTCAGCGGTGGTCACCGCATCCTGGCCGATCATGGCGTCGACGACGAACAGTGTCTCGTCGGGCTGCACCGCATCGCGAATGTCGGCGGCCTGGCGCATCATCTCGGCATCGATGCCCAGCCGTCCGGCGGTGTCCACCACGACGATGTCGTGCTGGCGGGCGCGGGCCTCAGCCACCCCGCGGCGCGAGACGTCTACCGGGTCGCCAACACTGTCTGCAGTCTGATCGGTCGCTGACACGCCCGGATGGGGCGCGAACACCGACACTCCGGCCTGCGCACCCACCACCTGGAGCTGGGTGACCGCGTTGGGTCGCTGCAGGTCGGCGGCGACCAGCAGCGGGGTGTGGCCCTGGTTGCGCAGCCAGCGGGCGAGCTTGCCGGCCAGCGTCGTCTTGCCGGAACCCTGCAGACCGGCCAGCATGATCACGGTCGGGGGTGTCTTGGCCAGCTCAAGGCGCCGGGTGTCACCTCCCAGGATGCCGATGAGCTCCTCGTTGACGATTTTGATGACCTGCTGGGCGGGGTTCAGGGCGCCGGAGACTTCGGCGCCCTTGGCGCGTTCCTTGATCTGCGCGACGAACTGGCGGACCACCGGCAGCGCGACGTCGGCCTCAAGCAGCGCGATGCGGATCTCGCGGGCGGTGGCGTCGATGTCGGCCTCAGAAAGCCTGCCTTTGCCCCGCAGGCCGGACAGCGCTGACGTGAGCCGGTCGGAGAGGGTGTCGAACACGCCGGTCGCGCTCCCTGGGGGTCCGGCGGGGTGATGGCCCCGGAGTATGGCTGTGGCACTGCCAGCGTAGCGGCCCGCAGTGGGCAGCAGAGCCTGGACCGCCGGCGGCCCGGGCCCCACCCTGGGCTGCCGGCGGTCCGGCAATGACCGTTGCGATCGCCAGCGGCACACCCGCCACCCAGCTCCCCAGCACGGGCGGCAGCCCCGCGTCCGCCCGACCGCTGCCGAGCCACCCGACTAGCGTGGCGCTGGCAGACACCGCCGGATAGCGTGCATTCCCGCGGTCGCGGCTAGGTAGAACTGCCTACGGATGCAGCCCGAATCTCGCGGTGGGTTGGTCTGTCTGCCACGCTGAGCCGTCCGAAGACTCCTCGTCCGAGAACCCCACAGCCTGCGCAAAATCGGCCCTCTCGGCTGCCGTGGGCTGATCTACCAGGCCGACCGCCTCGACCAGCAAGCGGTGCACCGCCGACACCTGATCGGTGACCTCGGCTCGCAGCTGCCTCAGCACAGTGGCTTGGCGCTGCACCTCGGTCATCCGGCTACCCAGCCGCTGCGCCGCCATCTGCATGATCAGGTTCAGCGCCGCGGTACTGCGGGTCTGGTAATCGCTGATCCAGGCTTCCGTCTCCGCGCGCCGACGAGCGATGTTGTGCTCGGACCGCTGCTCAGCGCCCTTCGCCCGACGTTCGGAGTCCAGCTCAGCCTGCTGGCATCTTGCTGCGGATTCCGCCTCTGCGGTCTGCCGCCCGCGCTCCGACTCCGCCTCCAGACTCCGGCACCGCTGGGTGGTCTCGTGGAGCAGCTGATCAGCCTCGGCGTGCGCGCTCTCGCGCAGCAGGGTGGTCTCCTGCTCGGCGCTGATCTGCAGCTCGGCGGCCTCGTCCTCGGCCATCTGCAGCATGCGCTGGATCCGCGCGGTCGCTGCGGTCAGCGGAGACCGCTCCAGACGATCGACCTGGGTGGCGGCCTCCTCCGCGTCCCGACGCATACGATCAACCTCGGCGGTCGCCCCCGCCGCTTCGCGACGCAGATGTTCGAGCTGCTCGGAGAGGTCGGCAGCCCGCTGCAGCGCAGCGTCGCGTTCGGCCCCGATTGACCCGACCCGAGCCTTGAGGGCGCCGACGTGGTCGATGACCTGCTGCCGGTCGAACCCCCGCAACACGATCTCGAACGGCGGGTTGACCGGGACGGTCTCATCGCGGGTTCCGTACATGCGGCCGGATCGTAGCCGGGTGCTCACCGAGCGGCGCTGAGCACTGCCCACTCGGCCAGATCACGCGCCTCCGGTGACAGCGCACTGTGACCATCGGGCCCGGTGATGCAGAAGGAGTCCACCACCGAGCTGCCCAACGTGACGACCCGTGCCCAGCGAACGGTCACCGCACTGCTCTCCAACGCCGCGGCAACCCGGTACAGCAACCCGATGCGGTGGTCGGTGGTGCGCAGCTCGAGGATCACCGCTCCGGTGGCCTCGTCGTCGAACCACAAGACCTTCGTCTCGACTTCGGGGCTCGTTTCGGACGCTGCAGTCTCGCCGTAGTCGCGTTCCTTGGCGGCCAGCCGGTCCGCCAGTTGCAGCGAGCCCTCCAGCGCTCGCACCAGGTCCTGGCGCAGCAGCGCCACGTCGGGCGGACGGCCGAAGCGCGGGGTGACGGTGAAGGTGTCCACCGCCGCGGAGCCTCCGCCGGGGGGGTCAGCGACCCGGATATCCGCGGAGTGGACCTGCAGCGAGTGCAGCGCAAGCACCCCCGCGGCCAGTGCGAGCACACCGGGCCGGCCAGGGGTCACAATCGTGATCGTGGTGGCCGCGGCCGGCCCTGCAGCGGTGTTCGCCGTCACGTGCAGCGAGCCGCTGGCAACAGACCGCTCGGCCAGCGCGCGGTGCTCCTCGGAGAGCGGCTCCGGTGCGGGCAAGGGCCGGCCGGACAGTACCGCGCGGCAGCGCTCGGCGAGGTCGAAGATCAACGCGGCGCGCCATTCGGTCCAGACCCCGGGGCCGGTGGCCAAGCTGTCGGCCTCGGCCAGCGCGACCAGCAGCTCCAGCAGAGTCGGGTCCCCACCGAGGGTGTCGACGACCCGCTGCGCGGTCGTCGGGTCCTCGAGATCCCGGCGGGTCGCGGTATGGAGTAGCAGCAGATGGTGGCGCACCATCGCGCGCAGCGTCGCGACGTCCGGGTCCGGCAGCCCGAGCCGCTGTCCGATCTGCTCGGCCAGTGCCGCCCCGACCACGGAATGGTCGGCTCCGCGGCCCTTGCCCAGGTCGTGCAGCAGTGCGCCGAGCAGCAGCAGGTCCGGGCGCCCGACTGTGGTGGTCAACCGCGCTGCCTGCGCCGCAGCCTCCACCAGATGCCGGTCTACCGTCCACACGTGTGCCCGATCCCGCGGCGGCAGGTCCCGCACCGCGCCCCACTCCGGGAACAGCCGCCCCCACAGCCCGGTGCGGTCCATCGCCTCGATCACATCAACCGCAGGCTGACCGGCTCCCAACAGCGACAACAGCTCTTCCAGCGCCAGGCGAGGCCAGGGTCGGCGCAGCTCGGGCGCGGTGTCGGCGAGCGTCGTGAGGGTGGCGTTGGCGACCGGCATGCTGGTTCGCGCCGCGGTCGCCGCGACCCGCAACGCCAGCGCCGGGTCCCGCGCCGGGTGAGCGTCGCGAGCCAGTGTCACCTCGCCGCTGTGCTCCACCACCCCCTCGCCCAACGGGCGGCGTACCGGTCCCCGCCGCAGGGTCCGCATCCCGGTCAACCGGGCGCGCCCCCGCGGGGGCAGTGTGGCCCGGGCGGTGCGCAACCCGACGTCCATCGCATAGACGACGGTCCGCGCCACTCCGGACAGGCTCCTGGCCAGATCGAACCGGTCACCGAGAGCTAGCGCGGCCGCGACCTCGTCGGCGTCCTGCGCGCGAAGCACGTCGCGGTTGCGGCCGGCGAGCCGGTGCAGCTCGGTGCGCACGTCCAAGAGCTGGTCTCGCGCGGCGCGCACCTCCGGCCCGACCCGGTCGGTGAGCTGGCCTGCAGACAGCGCGTCGAGCAGTTGAACGTCCCGTAGCCCGCCGTGGCCGTTCTTGAGGTCCGGTTCCACCCGGTGCGCGATATCGCCACTGCGCAGCCAGCGTTGTTGCGCCGACTCGGCGAGCTCTTCGAACCTGCCGCGGATGCCGGCGCGCCAGGCCCGCCGCACAGCGGTGTCCATCGCGGTGAACAGCGCACCGTCCCCGGCGATCAGGCGGGCATCCAGCAACCCCAGTGCGGCCCGCAGGTCGGTGGCCGCCACCTGCACGACTTGGCCGACCGTTCGGACGCTGTGGTCAAGATCGATGCGGGCGTCCCACAGCGGGTACCACAGCGAATCAGCGAGCTGGCTCACCTCACGTTTGCCATCGTGTAGCAGGAGCAGGTCCAGGTCGGAGTACGGGACCAGCTCGCGGCGGCCCAGAGCGCCCACCGCGACCAGGGCGGTGCCGCGGCCGACGCCCAGCGACGCACAGCGTGACGTCAACCAGAACTCGTGGAGGTCGGCCAGCGCAGCCCGTAGTGCCGGCGCCGACAGCTGGCGCTGCCGCGGGTTCGCCCCGAGCAGCGCGGCACGGGCTCTGACGAGATCCTCCGCCGGGGTATCCGGGCCACCGGCGTGAGGCGGGGCCCCAGGCAGCGTCATTGCCCTAGCCCCTTCCGTACCGGCGGTCGCGCCGCCGCTGCGCGACGACAAGTCGTAGGAGTCTGGCGTGCTGCGTCTCGCGCCCTCAACCGGACCCCGACGTCGATGCTGAGACTCCGCGAAGCGTGTTTCGCTTGTTGAAACGCCACGTTTCAGTGGCGTGAACTGGCGCGCGTTACGGTGATAGTTCCACCCTGAGGTGGACGACGGTGCCGCGGTGGTCACATCTGGTGTGGATCTTCTGAGTGAGCAGGCGCATCAGGTGTATACCGCGGCCGCGGAAGCCGTCACCGGTGGGTACCCGCCAGCGGCCTTGATCGGAGACAGCGATCAGGACGTGGTCGGCGGCGCGGTGTGCCTCTAGCTGCACCGATCCGGGCCGGTGGTCGGCGTAGGCGTGTTCGGCGGCGTTGGCGATCGCTTCATAGACCGCCAGCACCAAGTCGCCGACGACATTGGTGGGGAGATCCAGCGCCAGCCAGTCGTGGAACTGGTGTCGCAGCGTGGTCGCGTTGTGCACGGTCGCGACCGCCTCGGCCCACAGCGGTGCGCGGATATCCTCGGTCGGCTGGCGGGTCCAGGGCGGACCCTCCTGGTGGCCGCTGACATCCATGCGCGGGAAGTACCCGAATTGGCGGCCAGTTGAAACATACTCGCCGGACAGCGTGCTCAAACCTCACACGGCAGCCCGGTCACCGCCGCCCTCGAGGTTCACAACGCATCGACACCACGCTCCCCGGTCCGAACCCGGACCACGGCCTCCACCGGAGTGACCCACACCTTCCCGTCCCCGATCTTGCCGGTTCGGGCCGACTCGACCAGCGCATCAAGGGTCTTGTCCACCTGCGTGTCGTCCACCACGACTTCGACCCGGATCTTGGGCACGAAGTCCACGGAGTACTCCGCACCCCGGTAGACCTCGGTGTGTCCTTTCTGCCGGCCGTAACCCTGCACCTCACTGACCGTCATCCCGAGTACCCCGATCTGTTCCAGGGCACCCTTGACGTCTTCCAACGTGAACGGCTTGATGATCGCGGTCACCAGCTTCATCGCCCCACTCACCCTTCCTGACCGGCCGAGGCCGGGATCTTACCTGGGGAGGCCGCCTGGGCGGCCCGGCTATTCCCGCTCCCGGTGAAGATCGCGCTGAGCTCGTAGCCCGCCTCAGCATGCTCGATCTCGTCGATACCGGTCTGCTCGGCGTCGTTGTCCAGCCGCAGGCCGATGGTGTACTTCAGCACCAGAGCGATGATCACGGTCAGGATGAAGGAGTAGGCGAGTACAGCGCCCGCCGCCACAGCCTGACGCCACAACTGGTCGGTGCCGCCGCCGTAGAACAGGCCGTCCACCCCGGCGGGTGCCGCAGCGGTGGCCAGGAAACCGATCAGCAGGGTACCCACCAGACCGCCGACGAGGTGCACGGCGACCACGTCGAGCGAATCGTCGAAGCGGAACCGGAACTTCATGCTGACCGCAAGCGCACATATCGCGCCAGCGATCGCACCCACCGCGATCGCCCCCAACGGGGACACCGACGAGCATGACGGGGTGATCGCGACCAGACCCGCCACCACGCCGGAGGCGGCACCGAGGCTGGTAGGCCGTCCGTCGCGGATCCGCTCGACCAGCAGCCAGCCCAGCATCGCCGCGGCGGTGGCCACCATGGTGTTGACGAAGGCGAGACCCGCGATGCCGTTTGCGCCGACGGCCGATCCGGCATTGAAGCCGAACCACCCGAACCACAGCAGCCCCGCACCGAGCATCACGAACGGCAGGTTGTGCGGGCGCATGGCCTCCCGCGGCCAGCCGCGGCGCCGGCCGAGCACCAGGCACAGCGCCAGGCCGGCGGCACCGGCGTTGATGTGCACCGCTGTCCCGCCGGCGAAGTCGATCGCTTTGAGGTCGTTGGCGATCCAGCCACCGACCTCCGCGGTGACCGCGTCGAAGGAGAACACCCAGTGCGCCACCGGGAAGTACACCAGCGTCGCCCACAGTGCGGCGAACACCAGCCACGGCACGAACCGCAGCCGGTCGGCTGCGGCGCCCGAGACCAGGGCTACCGTGATGATCGCGAACATCGCCTGGAATGCGGCGAAGACTGTCGCCGGGATGGTCCCCACCAGCGGAATCGAGATCGCGGAGCCCTCGGTGGCGAGGTAGGTCCCGCCGAAGAGACCCTCCAGCCCGGCGTGGTCCGCAGGGTTGCCGATCAGGCCGAGGCCCATATCGTTACCGAACGCCACCGAGTAGCCGTAGAGCACCCAGAGAACGGCCACGATCCCCATCGCGGACACGCTCATCATCATCATGTTCAGGACGCTCTTCGAGCGGACCATGCCGCCGTAGAAGAACGCCAGGCCTGGAGTCATCAGCAGCACCAGGGCGGAGCTGGCGAGCATCCAGGCAGTGTCACCGGTGTCCACGGTTTCACCCCTTTGCGTTTCACGATCGAGTGGTGCGTGTGGAAAGAGTGGGCAGCCGGTGTTTCAACCGGAAGCACGGTATGTTACGACAACGTTAACTGTCGGGCTTGCCCTGTTACGTCCGGATTACTGGTCGGTCCAGATCCTGCTGACCTGGCCGGTTCCGCCCGACAGTTCAGTTCAGTCCAGCAACGCGTCCACGAAAGCCTCGGGCTCGAATGGAGCAAGGTCGTCCACCCCCTCGCCGAGGCCCACCAGCTTGACGGGCACACCGAGTTCGCGCTGCACATGGAAGACGATGCCGCCCTTGGCAGTGCCGTCCAGCTTGGTCAGCACAATGCCGGTGACATCGACGACCTCGCGGAACACCCTCGCTTGGACCAGCCCGTTCTGGCCCGTGGTGGCGTCCAGAACTAGCAGCACCTCATCCACCTCGGCCTGCTTGGACACCACGCGCTTGACCTTCCCCAGCTCGTCCATCAGACCGGTTTTAGTATGCAGCCGGCCAGCGGTGTCGATCAAGACGGTGTCCACCCCGTTGGTGCTGCCCCGCTTGACCGCCTCGAACGCCACGCTGGCCGGGTCGGCGCCTTCAGCGCCCCGCACAACCTCCGCGCCGGCGCGCTCGCCCCAGGTGACCAACTGGTCCACGGCGGCTGCGCGGAAGGTATCGGCCGCGCCGAGCAACACCCGCCGGCCGTCGGCGACCAGTACCCGGGCCAGCTTGCCGGTGGTGGTCGTCTTGCCGGTGCCGTTCACTCCCGCGATCAGCACTACGCCAGGGGTGCTAGCGCCGGCGCCATCCTGATGCGGCAACGCCCGCACGGCACGGTCCAAGTCCGGGCGCAGCGCCTCGATCAGAACGTCGCGCAACGCAGCGCGGGCCTGCTCGGCAGTCCGCACGCCACGCTGCGCGAGTTCAGCCCGCAGCCGGTCCACGATCTCGGCGGTGGTGGTCGCGCCGAGATCGGCGAGCAACAGGGTGTCCTCGACGTCGGTCCAGGAGTCTTCGTCCAGGTCACCCGCACCGAGCAGGCCGAGCAGACTCTGCCCGAACGCCGAGCGGGACTGGGCCAGCCGGCCGCGCAGCCGCACCAGCCGGCCGGCCGGGGCGTCGATCGGCTCAAATGGCGGGGCTGCCGGTTCCGCCACTGCTGGTTTGGCGGGCGGTGGCTTGACGGGCGCCGGCGCGGCGGGCGGCGGCTTAGCGGGCGGCGGCTTAGCGGGCGCCGGCTTGGCAGGCGCCGGCTTGGCAAGCGGTGGCCTGACGGGAGCCGCCTTGGCGGGCGGCGGCTTGGTGGGCGATGGCTTGACGGGCGCCGGCTTGGCAGGCGCCCGGGGCGCAAGATTCGTCGGCGGAGCCGGGCCTTCTGGCGGGGCGGGCGCTGTCGGCTGTGTGGGCGGTTTCGGCGGGGCCGGGGCCGGGGCAGCAGCCTTCGGAGGTGCGGGCGCAGCCGGCGGGGCGGACGCCTGTGGTGGGGCCGGTGGGCCACCCCCACCGGAAGAGAAGCTGATGCCACCGCCAGCCTTGTAGCCGCGAGGCGCCGGTGGCGCTTCCACTTCCTGGTCCGGCTTCTCGGCGATGCTGATCCGCCGGCGGCGGGCCAACAGCAGACCCACGGCCAGCGCGATCAACAACACCACCGCGATGGCGATGGAGATCCAGATCACGCTCGACACCCGACCATCCTGGCATCAACGCGCACCGGCTGGACGCGCCGGTCAGCCAAGCAGGGCGACGAACGGCCCGCGTGGCCGGCGAAGGGCTCAGCGGCAGCCTGTTCGAGTCCAAGGCCGCGGCCGTCGCCGTTCAGGGCCTATCGAGACCCGCGCGCGGCGGCCCAGGTACGGCGCCGAAGCCGACTCGGCGGTGCAGGTCGGCCACCGTGGGCTGCGGATCGCTTCGCCCGGTGATCTCCTGTAGCGCCGACCACAGGGTCGCGAAGCGATCGGAACCGATCTGTTCGTGCCAGGCCACGTGCAGCCGGGCCGAGGCGGCGACTACCTGCCGTTCGAGCTCGACTCCGAGCTCGGTCAGCCGGATGAGCCGGGCACGCACATCGGTCGGGTCGGGTTCGCGGCGCAGGTAGCCGTGTTGCTCGAGGTGGCCCACGAGCTCGTGCATGGATTGCTTGGTCATCCGCATGAGGCTGGCGAGTTCGGTCACCCGGCGCCCTTCGATCGAGCCGACGCGGAAGATCTGCAGGTGTGCGAGGCGTAGCTCAGGGTGGCGAGGGGCCACCTCGCCATTGATGGTCGCCAGCGCCTGTTCCGTGGCAAGGCTGAGCAGCCCGGCGATGCGCGGCCCGCCGGCAGAAAACCTCCGTCCGGCGCCAACACTTGCCATGGTCGTCAGGCTACCTTACCGTAATAGTCAGGGCACCTGACGCTGCGAGGGGTAGGTTTCATGACGCCCGAGGAGATGGACATGCTGGTCGCCGCGCACCTCGACGCGGAGAACACCGGCGACGTGGCAGCAGCGGTCGCCGTCTACACCGAGGACGTCGAGCATGACGTGGTCGGCGCCCCCGGGGGACCGCTACGCGGCCCCGAGGCCGCCAAGCACCGGTACGAGCAGCTGCTCAAGGAAGTGCGTTCCGACGAGCTGGTGTGCACCCGCCGCTACTACGGCGAGAACTTCTGCGTCGTCGAGCACTTGTGCACGTGCACGGTCACCGGTCAGTTCGCCGGAATCCCCGGCAATGGACGGCGGGTCTCGTTTCGCATGCTGCACATCTTCGAGTTCCAGTTCGCAAAGATCAGCCGGGAAAACGTCTGGATGGACAGGGCCAGCATCATGGCCCAGCTCGCTGCGCCGCGCGCGGAGATGTCGGTAACGTCGAGATCACGACGCACCCGCCCAGGCGACTGACTCGGATTCATCCCACCAGCGTTCTCCACCGCGACGAAAACCCTTCGCCGATCAGCACCTGCGCTGCTTAGGTGACCTGGGCGATCAGGAGATCGGTGAATGCTTCTGCGGCGTCGGCGTCGAACTGGTCGTGGCGGTAACGGGCGACTAGCGCTAGTCGTTGCCCGCTGGTGGCGACTCCGATGGAGACGCTGCAGGAGCGGTCGCAGGGCGGGGAGAACCACAGCTCCGGCGGCCCAGAGTCAGGCCCGGTGGCGAAGGTGGGTGGTTCGGGGATGCGGCCCAGGTTCGACAGCATCGCGGTGTCGACGAACCGGTCACCGGTCAGTGGTGACAGCCTGGACACCGCGCGCTTGACCGGTAGGGGCACCTTCTTGATGACTTCCAGAAGGTCATGCAAGCCGTAAGCGCGGTCCTGGCGTCGCATCTGATAAGTCTGCTCGGCCACCGCAGCGGTCGCGGTGGCCGGGTCCACTCGATCGTCCGGGGCGGTGGAGACGGTGACATTCGAGGTGAGGTTGCTGACGACGTCCCACAAGCGGTCAGCAGGGCGGACATTGACCGGCATCATGACCCCGATTCGACCGGCTGGCACGCCATGCTTGGAGTTCCAAGCATGCACCGTGAGGTGCAGCGCGGCGAGCAGGATGTCGTTCACCGTTGTGCCGGGCACCCGTCGCATGAGCCCCGGGGTCGTCGTCTCGCCGAGGTCGAGGGTACGGAAGACGAATCCGAAATCGTCCCGGTCGGCGCCGCCGACCACCGCGATCCGGCTCGGCGCATCGAGCGCCTCGCGAAATCGCCGCGGCCCTTCCAACCGCCGGGCCCACCGTTCGCTACGGTTCTTCGGGACCAGAAATGAGCCGAGATCGCGGGACTGGGCAAGCGGCAGGGGATCCGGCGGGTCCGGCTCTCCCAGGTATGCCCGGGTGATGCTCTGCATCAGGCGCAGCGCACCGACTCCGTCGGCGACGATGTGGCTGACCGACAGCAGCACGAGATCGCCGCCGGGCCGCCGGGCCAGGCCAATCCGCAGCCCGGGGCTGACGCCCAGCGCGATCGGCGGGGTATAGAGCCGCGCCCGGAGCTGGTCCAATGCGGCATCGTCGGGGCAGTCGGCCACCCGGACCGGATCCCGATCCACCTCATCGGCGAAGTTCCACTGATACGACGTCTTACCGTTGCGAGCCGTTGCCAACCGAGCCCGGGTCAGCGGGTGACGCCGGCAGCAGGTCAGCACCGCCTGCCGAAACGTCGCCTCGTCCAGGTGCTGGTCAGCACCGAGCTCGAACTGCACGTTCCACGACGAGCGCGCCTCCTGCAGCAGCAGGAGCGATTCGTCCAGCATGGTCAAGGGCAGCGACACAAGCGACACAGTGGTATCCCCTCCTCGACGTCAGCTGTCAGGCGGCGCCAGCGGAGCCTGCGGCCCCACGCAACCGCTGCGAGATCACCGTGGTGATGCCGTCGCCGCGCATGCTCACCCCGTACAGCGCGTCGGCGACCTCCATGGTCGCCTTCTGGTGGGTGATCACGATCAGCTGCGAGCGGTCTCTGAGCAGTTCGAACAGCGCGATCAGGCGGTTCAGGTTGGTATCGTCCAGCGCCGCCTCCACCTCGTCGAGCACGTAGAACGGCGAAGGCCTGGCCCGGAAGATCGCGACCAGCATGGCCACCGCGGTGAGCGACTTCTCCCCGCCGGACAGCAGCGACAGGCGCTTGACCTTCTTGCCGGGCGGGCGGGCCTCGACCTCGATGCCGGTGGTGATCATGTCGTCGGGCTCGGTGAGCACCAACCGCCCCTCCCCGCCGGGGAACAGCGTGGCGAAGACGATCTCGAACTCACGCGCCACATCGTGGAACGCCTCGGTGAAGACCTCGAGGATCCTCTCGTCGACCTCCGCGACGACCGTGAGCAGGTCACGCCGGGTGGCCTTGAGGTCCTCGAGCTGGGTGGACAGGAACTTGTAGCGTTCCTCGAGCGCGGCGAACTCCTCCAGCGCCAGCGGGTTGACCTTGCCGAGCAGGGCCAGATCCCGCTCGGCCCGCTGGGCCCGGCGAGTCTGCTCAGCCCGATCGTAGCGAGCCGGCTGCGGGGCGCTGACCTGCTCGCCGCGCTGCGCTGCCACCTCATACTCGGCCACTTCACTTGCCGGCGCAGGCACTGGCACCGTGGGACCGTACTCGGCGACGAGATCGTTGAGCCCGATGCCGAAGTCGTCGGCGATCCGGGCCTCGAGCGCCTCGATGCGCAGCCGCTGCTGAGCGCGAAGCACCTCGTCGCGGTGCACCGTATCGGTGAGCATGGCCAGCTCCTCGGCGAGCTCGCGAACCCGTCCCCGCACCTCGGTCAGGCCCCGCTCCCAGCCGGCACGCTCGACGATCACCGCGTCACGTTCGGCCGCGGCCCGGTCCAACGAGATCTCGATGCGGCCCAGCGCGAGCTCCCCCGCCCGCACGACCTCTGCGGCCACCGCGGCCCCGCGCGCCCGGGCCGCTGCCGCGGCGGCGGCCCGCTCCCGCGCCGTCCGCTCCGCTTGGGCGCTGCGGCGCAACCCCTCGGCCCGGCCGGCCAGCGCCCGGGCGCGCTCCTCGGCGGTGCGCAGCGCCAGCCGGGCCTCGACCTCCTCGCTGCGCGCGGTGGCCAGCGCGGCTGCGGCCTCGTCACGTTCCGCGGTGTCCGGTTCGGAGTCCGCCGGCTCGTCCTGAGCCAGCCGCAACCGCTCCTCCAGCTCCGCCAGGCTGGTCAGCGCACCGGCCCGGCGCTGCTCCCCCTCGTCGCGCTGGCGGTGTAGCCGGTCGGCTTCGGCGGATGCGGAACGGGCCGCCTGGCCCAGCCTGGCGAGTTGCTCGGCCACCGCCGCCAGTTGCGCGTCCGCCTCATGCCGGGCGGCCAGCGTGTTGTCGACGTCCTCGGCGCGGGCGGCCTCCTCGGCGCGGGCGCCGTCGAGTTCCGCGGCCAGCCGTTGTACGTGGTTTTCCGACTCGGCCAGCCGGATCTGACCGTCGTCGACGGCGGCCTGCACCTCGATGACGCTCTGACTGCGGCCCGATCCGCCCTGCGCCCAGTCGGTGCCGAGCACATCGCCGTCGACGGTCACCGCGCGCACGGTGGGTGCTGCCGCGGCCAGCGCCCGGGCGGCAGCCAGATCATCGACCACCGCGGTGCGTTCCAGCAGCCGGTGCAGCGCGGTGCGCAGCGACTCCGGGGCCGCCACCAGATCCACCGCCCACCGCGCACCGGCCGGCAGCTGGGGCCAGGTCGAGCGGTCCCCGGTGGCCGGCGGACCGCCGACGAGCAGGCCGGCGCGACCGGCGTCGCGCTCGCGCAACATCGTGAGCGCCGCGACTGCAACATTCAGATCGGTCACCGCCAACGCGTCAGCCGCGGCACCCAAGGCGGCCGCCACAGCAGCCTCCGCCCCGGGATCCACAGTCAGCAGTGCAGCAACCGAGCCCTGCAGGCCGGGCAGCCCGGCCGACAGAAGTGTCTGCGAACCGTCCTTGCGGGCCAGGCCGAGGGACAGACCTTCCACCCGGGCTCGCCAGGACGCCCGCTGCTGCTCCGCCTCCCGGTGCGCGGCGGTGAGCTCGGCGGCCCGCTGCGCGGCAGCGGCATGCGCGGCCGACGCCGCCTCGTGCCGCTCGCTGAGCCCCACCTCGCGGGCATGCAGGGCGTCGATCTCGTGCTGAGTCTCGTCGGATTCCCGCTGCGCGCTCGCGGCCCGCTCCCGGGCATCGGCCAGCGCGCTGGACAGCCGCTCGATCTCCTCCGCGGTGGCGCCCGACGTGGACCGCAGCGCCTCGACCTGGCCGGTGAGCCGGGCCAGGCCTTCGCGCCGATCGGCGACGGCCCGCACCGCGGCCAGGTGCGCCCGCTCGGCGTCGGCGACGGCCTGCTCCAGCTCGGCGCGCCGCTCCAGGGCAACGGACAGCATCACCCTGGCCTCATCCACCACCGCGTGCAGTTCGGCCTCCGCGGACTGGGCGGCCGCGGCCTCGCGCTCCAGCTCGTCCGGATCCCGGCCGGGGCGGAGCGGCTCGGTGGGGGCGGACAGGTGCTTGGCTCGCTGCTGCGCCAACCGCACCGTGCCACGCAGTCGCTCGGCCAGCGCCGAAAGCCGGTACCAGGTGTCCTGCGCCGCCGCGAGCCGTGGTGTGGTGGCGTCGAGCTGCTGCTCCAGACCGGACTGCCGGGCGCGGGCCTCGTCCAGCGCACCTTCCACCGCGGCGTGGCGCGCCCTGGCGGCCGCCTCGTCGGCCTCCTCCCGGGCCAGCTCCGAGTGCAGGGTCACCAGGTCGTCGGCATACAGCCGCAGCCGGGCGTCCCGCAGTTCGGCCTGCACGGCCTGAGCCCGCCGCGCGATCTCGGCCTGCTTGCCCAGCGGCTTGAGCTGGCGGCGAAGCTCGGCGGTGAGATCGGACAGGCGGGTGAGGTTGGCCTGCATCGCGTCCAGCTTGCGCAGCGCCTTCTCCTTGCGCTTGCGGTGCTTGAGGACGCCCGCGGCTTCCTCGATGAACGCGCGGCGCTCCTCGGGCTTGGACTGCAGGATGGAGTCGAGCTTGCCCTGCCCGACGATGACATGCATCTCGCGCCCGATGCCGGAGTCGCTCAGCAGCTCCTGAACGTCCAGCAGCCGGCAGCTGCTCCCGTTGATCTCGTATTCGCTGGCCCCGTCCCGGAACATCCGCCGGGTGATCGACACCTCGGTGTAGTCGATGCGCAGTGCGCCATCGGTGTTGTCGATGGTCAGGGTGACCTCGGCCCGGCCCAGCGGGGGGCGGCCGGCGGTACCGGCGAAGATGACGTCCTCCATCTTGCCGCCGCGCAACGCCTTGGCGCCCTGCTCGCCCATCACCCAGGACAGCGCGTCCACCACGTTGGACTTGCCCGAGCCGTTGGGACCCACGACGCAGGTGATGCCGGGCTCGAAGCGCAGCGTCGTGGCCGAGGCGAAGGACTTGAAGCCCTTCAGCGTCAGGCTCTTCAAGTGCACGGTGTGCCAGACCCTCCCTCGCTATTCCCCACTGCCCCTGCTGCTCGGGCAGGGTACCGACGCCACCGCATCCAGCGGGTTTCAGCGCTCGAAGAAGCCGGTTACGCCACCCCTGGCCTCGTCGAACCGTTCAGTGACCTGCAGCACATACCCTGGCGTGGACCCTGAGCGCAGCGCGGCGAGCAGCCGCTCGCAGGCCTCCCGCGGTCCCTCGGCGACCACCTCGACCCGCCCGTCGGACAGGTTGGCCGCATGGCCGGCCAACCCCAGCTCAAGCGCCCGGCACCGGGTCCACCACCGAAACCCCACCCCCTGCACCTGCCCATGCACCCAGGCCGTCATCCGCACCCGCCCCATTGCCCCATCATGACCGCAGCGCCATTCGGAGCCGAATCGCGGTCCCGGGCCGCCTCCGGAGCGCCGTTCGGAGCCGAATTGCGGTTTGCTACCTACGGCTCGAAGCGGTAGCCCATTCCGGGCTCCGTTACGAGGTGGCGCGGGTGGGAGGGGTTGGGCTCCAGTTTGCGGCGCAGCTGGGCCAGGTAGACCCGCAGGTAGTGGGTTTCCTTCAAATACACAGGTCCCCACACCTCGGTGAGCAGTTGGCGCTGGGTCACCAGCCGACCGGCGTGGCGTACCAGCAGCTCGAGGATGCCCCATTCGGTGGGGGTCAGGTGCACCTCGACGTCGCCGCGGTGCACCTTCTTGGCCGCCCGGTCGACGGTGAACGCGTCGGTGGCGATCACCGGCTCGTCGGCTCCGGCCACGGCACTCGTCCGGCGCACGGCGGCCCGCAACCGGGCCAGCAGCTCGTCCATCCCGAACGGCTTGGTGACGTAGTCGTCGGCTCCGGCGTCCAAGGCCTGCACCTTGTCCGTGGAATCGGTCCGCGCGGATAGCACGATGATCGGCACGCTGGTCCAGCCGCGCAGCCCGGCGATGACCTCGGTGCCGTCCAGGTCGGGCAGCCCGAGATCGAGCACCACGACGTCGGGATGCCCGTCGGCGGCCGCGCGCAGCGCGGCGGTCCCGTCGGCTGCGGTGAGCACCTGGTATCCGCGGGCGGTGAGGTTGATCTGCAGGGCCCGCACGATCTGGGGCTCGTCGTCGACCACCAGCACCCGGGTCACGCCGGCGTCTCCGAGGCGACCGGCTCCGAAGCGGCTTGGGCAGCTGCCAACGAGACCACCACGGTCAACCCGCCACCGGGGGTGTCCTCCGCGGACAGGGTGCCGCCCATCGCCTCCATGAAACCCCTCGCAACGGAGAGCCCCAGCCCGATACCTCCGATGGCATTGCCGGCCTGCCGGTCCCCCCGCTCGGTCGTCGGACGTGCGCGCTGGAAAGGCGCGAACACGGTCTCGACGGCTCCCCGCGGCAGCCCAGGTCCGTGGTCGCAGATCCGCAGCTCGACCCGGCCCGCGTGGGCGCTACCGCGCACCTCCACCGCTGCGCCGTGAGCGTGTCGCAGAGCGTTGTCCACCACGTTGGCCACCACCCGCTCGAGCAGTCCGGGGTCCCCGAGCACCGGCGGCAGGTCCTCGGCGATCTCGACGGCCACCGCGTCGGACCGGTCGATGGTGGTCAGCGCGCGGGCGACCACCTCGTCGTACCCGACCGTCAGCAGGTTCGGGCGCACCGCCCCGGTCGCCAGCCGGGAGGAGTCGAGCAGGTTCTCCACCAGGCCGGTGAGCCGGTCAGTGGACTCCTCGATGGTGGCGAGGAGCTCGGCGGTGTCCGCCGCGGACAGCCGCAGCTCACTGTCGCGCAGGCTGGCGACGGCTGCCTTGATCGACGTCAGCGGGGTGCGCAGGTCGTGGCCGACCGCGGAGAGCAGCGCGGTGCGCAGTTCGGTGGTCTGGGCGCGGCGCTGGGCGACCAGAGCCTGGTCGGCGGACCGTTGCTGGCGTAGCGCGAGCACCGCCTGACCCGCCGCGGCCTCCACGACGGCCCGGTCCGGGGCGGTCAACGGTCGGCCCCGGATCGCCAACCGAATCTGGTCGTCCACGGTGATCACGGTGTCGGCCTCGGCGGGCGCCGAGCACGGGTCGGTGCCCGTCCAAGCCACCTGCTGCCAACCGTCCGCATGCCGCGCCAGCAGTGTCACCGAGGTGAGCCCGAAGTTCTCCCGCACCTGGGCCAGCAGCCGGTGCACCGGATCCGCCCCGCTGAGCACGGTACGGGCGTAGGAGGCCAGCAGCGTGGCCTCGGTGCGCGCCCGAGCGGCCTGCACCGCACGCCGGGCCGCCCTATCGACCACGAGCGCCACCATCACCGCCACCGCCACCATGGTCAGCACGGTCACGATATTCTTCGGTTCGGCAATGGTAAAGCTGTAGATCGGTGGGGTGAAGAAGTAGTTGAGCAACAACCCGGACGCCGCTGCGGCCAGCAGCGCCGGGCCGAGACCGCCGATCAGCGCCACCACGACGATGGCCAGGAAGAAGAGCACCACGTCGGTGGCCAGGTCGAACAGCTCACGCCCGACAAAACCCAACCCGGTGGCCGCCAACGGCAGCAACAGCGCCAGCGCCCAGCCGGTGATCTTGCGGGCCTGCGAGATCGCGCTGTGCAGCGGGGGTAATCGCAGCCCACCACCCGCCTCGTCGTGGGTGACCAGGTGCACGTCGATCGGCCCGGAGGCCTGCACCACGGCCGCGCCGATGCCCTCGTCGAACAGCCGGGCCAGCCGGGACCGGCGGGAGGTGCCCAGCACCAGCTGGGTGGCGTTGACCCCGCGGGCGAAGTCGAGCAGCGTGCTCGGGAGGTCGTCGCCGACCACGGTGTGGAACGTCGCACCGACGTCGGTGGCAAGCTTGCGGACGCCGGCCAGGGCCGCCGTCGGCGTGCCGGCCAGCCCATCCCCGCGCAGGATGTGCAATACCAGCACCTCACCGCCGCCGGTGCGGGCCGCGATCCGCGCCGCGCGCCGGATCAGCGTTTCGGACTCCGGCCCGCCGGTGACCGCGACGACCACCCGCTCGCGGGCTTCCCAGGTGTCGGTGATGTGCTGCTCGGCGCGGTAGCGCCGCAGCGCGACGTCGACCTGGTCAGCCACCCACAGCAAGGCGAGCTCGCGCAGCGCGGTGAGGTTGCCCGGCCGGAAGTAGTTGGACAGCGCGGCGTCGATCCGGTTGGCGGGGTAGACGTTGCCGTGCGCCATCCGCCGGCGCAGCGCCTCCGGAGTGATGTCGACCAGCTCGACCTGCTCGGCGCGGCGCACCACCTCGTCGGGCACGGTCTCCCGCTGCGCGATGCCGGTGATCCGCTCGACCACGTCGTTGAGCGACTCCAAGTGCTGCACGTTCACCGTGGACAGCACGGTGATGCCCGCCTCCAGCAGCTCCTCGATGTCCTGCCAGCGCTTGGCGTTGCGCGAACCGGGCACGTTGGTGTGCGCCAGCTCGTCCACCAGGGCAACGGCCGGCCGCCGGGCGAGCACCGCGTCGACGTCCATCTCGGACAGCTCCATGCCGCAGTGCACGACAGTGCGCCGGGGCACCACCTCCATGCCGTCCAGCAGGATGGCCGTCTTGTCCCGGCCGTGCGTCTCGACCAGGCCGACGACGACGTCGGTGCCGCGGCTCGCGCGCCGACGGCCCTCGCCGAGCATGGCAAAGGTCTTCCCGACGCCCGGTGCGGCACCGAGGTAGACCCGCAGCTCACCGCGGCGGGTGGAGCCGTGCTCAGCCACCCCCCCAGTGTCCCCCGGACTTGGGTCAGCCCGCTCGGGCACGCTGGACGGCCAGGTTCAGTGCCAGCACGTTCACCGCTGGGTCGCCGAGGAAGCCCAAGGCGCGCCCAGTGGTGTGCTCGGCGACCAGTGCCTGCACCTTGTCCGTGGACAACCCGGTGACCCGGGCGACCCGAGCCACCTGGAGCTGCGCGTAGGCCGGGCTGATGTGGGGGTCCACCCCGGACGCCGGAGCGGTCACGGCGTCCGGGGGGACGTCTGCGGGCGCGACGCTCTCACGGGCGGCGATCAGTCCGCGCCGCTGCGTCACGGCACCGAGCAGGTCGGTCGAGTCACCTGCCAGGTTCGACCCACCGGAGACCGACGGATCGCCCGGGCCCAGCACTCCCTGAGAAGAGGCCGATGGCCGGGTGTGGAAATACGGATCCTGGCTACCGGAGGCCACTGGATCGATTCCGATCAGCTCCGAGCCGACCACCTGACCGTCGACGACGACAAGTGACCCCTTGGCCTTGGCGTGCAGACCAGGGATCCGCGACACGCCGTAGATGGCGAACGGGTACGCCAAGCCGAGCAGGACGGTCATCACCAGCAGCACCCGCAGGCCCGCGGCGGACTGGCGCAGCAACGTGGTCAGCATCAGATCCCCGGGATGAGACGGACGAGCAGGTCGATCAGGAAGATCCCGACGAACGGGGTGATGATGCCCCCGATGCCGTAGAGCAGCAGGTTGCGCCGCAGCAGCGACACCGCAGACGACGGCCGGTAGCGCACCCCGCGCAGCGCCAGCGGGATCAACCCGACGATGATCAGGGCGTTGAACACCACCGCGGACAGGATCGCGGAGTTCGGGCTGGCGAGCTGCATCACGTTGAGCCGGTCCAGCTGGGGGTGGATCCCGGCGAACATCGCGGGAATGATCGCGAAGTACTTCGCCAGGTCGTTGGCGATGGAGAAGGTGGTCAGCGCGCCGCGGGTGATGAGCAGTTGCTTACCGATCTCCACGACGTCAATGAGCTTGGTCGGGTTGGAGTCCAGGTCGACCATGTTGCCGGCCTCCTTGGCCGCGGCCGTCCCGGTGTTCATCGTCATCCCGACATCGGCCTGGGCCAGCGCCGGTGCGTCGTTGGTGCCGTCCCCGGTCATCGCGACCAGCCGGCCGCCCTCCTGCTCGCGGCGGATCAGCGCCATCTTGTCCTCAGGGGTGGCCTCGGCGAGGAAGTCGTCCACCCCCGCCTGCGCCGCGATCGCCCGCGCGGTCAGCTGGTTGTCGCCGGTGATCATGACGGTCTTGATGCCCATCGCCCGCAGCTCGGCGAACCGCTCGGTCATCCCGGGCTTGACCACGTCGGACAGCCGGATGACGCCGAGCACCCGGGCGCCGCGCACCTGATCCTGGGCGGCCACCAGCTCCGCGCAGACCAGCGGGGTGGCCCCGTCCTCGGAGATCTCTGTGGTGATCCGCTCCATCTCGGGGGGCACCGTGCCCCCGTGGTCGCGCACCCAGGTGGTCACCGCACCGGCCGCACCCTTGCGAACGTGTCTGTCCAAACCGATGTCGATGCCCGACATCCGGGTCTGCGCGCTGAACGGGACGAATTCCGCGGCCCGTTCGACCTCATCGGGCTCCACCGGCAGGTGGTGCTCGGCCGCGCACAGCTCGATGATGCTGCGGCCCTCCGGGGTGCCATCGGCGAGGCTGGACAGCCGAGCCGCAGCGGCCAACTGGACCAGCAACGCACCCCCGACCGGGATCAGCTCGGTGGCCCGCCGGTTGCCGAAGGTGATCGTGCCGGTCTTGTCCAGCAGCAGCGTGCTCACGTCCCCGGCGGCCTCCACCGCGCGGCCCGAGGTGGCCAGCACGTTGCGCTGGACCAGGCGGTCCATCCCGGCGATGCCGATGGCCGACAGCAGGGCACCGATGGTCGTCGGGATCAGGCAGACCAGCAGCGCCACCAGCACGATGACGTCCTGCAGCTGCCCGGAGTAGCCGGCCATCGGCTGCAGCCCGACCACGGTGAGCAGGAAGATGATCGTCAACGTGGACAGCAGGATGGTCAGGGCGATCTCGTTGGGGGTTTTCTGCCGCTGCGCACCCTCGACCAGCGCGATCATCCGGTCGACGAAGGACTCCCCCGGCTTGGAGGTGATCTTCACAATGATCCGGTCGGACAGCACCGTGGTTCCCCCGGTCACCGAGGAGAAGTCCCCGCCGGACTCCCGGATCACCGGGGCGGACTCGCCGGTGATCGCCGATTCGTCGACGGTCGCGATGCCCTCGACGATGTCGCCGTCGCCGGGGATCACCTCACCGGCCTCCACCACCACGACATCACCCAGCCTTAGGTCGGCTCCCGGCACACGCTGCTCGGTGCCACCCGTCAGCCGCCGCGCCACGGTCTCCTTCCTGGTGCGACGCAGTGTCTCGGCCTGCGCCCGGCCGCGGCCCTCGGCGACCGACTCGGCGAGGTTGGCGAACAACACGGTGAACCAGAGCCAGGCCGCCACCCCGATCGCGAACACTCCTGGGCGCACCACGGCCAGCACGGTGACCAGCACCGATCCCACCCACACCACGAACATCACGGGGTTGCGCAGCTGGTGGCGCGGGTCGAGCTTGCGCAACGCATCGGGCAGTGCGGAAACCAACTGCCCAGGGCTGAAGGCACCGGCGGCCACACCGGCTCGCGCCGCGCGCTTCTCCGCGCCGGTGGGCTGGCGTTCCTTGACCAGTGTCATACCAGTGCCTCCGCGAAGGGACCGAGTGCCAACGCCGGGAAGAAGGTCAGCGCGGCGACGAGGATGACGGTGGCGGTGACGAGCATGACGAATAGCCCACCAGTGGTCGGCAGCGTGCCCGCGGTGACCGGAACCGGCTTCTGCTGGGCCAGCGAACCGGCCAGGCAGAGCACCGCGAGGATCGGGATGAACCGGCCGAACGCCATCGCCATCGCCAGGGTGGACTGGAAGAAGCCGGAGGTCACCGTGATACCGGCGAAGGCGCTGCCGTTGTTGTTGCCCGCTGAGGCGTAGGCGTAGAGCACCTCGGACAAGCCGTGCGCCCCGGAGTTGTTCAGCGCGTCCAGGGTGGACGGCAGGGCCAGCGCCGCGCCCGCTCCGAGCAACACCACGGCGGGCATCGCCAGGATCGAGATAGCGGCCGCGGTGACCTCCCGGCGCCCGAGCTTCTTGCCCAGGTACTCGGGGGTGCGCCCGACCATCAGCCCGGCCAGGAATACCGCGACCACGGCAATCACCAGCAGGCCGTACAGCCCCGTGCCCACCCCGCCCGGCGCGACCTCGCCGAAGAGCATGTTGAGCAGGGTCATCCCGCCGCCCAGGCCGGTGTAGCTGTCGTGCAGCGAGTTCACCGCACCGGTCGAGGTCCCGGTGGTGGAGATGGCGAACAGCACGCTGGACGGGATGCCGAAACGGGCCTCCTTGCCTTCCATCGCGGCCCCGGCGGCGAGCGTGGCGACGCCGTTCGGGTGCGTCTCGGCCCACCAGGCGACGGACAGCATCGCGGTCCAGATCAGCCCCATCACGGCGATGAGCACGTAGCCCTGCCGGACGTTGCCGACCATCCGGCCGAACGTGCGGGTCAGGCAGACCGGGATGACCAGCAGCAGGAAGATCTCCAGCAGGTTGGTCCAGGAGTTCGGGTTCTCGAACGGGTGCGCGGAGTTGGCGTTGAAGATCCCGCCGCCGTTGGTGCCCAGTTCCTTGATCACTTCCTGGCTCGCGGTCGGCGCCAGCGCAATGGTGCTCGAGCTGCCGTCCAGCCCGGTGACGGCAGCCCCGGCGCGCAGGCTCATCGCCACCCCACCGATGATCAGCACGATCGCCCCGAGGACGGAGATCGGCAGCAGGACCCGAACCACCCCGCGGGTGAGGTCCACCCAGAAGTTGCCCAGCCGGTCGGTACGGCTGCGCACGAATCCGCGGATCAGCGCGATGGCCACTGCCATACCCACTGCGGCGGAGAGGAAGTTCTGCACGGTGAGCCCGGCCATCTGCACCAGGTGGCCCATCACCGACTCGGGCGTGTAAGACTGCCAGTTGGTGTTGGTGACGAACGAGACCGCGGTGTTGAACGCGATCCCGGGTTCGACGGCTCCCCGCCCGAGGCTGAGCGGCAGCCAGCTCTGCAGCCGCTGCAGCAGGTAGAGAAACACGATCGACACCGCTGAGAAGCCCAGCACGCCGGCGGCGTAGGTGGTCCAGCGCTGATCGGCGTTGGGATCGACCCGGACCAGCCGGTAGATCACCCGCTCGGCGCGCAGGTGGTTCTTCGCGGTGTAGACCCTGGCCATATAGTCGCCGAGCGGCTTGTAGACCGCGGCGAGGACGGCGAGAAGCAGGGCGACCTGCAGCAATCCAGCGGCGGTGGTCGACATGTCAGAACTTCTCCGGCCGGACCAGTGCGTAGCTCAGGTACCCGATCAGCAGCAGCGCGAGCACCAGTGCGACGGCGTTCTCCACGGCAGTCACAGCCGCTCAAGACCGCGCAGCGACAACGCCAGCACCAGGAAGACCCCGATGAACACCAGCGCGTAGGCCAGATCGGCCATCAGCAGACACCCTTCTCCTTCTGGCTCGCCGGACCAGCGGCCGCCGTCTCGAGGGTGCGCCCGCATGTCACCCGTTGGTGGCAACCCTTCCGATCCCCTGATGGTTCGAGGTCGGCTGTTGACGTTTTCTTGACACGGCTGGCGACGCGGCTCGGAGAACTCATCGCCCATCCGTGCGCCCGGTGGTCGCCGTACGTGGGCGAAGCGCTCCCGTACTCCCCCTCAACGTCGCGAAGAAATCCCGCCTAGGACGTCAGGACTGCGTCCATCCCCTTTCGCCATGCCACGGGTCCACGCCATACCGGCGAGGCGCGTCCGGACCCCAGGCACGGTCGTTTCAAGATCGTATAGATAGGTGAGAATCCGCGGCCGGCCGCGGCCTGAGGTGGTCGGCGTCTGCGCCTGGCAGGGCATCGGTAAGCACCGGCGAGCAGACCCCCTGGGCGCGACACCCTGTGTCACGAGCAACCCGATGCCCCCACACCACATACCCTCGATGTCACTGTCAGTGAGATCCGGGGAAGGACCATCGCGGTGTGCGGATGTGCCACCGACGGCAGGTTTGGGCGAGAAGTTGCCGTCGGTGGCACCTCCGCAACGGATCACCCCACCTCCCGTGGGGCAGGAGTGACGGAGGAGACGAGCGCCGGGGCGACGACCAGACCGTTTTGCTACCGCGTGTGCCACGCCACACCACGTAGCCGGCGACGTCGCCGAGGCTCCGCGCCTGGCTGCCCGCGCGCGAGGAGGGAGATGCAAC
>JBOHGG010000026.1:0-78274 GCA_050700115.1 Pseudonocardiaceae bacterium
GGAGATCTTCTTCTCGATCCTGACCCGGCGCATGCTCCGCCGCGGCGACTTCGCCTCCCGCGACGACCTCATCAACAAGATCACCAACTTCATCGAGATCTACAACGGCACAGCCAAACCCTTCCGCAGGGAGTAACAGCGGTGGATCACCCCGCGTTGATCAGCGCTGACGTTGCCGCCAGGGCGCTGCAGGAGTGCTTCCTGGCCAACGACGACCGGGGTGACAACGCCGCCAACGACGAACTCGTCGCCGAGCTGGTGCGCCGGATCCGCGCCCTGCAGGCCTCTCCCGAGGGCGATTGCTGATGTCGACAACAGTCGCCACCGAGTGCGGGAGCGACCCGGTGGCCTCGACCACACCGATGCCCAAAGTGGACGCGACGCTGCACCTGTCGTCCCGGACCGTCGCCTGGCTGGCCGATCACCCCCAGGCTCGTCAGTTCGTCGGCTCGGTATGGGACAAACTCACGGAGCTGGAGCGGTCCGGTCAGTACCCCGGCGCCATCGACGCGCTCCGGCGGGTCTTGACCCAACACCAGCCCACTCCAGCGGGGCGGTGCCGCACCTGCCGCCGGATCACAGGACGCCGCCGACCGTTTCCCTGCATCGTGTGGCACCAGATCCGCTTCGATCTGCTTGGTTTGTTCGCTGGCAGCGGCCGCCACCGCCAGCCAGCCGGACAAGGCAGCGGCACGGTTGAGCCAGCGGTCGGCAACTCGGGTTGATCAGCTGTTCCCCGATGCCACCGAACGTCGAGTGTCCAGTACCGCGAGGTCCGCGGCCGCGCGGCCGGCGTGCCACCCGGCGGCGTTGCCGACGCTGAACGAGCGGGACACCGATTCCGGGAACATCGACTCGAACAGTTCGTCCACCACCTGCTCGCGCGCAGCCAGCACCGGCAGCAGCCGCGCCGGATCGGGCACCGCAGCGGTGCCTACGTCCCGGGCGGTGATCAGCCGTTCACCGATCCGGGTCGCGTAGGCGATCAGGAACGACTGGCGGTACGACCGGGTCCGGGACCGCCCGGTGCGGGTGGTCTGGCTGCCCGCGGACACCATCGCCCTGGTTGCCTGGACCAGCAGCGATGTGGCGAGCAGCTCGACGACCTCCAGGTCGACCTCGTCTCCGAGCACGGTCGTGAACCCGAGCTTCTCCGAGAGCACGGTCCGGCATCGGTTCGCCTCGGCCACCGCGCCCACCAGCAGTGCTTTGGCGGCCACGTAAGGGTTTTCCAGCCACAGCCTGCGGGCAGCGGCGGGATGCGACCCCGGAGCGCCGTCAGCGCTCTCTACAACGATCCGTTCCAGGCAGTGCCGGCTCATCAGTTCCTGCGCCTTGGCCGACAGCGCCTCGGCCTCTTCGGGGAACGTGGTCGACTCCGCCTTGGCCAGCAGGCCCCGTACCCGGGCCAGCACCTTCTGGTCGACGCCGCGGCGCGGCGCGGCCGCGGTGACCGACCCCGGCGGCGGCACGATGCTCGGCAGCACCGGCAGCGACAGCAGCAGCCCCAGGATCTCGATCACTGTCGCAAGGGCGTCCGCCGCGCTGCGGCCGTGCCGCCGGGTCCACTGCAGCAGGTGACCCTGGGCCGGATCACTCGGGCCGGGCTCCCACCACACCACCGCGCCGATCTGTAACAGCTCGTCGCGCCACCGCTGCGGCACGGCGGCCTTGGCGTACTGCTGGGACTCGTCGGCGATCGCATCGATGAGGTAGCTGACTGCGGCGGCGTTCAACTGCCGCCGGGCCAGCTGGTGGAGGTCCTCGGGTGACCAGCCGCGGGCCCACGCCGCCGCGACCGATGGCACGACGGCCTGCCGGACCGCCGCCTCGACCATGCCGGGCTGGCCGGCACACCGATCGGCCAGTCCGTCGCCGACGCGGGCTGCGACGTCCGGATCACCGGCCCAGCGCTCATGCGCAGCGCTGAGCAGCACCGTCGAGATCGTCTCGGCAGTGAGGTGCGGCGCGCCGGACCGCTGCGCCGATGGTCCCGGCCAAGCGGTCCCACCGCCTCGGGTCCCCGATCCGGTGAAGGCCCGGTGCCGCGCCCGCCGGCGCGCCGCCGCAGCAGCAGCCCGTCGCTCCCGTCCCCGATTCGGCTGTGCCACCGCGCTCTCCGTTCACTGAGTCGATTCCATTACGGGGTCAACCTCGACCGGTCCGCAGTATGGTCCAGCACCCCGACAATTCCGCCCAGGCTTGCCGTACGCCCCCGGGTGCCCGCGTGTCCGGCTCCCCTGCCCGGTGTGTCGTGCTCTCGTGTCCGGTGTGTCGTGCGCTCAGGCACGGTGTGGCGCCGTTCAGGCCGTCAGGTGGCGATCGATCGACTGGCAGGCGACGTGAAGGGCACGGCTTCGGGCGCAGCCCGAGGCGTCCGAGCGGATGCGCGACGCCGTCTCGTCGTCGAGGTCGGGCATCATCGTGGGGGCCGCCTGGTTCCACACCGCGTCGCTGACCGCCGACGCCTCGGGCGCGTGATCGGCGGCCACCTCGAGGAACAGTGCCGGCTCGTGGTCACCCAGGGTATGCAGCAGGCGGGCCAGGTTGCGCAGGGTGGTCCATTGCAGGATTCAGCTGCTGGTGCGCTCCCAGCAGTCGATGACGTCGCGGTAGCCACGCAGCGCCCAGGGTCAGCCCACCGTGCCGTAGTCGGACGGCGCCCGGTGGCCGGTGGCCGGTGGCCGGGTCTGATACGCCACCGGGTGCCCTGGACGGCCAGCTCGCGGGACTGCTCGGCACTGATCGACCCGTACCCGGCCAGCTCACCGGGCTCTGGGACGTGCAGCTCATGATCGCTATCTCGGAAGAACGAGCCGCGTTGCGCGCGGCTCGTTCTTCCAGAATGACGATCATGGACTGTCCAGTGCCCGCCGCGCCGGGCCCGGTACCCGTGCCGCAGCTGTGCCGGACCCCCTCACCACGTCCCGCATCGCCACAACCGCGCTACCCGGAGCACAACCGCACCAAATGGGCTATTCACCAACCGCCACGGCGGCCCTAACCTGCTGGCCGGATGGATGGCCGCATCTCGGGGACGGTCGTCGACAGCGTGGCGTCGCATCGGGAAGGGGGGTGCGAGGAGATTGAGCATTGTCGGATCGTCCCCGACGGCGGCGCCGCACTGCGCGCGTTGCCGCCGCAGTCATTGTCCTGCCAGTACTTTTCGGTCTGTTGACCGGCGCTCGGACCGTCCCGGTCGCGCTGACCTGGCAGCACCTCGACCCGGTCGAGCTGATCGCCGCCGTCGGCGTGCAGGCCGTCCAGGCGTCGGCCCAGTCGAACCAGTCGAACCAGTCGAACCAGTCGAACGGCACCACCGTGCTGCGCTCGGCGGCGGGGACGGTGCAGTTTCGGCTCAACGTGGCCCCAGGCGAGCGGTTCTTCGGCTTGGGCGAGCGGATGGGACCGCTGGCCCTGAACGGGCAGCTACTGCAGAACTGGAGCGAGGACCGGGCCGGTCGCGCGGACGCGGCGACGAGCTATTCACCGACACCGTTCCTGCTGTCCAGCCGCGGCTACGGGCTGCTGCTGGACACGACGGCGATGATCCAGTACGACCTGCGCAGGTCAGACCGCCTGGAGATCACCGCTAGCACTGCCGAGCTGCCCGTCCACATCATCACCGGGCCCGACCCCGCCGCGGTCTTGCAGTCGCACGCGAAGCTGGTGGGGTTGCCCCCGCTGCCTCCGCGGTGGGGGCTGGGCGTGTGGAAATGCCTGATCGGGGGTCGCGACCGGGTGCTGGCCGATATGCGCCGGCTGGCCCAAGCGAACGTACCGCTGGACGCGGTGTGGATGTACGACGCGATGGACGATGGATCAGGGTGGGGCTGGCCCTGGCAGATCCACGGCACGGTGCCCACCGGCAGCTACCCCGACCTGCCGGGGCTGATCGAGCAGCTGCACGGCGAGGGTCTGGCGGTGCTCGGCTACCTCAACCCGTTCCTGGTCCCCGGCCGGCCGGGGTTCGCCGAGGCGCACGAGCGGGGCTATCTGGTGGGTACCCCGGCCGCACCGGTGTTCACCGAACCGTGGGCAGCCGACGACCGCCGGGCCTACCTCGACTTCACCCACCCCGGCGCCGTCGCGTGGTGGCAGGACCGGGTGCGCCACGCCCTGGGCACGGTGGGTTTCGACGGCGCGATGCAGGACTACGGGGAGGGCGCTCCGATCGACGGGATCTACGCCAGCGGGGAACCGGGGATGATGGTGCGCAACGCCTACCCGGTGCGCTACGCCCGGGCGGCCAGGGAGGCGGCGCAGGCAGTCAAGCCGGGGGAGACGGTGTTGTTCGCCCGCGCCGGCTACAGCGGCTCCCAGGCCAGCGTCACCGGCCGGTTCACCGGTGACCAGCACCGCTCCTGGGACCGGCACACCGGTATCGGCAGCGTGCTCCCGGCGATGCTGTCCGGGTCGATCTCCGGCTGGCCGTACTGGGGGCCCGACATCGCCGGGTTCTTCGACGGGGAAGGCTCGCGCGACGTGGAGCTGTGGACCCGCTGGACGCAGCTCGGTGCACTGTCTCCGGTGATGCGCGACATGCTCGGCGACCAGGCCGACCCGGTCGGGGTGTTCAGCAGCGCGGACACCCTCGCGACGTTCGCGGGGTACGCGCGGCTGCACCAAGCGCTGGTGCCCTACCTGCATGAGCTTGCCGAGCAGGCCAGCCGGACCGGTCTGCCGCTGATCCGGCCGCTATGGCTGGCCGAGCCGGCCGACCCGGTGGCCTGGACGGTGGAGGACGCCTACCTGCTCGGCGAGGACCTCCTGGTCGCGCCGGTGGTCATCGCCGGGGCGCGGAGCCGTCCGGTGTACCTGCCAGCGGGGCAGTGGCGCGACTACTGGACCGGCGACGTGACCACCGGTGCCCGCTGGATCATCGCCGACGCGCCGGTACAGCAGATCCCGCTGTTCGTCCGCGCTGGCTCGGATCTTCAGCTGCCGCCGCCGGTGACGTTGGGACTGCCAGCCCGGTGAGCCGAGCCCGCTCATCCGCGCATCACGGCCGTCATGTCCCGGGCGGCCCGCAGGGTCCCGCGCAGCGAGCCGGACACCTTGGAGCGGCCGCCACCGCGGGGGCGGTACGCGACATCGATCTCGTGCACCCGCCAGCCGGCGTCAGCGGCCCGCAGCAGCAGTTCCAGCGGGTAGCCGAACCCGCGGTCGGTGACCCCGAGGCCGAGCAGCGCCGCGCGGCGACCCACCCGGATCGGGGCGATGTCGTGCACCGGCAGGCCGCGGCGGCGCAGCAGCGCGGCGAGCAGCGCATTGGCGGCGCTGGCGTGCCAGGGTTGTACTCCCCGGCCGACCGGGACACGCCTACCGACCGCGAGGTCAGCCCGGTCCTGCGCGACGGCCCGGACCAGGTCGGGCAGGGCACCGGGATCCAGCGAACCGTCCGCGTCGAGCACCGCGACTATCTCGGTGCGCGCCTGCTCCAGCCCGGTGTGCACGGCCGCGCCGTAACCGCGCCGCGGTTCGAACACCACCCGGGCGCCCAGCCCGCGGGCAACCGCTGCGGTGTCGTCGGTCGAGCCGTTATCGACAACCAGGCCGGTGTAACCCGGGGGCAGCGCGCGGAGAACGGCTGGCAGCGCCTCGGCCTCGTTCAGGCACGGCAGCACGACGTCAATAGCGGTGAGCACAGCGTATTGATACCCGAGAACTCGGTCGCGGAACCGCCACGGAAGGTTACGACATTCTCACGGTCCCTCAGTACCGATCAGCAGCTGCGGTGCGGGTCAACCCTGGGCCATGTCGTTGAAGCGGCTGTAGTGCAGCTGGTGGGCAACGGTCACGGTCGTGGTCGGTCCATTGCGGTGCTTAGCCAGGATCAGGTCCGCCTCACCGGCGCGGGGATCGTCCCGCTCCCATGCATCAGGCCGGTGTATCAGCATCACCATATCTGCGTCCTGTTCCAAAGATCCACTTTCGCGAAGGTCGGCCAGCATGGGCTTCTTGTCGGTGCGCTGCTCGGGACCACGGTTGAGCTGGGAGATCGTGACCACCGGGACTTCCAGCTCCTTGGCCAGCAGCTTGAGGTGCCGGGAGAACTCGCTGACCTCCTGCTGGCGGGACTCGACCTTCTTACCCGAGGTCATCAGCTGCATGTAATCCACGACGATCAGGCGCAGGTCGTGGCGCTGCTTGAGCCGCCGGGCCTTGGCCCGGATCTCCATCATGGTCATGTTCGGCGAGTCGTCGATGAATAGCGGAGCCTCGCTGACCTCGCCCATCCGCCGGGCCAGCCGGGTCCAGTCATCGTCGCTCATCCGACCGGATCGCATGTCCGCCAGCCGGATCCTGGCCTCCGCGGAGAGCAACCGCATGACGATCTCGGTGCGGCTCATCTCCAGCGAGAAGATCACGCTGGTCATGCCGTGGGCGACCGAGCAGGAGCGGGCGAAATCCAATCCCAGTGTCGACTTGCCAATCCCGGGTCGTGCCGCGATGATCACCATCTGCCCGGCATGCAAGCCGTTGGTCACCGCGTCGAGGTCCATGAAGCCGGTGGGGACGCCGGCCGAAGCGCCGCCCCGGGAGGCGATCGCGTCGATCTCGTCCATCGTGGGCTGCAGCAGCTCCTCGAGCGCGATGTAGTCCTCGCTCATCCGCCGCTCGGTGACCTCGTAGATCGCGGACTGGGCGCGGTCCACCACCTCGTCCACGGGGGCGCCGTCGGATCCGTGGTAGCCCAGCTGCACGATCCTGGTACCGGCCTCCACCAGACGCCGCAACACCGCCTTACCGGCGACGATCTCGGCGTAGTACCCAGCATTGGCCGCGGTGGGCACGATCGAGATCAGTGTGTGCAGGTACGGCGCCCCGCCCACCCGGAGCAGCTCACCGCGACGTTCCAGCTCAGCAGAGACGGTGACCGGATCGGCCGGCTCGCCGCGCCCGTACAGATCGAGCACGCAGTTGAAGAGCGCCTGGTGGGCGGGCCGGTAGAAGTCTCCGGGCCGCAACACCTCGACCACGTCGGCAATGGCGTCCTTGGACAACAGCATCCCGCCGAGCACTGATTGCTCGGCGGTGATGTCCTGCGGCGGCTGCCGGTCGAAGGACTGCCCGCTGTCCTCGAGCCGCACGCCGCGGTCGTCCACCAATGCCACCCCTGGGTACCTCCCGTTCCCCCGACTGCCCGACCTTGGTCGAACACATGTTCTACCCGATGGCACCGACATTATCCGGCCGGTGGGCTCGCAAACTCGTCCCACCAGCCGCGCCGGGCGAGGTTAGGTCGGCCTGACTCCCTTGAGCAAGCGGCGCATGGGGACAGCCTGGGGAGCGCAGGAGGACGGAGCGCCCGGCACGACCTATTACGCGGGATGCGGCTGGGGACAACCTGGGGAGAACTTGGTAAATTTTCGGCATCTTTGCTGTTCAAAACCCTGTGCGCAACTGTGGGCAAAACTTCCGACCTCAACCCGGCGTGTCTTCTCAACGCCATGCCGCCCCGGCGTGTCGACCCCTAGCGGTTCCCCGCCCTGACGCTCAGGTGGACGGGTTGCGTTATGCGGTGCGCACCGCCCCGAAACCCGGCCCAGGCGGACCGCCCTCGGTGTACACCCAGGTAACCGGTCCGCGTACGGCAATGTGAGCGGAAGCGGATGGTAACGCTCGCCAGCCAGCAACACCCGATGCTCAGGTGTGTTGGGGTGGGCTACGCAGATAGAGGTCAAGCTGGAGCCGAATGTCATCGGCCACCGGGTCGAGGGTGGGTGTCTCACCAAGCTGGGACAACAGCACTTCGATGTTCTCGGAGCTCACGGCAATTTGCATCACTAACTCGTGGACGCTGATCCCCGTCGCACTCCCTCCATGCGGATGCCGTCAACCTGGTCACCAGATTGCCCGGCTGGCCATCGCGCGTTGGAGGTCTAGCCGAGCTAGTCGGTCGACCTCTTGGCGTTGGGCTTCCTCGAGCAGTTCGATCACCGTTGGCCGCAGCGAAACGCCCATCTCGATCAGGTCGTCGCGGCTGAAGTCACCGGTGATGTGGTGATTACGCGCCTTGATCTCCGCGAAGCACTTGGCCCGGAACCCTCTGCGCTGTTCAGAGTTGAGGGCCTGGCCGAACTTGAAGCCGGCCGCGACGCCATCGTTCGTGCCGCGCTCGCGTACCCCCTCGAACCCGAAGACCCGCTCCTCGATGCTGGGGGTGACCACCTTGAACATCAGCAGGCGAGTGGTTTCGCTCGCCGAGGTGCCGGTCAATACCGCGGAAAGCCCCTCGGCGAACCCGAGTGCGTACGCGTCGGCTCTAAGCTTGGCCTTCGCCTCAGCAATGGACCCGAAGACGGACAGGTAGAGGAAGAACACGTCCCACGGCCCCGGTAGCGCAAGCTCCAGCAGGAAAGCGCCGAGCCGGGCCGCCCGGCCAACCTTCGCCGCGTCCATTGCCACTTCGAGCGCCTTGCCTTCACCTTGTAGTGCCTTTGCTTCCACGCCGAGCGCCTTGGCCTCTGTCCCCACGGCCTTCCCTTCGGTACTGGCGGCCTTGGCTTCGGTGCCGGCAGCTTTTGCCTCGCCGGCACCCTTGGCCTCGGCACTGCCGGCCTTCGGTTCGGCCGACCCACCAGGCCCCGACCCGCCGCTGGGGGCACCACCGCCAGGCGTCGACGCCCGATAGCGGGCGGCGACCTGGTCCATCTCCCGCTCGACCTTCTCCCAGGATTCGGCTTCCACTCCGGCCGGGAACTGCTGCCTGTCCAGCCAGGCGCCGACCTCCTGATTGCGAGTGTTGGCAAAACCGCGCAAAGGATTATCCGGCCCGACGCCGGTGTAGTACGGGTTTTTGTTAAACCACGCTCTGCCGGGGTGTCGCGGATGCTCCATCAAGGTCTTGAACGGCACCCACTGCTCGGCCAGAGGTGCGACGCCCACGCCCTTGTTGCCCAGGCCAGTCCGGCGATAGAACGACAGCACCTGGTTGCCGTAACCGGTGGCAACCATAACGATGTCCCGGCCGGCCACCCGCCACACCTCGGAGATGATCGTGAAGCCCCCCGATTCACCGGGAGCACGGCACAGCCGGTTGACAGCGTCACCGCGCATCACATGCGCCAACTCGTGCGCGGTGACCAGGTTCGGTCCCGCGTGCTGGCCGGCGCCCATCACGATGTCCGCCCCGACGGTGTAGGCGGCCGCGCCCAGCCGCGCCGCCGATTGAGCGGCCGCAGGATTGGCGTGCACTCGGACGTCCCCCAGGTCAGCGTCGAAGCGGGACTCGAAGAACGACCTGGTGACGGGGTCGAGCCCGCCGGAAAGTGCCGGGCGGGCGGCGGCCCGTTGTTCGACCGGGATGGCCTTACGCATGACCGCACTCGTCAGCGCGTGCGCCGCAGACTCGTCGGGATGGCTGTGTGCGATCACCTCCGGCGGTGTTGCCGTCCCCGCTATGAGTCGCTGCAACGCCTGATTGCCAATAGATCGCGATAGTGTCGCGGGAGATCGCGATAGTGTCGCGGGAGATGACGATTGCTCGGCTGCTTTCTGGGGACGGTTCTCATGCACCTGCGGCCGCATCCTCTGGTAGCTCACCATGTACTCCTCCGCAAGCGTCCATGAGGGTCCAGTGGACCTGTTATCAGGATACGCCGCGTCGGCAGCGGACTTGAGAAGTGTCCGGCGAGCGCCCAAAGGCCGCCCGGCCGCGCAAGCCTTGCTCACCGTCAACATGCCAGACGGCATTGGGCTTAAGCTGCGGTTCGGTGAACAGACCGACGCCCAGCCAATCAACGGCGGTCCGGTCGGCGAGCTAGCAGCCGAGCGCGCAGCCGACTACATCGCCAAATACACGACCAAAAGCGCGGAGGGACTTCGGGCTCGGAGAGCGGCGCATCACCGCGAGGATTCCCAGTTCAGCGGTGATGCACCGTGAGTGGCCGTGGCCCGTGAACTTGACGCCACCAACGATCCACCCTACCGGTGACGTCGGTCGCGTCGAGTTCACGGCAAACCCGAAGATCTGCGGGACGCGCCCTAGCAGCAAGAAACGCGTCGCGTTCGCCCCACCGCTCAACCTGCGGTGGTGACCTTGAGGGGAACGGTCACCGAGATCTCCGGGTGCAGCCGCACGGTCACCTGGTAGGCCCCGGTGGACTTGATCGGTCCGCCGAGGTCGACCGCACGCTTGTCCAACGCGGGGCCACCCGCGTAGCGGACCGCATCAACGACGTCGGCCACGGTGACGGAGCCGAACAGCTTCCCGCCGGCTCTGCTGGCCTTGGCGATCACGGACACTGTGCCCAGGCCGGACAAGGTACCGGCGACTTCCCGAGCGTGGTCGAGGTCGCGGATCTGCCGGGCCTGCTGGGCCCGGCGGATGACGGCCACCTGCTTCTCCGCGCCCCGGGTGGCCAGGATTGCCAGGCTGCGGGGCAGCAGGTAGTTGCGGGCGTAGCCGTCCTTGACCTGCACCAGATCGCCGGGCCCGCCGAGATTGGGGACGTCAGCGGTAAGGATGATCTTCACCTGGTCGCTCCCTTCCCCGGCTCAGCGTGCGGTCGACGTGTAGGGCAGCAGTGCCACCTCGCGGGCATTCTTCACCGCGACTGCGACATCTCGCTGATGCTGGCTGCAATTGCCGGTAACCCGGCGGGCCCGGATCTTGCCGCGGTCGGAGATGTACTTCCGCAGCAACACCGTGTCCTTGTAGTCGATAGCGGTGTCCTTGTCCTTGCAGAAAATACAGACTTTCTTCTTCGGTTTACGTACCGGTGGTTTGGCCATGATTGAGGTGCTCCTGAAAGGGTCGCGCCGAGAACGGGTGATCAGAACGGGGGCTCGTCGTCGTAGCCAGCGCCGCCGCTGCCGGATCCGGCCGGCGCGCCGGCCTGCGGGGCCGAGCTCCACGGGTCGTCAGCCGACGAACCGGAGGCGCCATAGCCACCGTTGCCCGATGCACCACCTTGACGGGTCACCTTGTTGACCTTGGCGGTGGCGTAGCGCAGCGAGGGGCCGACCTCGTCGACCTCCATCTCGACGACAGTGCGCTTCTCTCCCTCTCGGGTCTCGAACGAGCGCTGGCGCAGCCGCCCGCTGACGATCACCCGCATGCCTCGGGTGAGCGACTCGGCGGTATTCTCCGCGGCCTGCCGCCAGATGTTGCAGCGCAGGAAGAGCGCCTCGCCGTCCTTCCACTCGCCCGTCTGACGGTCGAGGGTCCGTGGCGTGGAGGCCACCGTGAAGTTGGCCACCGCTGCACCAGACGGGGTGAAACGCAGCTCTGGGTCAGCTGTGAGGTTTCCGATCACCGTGATGACGGTCTCGCCGGCCACGTCAGCCCTTCCTCTTAGCATCGCGCCGCAGCACCTTGGTGCGCAGGATCGACTCGTTCAGTGAGAGCTGCCGATCGAGCTCCGCCACCGTGGCAGGCGTACAAGAGAGCTCGACAATGGCATAAACGCCCTCGGTGCGCTTGCTGATCTCGTAGGACAGCCGGCGCTTACCCCAGACGTCGACCTTGTCGACGCTGCCGCCCTGCGTCTTGACGACGCCAAGGAACTGGTCCAGCGATGGTGCCACGGTGCGCTCGTCGAGTTGCGGATCGAGGATGATCATCATCTCGTAATGACGCATGAAAAACATTCACCTCCTGTGGACTGGTCGGCCACGGACTCTCCGCGGCAGGAGGGCGCTGCCGGCTGGGCCGGCAGATGAACCATTGCCGGCTGGGCCGGCACGTGAACCCGTGTCACCGCGTGGTCAGTACCGGTGCGGCGACGCCGGGGACGATAGCAAACACAAAGACAGTAGCAAACGGCCGCCCCGCGACAGTGATCGCGGGGCGGCCGCAAGACTTGATCCGAACGAGGTCAGCGCCGCCCGAGGACCCAGCTACGGAGCAGCGCGGCACTGACGCTGGCCAGCATCAGGACCGCCACCAGCACCGGCAGCGCGATCCGCTCGACACCGCTGGCCTCCAACGCCGATGCCCGACCCGCGGCGGCGACGTCGTTGGCCGCGGCACTCTGCTTGCCGAGGGCCGGGGTGTTGCTCACCGACCGCGAGCCGAACAGGTCCGCGGTCAGCATGCCGGCCGAGAGCCGCCCGAGTGAGCCGGGACGACCGATCGCCAGCAGTTCAGCGTAGTTGTAGTGGGGCAACCCGCTGCTGTAGAGACCCAGCGCGTACGGGAAGGGTGGTGATGTTGGCCCGAAGTAGGGACCGAAGCCCGCAGGGCTCAACGATGGCGGCCCCGCCGCTGGCTGCGGTTGTCCTGCCGGCGCGGCAGGAGGTGGCGCGGCTGGCGCCTCCGGCGACGAGGGCTGGGCCAGTGCCGGAACCACGCCGCCGACCGCATCCCTGGCAGGAGCCATGGCGGGGGCGATCAGGGCCTCAACAGGAGCGGTGGCTGGCGTGATCGCCTCGGCGTTGATCATGCACGCTGGAGCAACCGGCCCCAACATCTCGCGCAGGGCCGGAGTGGCGTCAAGTGTGCTCGACCCGCTCGAGGGCACCCGACCGACGTCGACGACAGGAAGACCCGCCGTCCGCACGCCTACTCGCTGCCCCGGGGCACCACGCACCGTGTCCCCGCAACCGCCCACGAGCATCGGCGAGGGCGCCGCTGCCTGGGTCGCAAAGGTGGAAACGGTGGAGGGTGCGGCGAGAGCCGACAAGCCCACTCCGAACGTGCTCGCAGCGCACAGTAACGTGGCTGCTCCCGCAACCGTGGTCACCCTCGCCCGTGTGCGCATAAGGTTCCTCCGTGTCGCTCAGTACGTCGCTCAGTACCCGGTTGTGTCGTGAGAGTAACGACTCTAGAGCCTCTCTGTGACGGCGACCAGCACTTTCAGCAGATCGAGGTGACGCTGTGCACTCACCGTATCGCCTTGCAGGTGCGTCGATCGGTCCCTGAACGGGCCGGTCTAGGCTGGCCGTCATGCGCATCGGCGCCCACGTCAACGACGACGACCCCATCAAGGCCGCTACCGAGCGCAAGGCGGCGGCGGTGCAATTCTTTCTCGCAGATCCGCAGAGCTGGACGGCACCGCGGACACATCCCCAAACCGACCAACTGCGCACCGCTGACCTAGAGATTTACGTGCACTCACCGTACGTGATCAACCTGGCATCACTGAACAACCGCATCCGCATTCCGTCGCGCAAGCTGGTCGCTCAGCACGCGGCCGCGGCCGCCACGATCGGGGCACACGGCTTGGTGGTACACGGCGGTCATGTCACTAAGAGTGACGATCCCGCTCAAGGCGTCGAGAACTGGCGCAAGATGTTTGCCCGGCAATCGGCCGATGGGGGGTTCGGCACCCGGATCCTGGTGGAGAACACGGCGGGCGGAGACAACGCGATGGCGCGGCGGTTCGATTCGCTGGCCCGGTTGTGGGACGCGATCGGCGAATATGACGTCGGCTTTTGCTTGGACACCTGCCACGCGTTCGCCGCGGGGGAGGACTTGGCCGACGCCGTCGACCGAGTCACGGCCATCACCGGCCGGATCGATCTCGTGCATTGCAATAACTCACGCGACGAGTTCGGTTCGGCCCGAGACCGCCACGCGCCGGTGCGCCAGGGCACCATCGAAGCCGGGCAACTGGTGGCGATCTGCGCCGCAGCGGGCGCCACGGTAATCCTGGAGACCGACCCTGCCTCCCAAGCCGACGACATCGCCTGGCTGCGCGATCAGCTGGGCTGGTAGGCCCCCGCGACCTTATTACTGCGTTCTGGCCCCAGACTGCCGCCTGGGTGCGCGCAGGACCACCGTGTCGGGGGCGTTGTCGAGTACCCCGCCGTGGGGGTCGTCGTCGCCAGCGAGCCGGACCGGGTCGCGGTCTGGACGCCAGATGTTCCGCAGCACCAGGGCCATGAGCAGCAGCACTGCGGCGTCGCGCAGCAGCACCGCGCCGAGGAATGGCTCGATGGGCAGACCCTTGTTATCCACGCCCAGGTAATAGGCCATCCGGGGGGCCCAGACCAGCGCGTCGAGCGTCATCCAGGCCAGCACCGGCTTCCACTGGGGGATCGCCAGCACCGCGAGCGGTACCAGCCACAACGAGTACTGCGGGCTCCACACCTTGTTGACGAGCAGAAACGCACACACCACCAGGAAGCACAACGGGGCCAGCCGCGGACGGCGCGGCGCTGCCAGCGCCACCCAGCCGATCCCCCCGCAGGCCAGCATGAACAGTGCCGCGCTGACCAGGTTGAGCACGGCCGGGATCTGACCGGGCGCAAGCACCCCGTCGAAACCAGGCCACCCGGTGAAGGTGGACACCACGGTGTACAGCGAGTCCGGATCGGCCCCGCGCCTGCTACTGAGCCGGAAGAACTCCGCCCATCCGGCTGGGAACAGCACCGCCACCGGCAGGTTGACGATCACCCAGGTCACCGCCGCCGCAGCGGTTGCCTGCAGTCCGGCCCGCAGCCGGCCGGTCCGCAGGCACAGCAGCAGGATCGGGCCCAGCAGGAACAGCGGGTAGAGCTTGGCAGCTGCGCCCAAGCCGAGCAGCACACCCGCGAGCACCGGGCGCCGCCGGGCCCAGGCGAGCAGCCCTGCGGTGGCGAGCGCGGTGGCCAGCACGTCGAAATTGGTGAACGCGTGCACCACCACCAGCGGTGACAGCGCGGCCAGCGCGGCATCCCACGGTCGTCGCGGCGACAGCGACACCAGCGCCCACACCGTCACCAACCACGCCGCGGCCAGCCACACCGCGCTGATGTCGAAGTACACGACGGCGGGTACCGAACCGGGAAGCCAACCTCGATCCGCGACCGCCACCCAGGCCTGAGCAAGCTTGGCGACGGCGAACTGGTACATCCCGGTGATCACCGGGTACTCCATGTACCGCACCTGCTCACCGGGCTGGCCCTGATTCTCGATCCACGAGGTGGCATACGGCAGGCCCGCCAGCCCGGGCCGGTCCAGCCGCTCTGCGGTGTAGAGCGGGACAGTGTCCGAGTAGCACATCGCCCGGTACTGCCGACCGTCCCGCCAGTCCAGCTGCAGCACACCGGCGCTGTCGGGGTAGGTCTGCAGGCACGGCGACTTGGCCAGCCAGCCGAGCGTCAAGGTGATCGTGGCGAGAAACAACACCACCCGCAGCGGGGACCAGAACCAGTGCCGGCCCAGCACAGCGTGGCGGCCCAGCGGACCACCCACGATCCGGCTGGCCAGCCGGGGCACCGGATCGGTCCAGCTGGGCACTACCCGCTGCGACGGTGTCAGGGAGCGCCCATCGATCCGCCCGCCGGCCGAGCCGGCAGTCAGATCACCGCCGGCCGAGCCGGCGTTCAGATGGCGACGGGGCACGGCGGTGATGCTACGAAGCCTGCGACGACGCCACGGTCAACGCCGCTCACCGTCGCCTTCCTCGTCATCTCTGGGCGGGGAGTCGTCACATCCGAACGGGAAGCAGTTCCGCGAAGACGGCTCGGACGACTCCTCCTCAGGCTCGACCGGCGTGGGGAGGAACTGCTCGAAATCGGGTTCGGGCCGGGCGGACGGTCTGGTTCGCCCGGGCTCACGGTTGGCCGACCGCTGCGGAGCCGCCTGCACGGGGGGTGGCGCGGCCGGACCGATCAGCGTGAACTCGGGGAAGTTCTCCATCGGGGTGCCCGCGAGGTAGGAATTCATGAACCGCTGCCAGATCGCTCCGGGCACGCCGCGCCCGAAGATGTCGCCACCGGTGGAGTTCTTGATCGCCGAGTTCGCCGGGTCACCCACCCACACCGCGGTGGAGATCGAGGGGGTGTACCCGACCGTCCAGGCGGCGGAGTTGGAGCCAGTGTCGCCGAGCTGGTGGGTACCGGTCTTGGCGGCGACCTGACGGCCACCGTCCAGTGGGATCTGCGAGCTGCGCGCAACGTCGGTCAACGTCGCGGTGAGGTTGCGAGCCAGCCGTGAGTTGCGCTCGAGGTTCGTCGGGTCGAAGGCCTGTTTCGGCTCGTTGACGTGCCGGTAGTCGACCTCGCCGCGGGCGTTGACGTACTCCCGGACGAAGAACGGATCGTGACGCATCCCGTCAGCGGCGAAGGTCGCGTAGGCGTTGGCCATGTCGATGGTGTGCACCGCGTACTGGCCCAGCGTGATACCGACCGCAGGCTGCCCGCTGTCCAGCTCCGCCATCGAGCGCTTGCCGTTGACCTGCTCGGGGATGCCTGCCTGGATCGCGGCATCCCGGATCGTCTGCGCTCCCACGTCTTCGGCCAGCCGCACGAACGCCGTGTTGACCGACTGCGTCATCGCCTCGTGCAAGGTCAGCTTGGCGTAGTCGCGACTCTCCGAGTTGGCATAGGGTCTACCGTCAATGACCAGCGGAGAGCTGCCATCGTAGATCGAGTTCAAGCCGATGTCCTGCTTGAGCGCGGCGATCATGGCGAACGGTTTGAAGGCCGAGCCCGGGCTCCACGCCGGACCGCCGGCCAGGTCGAAACCCTCTCCTTCAGCTCCGCCGTAGTAGGCGATCACCCCCCCGCTTCGCGGATCGATCGCGACCAACGAGGAGTGCAGGTTGCGCGGCTGCGTGCGCAGCTCGGTGAGCACCGCGTCCCCAGCCAGCCGCTGCGCCCGGACATCGATGGTGGTGCTGATCCGCCCACCGTCGACGGCCAGCTGCTCTCGATTGATGCCCTGCTTCTCCAGCTCGTCAAGCACCCGGTCGACGATGTGTGCGCGGTCATCGGTCGGCGAGCCCGGGGCCTGCCCCGGCTCGATGGTCGCCGGGTACCCCGTCGCGGCCCGCTCGGTCTGGGTCAACCAGCCCTGGGCGACCATGCCGTCCAGCACGAAGTTCCACCGCAGCTCCGACTGCTCCAGGTTCTTGGCCGGGTCCAACCGGGAGGGGGACCGGATCGCGGCGGCCAGCACCGCGGCCTCGGCGGGAGCGAGGCTCTGGACGTTCTTGCCGAAGTACGCCTGGCTGGCGGCCTGGATGCCGTAGGCGCCGCGGCCGAAGTAGATCGTGTTGAGGTAGTCCTCCAGGATCCGGTCCTTGGAGTTCTGCTTGGTTATCTTGGCCGCCACGATCACTTCACGGAACTTCCGGAACAAGCTGTACTCGTCCTGGCCGGTGGCGACCTTGACGTACTGCTGGGTGATCGTGGACCCACCGCCGGTGCCGCCGGTGAGCTGCTTCCACGCGGCCCGCGCGATGCCCGTGATGTCGAATCCGGGGTTGGACCGGAAGCTGCGGTCCTCGGCAGCCAGCACGGCGTTCTGCACGTGCACCGGAACCTCGTCGAGATCGACCGCGATTCGATTGCCCTGCTCGGGCACGTAGCGGCCGATCTCGGTGGTCCCGTCACTGGCCATGATCGTGGTGACCTGCTTGCGCTCCGCCGCCAGCAACTCCGGGGACGGCACGGTGAAGAACAACCAGCCGGCAAAGAACGCCAGCACCGGCGTCAGGACCGCGAGTAACAGGCCCACCAGCGCGACCCTGCGGATCCAGCGTCTCTTACCGCCTGTCCACGGCATCCACGGGTAGCGTCGCCGGTCATATTGATTTCCCTGATCGGTGGGCCGGGAGGCGGTGTGGGTGAGTAGCTCGGGCTCCTGCCGGGGCGGCAGGATCGGCCGCCCGGCCGGCAGCGGTGGCCGGCCACGCTCGGCCGAATCGCCGGCCCGCCCACCCTGTTGCCGGGGTTGGGCGAACCGCTCCGGTGGGCAGTTCTCACTCGGATCCCACGAGTGCCGACCGCTGTCATCTCGCTGGTCGCTCACGCGTTTGGCCTCCCAGACCAGTGTTCGGGCCGCGAAGGGTTCGACGATGGGTACGCCGCCGGGGGCGGGTCACTCCGCCGCGGTCCTCCTGCGGGACCGCCTGCTCCCGACACCCCTGGTCCCTAGGACGTATGACTGCACGAGGTGGTTCCAGCTGCACGTCCGGCAAACCTCGACGACGTACACGCTGAACTGCTCGAACAGCGTCGCCATCCGGTTCAGCTCATCGAGGGTCCTGGCGGAGCCTGCGACATGCTTGAGTTCGTCACCGTACACCCACGAGACCAGTGTCAAAGGCTCCTTGCGGCATACCGGGCAGGTGACCGAGCTGGGCTCGCCGTGGAACTTGGCGGCCCGGAGCAGATACGGGGTCGCGTCGCAGACGTCCATCACCCCGACCCGACCGGCATAGACCTCCGCGAGCAGCGCACGCCGCTGCAACGCGTAGTCCACCACCTGTCGTTCGGTCCGCACGCCAGACAGCCTACGCAACCGTTTCGTGATCATCGCTGCGGCGTTCCGGCGACCCCGCCAGTCCCTGACGCTGCCGAGATGTATCGCCGCGATATAATCGCCTTACACATCGAATCCCTGCTTGGAGGTGCCGCGTGCTGGAGCTGGCGGTGCTCGGAGTGCTCCACGACGATCCGATGCACGGCTACGAACTGCGCAAACGGCTCACCGATCTGCTCGGGGCGTTTCGCGCCTGCTCCTTCGGCTCTCTATACCCCACATTGCGCCGGTTGCAACGCTGCGGCTTCATCGTCGAGGACAACGAGCGGCCAGAGGATTCGCGGGACCTGCGCGCCAGCCGGGGCAAGCCCTGGGCCCGCCGCGCCCGGCGGGTGTACAAGCTCACCGCGGACGGCAAGGAGCGCTTCGCCACCTTGCTGGCCGATGCCGGCCCACAGACCTGGGAGGACGACGGCTTCGGAGTGCACCTGGCGTTCTTCTCGCGGACCCCCGCTGAAGTCAGGATGCGCATCCTGGAGGGCAGACGTCGCCGAGTCGAGGAACGTCGGGAGGGACTGCGGGCTGTGCTGGCGCGGACCGGCAACCAAATCGACCGCTACACCAGCGAACTCCACCGGATGGGTCTGGAGACCAGCGAGCGTGAAGTGCGCTGGCTCAACGAACTGATAGCCCAGGAACAGGCGAACCCAGCACCAACACACGACGACAGAGAAGGGTCAGACCATGACTGAAGGCCGCGTCGAGCATCACGGCGGTCCCGGCATCCGGGTCGCCATTGTGGGCGTCGGCAACTGCGCTGCCTCCCTGGTACAGGGCGTGTACTACTACCGCGCCGCCGATCCCACCGCCCGGGTGCCCGGTCTCATGCACGTGCAGTTCGGTAACTACCACGTCGGTGACCTTCAGTTCGTCGCGGCGTTCGACGTCGATGCCAAGAAGGTGGGGCGCGACCTGTCCGAGGCCATCGTGGCAAGCGAGAACAACACCATCTCGATCTGCGACGTGCCGCCGTTGGGGGTCACCGTGCACCGCGGGCACACGATGGATGGTCTGGGCGAGTACTACCGGGACATCATCACCGAGTCCGACGAGAAGCCGGTCGACGTGGTCGATCTGCTGCGCGAGTCCGGCGCCGACGTGCTGGTGTCCTATCTTCCGGTGGGCTCGGAGGAGGCGGACCGCTTCTACGCCCAATGCGCGCTGGACGCCGGGGTCGCGTTCGTCAACGCGCTGCCGGTGTTCATCGCCTCTGATCCGGCGTGGGCGCGCAAGTTCACCTCAGCCGGGGTACCGATCATCGGTGATGACATCAAGTCCCAGGTCGGGGCCACCATCACGCACCGGGTGCTGGCCAAGCTGTTCGAGGACCGTGGGGTGGAACTGGTGCGGACCTACCAGCTCAACTTCGGCGGCAACATGGACTTCATGAACATGCTGGAGCGCAAGCGGCTGCAGTCGAAGAAAATCTCCAAGACGCAGTCGGTGACCTCACAGGTGCCGCATGAGATGGAGAAGGCGGCGGTGCATATCGGCCCTTCGGACCACGTGCCGTGGCTCGATGATCGCAAGTGGGCTTACGTGCGGCTGGAGGGCCGGGCATTCGGCGACGTGCCGCTGAACATGGAGTACAAGCTCGAGGTCTGGGACTCACCCAACTCCGCCGGCGTGATCATCGACGCGATCCGGGCAGCGAAGATCGCGAAAGACCGGGGCATCGGCGGCCCGATCGTCTCCGCATCGTCGTATTTCATGAAGTCACCGCCGGTGCAGTACTCCGACTCCGACGCCCACCAAGCCGTCGAGGCGTTCATCCGCGGCGACTTGGACCGATAGTCCTCCCCCTACTACCCGGCGTGTCAGGCTCCCATGCCCGGTGTGTCAGGCTCCTGTGTCCGGTGTGTCAGGCTCCTGTGTCCGGTGTGTCAGGCTCCCGTGCACAGGTCGGCGCCGTCATGCCGGGGGCTGCGGCGGGACGGGCGGCGCCGGGGAGGTGGTGCCGTCGGGTTTCTCGGCCGCGGCGCTCAGCGCACGGCCGCGTTTGAGGTGCCAGACCAGCACGGGTGCCCCGACCCCGGCGATGATGAGGCCGCTGAGCATGTCGTCGAGACCGCGGCTGCGGCGGTCGTCGATCGCCCGGTCCTTCGCGGCCTGGCGCTGCTGCTCCGTCGGCTCCGTGGGCCCGGGCGAGTCCGGGGGGTAGCGGTACTCGTAGCTGTAACTGGGCAGGCCCAGGCTCGGGAACAGGGCGTTTTTGGCGCCGAAGAGGCCCATGGTGATGCCGGTGACGACGAAGCCGAGGCCGACGAGCGCCGCCGCATAGAAGTACAGGAGCACGACCCAGCTGCGCCTCGCCGACTGCGGCTCAAGCCTGGAATCAGCTGCCATCTTGCGCTACTCCCTCCATCGAGGCGCGGCGGCAAGCGATATATGGAGACGTATCGGGGCAAAGGGAGGTCCCGTTACCGCGTGTGTCTCCACACCCGGCCGGTGTGTCGGCCTCCTGTGCACGGTGTGTCGGCCTCCTGTGCACGGCTGCCGCCTGTGGTCCACGTCTCGACCGTCGTGGGATACCCGGCTGTACCGATCGGGGAAACGGGTCCGGCTCACGGGTGGCCGTTCGCCTGAGGTTCACGCGGTGAGCGCCCTGACCGCTCCGTACCGGCCTCATTCCCGCCTGAGTTCGACTTCGACGCCCAGGCACCGCAGGCCCAGGCCGGTCAGTTCAGTTACAACTGCGACTTCGTCGCGCTGCTGCCGGTTACCCGACGACCGGGACCGGTCGCTGCTCATGGTCAATCACGAGTATCCCCCGAGTCGTTCATGTTCCCTGAACTATGACAAGGCCAATCCACCGCGAGCAGGTGGACACGGGGTGGGCAGGCGCACTGCCGGAGCGTCGTGTTGGTGACACGCGGCCCGCCTCGGGCCGGCTCGACCCCCCTGAAGAACCCAGTGAGCCGCCGGATCAACGCCACCACGCCGATGGGGCTCACCGTCCGGCGGCCGGGTCGCGCCGAGGTACCGGGCGCAGCGGCCTGATCCGTCGTCATGCCGGGGCCTGCGCAACGCGACGCGCGCGGTCTGCACCCCGGCGACGCAGCCACCAACTCACCAATGCGCCGACGACGACCGGGAGCCAGAACTGCAGCACGCGGAACACCACGACCGCCGCGGCAGCGACACCGACAGATGTGCCGAAGGCCGCCAGCACCGCGACGGCGCCGACCTCGACGAATCCCAGCCCACCAGGCGACACCCCGACGATGCCGAACAGGGTCGAGATCGCGTAGGCGACCAATGCGACGACCGGCCGGTCGCCTCCTCCGACGGCGGCCAGCGCGGCCCAGAGCATCACGACGCCGAGCAGGTCGATCGCGACTGCGCAACCCACCGCCGGCAGCATCGCGACGGGCCGGCGGCGCAGCAGCCCGACCGCCTCGTAGAGCTCGTCGGCGCCAGTGACATCGTGCTGGCGGGTGGGGCGCCGCAGCACGACGTCCACCGCCCGGTCCGGCAGGCTCCACAGCCGACGGAGCAGCTCGCGGCTGCGGACCGCGGCGAGCAGCGCCGCCACATGCACTGTCAGCATCACCACGAAGATCACCACCGCGACCACTTCGGGTCTGGTGATCCGACCGTCGAGCCACACCACCACGATGCCGGCCGCGAGGGTGACGACGAAGGCGACCTCGGTCATGGCAGCCGCCACTACGTAGGCGCCGCTGACCCGCGCAGCGGACAGCCCCCGGCGCCGACCGTCCGCGACGAACACCGCCAGCCCCGCCAGACCGCCGGACTTCACCGCCAGGTTCAACGCCAGCGCCGCCACCGTCACAGGTACCAGGAAAATGATCTCGGCAAAGCCACCGACGCCCACAAGCCTGCGGCAGAACACATGCAACAGCACCCAGTCCACCCATAACAGCACCAGCGCCGCGACGCCGACCACCAGCCAGCCGCGGTCCGCATCGCGCAGCGCACGCCCAGTGGTTGGCAGCTCGCCGCGGTGAACCCACACCAGTGCGGCGAGCGCAGCGACCACCAGCACGGCACCCGCCCAGCGCAGCCCCCTGCTGGTCCCCACGGCTTCTCCCGCTCGCCTGGTCGCTGGGTAACCATCGTGAACGGGCAGCCGCCCCGCTGGATAGCGCCATACCGGCGAACACCGGCGCACCGAGCGAACCCCGGCGCGACGAGCTCACCCGCCGAACGGACCTACACCGGACCTAGTAGCCCGACACACCGGGCACCACGGCCCGACACACCGGACCCAGGAGCCCGACACACCGGGCACCACGGCCCGACACGCGCGGACGGGGGGTTAGGGGACGACGTTGACCAGGCGGCCGGGCACCACGATCACCTTGCGGGGCTCCTCACCGTCGATCAGCGTGGCCGCACGCACCTGCGCCAACGCTGCGGCGCGCACTTCCTCCGGGCTCGCCGAGGTGGGCACTACCATCCGGGTGCGGACCTTGCCGTTGATCTGGATCGGGTACTCCACGGTGTCCTCGATCAGGTAGCGCTCGTCAGCCTCGGGCATTGGCCCGTGCGCCAGCGGCTTGTCACCGCCCAGCCGGGACCACAGTTCCTCGGCGACATGCGGGGCCAGTGGCGCCAGCAGCAGCACCATCGGCTCGGCCACCGCCCGCGGGGCTCCCTCGGGATACGCCTTGGTCACCTGGTTGTTCAGCTCGATGAGTTTGGCGATCGCGGTGTTCAGCCGCAACGTCGCGTAGTCCTCCCGGATCCCGGCAGTGGCCCGGTGCAGCGCCCGCAGCGTCTCGATGTCGGGTTGGGTATCGGTCACCCGCAGCTGTCCGGTCTGCTCGTCGACCAGGTTGCGCCACAGTCGCTGCAAGAACCGGTGCGCTCCGACGACGTCCTTGGTCGCCCATGGCCGCGAGGTGTCCAATGGTCCCATCGACATCTCGTACACCCGCAGCGTGTCGGCGCCGTAGGTATCGCCCATCTCGTCCGGTGAGACCGAGTTGCGCAGGCTCTTGCCCATCTTGCCGTACTCGCGCCGGACCTCTTGGCCGCGCCAGGTGTACCGGCCGTCGGGCTCCTCGACGACCTCCTCGGCGGGGACGTACACCCCGCGCGCGTCGGTGTAGGCGAAGGCCTGGATGTAGCCCTGGTTGTACAGCCGCCGGTAGGGCTCCTCCGAGGAAACATGCCCCAGGTCGTAGAGCACCTTGTGCCAGAACCGCGAGTAAAGCAGGTGCAGCACGCCGTGCTCCACGCCGCCGACGTACAGATCCAGCCCACCCGGGTCATCCGCACCGTGCAGCTGCGGCCGTGGGCCCATCCAGTACCGCTCGTTGACCGGATCGCACATCGCCTCAGAGTTGTCCGGATCGATGTAGCGCAACTGGTACCAGCACGATCCCGCCCATTGCGGCATCACGTTGGTGTCCCGGCGGTAGGTCTGCACGCCATCACCCAGGTCTAGCTGGACCTCAACCCAGTCGGTGGCCTTGGCCAGCGGCGGGGCCGGCTCGGAATCGGCGTCGTCCGGGTCGAACGTGGTCGGCGCGTAGTCCGCCACGTCCGGCAGTTCGACGGGCAGCATCGACTCGGGCAACGGGTGCGGTCGGCCGTCGGTGTCGTAGACGATCGGGAACGGCTCGCCCCAGTACCGCTGCCGGGCGAACAGCCAATCGCGCAGCTTGTACTGCACGGTTGCATCGCCGGCGCCGTTGGCCTCCAGCCAGTCGGTGATCGCCTTCTTCGCCTCCACGACGTCCAACCCGTCGAGGAACGAGGAGTTGATCGCCGGGCCCTCCCCGGAGTACGCCTGCCCCGGGAAACCCTCCGGTGGGGCGACGGTGCGCACGATCGGCAGCCCGAAGGCCTCCGCGAAGTCCCAGTCGCGCTGGTCCTGCCCGGGCACCGCCATGATCGCGCCGGTGCCGTAGCCCATCAGCACGTAGTCGGCGATGAATATCGGGATCTGCTGGCCCGTAGCCGGGTTGGTGGCATAGACCCCGGTGAAGACCCCCGTCTTGTCCCGGCTCTCCTGGCGCTCCAGTTCGGAGCGTTGTGCGGTAGCTCGACGGTAACCGGCGATCGCCTCCGCCGGGGTGGCGGCCCCACCAGTCCAGCGACTGTCCGCCCCGGCCGGCCATTGCTCGGCGGCGATCTCGGAGACCAGCGGGTGCTCCGGCGCCAGCACCAGGTAGGTCGCGCCGAACAGGGTGTCTGGGCGGGTCGTGAAGACCTCGATGTTGGTAGCTCTCCAAGTACCCCCGGACCCCCGGTTGGTGGTACTTGAAGAGCCACCAACACCGAACCGGATGCGGGCGCCGTGGGAGCGGCCGATCCAGTTTCGCTGCATGATCTTGATCTTGTCTGGCCAGTCCAGCCGGTCCAGGTCGTCGAGCAGCCGGTCGGCGTAGGCGGTGATCCGCATCATCCATTGCCGCAGGTTGCGCCGGAACACCGGGAAGTTGCCGCGGTCACTGCGGCCCTCGGCGGTGACCTCTTCATTGGCCAGCACAGTGCCCAACCCTGGGCACCAGTTCACCGGGGCCTCGGACAGGTAGACCAGCCGGTGCGAGTCGATGATGCCCTGCTGGTCGGCCCGGGTCAGCGCGGACCAGACGCGACCGTCCGGGGTGGACCGCGCGCCTTGGGCGTACTCGGCCTCCAACTCGACGATCGGGCGAGCCCGGCGAGCCCGGGTGTCGTACCACGCGTTGTAGATCTGCAAGAAGATCCACTGGGTCCAGCGGTAGTACTCGACGTCGGTGGTGGCGATCCGGCGGCGCTCGTCGTGGCCGAGCCCCAGCCGGCGGATCTGCGCCAGGTAGCGCTCGATGTTCGCCTCGGTGGTGGTCCGCGGATGAGTACCGGTCTGGGCCGCGTACAGCTCAGCGGGCAGCCCGAACGCGTCGAAGCCCATGGTGTGCAGCACGTTGCGCCCGGTCATCCGGTGGTAGCGGGCGAAGACATCAGTGCCGATGAAGCCCAGCGGGTGCCCGACGTGCAGTCCGGACCCGGACGGGTAGGGGAACATGTCCTGCACGAAGAGCTTGTCGTCGGGCACCGCAGCACCATCTGGGGGGCGCAGGTTCCCGACCGGGTTCGGCGCGTGGAAGGTTCCGCGCTCGGCCCAGCGGCGCTGCCAGCGGCGTTCGATCTCGCCAGCCAGCGCCGCGGTGTAGCGGTGTGGCGGGACGTCCCCGGCATCGGTGCTGCTCATGATCGTCCTTTCGAGCCCCCAGGAAACAGAAATCCCCTCAGGGCAATGAGGCCGTGAGGGGTCGCCGCGCTGACAGGTCCGCTGGTCAGCGCGGCCCGGGAAGGAGCAGGCGGGCCGTGCTCATGGCTGTCATGATAGCGGGTAGACACATCGGAATTCCGGCGCCGGTATCCTTACCGTCGTGTCTGCCTCCGCGCTGCTCGGTGTGGTGCTGCTGGTCGGCGGCGGCGCGCTGCTCACCGTCGGTCTGCTCGGCTGGCGGCAACGGCTACCGCGCAACCGGTTCGCCGGCATCCGCACCCCCGCGACACTGCGGTCGGAGGCCGCCTTCATCGCGGCCAATCGGGTGGCGGCCCCACCAGTGCTCGCGGCTGGCGCAGTCAGCGCCGCCGGCGGGGTGCTGGCCTTCGGGACGGGCGGCCCGGCGCTCGCGGCGATCGTCGGGGTGACCGGCGCCGGCGCGATCGGCCTACTGCTCGCCGGCGGCCTACTGGGCCACCGCGTAGCCATAGCAATGCCACCGCCCGCAGGTGGTTGCGCCGGGTGCTCGGGTGCCTGCACCGCGCGACCATAACCGCGTTCTGCATCCAGAGTGCACCCATAGCCAGCCTGTTGGCAGCGTTCTGCATCCAGACTGCGCGCAGGGGCAGGGCGGGGCTACCAGGCTCGGGTGTTGGGGGGGCCTTTGAAGGGGCCTACCACGTCGGGGGTTATCCAGCCGCCGTAGAAGTCGCCGGGTTGGGGGGTTACCGGCTCGCCGTTCAGGGTCACCTCATCGAAGCGACCGGCGTAGACCGCGACCCGGTCGGTGAGTTGCGGGTAGCGCAGGTCGGGCTGCGGGTACCACCACCCGACCTCCCGCAACGGCGCGACGCCGGGCACCTCGAGGTCGATGTAGCACGCCTCACCCTTCCACTCACACATCGTGAGACGCGGCGCGGCCAGCAGCGGCACCCGGAACTCGGCCCGCGGCAGGTAGTACGTCGGCGGGTGCGACGTCTCCAGGACCCGCACCACGTCATCGGTGTCGAGGATGAGTGTCCCGCCGTGCACGATCCGGGCGCGGCGGCGCACCCGCTGGACCCGGGGCGGGCGCGGGTAGTCCCACACCGACTCCTGACCGGGGCCGGGTTCCTCGCGCGGCAGGCCGCCAGGAGGCTGCGCAGGCGACCCCGACCCCGACCGCGACAACCAGCCCTTGCGCGACATCAGTTCAGCACCGGGTCGGCGGGATAGGTGGCCAGCAGAGCCAGCGGCATGCCCTGGCGGCGCAGCGCGCGACCCCACAGATCGGTGCCCGGCGGAGCCAACACATCGTCGGGCAAGGCGGGCACCACGATCCAGTCACCACGATTGATCTCACCGGCAAGCTGGCCTTCGTCCCAACCGGAGTATCCGGCGAACACCCGCAGCCCGCGCAGTCGCGGTGCCATCAGGTCCGGATCGGCGTCGAGTTGGACCAGGGCCAGGGACCCCCGTACTTTGATCACGCCCTCAGTGTGCTCGGCGTCCACCCCGGCGGGCAGCGCGGCCACGCACAGCGCCGCGCGCTGTTGCATCGGACCGCCGACGTAGAGCGCTTGCGGAACCGAGGCGTGCGGCCCCCACAACGGCAGCACCTCGCGCACCGGCACATCGCTGGGCCGGTTGAGCACCACGCCGAGCGTGCCTGCGGCGCGGTGGTCGATGACCAGCACCACGGTGCGGCGGAAGTTGGGATCCCGCAGTGCCGGGGCAGCGACCAACGCCGAACCCGCTTCCACTTCGTCCACCCCGACATCGTCTCGCATCTGGCACCGATTTTGACAAGGGACTCCGGTCACTGACGCAGAACCCACACCACACCGTTAACCTGCGTGGTCGTGACCTCGTCGCCGGCCGTTGCCCTCGCAAGTCGGCCCGACCGATTAGGGGTGCGGCGATTGCTGGGCACCCGCGGGTTCGGCCGGCTGCTGACCTCCCGCTTCGCCGCGCAATGGGGCGACGGGGTGTTCCAAGCCGGATTGGGCGGCGCCGTGCTGTTCAACCCGGAACGCCAAGCCGACCCGATCGCCGTGGCGGCCGGGCTCGCTGTGCTGCTGCTGCCGTACTCCCTGGTGGGACCATTCGCCGGGGCACTGCTGGACCGCTGGGACCGTCGTCGGGTCCTGGTCATCGCGAACCTACTGCGCACCGTGCCGATCGTGCTGGTGGCGCTCGCCGTCGGGACCGGGGTAGCCGGGGTGCCGCTGTATGTGGGAGCGCTGCTGGTGACCGGGGTGAGCCGGTTCGTGCTGGCAGGGCTGTCCGCGGGATTGCCGCATGTGGTGCCGCGCAGACACCTGATCGAGGCCAACGCGCTGGCGGCCACCGTCGGCGCGGCGGTCACTGTCTTCGGCGGGATCTGCGCCGTCGGGCTGCGTAGCGTGATCGGATCGGGCAACACCGGATCGGCCTGGGTGACAGCGGGCGCACTGTTGGGCTCGCTGGTCGCGGCAGCCACCCTCGCAGGCTTGCACCGAGGTCAGCTCGGGCCGGATTCCACCGACGAGCCCAGCGAGACCATCCGCGCGGTAGCCAGGGGGTTGCGTGACGGCCTGGCCGCGGCGGTCCGGGTGCCCAGCGTGGCCGCGGGTCTGGTGGCGCTCGTCGCGCACCGGCTCTCGTTCGGCATCGCCACCCTGGTAGCGCTGCTGCTCTACCGCAACTCCTTCACCTCCCAGGGGATGCTGCTGGCTGGGCTGGGCGGGGTCGGCCAGCTACTGGTTGCCGCTGCGCTCGGGTTGCTGCTCGCAGCGGTGCTCACGCCGCTGCTGGTGGCCAAGTTCGGCCGGCAGCGCACCGTGCGCGGTGCGCTGGTCGCCGCCGGTTTACTGATCGCCACGCTCGGCCTTCCGATGATCATGCCCACGATGCTGGCAGCCGCGTTCGCCCTGTCCACGGCCGGGCAGGTGGTGAAGCTGAGCCTGGACGCCACGGTGCAGGTCGACATCGGGGACGAGGCGCGCGGTCGGGTCTTCGCGCTCTATGACACGGTGTTCAACGTCGGCTACGTGCTGGCCGTCGCGCTCGCCGCCACCGTAATCCCCGCTGACGGCCACGCCCCCGAACTCATCCTCCTGGCCGCCGCCGCCTACCTCATCGCCGCCGCCCTCTACGGCCTCATCGACCGCAGCTCTCCTCCTGCTTCTGCGAGGGTCAGATGAGTGGGGACCATGGCGGGGTGGGCAGGGCGGCCAATAGCGGGATCTGGAGGGCGGCCCAGGGGCTGATCGCCCAGGGAGCAGCCGCTACTAGGGCTACCACGTCGGGCCAGGGGGTCCAGCGGTGCTCTAGGACCTCGGCCGGGTTGGGCCGCAGCTGACCGTCGATGCTGCCCACCAGCACCGGGCAGAACTCGTTCTCCACCACACCGTCGGGCGCCACCGCCCGGTACCGGAAATCGGGCAGCGCCACCGTCGAGCGCACCATTCGCACACCCAACTCCTCGCGCAGCCGCCGCGCCGCCGCCTGCACACCGGACTCATCAGGCAGCGGGTGTCCGCAGCAGGAGTTGGTCCACACCCCCGGCCAGGTCCGCTTGCTGGTGGCGCGGCGGGTCATCAGCAGCCGGCCGGAGCCGTCGAAGACGTAGCAGGAGAACGCCAGGTGCAACGGGGTGTCCCGATGGTGAACCTGGGACTTGGGTAGCTGGCCGGACGGACGCAGCTGCTCATCGAGCAGGACAATCGGAACGTCGTCTGAGTGCACGGCGGGCACGGTAACCCATCAGCCAGGGCGGAAACGTCCGTGGCGGCGGGTCCTGCTTACTCGGCTAGGTTGTCCTGCGCCCAGCGGCGTAGCTCGGCCTCTGCCTCCTCACGGGACAGCGGACCCCGGTCCAAGCGCACCTCCTTGAGGTGCCGCCAGGCCTGGCCGACCAACGGCCCGGGCGGCAGGCCGAGCAGCTCCATGATGGCGTTACCGTCGAGGTCCGGGCGGACCCGAGCCAGGTCCTCCTCGGCGCGGATCCGCCCGATGCGCCGCTCCAGGTCGTCGTAGCTGCGCTGCAGCGCGGCCGCCTTGCGACGGTTGCGCGTGGTGCAGTCGGCGCGGACGAGCTTGTGCAGCCGCGGCAGCAGCTCCCCGGCGTCGGTGACATAGCGACGCACCGCCGAGTCGGTCCACTCACCGCTGCCGTAGCCGTGAAACCGCAGGTGCAGGAACGTCAGCGCAGCGACGTCGGTGACGACGTGCGTGGGGAAACGCAGCGCGCGCAACCGCTTGCGGACCATCTTGGCCCCGACGACCTCGTGATGGTGGAAGCTCACCCCGCCGCCGGGCTCGTGCCTGCGGGTGGCCGGCTTGCCGATGTCATGGAGCAACGCCGCCAGCCGCAGCACCAGGTCGGGCTCGCCGTCCTCCAGGGCGATCGCCTGATCGAGCACCGTCAGCGAATGCACGTAGACGTCCTTGTGCTGGTGATGCTCGTCGATCTCCAGCCGCATCGCGGGCACCTCGGGCAGCACGTGGTCGGCCAGCCCGGTGTCCACCATCAGCTCGATGCCGGCCCGCGGATCCGCCCCGAGCAGCAGCTTGGACAGCTCCGCGCCCACCCGCTCGACGGTGATCCGGCGGATCTCGGGCGCCATATCAGCCAGCGCCGCCCGCACCCGAGGAGCCAGGGTGAACCCGAGCTGGGAGACGAACCGGGCGGCGCGCAGCATCCGCAGCGGGTCGTCGGCGAAAGACTCCTGCGGCGTCGCGGGGGTGTCCAGCTCACGCCGAGCCAGCGCGGCCATCCCACCGTGCGGGTCGATGAACCGGCCACCGCCTTGCAGTGGCAGCTCCACAGCCATCGCATTCACGGTGAAGTCCCGCCGGGCGAGGTCACCCTCGACGGTGTCGCCGAAGACGACGTCCGGGTTGCGCGACACCCGGTCGTAACGGTCCGCCCGGTAGGTGGTGATCTCGCAGTGCGTGCCGGCCCTGGTCGCGCCGATGGTGCCGAAAGCGATCCCGGTGTCCCACACGGCGTCGGCCCAGCCGTCCAGGATCCGCCGGGTGGCGTCGGGCCGGGCGTCGGTGGTGAAGTCCAGGTCGTTGCCCAGCCTGCCGAGCAGGGCGTCCCGCACGCTGCCGCCCACCAGGTACAGCGAATAACCGGCCGCGCTGAACCGGGCGGCCAGCTCATCAGCCACCGGCGCGATCCGGAGCAGCTCCACCACCGCATTCTGCTGTGCCGTGCTCATGGACGGCATGCGGTTTCCCACCGCGGAGGGCGAAGGCGACACGGGGAGTCAGCCTAACGGCCCCTCTCCCGCCCGTGCGCCGGCGGTGATCACGCGAGGTATCGGGTACGACCATCGCTGCGGTGGCCCACGGTCGTGCCGGCACCGCCTATACCATCGGCGCATGCCCCCGCCCTCCGGTAGGTCCAGCCGTAACAAGGCCGCCCGGAAGGCAACCGGCCAGGGCCGTAGTGGCCAGCGCAAGGCCGGCCAGGACAAAGGCCGGACCAGCAGGATGCGCACCGTGGACGAGACCTCAGCTGGTGGGCTGGTGGTCGACACCGAGACCGGGCGGGCGGCGGTGATCGGTAGGCTGGATCGGCGGGGTCGGCTGCTGTGGTCGCTGCCCAAGGGTCACATCGAGAACGGCGAGACCGTCGAGCAGGCGGCAGTGCGCGAAGTCGCCGAGGAGACCGGGATCAATAGCGCGGTGGTGGCCGCTCTGGGCAGCATCGACTACTGGTTCGTCGCCGAGGACCGCCGGGTGCACAAGACGGTGCACCACTTCCTGCTGCGAGCGTTGGGCGGGGAGTTGTCCGATGCCGACGTGGAGGTCACCGAGGTGGCCTGGGTGCCGCTGGCCGACCTACCGGCGCGGTTGGCTTACGCTGACGAGCGCCGCCTCGTCCGTCGCGCCACCGCGATGATCGCGGATTCAGCGTGAGGCGCCCCGAGTGAGGTGCAGAGCCCACCTGATCGCCGCGGCCCTCCTGGTGGCGGTGCTGGGATTGCTGATGCCGAGCGCCCCCTGGGTGCAAGCAGCAGCGCAGCCCCAACCTGAGCGCGCGAACGTCCTGGCTCGACTCGAGCTGGCGGAGATGTCACCTCGGGTGGTCACCGCCGCCAGCGCGCCGGTGCTCAGAGTGACGGGCCGGGTGCTCAACGTCGGGGACCGGCCCATCACCAACCTCGAGATTCGGCTGCAACGCGACGAGCCGGTGATCTCCGACGAGGCGGCCGCGCGAGCCGTCCGCGACGTCCCCGAAGCGCTCCATGTCACCCGGTTCCAGCCGGTACCGGGTGACCTCGCCCCGGGGCAGAGCAGCCCGTTCCAGCTCGATGTGCCGCTGCGCGGCGGGGCAGAACTGGAGTCGCTGCAGATCACCGAACCGGGCGTGTACCCACTGCTGGTCAACCTCAACGGCAAGCCGGACTTCGGCGACACCGCGCGGCTGGCAGCGGTCCCGCTGCTGCTGCCGGTGCTCGGGATCCCGCCCACCGCCGTCGGCAAGCCGCCCGGACCGGTGCTGCGCCGGCCCCCCCAGCCGATGCCACTGACCGTGGTGTGGCCCCTGGCCACCGAACCCGCGCGGCTGCCCACCGGCCCCGGCGAACCGATCCTGATCCGCGGCGACCGCTCCGGAACGGATCCGGTGGCTGCCGACATCGCTGCCGGTGGGCGACTCGACGGCTTGCTCGGTGCGCTCGAGCAGGTGGTGCCGCCAGGGTCGCCACTGGCCGCAGCCGTCTGCGTCGCGATCGACCCGGCGCTGGTGGAGACGGTCGACGGGATGAGCCGCGGCTACCGGGTGGCCCATCCCGGCGGGATCAGCGAGGGCACCGGCGCGGAAGACGCCCAGCGCTGGCTTGATCGGCTGCGCGGCGCCGTCGAAGGTCGATGCGTCCTGCCGCTGCCCTACGCCGATGCCGACCTGGTGGCACTGTCCCGCGCTGGGCTGACCGACCTGGAGTCGCTGGCCACCAGCACCGGCGTACAGCTGGTGGGCGACCTGCTCGGGGTGCAGCCGCTGACCGGGGTGAGCTGGCCGGCGGGCGCGGTGCTCGACGAGCGCACCCTGGCCGACCTCACCACCCTGCAGACTCACGCGGTACTGCTGGAACCCCGGGGGCTGCTGGAAACCGGCGACGTCTCCCCCCAGACAACGGCCCGTGACGTCGTCGGCCTGGCAACCAGCCTGCCGGGCAGCCCTGGTAGCGCTCCCACCGGCGTGCTCGTCGACCCGCTCCTGAGCAGCGCGCTGGCCCTCGACGAGGTCGGCCAGCCCGGAAATGACGCCGTCGGCGCCGACTTCGACATCGATCGGCGGCCCACCGGCACCGCGAGCCCACTGGCCGCACAGGACGGGCTCGGCGCGCTGGTGTACCGCGCCGCCGCCGACCCGGATCGCCGCCCCGTGCTGCTGGTTCCGCCGCGCCGCTGGCAGGTCCGTGGTGTGGAGGCCACCGCGCTGATCAACGCCGCCCGGCAGCTGATCGAGCTCGGCTATTTCGCCCCCCGCGAGCTGCCCGCGCTGGCCACCACCCGCCCCGGCGGCCCCCCTTCCACGGTGGCCTACCCGCCACAGGCCGGCGCCGAGGAGATCCCACAACAGGTCACCGCAGACATCAAAAGGGCCCTAGACGTCCTGCGCGACCTGCAGGTCGCCACCGTCAAGGACCCCACCGCAAACCTCGAGCCGGTCGATCTGCTCGACCCACTGCGGCTCGGGCTGCTGCGCGGGGTGTCCTCGGCCTGGCGCGGCAACCCGAACCGGGCCATCCAGGTGACCGGACAGGAGCGCGGCCGGCTCGACGACCTGCGTCGGTCGGTACGGATCGTGCCGTCATCCGGCCCCTACAGCCTGGCGGCCTCAGACTCCCCACTGCTGATCACCGTGAGCAACGAGTTGCCGGTCGGTGTGCAGGTTGCACTGAGCCTGACCGAGACCGCCGGGCTGCGCGCCGGGGCGGTCGGGCTGCAGTTGGTGCCGGCCCGCAGCACCCGGCAGTTCGTCATCCCGGCAGAGGTGAGCCGGACCGGTCAGTTCAGCGTCGAGGCCAGGCTGAGCACCCCGGACGGCACCCCGCTGGGCGAGCCGAGCACCCTGCAGGTGCGCTCCACCGCATTCGGCACCGTTACTGTCGCGCTCACCGCGGGCGCCGGTGCTGTGCTGGTTGGGCTGGTGGCCCGCCGGATCGTGCGCCGAGTGCGCAGAGCACGGGAAGCCGGGTGACAGTGGAGTTCTCGGACACCGCGAACCACACTGGTGCACACCAGGCTGGGCGGCCGCAGACCTCGGTCGCGGCAGCCACTCGCATGATGGCAGTGGCCACTCTGGTCAGCCGGATCACCGGGTTCGTCCGCCAGCTCGGGCTCGCCGCCATCCTCGGGCTGGGTGTGATCAACGACTCCTACACCGTCTCCAACACGCTGCCGGCGATGCTCTACGAGCTCTTGCTCGGTGGGGTACTGACCAGCGTCGTGGTGCCGCTGCTGGTACGCGCGGCGAAGGAGGACGCCGACCAGGGCGAGGCCTACGCGCAGCGGCTGGTCACCATCGCCTGCGTGGCACTGGGCGGGGCCACGGTGCTCGCCGTCGCCGGGGCACCGCTGCTGGCCGCGCTGCTGCTCGGCGACGGCGCGGCCGCCAATCCGCAGCTGGCCACGGTGTTCGGCTATCTACTGCTGCCGCAGATCTTGTTCTACGGCTTGTCCGGGCTGTTCGGGGCGATCCTCAATGCCCGCAGCATCTTCGGCCCGCCCGCCTGGGCGCCGGTGCTCAACAACGTCATCGTGCTGGGTTTCCTGGGGATCTACGCCCTGGTACCTGGTGAGATCACGCTCAACCCAACCCAGCTGAGCGACCCGAAGCTGCTGGTCCTGGGTTTGGGCACGACCGCGGGCATCATCGCGCAGGCTCTGGTGCAGCTGCCCGGGCTGCGCCGGGCGGGTTTCCACTTCGGCTGGCGATGGGGCTGGGACCCCAGACTGACCCAGGCCAGCGGGATGGCGGCCTGGTTCGTGCTCTATGTACTGGTCGGCCAGCTCGGCTTCGTGGTCACCACCCGGTCGGCGGCGCAGGGCGACCCGGGCGGGGTGGTGATCTACAGCCTGGTGTGGCTGCTGCTGCAACTACCCTACGGCGTGCTCGGCTACTCCCTGCTCACGGCGATCATGCCGCGGATGAGCCGGGCGGCGGCCGACGCCGACTGGCGCGCAGTGGTCAAGGATCTGTCGCTGGGTAGCCGCTACTTGACGGTGCTGCTGATCCCGATCACCGTCATCTTCACCCTTGCTGGGGAGCAGATCGGGGTTGCCCTGTTCTCGCTGGGCAAGGCCAGCAGCAATGCCGAGCGCCTGGGCGCTGCGCTGGCCGTCTCCGCCTTCGGCCTGCTGCCTTACGCGGTGACGATGCTGCAGATGCGGGTCTTCTACTCGATGGCCGACGCGCGCACCCCAACGATGATCAACGCGGTGATGGTGGCCGTGAAGCTGCCGCTGCTGCTGGCCTGCCCGGTAGTGCTGGACGGCGCCGATGTCGTGCTCGGGCTCACCGCGGTCAACTCGCTGTCCTGCGTGCTGGGTGCCATGGTCGGGCAGGCCTGGCTGCGCCGGCGACTGGGCCGGGTGGAGACCAAGCGCACCTTGATCACCCTGCGAAACTGCCTGCTGGCTGCAGTGCCCGCGGTGGGCGCGGTGCTCGGTCTGCGCGCCCTGCTCGGTGACGCTGTAGACGGCGTCGGGGGGGCTTGGCTGGACTTGGTGCTCACCACCGTCGTCGTCGGCGTGGTGATGGGCGTCTCCCTTATTGCCCTGCGCACCCCGGAGCTCACCGGGGCGATCCGGGGGGCGATCCGGGGATCGGCGCGGGGGACCCGCCAACCGCCCGAACAACCCCCGAATCACTCCCGAGAGCCGTAGACTTGAGAATTGCCTCTCGTGGTGTGCCTCTGGGGTGTTGCGTCGAGGGCGGGGCTGCGCGGCGAAGAACGCGGGGAGGTTGATCAGGACCGGTGAGTGGGGACTCTGGGGACTCTGCGGGGGCGGGGACACACCGGCCCGGCCCCCCGTGGCCGACCCCCGGCGCGCTTGTCGGGAAGGGTCGTTACCGCCTACTGTCCGAAGTCGGCCGCGACGATCGCTGCTCCGTGCGACTGTGGCGGGGCCGCGACCTGGTGCTGGACCGTGACGTCGCCCTGACCTTGTTCATTGCGGCACCGCAAGATCCCGGGGCGCTCAGGCTGATCCGCTCCGCGGTGGCGCGCGCGCTGCGCTCGGCCCGGCTGGAGGCGGCCGGTGCCGCGCGGGTCCTCGATGTGCTGGAACCCGACGCCAAGTTCGGCCCGACCGTCGCGGTCGTGGTCGCGGAGTGGACCCGGGGTCGTGGGCTGGCCGAGCTACTGGACGACGGGCTACCCCCGCCGTCGGTGGCGGCCGGCATCCTGGCTCCACTCGCTGGTGCGGTCGACATCGCACACAGCGCCGGCCTGATCCTCGGCTGCGACCATCCGTACCGGATCAGGGTGACCCCCGACCGGCAGGCGCGGCTGGCCTTTCCTGGCCCCCTTCCGGCGGCCGGGCCTCAAGACGACATCCGGGGCCTGGGCGCGATGCTGTACCTGCTGCTCACCGGCTACTGGCCGCTGCCCGGTGGGCCGAGCGACCTGCCGACCGCGCCGGTGCAGCCGGACGGCTCCCCGGCCAGCCCCACGACGCTTCGGCCCGGCGTGCCGGTGGATCTGTCCACCCTGGCGATGCGCAGCCTCGCCGATCCGGGCACCGCCGGCGGTCTGCACACCGGCGCCGCCGTGCGGCGGGTGCTCGAGCTCAACGTGACGGAGGCGGCCGACGCCGAGCTGGCCTTGGCGGCCTCCCATAAAGGTCGCCACAGTCGTACCCGGCCGGCCGATCCGGAACGAGCCCGCCGGCAACGCCGGACGAAGCTGGGCCTGTCGATGACGGTGCTGGCCGTCGCCTCGCTGCTGATCCTGGGCTACGCCGGCATGCAGGTGCTGTCGGTGTTCACCAACGCCGGGGGTACCCCACTGGTTGTCGCCGGTCCCTCGCCGGCCGAGCCACCTGCGCCGCCGCCGGCGGCACTGTCCTCGGTCCGGGTCAAGAACCTGGCGGTCTATGACCCTTCAGGCAAGGGCCGCCCGGACCATGTGAAGGACGTCGGCAAGCTCCTCGACGGCAATCCAAACACCGCGTGGTCGACCGACTCCTACCGCCAGCAGTTCCCCACCTACAAGAAGGGGCTCGGCGTCATGCTGAGCTTCGAGCAGCCCGTCGCGGCGGCCTCGGTGACCGTGATATCGCCGAGTCCTGGCACCGTGCTCGAAATACGCACCGCAGCGTCGCCGAGGGCGGAGCTGAGTGAGACCACCCTGATCGGCACCGCCACCCTCGGTCACGGCAGCACCCAGATCCCATTGCGGACCGTGCCATCGACCCGCTACCTGCTGGTGTGGATCACCGAACTGGGCGGCGGGGGAGATCGCAACCAGTCCAGACTCAGCGAGGTCGGAGTCCAGACCCGCGCCACCTGACCCCACCCCGGCGTGTCCGCTCCCGGTGCCCGGTGTGTCCGCTTCCGGTGCCCGGTGTGTCAGCTTCCGGTGCCCGGTGTGTCCGCTCCCGGTGCCCGGTGTGTCCGCTCCCGGTGCCCGGTGTGTCGGCTCCCGGTGCCCCCTGTGTACGCCGCTCATGCACGGTACTGCGGCGGCATGACCATGACCGCCGACGCGCCCGCTCCCGCGGAGGCGGCATCATGACCGCCGTGAGTTCGGATGCCGACCTGATCGCGGCGCACGTTGCGGGGGATCCACTCGCGTTCACCGAGCTCGTGCGCCGGCACCGAGACCGGATGTGGGCCATCGCCCTGCGGACCCTGGGTGATCCCGATGAGGCCGCCGACGCAGTGCAGGACGCGTTCATCTCGGCGTTCCGCTCAGCCGGCGGATTTCGTGGCCAGGCCCAGGTGACCACCTGGTTGCATCGGATCGTGGTCAACGCCTGCCTGGACCGGATCCGCCGCAACCGGGCCCGCCCCACCTCGCCGCTGCCTGACGCCGGCCCGGGTGAGCGGGCATTGACACTGGACGCGGTGGCAGACCAGGAGTCCCGACTGGCGGTCGACGACGCGCTGGGGTCATTGCCTATCGAACAACGTGCCGCCATCCTGCTGGTCGATGTCGAGGGGTACTCGGTAGCCGAGACCGCCCAGATGTTGGGGGTAGCCGAGGGAACGGTCAAGAGCCGCTGTGCGCGCGGACGCGCCCGGCTGGCGGTGCTACTCGGACATCTGCGGAACCCCGATGCGAATGCAAACGTCTCATCTGGTGCCATGGCCGTGCGCTCCCATCGAAAGGGGGGACGATGACCGCTACCGGAGGTCCGGTACGCCCTGGCGATCCCTCGGCACGGTCGCCGCAACGGCCGCCGGAGTGGTCGCTAGAGCTGCTCGCAGACCTGCACGCGGATGCGCTCACCGGGCGAGTGGCCGCTCGGTTGCGGCCTCGGGTGGCCGCCGATCCGCAGGCTCGCACGATGCTCGCGGGGCTGGACGCCACGGTGGCTGACCTGGCGGCGCTGCCTACACGGTACCCGGCCCGGATGCCCGACGCCGTGGCGCAGCGCCTCGACGCAGCGCTGGCCGTCGAGGCGCTGGCTGTTGCGACCCAGGGGGCTGACCGTCATCCCTCTCATCCCCCGGCCCCGGCCCCGGCCCCGGCCCCGGCCCCGGCCCCGGCCCCGGCCCCGGCCCCGGAACGACCGCATACCGCGCACCGCCGCGCCGTGGCGCGCAAGCCGGTGATCATGGTGGCTGCGCGGCGCCACCTTCGTGCCCGCTGGATCGGTGCCGGTGTGCTGGCAGCCGCCGTAGCTGGGCTGGCAATGTTGGGCGTGATGACCGGCGTGATGACCGGGCAGGCGCCGCCAGCCGGCAACGCGCTGGGCGCCGCAGTGGTCTCACCACCGGCCCCGCTGGCGCTGTCCGGCGGGGACCTCGGTGACGCGCTGGATCACGCGCTGGGGGCGCGCGACTACGGTCCGCTATCCCGGCCGGAAGCGCTGCGACGCTGCCTGGACGCCAACGATGTGCCGGTGCGCGACAAGCCCCTGGGTGCCCGCGAGGTCACCCTCGACGGTCGGCGCGGTGTGATACTCGTGTTGCCCACCATTCAGGTCGCCCAGGTCCGGCTACTCGTGGTGGGTCCGGACTGCGGCCCGGGCAACCCCGCCCGGATGGCCGACGATGTGGCGTCCCGCCGCTGACGTTGAGTGCCCTTCAAGGGCTACCAACCCACCCCGGCGCCGTCTCTCACGACTACCAACCCGCCGGGGCCCAGCGCACCGCCCACCACGCAAGACCTCGACGTTGGTAGCTGTTGAGCGCACCACCTACCCGGGTTGGCGGTACTTGGAGAGCGGCCAACTGTGTCGGGAACATCGGTCCGTAGGATCGTGTTGTGACCAACGTGAACGAGCAGATCCGGGACGTCATCATTATCGGCTCGGGTCCGGCTGGTTACACAGCCGCGATCTACACCGCGCGGGCCCAGCTGGAACCGCTCGTCTTCGAGGGAAGCCAGTACGGCGGCGCTCTGATGACCACGACTGACGTGGAGAACTATCCGGGTTTCCGCGACGGGATCATGGGCCCGGACCTGATGGAGCAATTCCGCGCGCAGGCCGAGCGCTTCGGCGCCGAGCTGCAGGCCAAGGACGTGACGTCGGTCGAGCTGACCGATGAGGTCAAGCGGGTCATGGTCGGTCAGACCACCCACCTCGCCCAGTCGGTCATCCTCGCGATGGGCGCGCAGCCCCGCTACCTGGGTGTCCCCGGCGAGCAGGAATTGCTCGGCCGCGGCGTCAGCTCGTGCGCGACCTGCGACGGCTTCTTCTTCCGCGACCAGGACATCGCCGTCATCGGCGGCGGGGACTCGGCGATGGAGGAGGCCATCTTCCTCACCCGGTTCGCTCGGTCGGTGACCGTGGTGCACCGGCGTGACGAGTTCCGCGCCTCGAAGATCATGCTCGAGCGCGCCCGAAACAACGAGAAGATCGGCTGGCGCACCGGGGTGACTGTCGATCGCGTGCTGGGCGAGAATGGCGTCACCGGGCTGGAGCTCTCCGACGGCTCGACGCTGGAGGCAACCGGGATGTTCGTGGCGGTCGGGCACGATCCACGCAGCGAACTGGTCCGCGACCAGGTGCAGACCGACGCCGAGGGTTACGTCCTGGTCGACGCGCCGAGCACGGCCACCAGCATCGATGGCGTCTTCGCCTCGGGGGATCTGGTGGACCGCATTTACCGGCAGGCTGTCACTGCCGCCGGCACCGGCTGCGCGGCCGCGATCGACGCCGAGCGCTGGCTCGCCGAGCACGCGCTGGATCCGCACGCCGAGGTGGCCGCCGAGTTCGTCGGCGGCGGCTATGGCTCGAAGTCCTGATCACCAGACTCCCCCAGACTCAGACCCCGACAGGAGACGATATGGCAGACAAGTCGACCGTGATCGTGACCGACAAGTCGTTCGCCGACGACGTACTCGGCAGCGACAAGCCGGTGCTGGTGGACTTCTGGGCGTCCTGGTGCGGACCCTGCAAGATGGTGGCGCCGGTGCTGGAGGAGATCGCGTCGGAGCACGAGAAGATCACCATCGCGAAGATGGACATCGACGCGAACCCCAGCACTCCGCGCGACTACAAGATCATGTCGATCCCGACCATGATCCTGTTCTCCAACGGTGAGCCGGTCAAGCAGATAGTCGGCGCCAAGGCCAAGGCCGCGCTGCTGGAAGATCTGGCCGACTACATCTGATCCCGTCGAAGACCTCGCCCTCGACGAACGCCGCGCACTTCCGGCAAGCAACCGATGACCCCGAGGCCACGTCCAGTACGCGGGCCTGCCGGTTCGCGCAATCGGGCCCGGACCGGCAAGCCCCCACGAACCGCGTTCATCGCCGACGAGGCACAATGAGTGACAAGTCCCCGGCGCCCGGCACTCCGCAGGAGTCCGGCGCCCGATCCGAAGTGAGAAGTGAGGGGTGCATGCAGCTGCTGCGCCGCGGCGACGTCGGACCGGCGGTGGCGGAGGTACGGGCGATGCTGACCTCGCAGGGGCTGCTCCCACTGCCCCCACCTCAGTCGGACTCCGACGCCTTCGACATCACCGTGGAGCACGCTGTTCGGGCCTTCCAGCAACGCCGCGGCCTGATCACCGACGGTGTCGTGGGACGTGGCACCTACCAGGCACTGTGCGACGCACGTCTGGAACTCGGGTGCCGCATGCTCAGCTATATCGTCACCCGCCCGATGCGCGGGGACGACGTGTTCACGTTGCAGGAACGGTTACTCGAGCTGGGCTATGACGTCGGCCGCGCCGACGGAACGTTCGGCGTGCAGACCGAGATGGCGCTGCGCAGCTTCCAGCGCGACTACGGCCTGGGAGTGGACGGGACATGCGGGCCTGGCACATTGCGGGCGCTGCGCCAGTTGCAGCCCAAGGTTCGCGGTGGCAGGCCGGTGTTGCTCCGCGAGCAGGAGCGGGTCCGCCGGTCCGGCCCTGCCCTGCGCGGCAAGCGGATCGTCATCGATCCCTGCCACGGCGGATCCGACCCGGGCATCGTGGTCGACGGCGCCACCGAGGCCGGCCTGATGTGGGACCTGGCCCGGCGACTGGAGGGCCGGATGGCCGCCACCGGGATGGAGACGCTGCTGTCCCGTGGCCTCGACGATAGCCCCACCGAGGCCGACCGGGCCGCCTTCGCCAACACCGCGGGCGCCGACCTGGTGCTGTCCCTGCACACCGACGGCCACCCCACGACGCTGGCCCATGGCGTGGCGACATTTCATTTCGGGACCGGCAACGGCACGAGCTCCACGGTGGGCGAGGCGCTGGCCGCGTTCATTCAGCGCGAGCTGGCCGCCCGCACCGGGATGCTCGACTGCGGCATCCACCCCAAGACCTGGGAACTGTTGCGGATGACTCGGATGCCCGCGGTCCGCGTCGAGCTCGGGTACCTGACCAACCCCGAGGACTGCCGGAAGCTGCTGGACCCGGCGTTTCGCGACGTGGTCGCCGAGGGGGTGCTGGTCGCTGTCAAGCGGCTCTACCTGCTGGGCGAGAACGACCAGCCCACCGGCACGTTCACCTTCGCCGATCTGCTGCGCCGCGAGCCGGCCCGCGCGGAGTGAAACGGCGGTGTCGAGGTCATGAGGAGACCGGCCCCGACCCGATGCTGGCAAAGTAGCTACCCCAGTCCGGTTGGGTCCCGTCAGCGTCGGTGAACCCGTACTCGCGGGCCAGCTTCCCGGTGGACAGTGCCTGCCCGGACCCGATCCGGACGTCGGGGTCAGCAGCGAGCCCGACGACCGCGCGGCCGATGTAGGTCGGTGTCTCGGAGGCGGCGAAATGTGGGTCGGTGGCGATGGCGTCGCGCCAGGTGGTCTCAGTCACGCCGAAGTGATCGAGCACTGCCTCGGAACGAAGGAACCCAGGGGTGAGCGCCACGGCTGTGATCCGGTGCCGTCGCAGGTCCGCCGCCTGGGCCACCGCGAGCCGGATCACCGATGCCTTGGCCAGGTCGTAGAACAGGCTCCCGCGGTACTCATCGGAGATCCCGTCGGTGACCTCGATGATCAGACCGCTGCCCTGCTTCACCATCAGTCCGACCGCGTGCCAGCTGGTGATGACGTGGGTTTCAACAGCCTGACGCACCAGCGCCAGACCATTGTCCAACGAGTGTTCCCAGAAGGGGACATCCCACTCGGTGAGCGGATCACCGCCCCAGATGTCGTTGACCAGCAGGTCAAGCCGGCCCTGTTGGTCTTGGGCTATCCGAGCGATCAGCGATCGGACCTCGTCGGGCCGGCTGTGGTCGACTCGCACGGCGACAGCCCGCCCACCCGCAGCCGTGACGAGCTCCGCGGTGTCCTCGATCGTCTCGGGCCGCGACATCGGCGAGGCACCGGAGCGCCGTGAGCTACGGCCGGTGACGTATACCGTGGCCCCGGCCGCTCCCAGCGCCACGGCGATGCCACGACCTGCTCCGCGGGTGGCGCCGGCCACCAGCGCGACGTGTCCGGTGAGCTCATCGGTCACGGAGGTGGCTCCTGTCGCGTGGTGCGTGGCGGGATGATGACAATCTTGCCGACATGCGTCCGTTGCAGGAACTCGCTCTGGGCGGCGTGGATGTCGGTCAGGTCGTAGCGGGCGGCGACGCGTGGGCGGATGGTGCCCAGGGCGGCCGCATCGGCCAGTTGGGCGAAGTGCCCCGGGGTGTGCATCGAGGAGCCAATCAGCCGGATGTTGTGCAGGTAGAGGCGTCGGAGATCAAAGGTGATCACCGGCCCGCCGACCGCGCCCGCGATGACCCAGCGCCCGCCGTCGCGGACCGCCGGCAGCGCCGCAGCCACCGTATCCCCGCCGACGACGTCGGCGACGGCGTCCAGACCGTCGGGAGCCACCTGCGCGATCGCGGCCGGCAGGGAGTCCGAATCCCGGTGAACCACCCAACGCGCGCCAGCCTGCCGGATAAGGTCACTCTTGTTCTTCGAGGTCAGAGCGACGACACGGGCACCGCGGGCGGTGGCCAGCTGGACCAGCGCAAGGCCGACGCCACCGGATGCCCCGGTCACCAGGACTGTCTCGTCCGGCCCCACCTCGGCACGCTCGAGCATCCCCATCGCGGTGCCGTACGACACCGGCAGGCAGGCCAGCTCCTCGTCGCTCAGCGGCGAGGCCGTCATGTCGTGCACGCGCGCGGCCGGCACGACCACGTATTGCGCGAAGCCGCCGTCGGCCTCGCTGCCCAGCAGCCCGATCGGGTTCGCCTCCGGTCCCGGGCCGTCGTAGAGCGCCGGGTCTACCAGCACCCGCCGCCCCGACAGTGCGGGATCGACCCCGTCGCCGACGCCGGCCACCGCTCCGGCGATGTCCCCACCCTGGATCCGGGGAAAGTCCACCGGGCCCCGCCACCCGGCCAGCGCCTCCGGCTGGCCCGGTAGGCCGTAGGCACCCTCGCGGGTCCATACGTCGGTGTTGTTCACCGCCGCCGCGCTCACCCGCACCAGTACCTCGCCACGGCCGGCCCGCGGTACGGGCACCTCGCGGACCTGCAGGACCTCCGGCCCGCCGAAGCGGGTCAACACGGCCGCCAGCATCAAGGGCGGTCCGCCGTGGCGCAGGCGGGTCGCCGGGCCCCCTCCGGCACGGGCAATCCGTGCCGGATCGCGTTGCCAGCGTGGATCCCGTAGCCGACGTCGCGCACGAGCGCGCCCAGCCTCCGCATCATTCGCCGCACGGTGCTCACTCCTATACTGATCTGTGAAGCCATATCACTATGGTAAGTACACAGATCTGTGAAATTAAGGGGGTGTGACGATGACCGCACAGACCGTCGCCGGACGGGGTAAGCGGCTGACTCCGGGCGCCCAGCGCATCCTCGATGTCGCCTCCGAGCTGTTCTACTGGCGGGGTATCCACGCGGTCGGGGTGGACACCATCGCCGCCGAGTCCGGAGTCACCAAGCGCACCCTCTACAACCGCTTCGGCTCCAAGGACGGCCTGATCGTGGCCTACCTGGAGGCCCGCGACCGCCGCTGGCGCGATCTCATCACGTCACGACTGGACGCCGAGCACACCGACCCGGTGCAGCGCGCGCTGGTGCCGTTCGACGTGCTGGCCGAGTGGATCGCGCCCAGCAGCAGGGGCTGCAGCTTCGTCAACGCCTTCGCCGAGCTCCCCGAACCCGAGCACCGCGGCCGACAGGTGGTCGTCGCGGAGAAGAAGTGGCTCCGGGCCCTGTTCCGTGAGCTGCTCGTCGACGCAGGGGCCAAAGATCCAGACGACCTCGCTGTGCAGCTGCTGAGCTTGCACGAAGGAGCCATCGTCTGTTACTCCATCGCCGACGAGGCGAACGCAGCGGCCAGTGCCAGGGCCGCCGCCGAAGCGCTCGTCAACCAGTCCATCTGCCATTCCTAGCAGCGCCGCGCCTCATGCGGCCGGGCAGCCGACGATCTCAGGCGGGGCGCAGGCTGGGCTCGACAGTGTGGATCGTCACCGACGTCAGCAGCCGTTCCAACGCCGCCTCGACGTCTTCCTTCCAGGTCAGCGCGGTGCGCAATTCCAGGCGAAGCCGGGGCCAGCGCGGGTGCGCGTACACGGTCTTGAACCCGACCTGCGCCAGGAACTCGGCCGGGATCACGCAACTGGAGTCTTCGTTGGGCCGCGCGTCACCGAAGGCTTCAATGGCCTTCACGCCGCGCCGGGTGAGGTCCTTGGCCACTGCCTGCACCAGCATCCGGCCCAGGCCACCGCCACCGAATTCCGGGAGCACCTTCAGCGCTGTGAGCAACACGGCATCGGCGCTGACCGGCGCGGTGGGAAACGCCGCGGCCCGCGGCACCGCAGCCGGGGGGGCGTACAGCGCGTAGCCGGCCGGCACGTCCCCACACATCACGATCCGCCCGCAGGAGCCCCACTCCAGCAACACGCTGGAGACCCAGGCCTCCTTCTCGACGTCGGTCTGACCGAAGTCTTCGGCTTGTTCCCGGATATGCGGGGCGAGCTCCCAGAACACGCAACGTCGGCACTTCTTGGGCAACAGATCGAGATTGTCCAAGGTGACGCCGACCACTCGACGTGACACCAGGCCTCCCTGAACAGACATGCTAAGACTACTGCGGCACCCGAACCGAGCGACCCGCCACCAGCGCTGCACCACCGCCAAGCGCAGCGCCCCGCGCAGCATATGCCGATGACCACCAGGAGTGAAGGCGGCGGTGGCAATCTGTGGCGGGCTTTACACTGCCAGGGGACCCGACCCGCAGCAAAAGGTAAAAAGGCGCCGCCGTGACCCCGAGAAAGCCAGATCGATCACCCACCCAACGCGACCTCGATCCGCACCTGCATCGCTACGCGCAACGCACCGCGGGTATGACCGCATCCGAGATCCGGGCATTGTTCGCGGTGGCCAGCCGCCCGGAGGTGGTCTCCCTGGCCGGTGGCATGCCCTACCTGCCGGCGCTTCCGCTGGACTCGATGGCCGGCGAGCTCGCCCAGATCGTGGCCACCGAGGGGATGACGGCGCTGCAGTACGGCTCGGCGCAGGGCAGCCAGAAGCTTCGCGAGCAGATCTGCGAGGTGATGGCGCTGGAGGGGATCCGGGCGCACGCCGACGACGTCACGGTGACCGTCGGCTCGCAGATGGCCTTGGACATCGTCACCCGGATCTTCTGCGACCCGGGGGATGTGGTGCTTGCCGAGGCCCCTTCCTATGTCGGGGCACTGACCACCTTCGCCTCCTTCCAGGCGCAGGTGGTGCAGGTGCCGATGGACGACGAGGGGTTGATACCGGCAGAGTTGGACGCTGCGCTGCGGTCGTTGCGCGCCCAGGGCCGGGTCCCCAAGTTTCTGTACACCATCCCGAATTTTCACAATCCGGCCGGCGTGACGTTGGCTGTGGCGCGGCGCGCCGAGGTAGTCGAGCTGTGCGCCGAGCACCAGGTACTGATCGTCGAGGACAACGCCTACGGGCTGCTGGGTTTTGATGGTCAGATCTATCCGGCGATGCGGGCTGCCGACGCGGACAACGTGGTGTACCTGGGCTCGTTCTCCAAGACGTTCGCGCCGGGCCTTCGGGTCGGCTGGGCGCTGGCCCCGCACGCGGTGCGGGAGAAGTTGGTGTTGGCTGCGGAGTCGGCAACCCTGTGCCCCCCGGCGTTCACCCAGTCCGTGGTGTCGCGCTACCTGGCCCAGCACGACTGGAAGGGCCAGATCAAGAACTATCAGGAGGCCTACCGGGTCCGCCGGGACGCCATGCTGGCGGCGCTGCGCCAGCATCTGCCGCCGGGGTGCCGGTGGACCCAACCCGCGGGCGGGTTCTACGTCTGGCTCACGGTGCCTGAGGGCTTGGACACCAAGGCGATGCTGCCTCGGGCGGTGACTCAGCGGGTGGCCTATGTGCCGGGCACCGCCTTCTACGCCGACTCCGGCAGCTCGCAAGCCCACAGGATGATGCGGCTGTCGTTCTGCTACCCGACCCCGGAGCGGATCGCCGAAGGAGTGCGCCGGTTGGCCGCCGTGCTGGACGGCGAGCTCGAACTGCAGCGCACCTTCGGTAGCGTGCGACCACGCGTGGTGTTCGGTCCGCAGTCCCCCACACCCGACACCGCCTGATTGGCGTCCACTTCGGACCTGACAGTCCACTGAGGAGTCTCTAGGTGACCGATCGCACCGTGACTGTGCTGGCCGGTGGGTTGTCGCACGAGCGCGACGTGTCGTTGCGCTCCGGACGCAGGCTGTCCAGTGCGCTGCGGGATGCCGGTCTGCACGTCGAGGTGTGGGACATCGACGCCACGCTGATCGGCCGGCTCACCGACCGCCGGCCGGACGCCGTCGTGGTGGCACTGCACGGCGGGGCGGGGGAGAACGGCGCCGTGCAGTCGGTGCTGGAGATGCTGCGGGTTCCCTATGTAGGCGCTGGTCCGAGGGCCTGCCGGCGGGCCTGGGACAAGCCGACCGCCAAGGACGAGCTGTCCCGCGCCGGGCTGACCACCCCGGACTGGATCGCACTGCCACACACCACCTTCCGCGACCTCGGCGCCCAAGCCGTGCTCGACGCGCTGGTCACCCGGCTCGGGCTACCGCTGATCCTCAAACCGGACCAGGGTGGCTCTGCGCTGGGGGTCCACGTGGTACGAGAGGTCGCCGAGCTGCCCGGCGCCATGGTGAGCTGCCTGGCCTACGGGGACGCGGTCCTCGCTGAGAGGTTCGTGGAAGGCATCGAGGTCGCGGTCACGGTGATCGACGAGCCGGACGGTCCGCGGGCGCTGCCGGCGGTGGAGATCGACGCCAAGTCCGGCTTTTACGACTACGCCGCGCGCTACACCGCCGGGCTTGCCACCTTCCACGCCCCGGCCCGGCTGACCGCCCCGGCGGCTGCTGCGGTGGCCGACCTCGCGGTGGGCGCGCACCGGCTGCTCGGGCTGCGCGATGTGTCCCGGACCGATGCGGTGGTGACGCCCGACGGCGTGGCGCACTTCCTCGAGGTCAACGTGGCTCCCGGGCTGACCGAGACGTCGTTGCTGCCGATGGCGATCGAATCCGATGGCGCGGAGCTGGGTGCGGTGTTCGCCGAGCTGATCGAGCGCGCGGTGACCCGCGGCTCATCCACCCCTGAGCCGTGAGGTCTTGCTCCTTGGTCGCACAGCACGCTTAGCTGACGTCCGCCCATCCTCGGGTAGCGGTGCCAGCGTCAGGTGTCGGTCCAGCAACAGCCCGCTTCAACCGCGGCGAGACCCTGCCGAATCGCCTGGCGGCGCAGGTGGCGGCCAGATCCGCACACGAGGCATCGCAGCGTGGGTAACACAGGCAACACGCAACCGGCGCGCCACCAGGTCACCGACGCAAGCGGATGGCAGGCTTCTGGCCACTATGCGGGAGGTTCGTTTCACTCAGTACCGACGTTATGAGGCCAGAAGAGTCGAGGCCAGCAACGCGATGATGGCGTTGCTGGCAGGCGCAGGGATGGCCTCCCACTTGCTGCAGCTCACTCGCGGCTCGAAGCATCTGCTGCCCGAGGTGTTTCCGCAGGTCCCGCACATTGAGCGGTTCAATCTACGCAGCGAGCTCGCCCGCACGATCCTTGACGCCGCTGACGTACATCTCGGGGCGATGGCCATCCCTTACGCGCTGGCCATCCATGACGAATTCCTGCGCGAATGTATCGATCTGCTGGTAACCGCCAATGCCTGTACCGCCAAGCAGGCGGCCCAGGCCAACCCATTGGCCGCCAAGCACCGGCTGATCGCTCGGTCCACTGGAGGTGTCTTCAACGCCGACAGCCTGGGGCAGTTCACCACGATCCGACTGATGCGTAACTGCATGATCCACGAAGGCGGGCGAGCCGATCAGACTCTACTCGACGACCTGGCCGCCTGGACGTCGAGCATTGAGGCCGGCTGGGTGAAGCTGACTGGCAACGATCCACGTCAGCTGCGTCTAGGCGCAGAACTATCCTTTGGCCACGGCGAGATGATTCTGGCCCTCGCAGTGACCAAGGTGCTCGCGCGAGAGGCCAACCGGTTTCTCCAGCCAGCTCTGCCACGCAGTCAGTGGGCGGACATGCTGATCGCAGACCTCGTCGACTCGGACGCCCATGCCCTGCGAGCCTCCGACTTCCGCCGACGAGCACGCGGTCTGGCGAAATTCCACTACGCGCCGCTGCAGCTCAGTGACGATGAGCTGGACGATGCCTGCCACCGATATCCAGGCCGCTAGGCAACAAGCCCGGGCCGCCACAGTGCTGCACCTTTCTGCATAAAAAACGGGGCTCTACCGATTGAGCTACAACCCTAAGGTCGCCGGGACTCGAACCCGGATCTCCCGTTTCTGTGGAACCTCTGGCTGCGAGCCAGCAGGGCTACACCCGGCTCCTGCCCGATAGTGTAGCCGCATCGTGGCGGCGCATGCCATCGGTCCAGGCCGGTTGTTCACCGGCCCTCGTGTTTCCCCAAGCTTGTGGAGCGGCCCGCGACTGATCCCCCTCACACCCGTGCTGAGGTGACCTGGCCGGGCCATCCGGGCGAGGTTTCGCTGTCGCCCCCGGAAACTCGGGCCAGGGGAAACTCGTGGTTCCCGGGCAGCGCTGGGTGTGCGACTGTGAAGTATGCGCCCCCGTATCAAGACGATGTTGTCGGTATGGGCCGGGCTGATCGCCGCGGTGACGATGGGCGCGCCTGCCGCCACCGCGACAACGGCCACCGCAGCGCAAGAAACCTTCCTCGTGCTCGGTGTAGAGGCCCGCGATAGCGCTCGGTTCGTCACGCTACGTTGCGACCCGGCCAGCGGGACACATCCGGACCTTGAAGCTGCCTGCAGGGTGCTTGGCGACGCTGGCGGCGACTTCACCAAGATCCCCGGGCAACCCGGCATGCTTTGCCCCACCATCGACGACCCGGTGACCGCAATTGCCTCCGGCGACTACCAGGGCGGGCAGGTGATGTTCCGGCGCACCTACCCCAACCGCTGCGACCTGGCCCGCCACACCGCCCCCGTCTTTGAGCTGTGACTGCCAGGTCGAGCGTCTGGCGTGGTTAAGCACACCGCGACGCTGACCGCCCTTCCTCGGTGCTGATGAGTCCGGCCGAGTGCGGAATCTGGGATGATCCGGACATGACGATCCGGGTGCTGGTGGCCGACGATCAGGCCGTGGTCCGTGCCGGCTTCCGGGTAGTGCTGGGCACGGCGGCCGACATCGAGGTCGTCGGGGAGGCCGCCGACGGGCTGGCCGCCGCCCAGCGGGCCGCGACGCTGCGGCCCGACGTCGTGCTGATGGATATCCAGATGCCGGGCTGCGACGGCATCGAGGCGACCCCGGCGCATCGCCGCCCTCGACGGGCACCCCGTGCGGGTGCTGGTGGTGACCACCTTCGACCTCGACGAGTATGTCTACGAGGCGCTGCGGGCCGGGGCGAGCGGGTTCGTGCTCAAGGACATTGAACCAACGTGCTGCGCCACGCCGGCCCGACCCCGACCCACGCCCGGCTCGACCAGCAGGCCGACGCGGTGACCATCGAAGTGGCCGATGCCGGGCCGGTGGCCGGGCACCGGCCCGCAGCCGACGGTGGCGGACACGGCCTGGTCGGCATGCGGGAACGGGCCGAGTTGCTCGGCGGTGGGATGACAGCCGGCCACCATGGCGAGCGGGGCTGGCTGGTGCAGGCCCGACTACCTCGCTCACCTGCGACATAGTGGCCGTGTCCTCCGTGAGGAGGGACGCTCGCTACCGGGGGAAATCGTGCTGGGCGAGGATGCGACGACCGAACCCGCCGCCGTAGCGTCGGTGCCCATGAGCGAGCTGGCCGTGCGTGTTCCGGAGACAACCACACGAACCGTTCCGGTGCTGGAGATCGACCGGGTGTCCAAGCGATATGGCGACGTCATCGCGCTGCGGGAGCTGAGCTTCCAGGTCCGCGGGGGCGAGCTGTTCGGTTTCGTCGGCAGCAACGGGGCCGGGAAGACCACCGCGATGCGCATCGTGCTCGGCGTGCTCACCGCCGATTCCGGGCAGGTGCGCTGGGGGGACGCGCCCATCACGTTCGAGACGCGGCGACGGATCGGCTACCTGCCCGAGGAACGCGGGTTGTACCCGAAGATGCGGGTCGGCGACCAGCTGGTCTATCTGGCCGAGCTGCACGGGATGAGCGCCCGCGCGGCCCACCGTGCGGCCGGGCAGTGGATCGACCGGCTCGGGCTGGGCGATCGTCGCCGCGACGAGGTGCAGAAGCTGAGCCTCGGTAACCAGCAGCGGGTACAGCTGGCCGCGGCGCTGGTGTTCGACCCCGAGGTGCTGGTGCTCGACGAGCCGTTCTCTGGTTTGGACCCGGTCGCGGTCGACCTGATGGCGCAGGTGCTGCGCGACAGCGCCGACCAGGGGGTGCCCGTACTGTTCTCCAGCCACCAACTCGAGCTCGTGGAACGGATCTGCGACCGGGTCGGCATCATCGCCGACGGGCGGATGGTGGCCTGCGGTACCACCGCGGAGCTGCAGACCTGCGGCACCACCCAGCTGATCATCGACGCGCCAGGCGCTGCGCCGGGGTGGGCGAATGCGCTCGCGGATGTCTCGGTTGTGGGTGTCGACGGTTCCACCACGGTGCTGGAACTCGGCGCGGCGGCCGACGATCAGGCCGTGCTGCGCGCCGCCCTGACCACCGGGCCGGTCCGCGAGTTCCGCCGCCGGCGCCCGTCGCTGGCCGAGACGTTCCGCACCGTCGTACAGGAGCCGAACCGATGACCGGCACCAACGTCAGCAGCGGCCGCGCGATCTACCTGATCGCCCGCCGCGAGCTCAGCACCCGGGTCCGCACTCGGGGATTCGTCGTGAGCACCCTCGCGATGCTGCTCGCGGTACCTCGCGCTGGTGCTCTACGGCACCTATGTCGCGCAGGGCGTGGTCGAGGAGAAGTCCAGCCGCGTCGTGGAACTGCTGCTGTGCACGGTGCGGCCGTGGCAGCTGATGTCCGGCAAGCTGATCGGCATCGGCCTGTTCGGGCTGCTCCAACTCGGCCTGCTGTCCGGGGCCATTACCGCCGGGGCGTCGATCACAGGACTGCTCCCCGTGCCTGCGCTGAGCAGCGTGCTCTGGATGCTGGGGTGGTTTTTGCTCGGCTACTTCCTGTTCGCCGGTCTGCTCGCCGCGGCCGGGGCGCGGGTGTCGCGGCAGGAGGAGTTGCAGTCAGTGATCAACCCAGCGCTCACCCTGCTCATCGTGCCGTTCGTATTGAATGTGTTCCTGTTCGGCGATGACCCGGAGTCGACGCTGGTAACCGTGCTGTCCCTGGTTCCGCCGTTCTCGCCGATCCTGATGCCGGCCCGGATCGCGCTCGACGTGGCACCGCTGTGGCAGATCGGCGTGTCGGCGGCGGTGACCATCGTCGCGATCACCGCGGTGGTCGCGATCGCCGGCCGCGTCTACGCGGGCGCTGTATTGCGCACCGGCTCGCGAGTCAAGCTCGCCGACGCACTGCGTCCCATGTGATGGGTCCGATGTGATCGCGTATGCGACTGATCGCCCTGCTGCTGGTGGTGGTAACCGGCCGTTCGACCGCGCCGGATATCGGTGCGCCTCCCGGCATCGTGGGGGGACTGGTCGGGGCGCATCGAGCTGCCCGGCTCCCGGCTCGACATCGGGATCCGCTTCACCGACGACGGCCGCGGCATCGGCGCGACGATCGACATCCCCGCGCCAAGCGTCTCCGCGTTACCCCTCGGCGAGGTGCGCCTCGACGGTCAAGCGGTGAGCTTCACCCTGCCTGGGATGCCGGGTAACGCCGCGTTCGGCGGCACCCTGGCCGGCACCGGTGAGGCGGCGACGATCCGCGGGGACTTCACCCAGGGCGGGCGCACGTACCCGATGTCGCTGTTCCGCGGAACCGTCCCGGGCCCTGCCCGGCCGCGCCCTCGACGCCCCGGTCTTGGCTCTCTTCGGCGGCAAGGACCTGCAGGTGCCGCCCGCCCAAAGCGAGCCAGTCCTGCGGACACGGCTCGCGGACAATCCCGACATCACCGTCCGCACGTTCCCTCAGCTCAACCATCTGATGCAACCCGCGACCACCGGCGCACTTGATGAGTACGCCAGGATCGAGACCACGATCTCGCCGGAGGTGCTGGACACGGTCACGCAGTGGCTACAGCTCCGGTACTGACTCAGACGGACCTACCTTGCTGAAGACCCAAACAGGTGCCGCTCCCCGGTGCTCTGAGTCCCCCGAGTTCGGCACCAGAGCTGCTAAACCCGCCCTGGACAGCTCTGGTGTCGAACTCGGGCAACAGTAGGCTGGTCGATGGGGAGGTGCGCTCGTGGCCGTGGCGTGGGTGCGGCTCCAGCTCGATCTGGAGGCCTTCGACGACGCACAGTTCGTGTCATACCTGCGACGGTGCCAGCAGTCCGGGATCGACTTCACCACCATCGCCGAGGTCGGTGACACGGCCGAGGATCGGCGTGCGCTCTATGAGCTGAACAAGACGTGCGCCGCCGACATCCCCGACCGGGGCAAGTTCTACACATTCGACGAGTACCTTCGCGACCGGATCGAGACCCCCACCTACAACCCGCGGGGCGTCGTCCTCGCGGTGAGCAGCGGCGTGTGGGTCGGCATGTCCACAACGTCGCTGCGGCACGCCGAGGGGTACGCGTTCAGCGAGATGACCGGCGTCCTAGCGAGCCACCGTGGTCAAGGAATCTCCCTGGCCATGAAGCTCCTGGCCATCAGATTCGCCCGCTCCTCCGGCATGCGGCGGCTCCGGACCCTCCATCACCCGTGCCACGCAGCCGCCATCGGCATGAACCGGCGGTTGGGGTTCGTCGACGACGACGCGCGGCCCTGAACTTGGCGTGACCCATCAGGTCAGCCTTCTGGAGCCGGCCGCGGGCACTTGACACATCGTCGCCGGTGGCGGGAGGCGATAATCGCGACGCCGGCACCGTGCAGCGCGCGGCTGAGGCCGACGCTACGCACGTTTTCGCCCCATCGCGGACGCCGCGGGTGTCGTGTTCACGGCGGTGGCGTCCTCGGGGGCCGCGGGCCCGACGATCTGCGAGACATGGCCTGACCCGAAGCCAGCCAGAGCGGCACCTCGCCACGGCGCTGCTGAGCGACGATCGGGGAGTAAGTCCGATCGGTATCCCGAGTCCCGCGGAGTCAGCGCGACCTACATCATCGCGACGGGGTCATCAGCGCGACGATGCGCTCGAGGTCGTCGACAGAGCCGAACTCCACCACGATCCGGCCCTTGCGGCGGCCCAGTTCCACCTTGACCCGGGTGTCGAAGGTGTCGGAAAGGCTCTCCGCGAGCTCCTGCAGCCCGGGTGCGTGCATCGGACGTGGTGCTGGCGCCTTTGGGGCAGCCGGGGCGGGCTCGCTGCGGCTCAGCGTGACCGCTTCCTCAGTGGCCCGGACCGACAGCCCCTCGGCAATGATGCGTGCCGCCAGGTCCTCCTGGGCGAAAGGCTCGTCCAGCGAGAGCAGTGCTCGGGCGTGCCCAGCGGAGAGAACTCCGGCCGCGACTCGCCGTTGCACCGCCACCGGCAGCCTGAGCAATCTGATGGTGTTGGTGATGACCGGCCGGCTGCGCCCGATCCGCGACGCCAACTGCTCGTGCGTCACCCCGAAGTCCTCCAGCAACTGCTGGTAGGCGGCCGCCTCCTCAAGCGGATTGAGCTGGGCCCGGTGAATGTTCTCCAGCAACGCGTCGCGGAGCATGGCGTCATCGGCGGTGCTCCGCACGATCGCCGGGATGCGGTCCAGCCCGGCCTGCTGCGCCGCCCGCCATCGCCGCTCGCCCATGACCAGTTCATAGGAAACGGTGGATGGCTTCCCGATCGCCGGCACCGCCGGCAGTTGCCCGATCGCCGGCACCGCCGGCAGTGGGCGGACGACGATGGGCTGCATCAGGCCGAACTCGCGGATCGAATGCTCGAGCTCGGCCAGGGAGTCCTCGTCGAAAGACTGCCGGGGCTGTTTGGGATTGGGCACGATGGACCCGATGGGGACCTCTTGGTAGACCGCGCCCGCAACGCGGCCACTCGGAACGCCCGAGCGACCGTCTGCGCCACCTTCTGGGCGCTGGAGTGACGCTAATTCGCTCACTACGGAGTCGGCCGGTCCGGTAGGGATCAGCGCGGCCAGCCCGCGGCCGAGACCGCCCTTGCGCTGAGATCCAGAGGTTTGGTGGGATCTGGAGGTTTGGGGAATCGCGCTGGTGGGGGGGGACATCAGAAACCCACCTCTCGGGCCGCGAGGTAGCCGTCACCCGGATAGTCATTCCCGGGATAGTCAGTTTGCAGGGCAATCTCCCGCGCGGCGTCGAGGTAGCTCAGCGCCCCCCGGGAGCCGGGGTCGTAGACCAGCACGGTCTGTCCGAAACCCGGTGCTTCCGAGACCTTCACGCTGCGCGGGATCACGGTGCGCAGCACTTGGTCGCCGAAGTGTTTGCGGACCTCGGCAGTGACCTGGTCCGCCAGCTTCGTTCGTCCGTCGTACATCGTCAGCAGGATCGTGGACACCCTCAGCGCGGGGTTGAGATGCGCCTGCACCAACTCGATGTTGCGCAGCAACTGGCCGAGCCCCTCCAACGCGTAGTACTCGCATTGGATGGGGATGAGCACTTCGGGCGCAGCGACGAGCGCGTTGACGGTGAGCAGTCCCAGCGAGGGGGGGCAGTCGATGAAGACATAGTCGACGTCCAGTTCGTCGAGTACGAAACCTTGCAGGGCCCGGACCAGGCGTGACTCCCGGGCCACCATGCTGACCAGCTCGATCTCGGAACCGGCGAGGTCGATGGTGGCCGGGATACAGAGCAGGTTCGGCGACTGCGGGCTCACCACCACAGCGTCGGCAATCCCGATCTCCCCGATCAGCACCTCATACACCGAGCGGGCACCGGAGCGGTGCTCGATTCCTAACGCGGTCGAGGCGTTGCCCTGCGGGTCCAGGTCAATCACGAGCGTGCGTAGCCCCTGCAGAGCGAGACCCGCTGCAAGGTTGACCGTGCTCGTGGTCTTGCCGACACCACCCTTCTGGTTTGCCACCGCAAGTACCCGGCGCCGACTCGGACGGGGCAGTTGGTCCGTGGGGTGCTGCACCCGCGTGGCGCGCTCCGCCTCCTCGCAGATCGGCGTCCACCCGACACTCGCGGGCTCCAGCGCCAAGGAGGGCGCGGCGCGGGGCACCGACGGGTGGGACACCTGAGGGACTCCGCTGTGTTGATGGGCTCCGTTGGGCGCCGTCGACCGCGTCGCCTGAGTGACGGCACGCGGCCGTCTGGTTTCACGTGAAACGTTGAGCACTGCGCCGTCCTGTGTGGTGCCGTCCTGCCACCTGGGGGGGCTCACGCTCACCGATCCTTCCTCCTCCGCGCCCTCGCGGTACGCGTGACACGCTGGAACCGCCTGGACACCACGATGACAGTGGTCGGCGGCCGCACGATCGTGCCACCACACTGCACGACCTCCACCGGCCCCCCTCCGGCAGCCCGCACTGCGACGGCGTCCCGTGCGGCCTCCTCATGGGCGGTGGCGCCCTTGACCGCGAGCAATCGTCCGCCCGGTGCCACCAGGGGAAGGCTCCAGCCCACCAACCGTCCCAACGGCGCGACCGCCCGAGCTGTCACGACGTCCTTGCCACCAAGCTCTGCTCGCACCTGCGGGTCTTCGGCCCGACCGCGATGCACCGAGACCGGCAAGCCGAGCTCAGCGACTATCTCCTGTAGCCATGCCACCCGCCGGGCCATCGGGTCCAGCAGGGCGATCTCGAGATCCGGCCGAGCAAGCGCGAGGGGTATTCCTGGCAGACCGGCACCAGAACCCACATCCAGTACCCGACAACCGTCGGGAACGAGTTCACCCAGTACAGCGGAGTTGAGCACGTGGCGTTCCCACAGCCGGTCCGCTTCCCTCGGACCGATCAGTCCTCGACCGACCCCGGGCCCGGCGAGCAACCCGACGTACCGCTCGGCTAGCGCGTACCGATCACCGAACACCGCTTGCGCGGTCACTCGGACGTCGGTTCCCGGCTGGTGTTTCACGTGGAACATCGACCGCTCTCGGGCCCGCGCGCTCGGTTGATTCAGGCGGGGCGGAACACCACGACGCGGCGTTGCGGCTCCTCGCCCTCGCTCTCGCTGCGCACACCGTCCACCGCCGCCACCGCGTCGTGCACGATCTTGCGCTCAAAGGGGGTCATCGCCTGCAGCCGAGCCGGCTCACCACCATCGCGTACCTGCTCCGCTGTCAACCGGCCCAGCTTGCTGAGATCACTGCGCCGCGCGGACCGCCATTGCGCGATATCGAGCATCAGCCGGCTGCGGGCACCGGTCTGCTGCTGAACCGCCAGCCGGGTCAGCTCCTGTAGCGCCTCGAGCACCGCTCCCCGAGACCCCACCAATTTTTCCAAGTCCTCCCCGCCGTCGATGCTCACCATGGCGCGACCAGCCTCGACGTCGAGATCGATATCGCCGTCGTAGTCCACGAGATCAAGCAACCGTTCGAGGTAGTCACCCGCGACGTCGCCCTCCTGAACGAGCAGCTCCTCATTTACCGGCCCGCTGCGCACCGATCGCGCGGTCCCGACCCGGCCGCCGACGTCAACCGCGCCGTCGGTGTTCCCGGCCTCGGTGTCCGCAGCCTGCGCATCATCATCGGCAGCACCGGACGAGACCTCCTCCCTCACCGCAGCCTCGTTCCCCGCCGCCTCGGTTGCCAGCGTCTCGGCCACACCTGTCTCCTCTCCGGGGATCGTGCCCTCAGCGGCGCTTCCGGTTGCTCCTCTTCCGCGCTCGGGGCCGTTGCTGGATCATGCCAGGCGTTGTGGAACCGTCCGTGCGCTCCGTGCCCTGACCGTTCGAGGATCCCTCGGACCGGTCGGAGCTCGACGCTGTCGATCCCACTCCGTTCGATGCAACCTCGCCGTTCGGTTCGGCCCCAGCCCTTGGCTCGGCCCCGGCGCTCGGGGTAACCCCGGCGCCTGGTGTCGCAGTGTCTGACCCGGACTCGGAGTCCGATCCCGACCCGGAATCGCCATCGGTCCGACCAGCGGTGGGGTTACCGGTGGACTCTTTCTTCGGACGGATCGGCTTTTGGCCGGGTCGCGGGGCCAGCGACTGGCGCTGGGCGATCGCCGTTTCCTTCTTCTCCGCCTCTTCGACGTCGATCCGCTGGTAGACGAACCACTGCTGGGCCAGCGTCCACAGGTTGTTGGACAGCCAGTAGATCAGGATCGCCACCGGGAAGAACGGCCCACCGGCCACCACGCCGAGCGGGAACAGGTAGACCATGAGCTTGTTCATGAGCTGCGCCTGCGGGTTCTCCATTTGCGCTGGGTTCTGCCGCTCCACCGAATGCTTGGCGGTGAGATGGGTGAGGACGCCGGCGACGATCGTCAGCGGGACGGCCACCGCCGCGATCTGCCACCGGGAGATGTCCCCATACCGGGCCAGCAACTCCGAGGACTCGGTGATGTAGGACGACAACGGCACCCCGAACAGGTCGGCACCGAGGAACGACCGCACATCGGCCGCGCTGAACACGTAGTTGCCGATCTGCTCGTTCTGTTCGGGGGTGAGGAAGTTCCGGTTGAACGACCGCAGCACCTGGAACAGGCCGATGAACACCGGGATCTGCACCAGCACCGGCAGGCAGCCACCGAGCGGGTTCACGCCGTGCTGGGACTGCAGCTTCTGCATCTCGGCCGCCATCTTCTGGCGATCGTCCCCGTACTTCTTCTTCAGCTTCTGGATCTCCGGTGCGAACTCCTGCATCTTGCGCATCGAGCGGACCTGGCTGACGAACGGCTTGAACAGCAACGCCCGCAGGGTGAACACCAGAAACACCACGGACAGCGTCCACCCCAGACCGCTACCCGGACCCAGCAGGTAGCCGAATGCCTCGTGCCAGAACCACAGGATGGCCGACACCGGGTAGTAGATGAAGTTCAGCACGACGACTCACTCTCGGCAGGGGAGCGGGGTGATCTCGGTGCAGGTACCGGGTCCACCCCACCAGGGTGCCAGGGTCCGCAGCGCAGTAGCCGTCGCACGGTCAACCACGATCCGCGCAGCGCCCCGTGAACGGTCAGTGCCTCGACCGCGTAGGCGCTGCACGTGGGGGAGAACCGGCAGGTGGGCGGCAGGGCCGGAGAGATCCATCGGCGATAGAACCGCAGCACGAGCACCAGCATCCGAGCCACCGGACGAGCCCGGCGAGTCGTGTGAGTCCCCCGAATCAGGGGAGTCGGGGAAGTCACCGCCGGCTGCCGGGGCTGGCCCCAGGAGAAGACCCGGTGCAAGAACCCGTGGAGGAGATCAGCCGCCGCAACGCCCCACCGAGGTCATCACCCAGTGCCCCGCTGCTCGCACCAGCCGACGCCGGCAATGCGCGCACCACCACCAGCGCTCCGCCGGGCAACGCCCCCAACCGCCCCCGCATCAGATGCCGCAGCCGACGCTGCACCCGGTGCCGGACCACGGCACCGCCCACCGTACGGCCGACGACGAAACCCACCCGTGGCGGCGCCGCTGCGTCGCCGGACCGCGCCAGATGCACGACCACCGAGCCGCAGGCCGCCCGGTGGCCCCGCTTCATCGCCATCGCGAAGTCGTCGCGACGGACCAGTCGGGCGGCAGCGGGCAGCAACGGAGGGGAGATCCGTGAGCGCGAGACTCAGGCCGACAATTCGCGGCGGCCCTTGAGGCGCCGCGCAGCGACGATGGCGCGCCCGGCACGGGTGCGCATCCGCAACCGGAACCCGTGAGTCCTCGCGCGGCGACGGTTGTTCGGCTGGAACGTGCGCTTGCCCTTGGTCACGGCTGTCGTTCTCCCGGTGCTCGGTTCTCATGCGGGTCGCAGCTGTCGGGACTGCGGGCCGTCGGTCATCCCCTGCCGGCACCGGCGGGAGTACTTCGAGCGGGTCCCACGCGACGCGCAACCACGAACGGGTCGTGGCGAGAGCACGCAAGACTACCCGCCGGCGGGCGGGAGACTGCCCGAGCCTAGGCGGCCGATGCCAGCGCCGTCAAAACGAGCGTCTCGCGTCACTGCAGGCGCGACACGCCGTTACTCCGTTGATGCTTGCTATACCGGGGTTCTTGTGGCAGAGGCCGACGCTTGTTAGCGTGCCTGTCCCTGCGGTGCCGGAAGACCGGTGGAGGCCGGGCCAGGGGCTGGCCCGGCAGGGATCTGGGGTGGGTGCCGATCGTTTTTGCTAACCGTCATTCACAGCTGTGGACAACCTTGTGGATGCCCAGACTCCCTGAAGTCCACCACCTACAAGTTCACCACCGGCCGAAGGGGAGGCAGCGCGGTGTCAGAGCGGCAAACCGACCTCGGCCAGGTGTGGAACGAGGTCGTCCGAGAGCTCTCCGCCGGGACGCTGTCACCTCAGCAGCGCGCGTGGATGCGCGTCACCCGACCGATCGGCCTGCTCGATGGCACGGCGCTGCTGGCCGCCCCCAGCGACTTCGCCAAGGACGCGATCGAGCGCGTACTCCGTCAGCCGATCAGTGCCGCGCTGTCCAGGCACTTGGGCCGGCAGGTCTCGCTGGCAGTGAAGGTCGACCACCCGTTGCCAGTGCCAGCGGAACTGCCCCGGGCGGCCCGGGCAGCTGACGGCACCAGCAGGTCGCATGCCACTGACCACCGCACCGCTTTGCCTGGTGACTCCGGCTCAGGCAGCGCACGACCGCACGGAGATGCTGTGGACTCTGTTGGCGAGAGAACCGTTTCAGGTGAGCAGAGCGAGGAGGAAGCCGCGCTGGCTACCGTGCATGAGATCTGGGCCACCTCCGCCGGCTCCACCGCCGCGGCGCCGACCCGCCGACCGAGCTCGCAGACCAAGCTCAACGAGAAGTACACCTTTGACACCTTCGTCATCGGCGCGTCCAACCGGTTCGCACACGCAGCTGCGGTGGCGGTGTCGGAGGCGCCGGCGCGGGCCTACAACCCACTGTTCGTCTGGGGCGAGTCGGGGCTGGGCAAGACGCACCTACTGCACGCCGTCGGGCACTACGCGCAACGGCTGTTCCCCGGAATGCGGGTGCGGTATGTCTCCACCGAGGAGTTCACCAACGACTTCATCAACTCCCTGCGCGACGACCGCAAGGTGGCCTTCCAGCGCCGCTACCGCGACGTCGACGTGCTGCTGGTGGACGACATCCAATTCCTGGAGGGCAAGGAAGGCACCCAGGAGGAGTTCTTCCACACCTTCAACACCCTGCACAACGCCAACAAGCAGATCGTGATCTCCTCCGACCGCCCACCCAAGGGCCTGGGTACCCTGGAGGACCGGTTGCGCACCCGCTTCGAGTGGGGCCTGATCACCGATATCCAGCCGCCCGAGCTGGAGACCCGGATCGCCATCCTGCGCAAGAAGGCCGCCGGTGACCGGCTGGCTGCGCCGGACGAGGTACTGGAGTTCATCGCGGCCCGGATCGAGCGCAACATCCGCGAGCTGGAAGGTGCCCTGATCCGGGTCACCGCGTTCGCCTCGCTGAACCGCCAACCGGTCGACAACCAGCTCGCCGAGATCGTGCTGCGGGACCTCATCCCGGACGACCAGGCGCACGAGATCGGTGCACCCAACATCATGGCGGTGACCGCTGAGTTCTTCGGTGTCACCATCGAAGACCTGTGTGGGCCCGGCAAGACCAAGCACCTCGCCCAGGCCCGGCAGATCTCCATGTATCTGTGCCGGGAGTTGACCGATCTGTCGCTGCCTCGGATAGGGCAGACCTTCGGCGGCCGCGACCACACCACGGTGATGCACGCGGACCGCAAGATCCGCAAGGAGATGGCAGAACGCCGCCGCACCTACGACCAGGTGCAGGAGCTCACCTCCCGCATCAAACAGCGCGCCCGTTCCTGAGCACGGCCCGGACGGGTTACGACGACAGCAGCGGCCTGGTGACGCGACGACCACTGTGCGTGTTGTCCAGGGACATGGTGCCTCACGCAGAGGTGCCGCACAGGGCAACATTTCTCGCAAAGTTGCCCTGTGCGGCACGTCCTCAGAACATCCACATACCTCCCAATAGGGCGCAGTGCGGTGTCGGCGTATTCGCCGGCCTGGCGGGCGAGATCGAGCCGCCAGCGTAATCGGAGAGCGTGAAGGCCAGGTCACCGAGCTGCGCGGAGAGCCATCCGGCCAGCCGCCGCAGCTCGGTGCGATCTGTCTCGGGCTGTTCACGATGCTCTTTAAGCGCCCCGCCATCGATCCACCCACACCTGGGGACAACTCTGTGGATAGATGGGCAAAGCTGTGAACTTCACCGGGTCGCTCCGGCACTGTCCACCGCTAGCCAGCACGGTCCACGGCCGCGCACCTGTGCTGTGCACACCGCACCGCGCCGCCGGAGCTGTGCAGACGTCGCCCGTCCACACTGCCCACAGGACTTACTACTGCTACTGGTTTTTTCTTCCTCAGGGAAGACCTATCTGTTAGGTCGGTGGATAACCCCGACACCCACCGACCCGCTGCGCACCCCACCGCTACCCAGGACTTACGGTAGGGACACCCACCCCTGGAAGGACTCGCTGTGCAGCTCGGACTCGTCGGACTCGGCAAGATGGGTGCCAACATGCGATCCCGGCTGCGCGCCGCCGGGATCGACGTTGTCGGCTACGCCCTGAGCCCCGGAAACCGCGACGTCGACTCGCTGGCCGAGCTGACCGACCGGCTCTCCGCACCCCGGACAGTATGGATCATGGTGCCGGCCGGCGACCCGACCCGGGACACGGTGGCGCAACTCGCCGGGCTGCTCACCAAGGGCGACATCGTGATCGACGGCGGCAACTCGCGCTACACCGAGGATCAGACGCACGCCGCAGTGCTCGCCGACAACGGCATCGGGTACCTGGACTGCGGGGTCTCCGGTGGGGTGTGGGGTCGTGACAACGGCTACGGACTGATGGTCGGCGGCTCAGCGGAGCACGTCGAACACCTGATGCCAGTGTTCGATGCGCTGCGTCCCGAGGGCCCCCGCGACGAGGGGTTCGTGCACGCCGGCGGCGTCGGCGCCGGGCATTTCGCCAAGATGGTGCACAACGGCGTCGAGTACGGCCTGATGCAGGCCTACGCCGAGGGCTACCAACTGCTCGAAGCGGCCGACGTGGTCACCGACGTGCCCGCGGTGCTCAAGGCCTGGCGGCGCGGCACGGTGGTCCGCTCCTGGCTGCTTGACCTGCTGGTGGCTGCCCTGGACGACGACCCGCAGCTGGCCGAGCTCCGGGGTTGGGTGCAAGACTCCGGCGAGGGGCGCTGGACAGTCGAGGAAGCGATCAACCACGCGGTGCCCGTACCGGTGATCTCCGCGGCGCTGTTCGCCCGGTTCGCCTCCCGGCAGCCCGACTCCCCGGCGATGCGTGCCGTCGCCGCGTTGCGCCAGCAGTTCGGCGGACACGCGGTGCAGGCGGTCAAGCTGGATCCGGCTTTGGAAGATCCGCAGTAGCACCCATGTACGTCCGCCAGCTCCAGGTCACCGACTTCCGTTCCTGGGAACACGCCGAACTCGACCTGCAGCCCGGTGTTGCGGTGTTGGTCGGCGCGAACGGGCAGGGCAAGACGAACCTGGTCGAGGCACTGGGTTACCTGTCGACACTGGGTTCGCACCGGGTGGCGACCGACGCGGCACTGGTGCGCCACGGAGCCCAGCGCGCCATCGTGCGCACCGCGGTGGTGCACGCCGGCCGGGAGCTGACCGTCGAGCTGGAGATCTCCCCGGGGCGAGCCAACCGGGCCAGGATCAACCGCTCCCCGGTGCCCCGCCCCAGAGAAGTGCTCGGGGTGCTGCGCAGCGTGCTGTTCGCGCCGGAGGACCTGGCGCTGGTCCGCGGCGACCCGGGGGAGCGCCGCCGGTTCCTCGACGATCTGCTGGTCCTGCGGGCGCCCCGGCTGGCCGGCGTGCGCTCGGACTACGACAAGGTGCTGCGCCAGCGCGTGGCATTGCTCAAATCCGCCGGCTCGGCGCGTCGTGCTGGTGGTGGGACGGGTGATCTACACACTCTGGACGTCTGGGACGGTCACCTCGCCCGGCACGGCGCGGAGCTGCTCGGGGCCCGGCTGGATCTGGTTGCCGAGCTCGCCCCGCACGTTGCCGCGGCGTACCGCACCGTGGCCCCGGAAGCTCCCGCCGTCGCGCTCGACTACCGCAGCAGCCTCGGTGACGCACTGCCCGGCGGGGTGCGCGAGGGTGACAAGGCCGACATCGACGTGCTGGAGGTGGCGATGCTCGCTGAGCTGACCCGGGTGCGCCCGACCGAGGTCGAGCGCGGGGTCTGCCTGGTCGGGCCGCACCGCGACGACCTTGAGCTCAGCCTGGGTGGGACGCTGGCCAAGGGCTATGCCAGCCACGGTGAGTCGTGGTCGTTTGCGCTGGCGTTGCGGCTGGGCAGCTACCAGCTGCTGCGTGCGGGCGGCGCCGAGCCGGTGCTGTTGCTCGATGACGTCTTCGCCGAGCTGGACACCCGTCGCCGGGCCCGACTGGCCGAGGTCGCGCTGGCTGCCGAGCAGGTGGTGGTCACCGCGGCGGTGGCCGCTGATGTGCCCGAGGAACTCGCTGGTGCGCGGTTCGACGTGCACGACGGGCAGGTGCACCGTGTCCGATGATCACTCCCCAGCTGGGGACAAACCTGTGGATAGTGTGGACAAGTCGATGTTGGGTCGATCCGCGAGTCCATCACAGACACCACCTGACGGGGCCCGCGGTGCCGACATCGCCCGCGCCGCCCTGGAAGCCGCTCGCGCCGCCGGGCCCGGCTCGGCTGGCTCCGCGCGCCGCAAGCCAGGCGGCCAGGGGGCGGCGCCTCGGCGTCGTCGTGGCTGGTCCGGTCCGCGGGCTGACGATCGGGACCCGCAGACACTGGGCCGGTTGGCGGCCCGGTTGGTGGCCGATCGCGGCTGGGTGAACCGGGTGTCCGGCGGTGTGGTGTTCGGCCGCTGGGAGCAGCTGGTGGGCGCGGAGGTCGCCGAGCATGCCCAGCCGGTGTCGCTGCGGGACGGGGAGCTCACGGTGCAGGCCAGCTCCACGGCGTGGGCCACCCAGCTACGGCTGCTGCAACGCCACTTGATCGCGCGGATCACCGCTGGTGTCGGGCGGGGCGTGGTGACCCGGCTGCGGGTGCAGGCCCCGACTGCGCCGAGCTGGCACCGCGGCCCCCGGCATGTCCGCGGCCGCGGTCCCCGCGACACCTATGGTTAAACCCCAGTTCCCGCGTGTCCGGCTCTCGTGCACGGTGTGTCGGGCTGTAGTGCCCGGCGGCCGAGCCGGACCGGCCGCTCAGTGTCCGGCAGGCCTTGCAGCCCCACCTCTCGGCCGTCCGGACGTGCGCTGACACAAAAGCGCCGCGCTGTGAAGGGATGAGGGGTGTCCCTGACCCTGTTCTGTCCGGCGGCACCAGTAGAATCAAAGGGACACCCGGCCTGGTGCTCAGCCAGCCCGATGTCACCCCCGGCCGTATCGAGGCTTCCCCGGCGGCCGGGCCACCGCATCGCAGCACCGCAGCACACCCTGAGGAGACACCGAGGACCGTGGCCGCCAAGAAAAATGATTACAGCGCGTCGTCCATCACTGTCCTCGAGGGACTTGAAGCCGTCCGCAAGCGTCCTGGCATGTACATCGGATCCACCGGCGAGCGTGGCCTGCACCACCTGGTGTGGGAGGTGGTGGACAACGCCGTCGACGAAGCGATGGCGGGTTACGCAACGAGAGTCGAGGTCACCCTGCTCGCCGACGGCGGGGTACGGGTCTCCGATGACGGCCGGGGCATTCCGGTGGACATGCACCCGGTGGAGAAGCGACCCGCCTTGGAGCTCGTGCTCACCACACTGCACTCCGGCGGCAAGTTCGACGGCCAGTCCTACGCCGTCTCCGGCGGACTGCACGGCGTCGGCGTCAGCGTGGTCAACGCGTTGGCCAGCGCGCTGGAGGTGGTGATCAACCGCGACGGGTTCGTGTGGCGGCAGCGATACGAGGACTCCAAACCGGCGCACCCGCTGCGCAAGGGCGAGCCGACCCGCAAGACCGGCACGACTCTCACCTACTGGGCCGATAGCCGGATCTTCGAGACCACCACGTACAACGCCGAGACCGTGGCGCGCCGGTTGCAAGAGATGGCCTTCCTCAACAAGGGCTTGACGATCGTGCTGCGCGATCAGCGCGTCAACGGCAGCAACGAGACCGAAGACGCCGAAGGCCAGACCGCGCAGGTCAAGGAGCGCACCTTCCATTACCCCGGCGGCCTCGAGGACTTCGTCAAACACCTCAATAACTCCAAGGACCCCATCCACCGCAAGGTGATCGGATTCGAGGCGAAGGGCGAGGGCCTCGAGGTCGAGGTCGCGATGCAGTGGAACGCCGGATACACCGAGTCGGTCTACACCTTCGCCAACACGATCAACACCCACGAGGGTGGCACGCACGAGGAAGGCTTTCGCGCCGCACTGACCAGCGTGGTCAACCGCTACGCGCGGGAAAAGAAGCTGCTCAAGGAGAAGGACACCGCCCTCACCGGCGACGACGTGCGCGAGGGCCTCGCTGCGATCGTGTCGGTCAAGCTCAAGGAACCGCAGTTCGAAGGTCAGACCAAGACCAAGCTGGGCAACACCGAGGCCAAGTCGTTCGTCCAGCGCACCTGCAACGAGTGGCTGATCGACTGGCTGGAGCGCAACCCTGCCGAGGCCAAGACGATTATCAACAAGGCGGTCTCGTCGTCGCAGGCCCGGCTGGCCGCTCGGCGGGCCCGCGAGCTGGTCCGCCGGAAATCGGCAGGTGATCTGGGCGGCCTGCCCGGCAAGCTGTCCGACTGCCGCTCTACCGACCCGTCCCGCAGCGAAGTGTTCATCGTGGAGGGTGACTCGGCGGGCGGCTCGGCGAAGTCCGGCCGGGATTCGCTGTACCAGGCGATCCTGCCGATCCGCGGAAAGATCATCAACGTGGAGAAGGCCCGGCTGGACCGGGTGCTGAAGAACACCGAGGTGCAGGCGCTGATCACCGCGTTGGGCACCGGGATCCACGACGAGTTCGACCTCGCCAAGCTGCGCTACCACAAGATCGTGCTGATGGCCGACGCCGACGTGGACGGTCAGCACATCCGCACCCTGCTGCTGACGCTGCTGTTCCGGTTCATGCGCCCGCTGGTCGAACACGGGCACGTGTTCCTCGCCCAGCCCCCGCTGTACAAGATCAAGTGGCCGCGGGCGGAAGCGCAGTACGCCTACTCCGACCGGGAACGGGACGGGCTCATCGAAGCCGGCCTCGCGCAGGGCCGCAAGCTGCCCAAGGACGACGCGATCCAGCGCTACAAGGGCCTCGGCGAGATGAGCGCCAAGGAGCTGTGGGAGACCACCATGGACCCGGCCAACCGGGTGCTGATGCAGGTCACCCTGGACGACGCGGCAACCGCAGACGAACTCTTCAGCGTCCTCATGGGCGAGGACGTCGAGTCTCGCCGCTCGTTCATCACCCGCAACGCCAAAGACGTCCGCTTCCTGGACGTCTAGCCGCGCTATTTTCCGCAACAGCGCCCTCGTGCCGCCGCGACGAGATCGTCGGCGGGGGTGTTCGTGAGGAGAAACCCGCTGGCGCCGGCGGGTGGGGCTCGTGAACTCGACGCCACGGACGTTGTTTCCACCAGGACGTCGTTACTGTCGAGTTCAGGGCGGTGACGTTCTTGATCGGGAGGCGCCCGGGCGTGCGAGACTACTCATGGACGTGAGGAGACGCTGTGACAGCTGTGCCGGAGCCACCGGGCCGCCTGCTGACTGTTGATACGTACGCCGCACTCGGTGAGGACGACCGCTACCGCTCGGAGTTGCAGGAGGGCAACCTGGTCATGTCGCCGAGCCCGGTGCCGGATCACATGATCGTCATGGGGAAGCTTTTCGTCCAGCTGGACGAGCAGCTTCCCTCTGGTTTGCAGGTGATCCCGGACATCGATGTCGACCTCGAACTGGCGCCACGCAGTAAACCCGGGTTTGTCCGCAGGCCGGATCTGATCGTCGTGCCCGAAGGGGCTGTCGCGCGGGTACGCCGCGACGGAGGTGTCCTGTGCGCCCACGACACGCTGGTCGTCGTGGAGATCGTTTCACCCGGTTCACACCGCACTGACCACGTGATCAAGCGCGGCGAGTACGCCGACGCGGGTATCCCGCACTACTGGATCGTGGATCTTGACGACCCGGTGACACTCATCGACTGCCACCTCGCAGCGGAATTCGGCTACCAGGACCCCGGCCCCGTCACCGGCCGGTTCGTCACCACCGAGCCCTTCCCGGTCAGCTTGCGATTGGACGACCTCCTCCCGGGCTGAGCGCTCGGGAGACGTCCGCTCCCTGGACATGTAACGAGTCCCGAAATCGCGATTCGGCTCCGAACCGGTCTTCTTTGATTCGAGAGGTAACCGGAAGGGGCGAGAGAACGCCGGGCAGGCTGAGCGCGAGGAAATCATGGAAGTGCTCATGCCGTTCGATGGCGCCGGCCTGCTCACTGTTAGAGGCCATGCGCTGCTGGAATGGGCACGGGAAGAAGACAGCGATCAACCTGATGAGCCGTGAGCGGCAGACGGATGGCCACAAGATAGGGTCGCCCGATGCCGGTACGGCCCAGCATCCACACGATCAAGGTGTCGCTGCGGTACATGAAGCCGCCAGTCTGGCGACGCCTGCAGGTGCCCTCCAAGACGAGCCTGGCCGAGCTGCACCACATCGTCCAGGCCGCGATGGGCTGGTACGACTGCCACTTGCACCAGTTCGAGGTGGACGGCGTGGACTACGCTGACCCAGCGCACATGCTCGACGAGGCCAGGGACGAGGCGCGCGGGACGCTGGCCCGGATGCAGGTCGGGCAACGGTTCGCGTACTGGTACGACTTCGGTGATGACTGGTGGCACGACATCAGCGTGGAGTCCGTCGCCCGGGCCGACCCGGCGCTGACCTACCCGCGATGTGTGACCGGGCGGCGGACGTGCCCGCCCGAGGATTGTGGTGGCCCGTGGGGCTTCGAGGAGCTGATGCGCGCACTGGGCGACGAGAAGCACCCGGAGCACGAGATGTACCGCGAGTGGATACCGGTTGACTACGACCCGGCGCGCTTCGACCTCGACGAGATCAACGAGGCGCTCGCGCAGCTCAGCGCGGACGCGGTGCAACGCTGATCCGAGGTCAGGGTCAGCCGAACTCGCCGGCCCGGATGCCGCCGAGGAAGACTCGCCACTCGGTGCAGGTGAACGCCAAGACGGACCCGGCGGGGTCCTTGGAATCCCGCATCGCGACCCGGCCGGGCAGCTCGGCGACCTCGACACAGTCGCCCTCGGCGCCCTGGTTGCTGCGGCTGCTCTTGCGCCAGGTGGAGCGGGAATGGTCGGACGCACGCACGGTGCTCGCCTCGTTAGCTCTCGGTGGTCAGAGGTGTGCGGCCAGCCGTTCGACGAGGGCTGTCGAGTCGCACGGGTTCAGCGCCTCGGTCCGCAGCCGGTCGAACACCAGTTTACACGCCTGGACCTCCGCTGCCTTGTCCAGATGCAGCGCGCTCGCGGTGTGCTCGATATAGGCGATGTCGGGTTCGTCAGGGTCGCCGAACCCGAGCACGGTGAACGAGCCGTCCATCCCGGAGTGCGCGCCGAGGGAGTTTGGTAGTACTTGAAGGCATACCGACGGAAGAGCGGACGCTGTGACGAGGTGACACAGTTGGGCTCGCATCGCCTCGACTCCGCCGATCGGGCGGTGCAGCGCGGACTCGTCCACGATGGTGACCAGCTCCAGTGCCGGTTGCTCGGTGAGCCGTCGCTGCCGGAACTGCCGTGCCTGGACGTCCCGGTCGATCTCGGCGTCGGTGGGGCGCCGCCGGGAATTCCGGAACAGCGTCCGCATGTAGTCCTCGGTCTGCAACAGCCCCGGCACGTGGGCGAGCTGGTAGTTGTGCACCACGGTGGCGTCCATCTCGAGCCTGAGGTAGCCCTGGCCACCGAGCCCGTAGGCGTGCCACTCGTTCTTCTTTCGGGCCTCCCGGACCATGTCGATGATCTCGGTCCACTGAGCGCCGCCGACGTTGTAGAGGTCGAGCATGCTGCGCACGCCGTGCACGTCCACACCCTGCTGGGCGGTCTCGATCCGGCCGAGCTTGCTGGTCGACCAGTCCAGCCTCGGCGCCGCCTCCTCCAGGCTGAGCCCGGACTCCTCCCGCAACCGGCGCAGCGTCCTGGCGAGCTGACGCTGCTGCAGCGTCCCCCTGATTCGCACCCCACCTCCGTCGTCGGTGCCGATCATGGTCGTGGGAAGGCGGATGTGGGTTCCCACACTCCGTGACCCAGCGGCGTCCTCCCGCCCGGACTCTAGGACGTCCACTGCATTGATCACGGGAGAAACAAGCAGATGAAGCTGGACGACCCACCTGAGCTCGTCGCGCTGTGCCGGGAGGACCAGGACGGCGAGGAGCGGGTGGCAGGCTGGGCGATGGTGCTCGCGGACCACGTGGTGGGCTACGTACCGGACCGCTCGGGAGTCGGCGCTGCCTCATACACCTTCGAGTCGCTGGACTCCGCTGAGTGGATCCTCGGCTACTCGGGCATCTACCCGCGCCGACTGCATGCCTCCCAGGATCGCGGCGATGACGGCGCTACGGTGCGCCATGTGGTTTGCCCATCGACCTCACTGGCAGGGGATGTTTGAGAGGCTTGCGGCGGCATTGGTTGCACGGTTGGTGCAGCTGACGGAGTTGCCCAGGTGTCTTCTGGTGATGTTGATCGCGTACCCACGGGCGTTCACGGTCGCCGTGTTGCCGTGAAAGATGTTGCGTTCACCCCAGCCGTCGAGGATGGCGTGGGTTTGGAAGCCGTCTACAGGGGTGTCTGTGCCGGTGTTGTCGGTGATGGTCCAGTCGTTGCCTTTGACGTCGACCCAGGAGTCCGCGGCGGTCATGGCCGCGCCGGACAGGGTGTTGGCGCGCAGGGTGCCGTAGCTGGTGCCTTCTTTGACGTCGATGGCTTCGGAGGTGGTGTCGGCGATGTCGTTGTTGTGGATGAGGTTGCGGTCGCTGCGGTCGGGTCCGCAGTTGCTATAGGTGCACCAGTTGCTTCGAGCGCTGCCGATGTAGATCCCTTCACCGAACTTTGCCACGCGGAGCCCGGTACGGCGGATGGTGGTGGCCCGCACGGTGTTGTCCGAGCTGGCGGTGCGCAAGTGCACCGCTTCGTCGCCGACCTCGTGGATGTACAGGCCGTCGATGAGTGCACCGCGGGTGTTGTCGATCATGAGGCCTTTTTGGCCGCCGTGGATGGTGAAGCCGGACAATCGCCAGTGGTTGGCGGTGCGCAGGTGCAGGGTGTAGCCGGCGTCGATGGGGCCGCCGTCGAGGATGGCGGCTCTGCTGCCGCACAGGGTGATCGGCTGGTCTGCGGTGGCGGCGGTGGTGATCTCGAACCGGCCAGGGTAGGCGCCATCGCGCAGGTGAATCACCGTGCCGGGTTGGGCCTGGACTAGCGCGGCGCGCAGCTGATCGGAGCTGGACACCTCCTGAGCGTCGGGACCGTTGCACGCGACCGTGGGCGGTGGCGAGGCCGGGATGGTGTGAATGGCGGGTGGCGGGGCGGAAATCGGCTGGGTGGGGGCAGGCGACGGGGTGGATGCGACCGTGGGAGAGGCGACCGCGGGAGCAGCAGCGGTGGCGGGAGTAGCAGTGGAGACGTGAGGCGTTGCCGGTCCGGCAGCTGGTTCGCTGCCAGTGACCGCCGGGCCGCCGGTACGGCCGCTCCAGAAACCCAGGTGGGAGAGTGTGGCGAAGTGGGTTTGCAGGGCCGAGCCAATGACCCGGAGGTAGGCGCGGCCGTCGGCGATCTGCTGGTCGGGGCTGTTGGTGGCCGGGTCCCAGCTGGTCAGCGTGAGTGGATGGTCCGCAGTGCCAGTGAGCTCGATCGCGCCTTTCCACCCCACCAGGGAGGTGAAGCCGGTGGGGGTACTGGTCATTCGTAATGTGGTGGCGGGGGCGTGCAGGGTCAGGTGTGCGCCCGGCCCGACCAGTACTGAGTTGATCAGGGTGACGGTGGTGGCATCGATGCGCTGGGCAGCGCCCAGGAGCAGCAGGGATTCCAGCGTGTAGCGGGCGGGGCGGGCGGTAAGGATGACGGTGGGCGCACCGTGCACGCGGTCCAGGTATGCCGGGCCGGTCGTGGGGATGGCTCGGAACTGGGCGAGCAGTCGGGTGTCTTCGGCCGCGATCAGGCCCGCCTGCTCGAGCGTGGCCTGTTGCGGGCTGGCGACCGTCAACTGGGCGGGTCGGGTCTGTGGACTGGTGGCTAGCCAGTGGACGGCGGTCGTGAGGACGAGCAGGCTGAACCCGATCGCCATCCACGGGCCACGACTGCGGCCGGATCTCTTTACCGTCGAGAGGGGAGAAGCGCGCATGGTCAGACCTCCGCCGTGGCGCCGCTGAGCGCGTGGCTGGTTGTCACACTGGTAACTAATATCGCCCCAGGGCCGTCTCCCCTGGCAGCCCTCCGGTTCGGGGGATCAGTGCACCCCAGGACGGACACTCGTCAATGCGTTGCGGGACACCGGTGCTTGTTCGGGCGGGTCAAGATCCGGGGACGGCTACGGAAAGTCTCGTCGCGGTTGGTATCAACACCACCTGAGTGATCGCTTCATAGCAGTCTCCGTCGGAGTCTGGTCCGAGATCGCACGAATGTCCAGAATTAACTCCAGCGAGCTGAACGGAAGGTTAACGTGCAGCGGATAGCGCCATCAATTGAGTGTCATGTCGGGTTACATCTCAGCCATCAGGTCCGCGATGGCGTCCGCCGTCCAACGGTGCACCTTTCGTTACTTAAGGTGACGACTTCTGAGGATGGAGCTGGCATCGGCTCAAGACCGTGGTGATCGCGTCTGGGGCGTCCGGCGAGCGGCGCGTCCGGCGGGGGCGCACAGTGCGTGACCGATAGACTGAAGGGGTTGCGCGCACGCCAGCGGCCACCGAAGGGAACCGAGCTCCTTGACCGAGATCATCCTGCCGCCGGACGGGGACCGGATCGAGCCGGTCGACATCCAGCAGGAGATGCAGCGCTCCTACATCGACTATGCGATGAGCGTGATCGTCGGACGGGCCCTGCCGGACGTCCGGGACGGGCTCAAGCCGGTGCACCGCCGTGTGTTGTACTCGATGTACGACTCCGGCTTCCGCCCGGATCGCGGTGCCGTCAAATGCGCCCGGGTCGTCGGCGACGTGATGGGCAACTACCACCCGCACGGTGACTCGGCGATCTACGACGCACTGGTGCGGCTGGCCCAGCCGTGGTCGATGCGTTACCCGCTGATCGACGGCCAGGGCAACTTCGGCTCCCCGGGCAACGACCCGCCTGCGGCGATGCGCTACACAGAGTGCAGGCTCGCCCCGCTGGCGATGGACATGCTGCGGGACATCGACAAGGAGACCGTCGACTTCGAGCCGAACTACGACGGGCGCACCGAGCAGCCCGTCGTGCTGCCGGCCCGGATCCCGAACCTGCTGGTCAACGGCAGCTCGGGGATCGCGGTCGGGATGGCGACGAACATCCCGCCGCATAACCTGCGCGAAGTCGGTGCGGGTGTGATCTACCTGCTGGAAAACCCCGACGTCGACGACGAGACGCTGCTCGAGGCGCTCATTGAGCGGATCAAGGGCCCGGACTTCCCGACCAGGGGCTTGATCGTCGGCACGGACGGGATCGCCGATGCCTACCGCACCGGTCGCGGCTCGGTCCGGATGCGCGGCGTGGTGGAGATCGAGGAGGACACCAAGGGCCGCACCACCCTGGTGATCACCGAGCTGCCCTACCAGGTCAACCCGGACAACCTCGTCGAGTCGGTCGCCGCGCTGTCCCGGGACGCCAAGCTCAGCGGGATCGCCGAGATCAACGACGAGTCGAGCGACCGCATCGGCATGCGCATCGTGATCACGATCAAACGTGACGCGGTCGCTAAGGTGGTGCTCAACAACCTCTACAAGCACACCCAGCTGCAGCACACCTTCGGCGTCAACATGCTCGCAATCGTCGAGGGCGTGCCGCGCACGTTGCGGCTGGACCAGGTGATCCGGCACTACGTGCGGCACCAGCTCGACGTCATCGTCCGGCGGACCCGATACCTGCTGCGCAAGGCCGAGGAGCGCGCCCACCTGCTGCGCGGTCTGGTCAAGGCGCTGGACATGCTCGACGAGGTCATCGCGCTGATCCGGCGGTCCCCGACGGTCGACGACGCGCGCACCGGGCTGATGGAGCTGCTGGACGTCGACGAGATCCAGGCGAACTACATCCTGGAGACCCAGCTGCGCCGGCTGGCCGCCATGGAGCGGCAGAAGGTCATCGACGACCTGGCCGAGCTCGAGCGGGAGATCGCCGACTACCTGGACATCCTGGACAAGCCCGAGCGGCAGCGCCAGATCGTCTGCGACGAGCTGGCCGAGATCGTCGAGAAGCACGGTGACGAGCGCCGCACCATGATCACCGGTTACGACGGCGATGTGTCGAACGAGGACCTGATCGCCGTCGAGGACGTCGTGGTCACCATCACTCGCACCGGCTACGCCAAGCGGACCCGCACCGACCTGTACCGGGCGCAGAAACGCGGCGGTAAGGGCGTGATGGGTGCGGGCCTGAAGACCGACGACATCGTGGCGCATTTCTTCGTCTGCTCCACGCATGACTGGATGTTGTTCTTCACCAACAAGGGCCGGGTGTACCGGGCGAAGGCCTACGAGCTGCCCGAGGCCAACCGCAACGCCCGCGGCCAGCACGTGGCGAACCTGCTCGCGTTCCAGCCCGACGAGCAGATCGCCCAGGTCATGCAGATCAAGGACTACACCGCGACGCCGTATCTGGTGCTGGCCACCCGGGACGGTCTGGTCAAGAAGAGCAAGCTGACCGATTTCGACTCCAACCGCTCCGGTGGTTTGATCGGGATCAACCTGCGCGACGACGACGAGCTGGTCGGGGCGGTACTGTGCTCCGCCGCCGACGACCTGCTGCTGGTGTCGGCGCACGGTCAGTCGATCCGGTTCCACGCGACCGACGACGTGCTGCGCCCGATGGGCCGGGCCACGTCCGGGGTGTTCGGAATGCGGTTCAACGACGGGGACGAGCTGCTGTCCCTCGCGGTGGTCCGCGCCGGGCGGTTCCTGCTGGTCGCGACGTCGGGGGGGTATGCCAAGCGGACCCCGATCGACGACTACCCGGTGCAGGGACGCGGCGGGAAGGGCGTGCTTACCCTTCAGTACGACCGCCGGCGTGGCAAGCTGGTCGGTGCATTGATCGTGGACATCGATGACGAGCTGTATGCCATCACCTCCACGGGCGGGGTCATCAGGACCACGGCCAAGGAGGTTCGGAAGGCCGGTCGGCAGACCAAGGGGGTGCGTTTGATGAACCTGGGTGAAGGGGCCACCCTGGTGGCTGTCGCACGCAACGCCGAAGAAGCCGACGACCCAGACGTCGGCGGTGCACCGATGAAGGGTGAGTCGTGACGAGGCCTGAGAACGCCGAGCCGACCAAGGCGCCAGGGGACGGGGATCAGAAGACGGTGACGCTGGACGTCGGGGCGCCCGAGCACACCCGCGGCGCAGTCGGCGAGCAGCGTGATCGGCAGCCAGTGGGCAGCCGGGCCTACGGCTTCTCGCCGGGCGTGGGCCGCCCGGTCGCCGACGGCTCGGCCAGGCAGGTACCGTCAGCGTCCATCGGGGATCAGGACAGCCGCAGCGCAGGACCGGACTTCTCGCCGTCCACCGTGCGGATCGGCGGACACACGCCGCCCGAGCGAGTGGGGCCCGCCCAGCCGCCGAACACTGGGGTGCGCCCGGCCCGGGTCCCCCGGCGGACGAGCCTGCAGCTGCAGCGGCTCGATCCGTGGTCGGTGCTCAAGATCTCGCTAGTGCTGTCGGTCGCGGGGTTCCTCGCCTGGATGGTGGCCGTGGGGATGCTTTACGGCGTGCTTGCGGGAATGGGCGTATGGGATCAGCTCAACGGCACCTACTCCGACCTCACCTCGGTGAACAACCCCCAGGGTGGCACGGAGCTGATCAGCGGTGGACGGGTGTTCGGGGTGGCGTTCGTGGTCGGGCTGGTGAACATCGTGCTGATGACGGCGCTGGCCACCGTCGGGTCGCTCATCTACAACATCGCATCAGACCTCGTCGGCGGTATCGAGGTCACCCTGTCGGAACCGGAATGACCTGGTCACGCGGTTCGGTATGTGGTTTGGGGCCCGGTGGGGCGGTGCGGTAACCTCGCCGGGGCGCCAGGGGGCCTATAGCTCAGTCGGTTAGAGCGCATCCCTGATAAGGATGAGGTCGCTGGTTCAAGTCCAGCTAGGCCCACTGAAGAAGCACAATGTGGAGAAGGAGATCTATCGTGAAGAAAATTATCCCGCTCGTGCTCGTCGCCCTGGTCGCCTTGCTGGTCGTGAAGCGTCAGCGTTCCGCGAAGGCGGAGGCCGACCTCTGGCGTGAGGCCACGACCCCGACGGTCTGAGTCGTCACCGGGCGCGCGCGCCCGCCCGCGTCCGGAGCCGGGGACGTAGCTCAACTGGCAGAGCACCGCCTTTGCAAGGCGGGGGTTGAGGGTTCAAGTCCCTTCGTCTCCACCGCTCCGAACAGCGGAAACTGTGTCGGCAGCCATCAGTGTGCGCAACGGTGCCGAAGTTGTCTGCGCCACTGTCCGGCCACCGAGGCGGATGGACCGCGTCCTGTCCGATCCGCGGGCGCCGCACGAGCGCATCGCCGCGGAGCTGCGCCGGCAGGAGCCTGACGGTGTGGCGACCGGTACCGCACAGCGTGCGATCACCTTGCTCAGTAGCAGGGTCTGATCGACGTCAGCAGGGGCAGTGAGCCCTCGTCAGGGCCATGTCCAGACCGGTCAGTCAGGGGGAGGGCTCGGACCGGGGCGAACCCGTGGTCTCGCAGCACCCGTAGCTGCTGCGAGACCACCCGGCTGAGAGATCCCAAACTCATCCTGCGCGACGGCGCCAAGCTCGCTGGCAGCCCGTTCGCCATCGATGCGTGCTCCCAAGATCCGGCGTCGGACCGGGTCGCCGAGGCAGTCGAAGGTGGGCACTGACCGACTGTTGCACCACATCCCTCAGCAGTCAATGCCGAGATCCTCATCTGCCGATCCTTGACTTGTTTTCCTCCGGTAATGCGTGACTCGTAGTAACTAAGAATCCGCACCAGCGGATACGACTGTCGCCACCTCGTCTAGCTTGGCAACGGTCGTCCACCCCAACGGCTCGTGGACTGTCCCAGCACCCTCCGCGCCGAGCCCGGGTGCCCCTGCCGCAGCTGTGCCGCCCAGCATCCCCGCCCCCAGTTCGCTCCAAGGCCCCCGAGCTCGACACCGGAGCTGGCCGCGACGTGTTCGACAACTCTGGTGTCGAGCTCGGGAGCGTAGGAGCAGACGGAACCTGCCGACCCACTGGCGCTGGGCCACCCTCCTGCCGTAACCGGATCAGGCGCCGATCTGCGGGGCACCCAAGGAAGAGCACATCCCCCACCGCAAGGTTTTGCCAGCAGGTGGCGACCGCCCAACGCGGGAGGCCATCCGGTCCGATCTCTTTCCTCGCTGTTGCGGAACTTATAGCGTGAAAAATCCGCATCTGAGAGTTATAATGGCTAGAGTGACCGCATCTGCTGGCATCAAGGCAAGCTTGAGTGATCACTGTCGCCGAGGGGGTGGCTGCCGATGTCGTTCGGCACGTGGTTTCTGGCCATGGTTGGCCTGAGCGCCGCCTTGGGCCGGTTGTCCGCTGTGACCACAACGGCGGCCCGACCGGCGGCACCCGAGGGCGGGTGCCGTGGTGATCGACGGCGGGGCAGCCCACTGGGTCGAGCTGACCGTGGCCGAGCTTCCGAGATCCTGATTGGAAAGGATGAGAGATGACTCTTATCGTCTTAACGGTCGTCGTAATCGCGGCGCTGATCGCCGTACTGGCGATCTTTCTCTTCATGCTTGGTGTGCTACTAAATCGGACCGCCAACAATCTCGATGACTGCGCGCAGAACGTGAAGAAGATCGCCACCCAGGCCAAGGATATTGGTCCTGGCGTCAAGCGCATCAACGAAACCGGAACAACAGTGGTAGGTGCACTGCCGCTGCTGGTTGAAGCTGCTGAGAGTATCGGTGTCGCTAAGGGGGCGCCTTACGTAGATCCCGACGCTCAGTATTCTTATTCAGCACCTTATTCGGCTCCTTCTGAGGCTTCCCATGCAGCTCCTTCTCCGGTTCCTGCGACTTCTTCGCGGGGTGTAGGTTACCTGGATAGGGCTGGGGGAAATCTAGGCTACCTGGATGCGTGACGATACAGCCCAATCCGCCCACGGCCGAGAATCGTTCACCGGGACAGCTCCGTGATGATGTCCGCGCGGCAGGCGGGGGCCAGATCGCTGGGACGGGGAAGCCCGAAAGCCATGTCGCTCCAGGCCCACAGCTTGTGCAGGATCCGATCATCCCCGGTGTAGGGCTCCCGGCCGTGAAAGACCCGGTAGTTGTCCAGGCATAGCAGGTCCCCGGGTTGGAGCAGGAACCGCGGCGCGGTTCGGGCCGCCTCCTCGGTGCGCCATGCCCAGGCGGCGAGGTGTCGATGGTCGTCGGCCCGGGATGGAGCGTCATCGAGGAGGCGTTGGTGATGGTGGCGGCGCACGGTGAGGCGCCCAGCACAGGTTCGCGACGCCACCGGTCGGCGACTGCGGATGGGCTTGCTGTTTCCGGCCGGGCCGATCCCATCGGGTCGGCCCTGTTCTAGCGCCGCTTGGGCGCTAGGACGTTGATACTTGAGCCAAGTTTTCAGGCGGTCATTCGGGCCTCGTGGATGTAGTTTTCGACGTGGTGGTTGATCACTCGGAGGGCTTGTCGTAGGGCCAGGGG
>JBOHGG010000027.1:0-72534 GCA_050700115.1 Pseudonocardiaceae bacterium
TGTGTTTGAACTGCTCGACTCCCCGATCCCCCTCACACTCGCCGACAGGTAGCCACGAAGAAACCAGCACAAGCCAGGAACCCGCAGGTCAGCAGCCCCACGCAACCAAAGATCAAGTAAGTTCGGCCTAAATAGCCCGAATGAGGCCATGTTTCGCGGTAGCCGGTCAGGCCGCAGCGATGGTCAGCGCGGCTACCGCCGTGGGCTCGGGGATTGCCTCGCCGTCCTCACGCATCCCCTCGAGATGCAGGCTGATGGCCTCCCGCATGAGCGAGACACATTCGTCGTATTCACGTGCCGCGGCAACACAGCCGGGCAGGTCGGGACTCCAGGCGCTGAAACCACCTTGCTCGTCGCGCTCGACGATGGCGACGTAGCCGTTCATTGTGCCCTCCGCTCCAGGCCAGCTTGCCTCAGGATGCTCCGCTCGGTACGTGGATGCAACGTGTCGCTGGGCTTACCGGCGACCGTGACTCCAGCACGCTATAACCCGACTCCGACAAGATCACTGCACTGCGACCCTAGGTATTCGGGTCTGTCTAACTTAATGTAGGCAAACCTCACTGTGGCCCCTCGATCGAGGGATGGAAGGAGGTGGTCGTGACGTCGCGGTTGCTCCGGGAGGCGATCGCCGGGCAGCGGTGGGTGGTGCTTGGGGCCGTGCTGCTGCTCGCCGGCTGGCAGGCTGCCGAGGCGCTGGTTCCGGTGCTGGTGGGTGTCATCATCGACCGGGCCATCGTGACCGGCGATGCCGCAGCGCTGGCCGGGTGGCTGGCCGTCCTCGCCGCGCTGTTCATCGCGCTGATGATGGGTTTCCGGTTCGGTGCCCGGCTGACGGCACGCGCCAGCGAGCACGCCGGGTTGGATCTGCGGCTGACCGTGACCGGTCGCATCCTCGATCCCCGCGGCGGCACCGGAGCTGGGCGGCTGCCCGGAGAGTTGCTGAGCATCGCCACCGCCGACGTGTCCCGGGTCGCGCTGATCAACCGCACGGTGGCCGAGGCCGTCGTCGCCGCATCCGGGCTGACGGTCGCGGCGGTGGTCCTGCTGAGCGCCTCCGTCCAACTGGGCCTGGTCGTGCTGATCGGCCTGCCTCCGGTGCTCCTCGCGCTGAACCTGCTGACCAGGCCACTGGAGCGGCGCAGCACCGCCGAGCAGGAGCAGGCTGCCCGCGCGACGGCGGTGGCCAGCGACCTGATCGGCGGGCTGCGGGTGATCAAGGGGCTGCGGGCGGAGCAGGCCGCGACAGCGCGCTACCGGGACGCGAGCCGCGCATCGCTGGCCGCGCGGCTTCGCGCGACCCAGCTGCTCGCCGTGCATTCGGGCGCGACGCTGGCGGTGACCAGCGCGTTCCTGGCGCTGGTCGCGCTCGTGGGAGGCCGGCTCGCGGCCCAGGGACAGATCAGCATCGGCGAGCTGGTCGCCGCGGTCGGGCTGACCCAGTACCTGATCGGTCCGCTGAACGTGATCGCCATCGCCGTGGCGTCGTTCGCCCAGTGCCGGGCATCGGCCAGGCGGGTGGCCACGTTGCTCGCCGCGCCCCCTGCGGTGACCGGCGGCCCCGCCCCGCTGCCGAACCGGGCAGCGGGTGCCCTGCGGCTGGCTGGCCTGTCGCACGGTGCGCTGCGCAACCTCGACCTGGAGATCACACCGGGTGAACTGGTGGGGGTGGTGGCCCCCGAGCCCGCGGTCGTGGTCGCTCTGCTCGACTGCCTGGCGCGCGAGGCCGATCCCGACGCCGGGACGATTGAGCTCGACGGGATGGCGCTGCGCGACCTCGACCTCGACGCAGCTCGAACGGCTCTGCTCGTCGCCGCGCACGACACCGATCTGTTCGAGGACACCCTGATCGCCAACGTCGCGACCACCGCAGCCAGCCCCGAGCAGGTCACCCTCGCGATGGCGGCATCGACCGCAGACGAGGTCGCCGACACCCTGCTCGACGGCGCTGTGCTCACCGAGCAGGCCCGGTCGCTGTCCGGCGGGCAGCGCCAGCGGGTCGCGTTGGCTCGCGCACTCGCCGCCGACCCGGCCGTGCTCGTCCTGCACGACCCGACGACCGCGGTGGACACCGTCACCGAGGCCCGCATCGCCAGCCGCTTGCGGGCGGTTCGTGCCGGCCGAACCACGGTGCTGGTCACCACCAGCCCGGCTCTGCTCGCCGCCACTGGCCGCGTCGTCATGCTGCTCGACGGGACGGTCGCTGGACAGGGCACCCACGCCGGGCTGGCCGGGTCTTCACCGGCCTACCGCGAGGCGGTGCTGGCATGACCGCCGACGTACTTCCCCGCGCGGAGGCGGCAATATGACGGAGCTGCTGCCGGTCGCGTCCGCGGCGCAGGTCCGCCACACGCTGGCCGAGCTCGCCCGCCCATACCGGCTCCGCATCGCGCTCGCCGCACTGGTGCTGATAGCCGGCACCGCGACGGTGCTGATCGCGCCGCCGCTGCTCGGGGTGATCGTCGACCTGGTCGTCGGCGGCGCCCCGGCCGGCGCGATCACCGGGCCCGTCCTGGGGCTCGTGGGGGTCGCGGTCGCCGCCGGGATACTCGATGCGATCGGCCGGACCCTGGTGGCGAACAGCGGCGAGCCGATCCTGGCCACCCTGCGCGAGAACGTGGTCGACCGGGCACTGGCGGTACCGCCCGACGCCATCGAGCGGGCCGGCACCGGCGACCTGGTCTCCCGGGTCAGTGGCGACGTCGCCGCGGTGTCGGAACTGTTCGGTGAGGCTCTGCCAGCGCTGGCCCGGTCCGCCCTGATGGTCGGGCTGACCCTGGTCGGTCTGGCCGTCCTGGACTGGCGGCTCGCGCTCGCCGGCCTCGCCGCCGCCCCGGTGCAGGCCTTCGCGCTGCGCTGGTACCTGCGCCGGGCCGGGCCGATGTACGCCGCCGAGCGCAGCGCCGAAGGGGCCCGCGCCCAGCAACTGCTCGGCTCCATCGAGGGAGCAGCCACCGTGCGGGCGTTCCGGCTGGCCCGCGCGCACACCGAACGCATCGCGCAGCGATCCCGCGCCGCCATCACGATCTCGCTGCACACCACCGCCGAACAGACCCGGTTCTTCGGGCGGCTCAACATTGCCGAGCTGATCGGCACCTCCGCGGTGCTGCTCGTCGGTTTCATGCTGGTCCGGGCCGACGCGATCACCATCGGCGCCGCGACCGCCGCCGCGCTGTATTTCATCCGGCTCTTCGACCCGATCAACACGCTGCTCGGGCTAGTCGACGAGGCCCAGGAGGCCACTGCCGGCCTGGCCCGGCTCGTCGGGGTCACCCAGCTTCCCCGGCCCGACCCGGACCGCGAGACCGGTGAGCCGGCCGACTCGTCGATCACCGTGGACGCTGTCGGGCACGCCTACACACCCGGCCACGACGCCCTCACCGGCGTCGATCTCACCCTGCGACCCGGGGAGCGGGTCGCCCTGGTCGGCGCCAGCGGCGCCGGCAAGACGACCCTCGCCAAGCTCATCGCCGGCGTGCACAACCCGAGTGCCGGGCAGGTCCGGATCGGCGGCGTCGCAGTCGCTGAGCTCGATCCGGCCGCCCCACGGGCCGCCGTCGTGCTGGTCACCCAAGAGGTGCACACCTTCGCCGGGACGCTCACCGACGACCTGCGGCTGGCCCGCCTCGACGCCACCGAGGCCGAGCTGGCTGCGGCACTGGACAAGGTGGGAGCGCTGGCCTGGGCACGCGCGCTGCCCGACGGCCTGGCCACCGTGGTCGGCGCCGGCGGGCACCGGCTGACCGCAACCCAGGCGCAGCAGCTCGCGCTGGCCCGTCTGGTGCTGGCCGACCCTCTGGTCGCCATTCTCGACGAAGCCACCGCCGAGGCCGGCAGCGCCGGCGCCCGGGTACTGGAAGCGGCCGCCCTGCGCGCACTCGACGGCCGCACTGCGCTCGTGGTGGCCCACCGGCTCACCCAGGCCGCGACCGCCGACCGCATCGTGGTGCTCGACACCGGCCGCATCGTCGAGACCGGCCCGCACGCCGAACTCGCCAGCGGTGACGGGCCCTACGCCCGGCTGTGGACCGCCTGGTCCCGGGCCCGGGGAACCGCTGGGTAGCCGCCGCTAGCTCGTCGCCCTCATCGTGTGGTCGTACGGCTGCGCGCTCATTCCTCGCCGTCTGCATCGAGCAGATCGTCCCTGCCGACTCCCGATCGGGTGACGGGCGCCTCTCCGCGATCAACATCTCAACACCATGCGACAGCCATCGACAATCACTCGGACAGAAGGGTGATAAGTACACACCAACGGGTGACATCAAAGTAAGGCGAGGCTAACGTCGTCGTCACTTGCGCATCCCAAGGAACCCGTGACCATGACGCGGCTCGACCGTCCAGGCCCCACCCACCGACGACGCCACCCGGCGTCACCTTCTGATCGGCGGCGTGTCCCTGGCCGCAGACTCGGCGAAACCGTGCTCTACCTACCGTTCGCGATCGGCCGGCTCGTCCCCATGCTCGCCAGCGCAGATCGACGGCGACCCGACCACGGAGGCCCTGATGACCACGATGCTGCTCGACCGACCTGACCCGATCCGCGACGATCTGACCCGGCGTCGGTTGCTCGGCGCCGGGCTCGGCGCGGGCGTGGGCCTGGCCCTGACCGGTTGCACCTCGAACGAGCCGGCCGCTGCCCCGTCGGCGTCCCCCACCGCCGAGGCCGGGTGGAGCTTTACCGACGACCGCGGCACGACTGTTTCGCTTCCTGCCCGGCCGCAGCGGATCGCGGCGTACGAGATCGCCGCCGGGCCGCTGCGCTTCCTCGGCGCGCCGGTGGTCGCGGTCTTCGGTGGCAGGCCCCTCGACCAGAGCGCGCACCTCGACGGCCTTGACCTGGCCGGGATCTCCTCGGCAGGTGCGGTGATAGGCGAAGTCAACTACGAGGTGCTCATCGAACTTGAGGTGGACCTGATCGTCACCCTGTTCAACGCTGACCAGCCCGCGGTGTTCGGGTTCAACGACGCCCCCGCGCAGGCCAAGGCCGAGCGGATCGCACCCATCGTGGCGCTCGACGGCACCGAGGACCGCGGCGCAACGATGACGAGGTTCGTCGATCTGGCGAGCAGCGTTGGCGCGGACCAGCAGGCCCCCGCGCTGAGTGCAGCCCGGCGCCGGTACACCGACGCCCAAGAGGCAATGCGGGCAGCTACCGCAGCCAAGCCGGGCCTGCGCGCGCTCGCCATTCGCCTGGATCCGCAAGCCGGAACTGTCACGTTCATCGGCCCTTATGAGTTGTATCCGCAGCTGCAACAGTTCGCCGACCTGGGATTGGACCTGGCCGAGTTCACCGGCGGCCGCGAAACGGCGAGCCTGGAGGAGATCAGCAAGTATCGGGGCGACCTCCTGCTGGTCGACGCCTTCAGCAACCTGCCCGCGGTGGCCGAGCTGCCGCTGTGGACGGAACTGCCCGCGGTCAAGGCCGGCCAGACGGTGCCGTTCCAACCGCTGGCCAGGTACCGCCACGACCAGGTGGCCGCCGAGATCGAAGCCGTCGTCGCGGCCGTCCGCGCCGCGAACGCCGCCCTGGTCCCATGAGAGGGAATGGCGGGATCGCCGTTGTGGTCGCAACTGCCGGCGGTGCGCGAGAGCAACGTCGCGTACGTGGATGCGTCTGCGTGCTCTTCAACGTCCCGGCCGCCAGCGACCGGATCCTCGACGATGTCGAGACTGCGGTCGGGGGGTGAGCGGATCGCGTGGTCGTCGACGACGCGACTCAGCACTCGACGAGGTCGAGACCGGGATCTATCCGGCGCAGGTCGTCCGGATCACTGGTCACCGTGACGCCGCCGACCCGCCGCGCCAGCAGCGCGACGGAGGCATCCGCGACGTCGGTGGTACCGGACGCGCCGCACAGCTGGCCGACCGCGCGTGCTTCCGGCCCGTCCAACGGCGTGATCGTGACCTCCTCAGCGGCGAGCACCCGGACCAGCCGGACCTGGCGGGCGGGGTTGCGCCACACCTGCGCGAGGACCGCACCGGGGACGTGGACCTGCTCGGCGAGCTCCAGCAACCGCACGATCCGGCGGTCCGAGCGCTCCACAGCGATCAGCGCACCGGTGTCGAGGACTACAGGCCGAGGACGCTGCGGGCCCATGCGGTCTCCTCCTCGGTCGCCGGGCCAAGCGCAACACGGATCTCGGCCAGCGCGTCGCGCAGACTCTCCCGGCGGGCGCGTTCGACCATCGCCTCGGCCACCCACGCGCTCACCGACGGTGCGCGTCCCGCCGCGACCGCGGCCTCCGCGGCCTCCACCGCTGCCTGGTCGACGGTCACTGTTACTCGTGTTCGCATATCTGAAGTGTACCAATGCAGCAAATCATATGCACGACGGATCTCCCCGAGCATCTGCGCGGCGGCCCGCTCGGGCCCTCAGCGTCGCACCGATCGCCATCACCGAAAACTCCCTCTTCCCGAACGTCATCGCACCGTGGGTGGAGTCGGCGCTGACGGGAGGGGGAGGTCCGGGCGATCCTCCGCGGAGATCCGGGTCCCGAGGACCCGCTGTTGGCCCGCCCCGGCACGCCGTCCTCGGCTCCGCATCGCCGAGATACAGGTCCAACAGTGCCGGCAGCGGCCGTCCCCGCCCGAAACCGCGCTCCACCATTAGATCGACTGCGGTTCGGGCGGCGCTGCAATGGAGGAGAATCTCGAGTTCCTCGGCGTCCGCGACGATCTCCGCCTCGATCCCGGCGGCGGCGAAGAGCAGGTCCACGACGACTCTGATCCCGTCGGCTTCCGGGCTGATCAGGCGCGCCGTTGCGAGCCTGCCGACCGCGGCCTGCTCTGAGTCGCAGGCTTGCACCACGACACGCCCGCCGGTCGCGGCTGGCATTGGGGTAACGGTCGTCTTGACAAACCAGGTTAGGCAAGCCAAACATAAGGGAACGTAAGGAGCATAAGGGATATAAACCATCCTGGCCTGCCAGGAGGCTGCCTGACCGCTGGGTTCCGCGGGGAGAGCTCGTCGTGCGTCAGCCCGACTTCCGCGCCAACCCGGAGGTGCGCATGACCACGTCCACGCTCGACGCCCGACCGCACCTCATCGACGACCTCACCCGCCGGGGGTTCGGGCTTCCCGGTCACCGTCGCGCACAAGTACGGCTCCACACCGATCCCGGCCGAGCCGCAACCCGTCGTCACGGTCGGTTTCACCGACCCGGACTTCGTACTCGCGCTGGGCGTCGAACCCGTGGCGATCACGGACTGGTACGGCGACTACCCCTTCCTGCGCGGGTCGGTGGTATTCGGATGCCCTCATGACCGGCACGGTCGCCGCCCGCCGCGCCCAGACCGCTGACTGGTACGGGGGCAAGAGCTCCTTCTCCTGGGTCAGCTCCCAGCCCCCCGAACTCGACAGCAGAGCTGTTGGACCGACCTCCGACAGCGCTGCTGTCGAGTTCGGGAGCAGAGGAGCTGGTCCGAAAGATCTGGAACGTGCCGAGCCGACCCCGACCTCATGGCCTGAACCGACCGTAGGAGCAATCGTGATGCCCATCGCCCTGCTTGACCGACCTGCCCCGATCCACGACGACGCCACCCGCCGGCAGTTCCTCATCGGCGGGGCGTCACTGGCCGCGCAACTCGCCGCGGCCGTCGACGGCGACCCGGCGACCATGGTGGGGCAGCGATGAGGCGCGCTCGGGCCCTCGGAGCACTGACCGGGGTGCTCTGCTCGGTCCTCGTCGCCTGCAGTTCATCGCCGACAACGACCCCGGCCGCTCCTGGCACGCCAGGCGAATCAGCCTTCCCGGTCACCATTGAGCACAAGTTCGGCAGCACAACGATCCCGGCACCGCCCAAGCGGGTGGTGACCATCGGCGACGAGGACATTGCGGTCGCCCTCGGCATCATGCCGGTCGGCATCGTCCGTAGCACCAGTTACGACAGCGGCGTGGCGCCTTGGCTGGAGGACAGGATCGACCTGACCAAGACGACGCTGATCGACGTCCCGGCCGGGGCGGAGGGTGAGGGTGCCGCCGGGGCGAACATCGAGCAGGTGGCTGCCCTCAAACCGGACCTCATCCTGGCCATCGGCGACTTCGGACTCGAAATCGACTACCCCAAGCTGTCCCAGATTGCGCCCACCGTCGGCTACGCGACCGAGTGGGGCGGGCAGAGCTGGCAGGAACAGGCCATGGTCGATGCGCGCGCGCTCGGCCTGGAAGAGCGTGGCAGGCAGGTCGTGGCCGAGACCGAGGCGGCCATCCGGGCGACACGGGACGCGAACTCCAGCCTCGTCGGCCGGACGGTCACGTACTCTTTCGCCTACGAGCCCGGCAAGATCGTGACCCTCAAGTCGGACCAGGACCCCGGCGTGAAGCTCTTGCAGGATCTGGGGATGCAACTGCCGTCATCCGTTCGCGAGTTGCCGGACATCGCTCCCGGCAATCCGGGCGGAGATCTGAGCTTCGAGAACATGTCGCTGCTGGACGCCGACATCGTCGTGATGCTGTACGCCACCAACGAGCTGCAGCGCCAGGTCGAAGGCCTCGAGCTGTTCCGCAGCCTCCGGGGGGTGAAGGAAGGGCGATACATCGTGATCGATCTTCCCACCGCGAGCGCGTTGCGGACCCCGACGGTGCTGAGCATCCGGTGGGGGCTGGACCAGATCAAGCCAGACCTGAACCGAGTGTCCACGTCCTGACCCGCGCCAGTCGAGGCATCACGAGGGATCTGCGGTGTGGCTGGGGCGAAACCGAGAGCGGGCTCGGCGCAGCGATACCCCCAGCGCCAGCCACACCAGCGCGAAAAGCGCCCAGCCGACCGCTTCGCCAGAGCCGAGCAGCACTGGGATGCTGAGCAGCGCGGCCGCGCCGACCGCGAGCAGGATGCCGACGGCCACCGCACCGTCGTCGACCAGCAGGCCGAACGCTTCGCGCCCCGCGGTCATGACTGCCTTAAGCACCGCGTTCACCGCAGTCATGACCGCGGGGTGACGAGGACGGCCGGGGCCGGGCGGCGCAGCCACCACACACTGAGCCAGGACAGCGCCAACGTCGCGGCGAGCAAGTATCCCAGCGCGGCGGCACCTCCGGTCCACGCCACTCCGAGCCCCTCCGCTGTCCAGTACACCCCGAAGGTGACCAGCATCGCGCCGACGGCGTACTTGAGGGTGTTCTCCGGGATCCGGGTCAGCGGCCGGCGCAGCGCCGTGCCGGCCGCGGCGACCAGCAGCAGGGCAGCCCCGGCCCCGACGGTGGGCGCGGCGTAGCCGCCGCTGGTAGCGCCGAGGGTGAGCACGATGAACGCCACCTCCACACCTTCGAGAAACACTCCCTTGCCACTGACGGCGAACCCGGCCCAGTCGAACCCGCGGGCCCGGCGAGTCCGGCCGAGCGCGTCGACCTCCTCGGTGAAGGCGGCCGACTCGTCGTGCTTGGCGATCAGCCCGGCCGAACGCAGCATGGCCTTGCGCAGCCACCGGCCACCGAACAGCAGCAGCAGGGTCCCGATGACCAGCAGCAGCACTCGCTCATCGACCCGCTCGAGCAGGCCCGGCCCGAACGCGATCAGCAGCGCGGCCAGCGCGACGGTCGCGGTCGCCGCGCCGGCCAGCGCGGCCCGCCAGCTCCGGCTGGTGCCTACCGCGAGCACGATCGTGAATGCCTCGACGAACTCCACCAGCGAGGCCAGAAACGCGGGCAGCGCGACCGTGAGCAGGTCCAGCACGAATCGAGAGTAATCTTTGCTACATCAAAACTCCAGAGGAGTAGCAAATGATTCGCGGTACCGCTGACCAGATCGCGGGTGGGCTCGGTGGGCTCGCGCCGGCGCAGCGCAAGGTCGCCCGGTTCTTCACCGAGCACGCCGCCCAGCTGGGGTTCTTCTCCGCCGCAGAGATCGCTGCCCGGCTGGGCACCAGCGACGCCACCGTCGTGCGCACTGCCCAGACTCTGGGCTACCGCGGCCTGGCCGATCTCAAGCGGGCCCTGCTGGACGACGCACCGCTGCCGGAACCCACCCCGAGCGCGCGGCTGGGCGCCACCTTGCGGCACGCGACGACGCCGACCGATGTGCTCGACCACGTGCTGGACGTGCACCGGGCCGCGCTGCACGCCGCTCGGGAGCACCTCGATGAGCGTTTCCCGGCCGCGGTCGCGCTGTTGGCGGCCGCTGAGCGGATCGTGCTCAGCGGCACCGGACCCTCAGCCGCCGTCGCTCATTACGGCGCGGTGCTACTCGGCCGGGTGGGCCGCCCAGCGGCCACGATCACCGCTACCGGGGTGTCCATGGCCGATCAGGCGCTGGAGTTGCGCCGCGGCGACGCGCTGCTGCTGTTGGCATACACCCGGCTGCACACTCACGCCGCCGTCCTGCTCGACCTGGCCCGACGCCGCCGGATCCCGGTCTTGCTGGTCACCGACGTGCTGGCCGACGTCGATGGCGTGGACCTCGTGCTTACCTGTCCGCGCGGCCGGCCCGGCGAGCAGTCCAGCCATGCCGTCACGCTGCTGCTGCTCGAAGCCATCGCTGTCGCACTGGCCGCCGCTGACCGCTCCCGCGCCACCACCGCCCTGCGCGAGCTCAACCGGCTACGCGGCGAACTGCTCGGCGCGCCCGCCGACGTCGACGCGCCCGACGCAGAATCCCGCTAGTTCCGCAACCGCACCCGCAGACAGCGGCTGCTAGCCTGCGCCGCCGTGGCACGACGCGCCGAGCGTGGTAACCGGACCGCGGCCCTGACCTGGGCCGCGATAGCCGAGGTTGGTCTTGCCGGCGTTGCGCTGGTGTGGCTGATCAGCCCGTCCGCCGCTGGGACGGCAGGCTACGGCTCCACCCCGTCGATGATCTTGCTGGTCGTGTCGATGCTGTTCACAGCGGTCGGGATGGGGGCTTTGCTGATAGCCCCCCGGCTGCCCCGGAGCGTCAAATTGACCATGACGTTGCTCATCGCGGCCACCGCGGGAGCTCTGATTCCCCTGGCACTGACCGGATTATTTGCGACCGGCAGCGGAGGGTACGGCCTGCTGCTTGTAATGGCAGTCATCGGCATGGAATTCCTCGCCGTGAGCATTCCACGAGCCACCCACCCGAAGCCACCGTGATCCACCAGGGTCACAGTACGACGAGGAGAACGAGTGACTGACGAACTGATGCGGGAGCTGGCCCAGATCCAGCAGTACGCCGCCGGCCTGCAGGATCTGCTCGCCACCGCGCAAGCCGAAGCCCCCCGGAGTGGCGAGGGCACGGATGGCACTGGATCCATCCGCGTGTTCTTGGGTCCCGACGGGCTGCCGAACTCGTTCCGTATCGAGTCCGGATGGAACCGTAAAATTCCTGCCGAAGGTTTCGGTGGCGCCGTTCTCGAAGCATTTCAGGCCGCTATGGGAGAAAGGCTGGCTGTCTGGACGAGAACGCTGGAGGAGCAAGGTTGGCAGGCTCAGGCCGATCGGCTGCGCGTTGATCTCGACGAACAACCTTCGGTGTCCGGGCAAGAAGAGGTACCGTCCGCCTTTGGGCATCCCGTCGAATACGTGACACCACGTCCGATCGACCAGGTCGCCGAGGACATGATCAAGGCGTTCGACCAGGTCGGAGACCTTGCCGGGCAGCCCTCTCAGGCGAGCAGGGGTACCGGTTCCAGCCGTTCGGGCAAGCTCGTCCTCACCCTGTCCAGAGCCGGCCTGGTGTCCTGCACCGCCGATCCGGAGTGGGTGTCCGCGCAGACCGCAGCCACCCTGATGAACGCTCTCGGCGAGGCGCTCACCGTCGCCCGCGCTGATCTCGAGAACAGCACCGCCCAGGCCGCACCGTCCGCAAGCTTGGACCGTCTGTTCGCCGAGGCGCTTGCGCTGCTGCGCGATCCACGGCGCGTCGTCGATTCCTGAAGGGACCTCCGAGACGATGGCTCCACCCAGCAACGCACAGATCAAGGTAGCCACGGACGCGCTGCGAACCGAGGCGGCTATCTGGGATCAGCAGAGCAACGAACTGGACAAGATCGTCAGCCACGCCGATGGCCTACGGCTGGAACGGATTGAGGCTGGCATCTTCCAGGTCCTCTTCGATGCCTACGCATCCGTGGTCGGCCAGGTCACCGCGCGGTCCGGGGAAGGCCGGCAGCGCATGGCGGATGTCGCCGCCACCCTGCATCAGGTCGCGGATACCTACGACGGGGAGGACGCGGCAAACCTGCACCTCCTCAAGAACCTGTACTGATCCGAGGGAGACAGCATGGCTTTCAGCGAGGCGCAGTTCCACGCCGCCGTCGATAAGATCGACTCTGGCATGTCGGATCTCTCCGGGAAGATCGGGCAGATCCGGCCGACCGCCGAGTCGGCAGTGGACCATTGGTACGTGCCGAGATTCGTTGCGGATGCGGTCCTGTGGCTGGCCGACAAGGCGATCAGCCTGGCCAAGGCGGTCTGGGACAAGATCGTGGAGCTGCTCAAAGGCGTGGCCGCACCGGTCTACTTCTTCAAGTACGCCTTCGACTGGCAGGACATCCGAGGACTGGCCAGCGGCGTGAGCGGTGAGCTCAACCCGGCGGTGCTGCCCGCCGGCAAGCACTGGAAAGGCTCCGCCGCCGAGGCGTACTCCAAGACCATCCCGCCGCAGGCCGGCGCGGCGACCCGCATCGGCACCATCGCTGACAAGACGGCGGTGGCGCTGGGCATCTGCGCCGCCGCCGGCCTGGCGTTCTACTTGGCCCTGGGCATCATTCTGGTCAAGTTCATCGTCGCCATGGTCGGTGTCATCGTCGCTATCGGTTCAGTCGCCTTCTCGTGGGCGGGAGTGGCGCTGGCCGTCGAAGAAGCCGGGGTGAACACCGGCCTCATCATCGCCGCCGTGACCACCCTGACCGCGGTGCTCGGCGCCCAGGCGCAGCAGATGGTCACGCTGCACGGTGAGGCGGTCGACGCCAGCACCTTCCCGGGTGGCCAGTGGCCGGACCCGACCACTGGTTCCTACCGCGACGGCTCAGTCAAGGACGGGACCGCGAACTGGTCGTACGCGGGCTGATCGACCGACTCGGCATTCGACGGCCGCCGCGACTTGCCGACCCCGGCCGGACGCGACCACGGCTGCGACGTGGTTCGATACCGGGATGCACGGCGGAGTGGAACCGCATTGCGGGAAGCCGACAGACCCATCCTGACCGAGGTGCTGAGCGCAGCGGTGCGCGCCGGACTCCTCGGGGAGATCACACCTCGGCCCGACGTCATCACCGACGCCGGTCAGCTGCAGGTCGATCGGCGTGTTGTGCGGTACAACTGCCACTTCATCACCCGGGATCCGTGCTGGGACCCCGACCCTCGGGTTCCCGAGGTGGTCACCGGCCCCAACTGCCGGATCTTGTTGCCCTATACCTATTCGTGGAACAGCGATTCTTCCGCGCAGCTCAGCGAGATCCTGACGATGGTCGAGCCGGCCGATGTCGCCGTTGCGCAATCTGCCCTGCTCGCCAGTGCCACCGCGGGCGGGCGCCGGATTCTGGCCGATCTGGCGCGCGCGGACCAGAATCACGTTGATGTCCATGCGTTCCGACGCTTCCTCGACGGTGTCTGGGCCGACTACCACCACCTCGACACCTACCGCCTCGATTCGGCCCAGCACCATCGAGCGACCTTTCTGGCCGCCCACCTGGTGATGGGCCTGGAGAGCGCACGGCAGCGAGCCGAGACGCTGCTGGGCTACGTGGGAGGGTCACTGCTGTCGGAGTCCTCACTGCTCAGGGGGCAACTCGACGCGCGCCTGAACCGGGTGGCCGCCGCGTTGACCGTGGTGTCGGCAGCAGCCTTCGTGCTCGACATCGCGGCCTTCCTGCTACCCAATTCCCGGTGGGAGCTGCGGGGTGCGGCAGTCACGGGAGTGATCGCGCTCGCGGTCGGCGTTCTTGTTGTGACGATCTTCGCAGGTCGCCGTCGGCGTGGCGCCCCCGACTGAGGGCCCAGGGCGTTCGGATCCGCGCGGACATCTGAACCAGCTATCGGCAGCGCCCGTCTCTATACATACGTTTGTCTAGCTCCGTAGTATCGTCACTTGCGAGGGTTGGCAGCGGGAGGCCTCGATGGCGCTACGACAAGGGATCCGATGGGTGGCTCGGCACGGGCTGGTCAGGCGAGCGGTACACCGCCAGATGCGTGCCGGTGACCTGGGTTCGCGGCTGATGATCGACCCGGCAGTTCGCGAGGACCCCTTCCCATACTATGACCAGCTGCGCGAACAGGGCCGAATCGTCAGCAGCGAGCTGGCACTGATCACAGCGCACCACGAAGTCTGCCTGGCGGTGCTGCGCAGCCCGGACTTCAGCCAGATGCGCTACGACCGGCTACCCGGGCCGCTCCGGCTGGCCATCAAGATCGGCGGCCGCGCGGTCCTCGGGCCCATCGAGCCACCGTCCATGCTGGTGGCGGACCCGCCCGAGCACACCCGCTACCGCAAGCTGGTCACCCGGGCGTTCAGTGCCCGGGTGGTCGCGGCGATGCGCTCCCGCGTCGAGGAGATCGCCGAGGAGTTGCTCGACGAGATCGCCCGGTCGGCACCGAAGACCGGCCCGGCCACCGCTGAACCGCCCGTCGATTTGGTGGCGCGCTACGCCAGCCTGCTGCCGGCCACCGTGATCGCCGAGATGCTCGGGGCACCGGTCACGATGCGTCGCCAGTTCCTGGACTGGGGGGCCGGCGCGTCGCTGTCGCTGGACGTCGGATTGAGCTATCGCGACTTCCGCCGCTCCGAGCACGATCTGGCCGCGCTGCACCGCTGGATGCTCAGCCACTTCGCCGATATCCGCCACGCTCCCCGTGACGACGTCCTCAGCGCGCTGGTGACCGCGCACGACCAAGGCGATCAGCTGACCCTCGACGAGCTGAGCAGCATCGCGATGCTGCTACTCGCCGCCGGTTTCGAGACCACGGTCAACCTGCTGGGCAACGGCGCCGTCCTGCTGCTGCGCTACCCCGACCAACTGGACGTGCTGCGGGCCCAACCACAGCGCTGGTCCGGCGCTGTGGAGGAGATCCTGCGGTATGACTCGCCCGTGCAACGCACCGGGAGGGTCGCGCTGCGCGACACCGAGGTGGGTGGGCGCCGGGTGACCGCAGGTTCGTTGATCATCCTGCTGCTCGGCGGCGCGAACCGCGATCCAGCGGTCTTCACCGACCCGGACCGCTTCGACGTCCAGCGGCCCGAGGCAGCCGAGAACCTGGCGTTCTCCAGCGGTATCCACTACTGCATCGGCGCCGCGCTGGCCCGGCTGGAAGGCGAGGTCGGACTGCAGGCACTGTTCCGCCGGTTCCCCGATCTCGCCCTCACCGGTCCCCCACACCGACGCCCCACCCGCGTGCTCCGCGGCTACGACATGATCCCGGTCCGCCCGCGCAGTCTTACGTCCTCAGGCAGCTTGTGATCACCGCTGCGATGAAACGGCAGAGTGGGCGGTTATGTCACTTGGGCGGGTTTTACTGCCGGAGTGGATCGTGGAGTGGTCGCCGAGCGGGGTCCACGGACTTCGGGGGAATGAATTCGGGGTGCCCGCGGGCGTCGAGTCGGATGTGCCATCTTTGGCGGTGCACGATGGTGTGGTGATAGGCGCAGAGCAGGCACATGTTGGCTAGTTTCGTCTCGCCTCCGTCGAGCCACTCGAGAATGTGGTGGGCCTCGCAATAGCGGGGCGGGCGGTCGCACCCAGGAAAGGCGCATCCTTGGTCGCGTTGAGCGAGTGCGTCACGCAGGGCGGGGGTGGCCAGCCGGTGCTGGCGCCCGACGTCCAGCGGCATCGAGTCGCTGCCCAGCACCAGGGGAATGAATCCCGCATCACAGGCCAGGCGGCGGGCTTGGGCGGCGGTCAGGTGTCCGCCGGTGTCCAGGGTCGCGGTGCCCAGGCCCTCGATGAGGTCGGTGAGCTTCATGGTGAGCACCAGGTGGGGGCGTTGCCCGCCCCGGGTGGGCAGCGCACCCTCATCGAGCAGCCGGCTCATCGCCTCGACGAGGGCGTCGGCATCGCGGCGGGCTGAGCTGCGCATGTCGGGGACACCGTCGAGGGGTGCGCGGCGGCCGTTGAGGGAGTTGAGGACTTCTAGTACCCGGGCGCCGCCTTCGGGGTCCAGCTTCCCGGCGAGGCTGACCATACCGTCTGGGCCGGTACGAACCCGCAGCTCCCGGATGGTCTCGGGTTCCTCAGTGGGGGCCGCACCGTCTGGATCGAGGTGCGCGAGCAGCCGCTCGCCGATGCGGGCCAGTGCGGCGGGGTCGAACCGGCGCGCCGCGGTGGCCAGGGTCTGCTCGGTGTGCGCGGCCACCTCGGGATGGGCCGAGGGTGGGATGCGGCGCAGGGTGGCGGTGATCACCCGTAGCTGGGTGGGCCCGATCGCACCGGCGGCCAGTTCTGCCGCGGTAGCCGGCAATGCCGGTGCCAGCACCTGCCCGGTCAGCGACCGTCGCGGGGTCAACAGCGCAGCCTGGTCGGCGCGGGCCTTGCCCTCGCCCTTGGACAGGTTGAGCACCCCGCACAACAACCGCGCCGTAGTACCAAACCCGGCGACCGCACCCGCCCGCTCGGCATCCAACTCCGCGACCACCTCAAGGACCCGCGCATAAGACCGCCGAAAGTCGGCCTCCGCGTCGCGTAGCACCTGCAGCAACCCCTCAACGCGGGCCTGGGTGCGATCCTCCTCCACCATGGTCACGACACCATTCTCGCGACCAGCACCGACAATTCCGGGCCTCGTGGGGAGCACCCGAGAAACTAACCCAGGAATGCGACGAACGGTCGCCCCGCAACGATGAACGGCGGCCAACCCACGATCTCCCGAAGAGTCGCCAACCTGCAACGCATGACGCCGTTCCGATCGGCTGATTCCCTATCGGGATCGGGTGTCAAGGGGGCGCGGGTTTGGGCTGCGTGATGTACGGGCCGGCCCCTCCCGCGTGCTACGTGCTCGGCGGGGAGGTCGCGTGGCCGGCCGGGGACGTACCCGAGCCGTTCGTCGACTCCGACGATATCGCCGACGTCGCGGTCATGCGCGGTTGTGGCCTGCGGTAGTCGTCTGAATGGTTACGCGAGGTCGTCGAACTCGCCTGCCTTGACGCCCTTGATCCAGGCGTCCACCTCAGTGCGGGTGAAGAACACGACGCCAGCCTCCGGGTGGTTGCTGTTTCGTATCGCGATGCTGCCATCCGCTAGTGGCGCGGCCTCTACGCAGGAGCCCTGGTCAACGGTGAAGCTGGACTTGCGCCAGGGAGCGGTGTCCAGGTCGGGTACGGCTTCCGGACAGCGGGGGTTGGTCACGAAAACTCCTCTGCGGCATCTCGGATCATTGTCGCCGACTCGTCCGCCGACAGCGCATGGGCGCAGGTGCGCTCGAAGGCCAACTTATGGTATTCGATCTCGTGGGGTTCTTCGAGGTAGAGCGCTCCGGCTCGGTGCTCGATGTAGGCCACGCCCGGGTCGGTGGGCCAGGGGAAGTCGAGGATCTGGAAGCGCCCCATCAGGCCGGGATGTGCGCCACTAGCGTAGGGCACGACCTGCACGGTGATCGTGGGATGGCGCGCCATCTCGGCGAGACGCAGCAGTTGCTCTCTCATCACGGTGGGATCGCCCACCACGCGACGCAGAGCGGCCTCGTCCACGACCGCCCACAGCCGCAGCGGGTCGGACTCGCGGTGCAGCACCCCCTGCCGCGCCATACGCAACTCGACGAAGCGGGCGATGTCCGGTTCGGCTCGTTCGCTGACGCCGCGCCGCGCGATCGCCTCGGCGTAGTTCTTGGTCTGCAACAGACCAGGGATGGCCTGGCCCTCACAGGTACGGATCCGCGATGCGCCCTGTTCCAGGCCAACGAACAGGAAGAACCAGCTCGGCACCGTCATCGCGTCATAGCGTTCCCACCAGCCCTTCTGACGCGAGTCCTTGGCGGCTTGGAGATAGAGCGCCCATCGCTCCTGGGGCACGTTGTACAGCGGGAGCAGGACCTCATCGAGATCACGCACCACGACCGGTCGCTCGGCGGTCTCGTAGTAGGACACCTTGCCCACCGAGCACCGCAGGGCCTTCGCGACGTCCTTCTGATCGAGCCCCGCCTCTTGACGCAGGCGCGCGAGTTCGAACGCCAGCCAACGCCGCCACACCGTGGGACTTGACGCCTCGGTCACCACTACCTCCTGCGGTTTCGCCACGCGCAGGCGACAGTCTGCCCCCGCGTACCGCCCACGCCTCGAACGACTGGCGATCCGCACGAGGACACAGCAAGATCACCCGATCGGATGCCTAGTGTGATGTAGATTTCAAATTTACTATCTACATCATGAGATCGGGTAAACCGCTCAGCGGCGTCCAAGACCGAGATCAGCCTACCTCGCCGCTGGTCAGAGCCATGCTCAGGGACAGAGGCAGTCATGATTGAGACGCCGGTACGGACGGGCCAACCGTGTCACGACGAGTCGTACAACGACGGCGCCCCAGGCGAGATGGCGCAGCGGCACGACGGCGACGACCGACTCGACGAGACGCCAAGAGAGGACATCTCGACACTCATACCGCTGTGTGATGAGGCGGAGTTCACTGAGCTGCTGGCCGAGATGGTGGCTGATGAGGCACCTCGAGTGTTCGCCGTGGTGCAGGAATACGGCGAGCGGGTGGACGGCCGGATCGCGGCGTGGGGCATGGCGTTCGAAGACCACGCTGAGGTGGTCAGCGTCGGCAATGGCGCAACCATGAACGTGCGTTCACCGGAACGCGCGGCACGTACGTTCAGCCACCGCCCGACCATCACCGCCCGCGTGGTGTGGGTCAACCCCGACGCGGCGACGCCACCCGACGAGATCGACCCCACCTGAGTGGGAGCAAGACACTTTGTCAGGGCTGCTGCACGAGCCGATGGAGCAGGGTGTGGAGCATCGTGACACCGCGATCCCGGGTGGGTCCATCTCCGAGTATCCCGCGGCGCAGGACGGTGCGGTCTCGCATGGTGCTGCGGAGCAGCGTTGCGAGGCCATTGATCGGCCACTGCAGTCACCTCGCTGACGGTCAGCATCAAAATCACCAATCAACACGCCCGTCCGTACCCCTCAAGTCCAGTGCTTCGGCCGACGCAGGGTGATTCCAGCGTTGTTGACAACCTCGGTCGGCAGCTGCGCCTGCCGGATCTTGTCATCGCCGATGGACAGGTAACCGTCCACGGCGCGCTTCAGATCAGCGGAGTGCCTTTCCGGCGGGAAGGCCGCGATGATCCTCTTCTCGGGGCGGAGGCGCTTCATGGTGACGATGGCCGGGCACAAGTCGCTGTCCGCAGAGATGAGGAGGGCGGTGTCATAGCGGTCCAGTACAGCGTCCTCAATCAGCGCAGCCGCGATGTTGACATCGGTCTCCTTCTCCTCGTACACCGTCCACACTGCTCCGCAGTCCCGGCAGCGGCGTTGTTTCTCCTGGAATCGACCGTCCACGACGGCCACCAGCGGGCTGTGGCTGGCGAGCGCATCCAGGTAGCCGGACTGACGCTGTCGGCCGTCAGGATCGTTGCGGACGCGGGCAGTGAAGTAAGCGATCTGCTCCAACGCCTGCCCAGGGCGCAGTAGGCTCATGGCGAGAGCCTGCAGGTCGAGCCAGAGGTACTTTCGGCCGTGCTTTGCCTTCAACCCGAAGTAGAGGTTGAAGCCGTCGACGTAGACTGCGACACGGACCACGGGTGCGCCTTTCCAGCGATCAATGTTGTTCATGGGGTACGCTGAGGACACACCACGCCAGGGTGAGCAACCCTGGCCCGACGGCCCCGGGCAACCGGGGCCGTCTCTTTTTGGCGCTCCAGTCGGTAGTCATGACTCCTGCTCTGAGACGGCGTGACCACGGTAGATCAACTTCGGGGAGCGGCGGGCCCCGGGCTGGGGTTGGGGGCTTGGCGCCTACAAGACACTACAAAGAGACCCCTGCTCGTGGCTTGTGCCAGCAGGGGTCTCCCGGTATCGGGGTGGAGGTACGGACCTGATCACACAAGCAGCACCCCCGCGCGGGTAGCGAAGCGGAGCGCGCCAGCGGAGCGCATGACACCGCACCGATCTCACCCCGGGCACCCGCTGAGGCTACTTCTGCCAGCCGATGGTTTCCGGTGTAGCCGCGAAGAAGCGCCCGGCGCCGTAGTTGGCCAGGCCCTGCTTGACGGCGACGATCGCCGGCCGGTTGATCGTCGGCATGATCCCGTAGGTCTTGAACGCCTCGGTCTCCACCTCGTTGGACGTCGTGTACTGCTCCTGCGGTGTGAGCAGCTGGTTGATCGCCCGTAGCTGGGCGTCCAGCGCCGGGCTGTTCACCCCGGACTTGATGAGCGTGCTGTCCGAGCAGTAGAGCTGGCAGATGTAGGCGATGCCGTACGGGTCGGACTGGGAGACACCGGAGTAGAACATGTCGAACCGCTTGCCGGTGACGATCGTGGAGAACTCGCTGGCCGGGACCTGCCGGATGTTCAGCCGCACCCCGATGTTCTTGAGCATGGCGGCGGTGGCACTGGCGATGGCCTTGCCGGTCGGATCGTCGCCGGTGTTGACGTAGGTGAACTCCAGGGGCTTGCCGTCCTTGACCCGGACCCCGTCCGGACCAGGCACCCAGCCCGCCGTCTCGAGGCCTTGCTTGGCCTGCTCCGGGTTGAAGGTGATCACCTTGGCGAAGTTGTCCTGGTAGCCGTCCTGGAAGGGCAGCAGGACCATCGAGCCGGGCAGTTGCGCGGTCAGGTTCAGGCCCTGGAAGTGGATCTCCTGCAACTGCTGGCGGTCGATCCCCTCGAACACCGCCTTGCGCACCGCCGGGTCGGCGAGGATCGGGCTCTGGCCGTTGAGGGTGAAGAAGTTCAGCGCTGGCTCGATGCTCTTTCGGATGTTGATCCCGCTCATGCCCTGCACCTGGGCCAACCGGTCCTTGGTGGCCACTCCCGTCGCGTCGAGCTGGCCGTTCTTGAACGCATTGATGGACGCGGCGGACTCCATGGTCAGGAACGTCCGCGAGTCCAGCTTGCCCGTCTTGCCCCACCACTTCGTGTTGCGGACGAAGGTGATGGTGCCGTTGCGCTTGTCGAAGTTCTGGATCTGGTATGGGCCGGCCCCCCACTCCGGGTGCGGGTTGTCGATGTAGCCCTGGTTGTAGACCTGCGGGTCGACCGCATTCGGGTGGATCAGATTGTTGAACAGGCTCTGCCACCACAGGTTCACGCCCCGGAAGGTGACCACCGCCTGGCGGTCGTCCACGCCGCGGCTCACCGAGGCGATCCGGTCGTAGCCGTCGGTGGAGTTGACGACGTACGCGGGGTTGGTGGCGCTGTTGGTCTTGTAGACCGCCTCGAACGAGCGCCAGTCGATCGGCGTGCCGTCGTTGTAGGTGGCCTTCGGGTTGATCGTGTAGGTGACCCGGGTGTTGCCGTCGACCGTGTCCTGCTTGACGTCGGTCAGGTAGTCGGGGTTGAAGACGGCGTCCCCGTCGGCGGTGAAGGTGATCAGCAGCGGGTTGTACCAGTTCCACACCGTGCGGGTGTAGAGCGTCGAGTCCCCCTGCCAGAGGTTGAACTGCGGGGTGATCTCCGGCAAGGCGGTGGTGAGGGTGCCGCCGTCCCTGATGTTCTCGTACAGCTGGGGGTTGAACTGGGCCTGCTCAGACAGCGACTGCACGGTGTCGCCACTGCCGCCGCCGGTTACGGAGCCGCCGCAGGCGACCAGCGCCACCGACAGCACAGCGGTCGCCGCGAGGGCGACGGTCCTCTTCACGACGTGCATCTTTCTCTCTTTCCGGGGCCAATGCCGCGCGGCGGGCGCCCGGCCGGTAGGCGAGCGTCAGCGGAAGTGGCAGGCGTTGCGCTGGTCGGAGACCTCCCCTCCGGTCAGCCTGGGTGTCTCGTCCGTGCAGCGGGCGCGCTGCGCGTCGTTCAGGGTCAGGTGCAGGGGGCAGCGGCTGACGAACCGGCAGCCGGGGGTGGAGTCGGTGGGGCTGGGCAGGTCGCCAGGCAGGATCACCCGTTTCCGCGCGCGCTCGACCTGCGGGTCGGGCACCGGGATCGCCGAGAGCAGGGCCTCGGTGTACGGGTGCTGGGGGTGGCCGAACACCTGGTCCACCGCCCCGACCTCGACGATCCGCCCCAGGTACATCACCGCCACCCGGTCGGAAATGTGCCGCACGACTGACAGATCGTGCGACACGAACAGGTAGGACAGCCCGAGCCTGGCCTTCAGCTCGTTCAGCAGGTTGATCACGCCGGCCTGGATCGAGACGTCCAGCGCGGAGACCGGTTCGTCCAGCACAACCAGCGACGGGTTGGTGGCTAGGGCGCGGGCGATCCCGATGCGCTGACGCTGCCCGCCGGAGAACGCGGTCGGGAAGCGGTCGCTGTGCTCGGGGTCGAGCCCGACCAGCTCCATCAGCTCGTCGACCCGGTTGTCGATCACTGACCGATCCTTCTCGCCGAGTGCCCGCAGCGGCTCGGCCAGGATGTCGAAGACCGTCAGCCGCGGGTCCAGCGCGCCCATCGGGTTCTGGAACACCATCTGCAGCCGCCGGCGCAGCGCGCGTTCCGCCCCCCGGCCGCGCAGGCTCTCGACGTCGACGCCGCCGACCCGGATGCCGCCGTGCTGCGACGGGCGCAGATTCATGATCTCGATCAGGGTCGTTGTCTTGCCGCACCCCGACTCGCCGACCAGCCCGAGTGTCTCGCCCTCGCGGATGTCCAGGTCGACGTCGGACACCGCGTACACCCAACCCACCCGGCGTTTCAGCAGGGCACCCTTGAGCACCGGGAACGTCTTGCTCAGCCCGTCCAGTTCGAGCACGAGCGGGCGCTGCTCGCGAGGCAGCGCGCCCGCCGGCGCGTCGGGTGCGGTGGGCAGCGGGTACACGGGTGCGCCTTCGATCCGACCGTCCTGGATCTGGTCGGCGCGGATGCACGCCGCGCTGTGGTCGGCATGCGCCGGCACCGGGGCCAGCGCGGGCTCCCGGTCGGTGCACTCGGGGATGGAGATCGGGCAGCGCGGGACGAACGGGCAGCCGGGCGGTTGGTCGACCAGCAGCGGCGGGTTGCCCTGGATCGGCACCAGCGGTACCCGCTCGGTGGTGTCCACCCGGGGCACCGCGCCGAGCAGGCCGATCGTGTAGGGCATCCGGGGGCGGCCGAACAGCTCGTCGACCGGTGCCTTCTCCACCGGCCGCCCGGCGTACATCACCATCACCTCGTCGGCGACGCCGGCCACCACGCCGAGGTCGTGCGTGATCATGATCAGCGCCGCCCCGGTCTCGGCCTGGGCGAGCTTGAGGACCTCCAGCACCTGCGCCTGAACCGTGACGTCCAGGGCGGTCGTCGGCTCGTCGGCGACGATGACCCTCGGGTCGTTGGCGATCGCCATCGCGATCACCACCCGTTGGCGCATGCCGCCGGAGAACTCGTGCGGGAACGACCGCGCCCGCTCCGAGGCGTTCGGGATACCGACCAGGTCGAGCAGTTCCACCGCCCGCTTCCAGGCCACGTCGCGGTCCAGGTCCTGATGCACCTGCAGCGCCTCGACGATCTGGCGGCCCACCGTGAAGATCGGGGTCAACGACGACAGCGGGTCCTGGAAGATCATGCCGAGCTCCCGGCCGCGGATGTCCGACATCGTCCGGTCGTCGAGCTCCAGCAGCTCGCGGCCGCCCAGGGTCACCGACCCGGACACCGCCGCGTAGTCCGGCAGCAGCCCCATCACCGCCATCGAGGTGACCGACTTTCCCGAACCCGACTCGCCGACGATCCCGAGCGTCCGGCCCGGGTACAGGTCGAAGTCGACGCCGCGCACCGCGTCCACCCGGCCGGCTTCGGAGGGAAAGGACACCCGCAGGTCGCGGACGACGAGCACCGGTTCGGTCACGCTCGCCCCCCGGACTGGGACATCGGGTCCAGCGCGTCACGCAGTCCGTCACCGATCAGCGCCATCGAGACGGTCAGGAGCGTGACCAGGCCGGCCGGGAAGTAGAACAACCACGGGGCGCTGGTGATCGTGTTGGCCCCGTCGCTGAGCATCGTGCCCAGCGAGACGTCGGGCAGCTGGACTCCGAAGCCGATGAACGACAGCCCGGTCTCGGCCTGCACGGTCGCGACCACCCCGAGGGTGAACGACACGATCAACAGCGAGCCGATGTTGGGGATCAGGTGGCGCAGCACCACGCGCACCGAGCTGACGCCCATGAACCGGGCGGCCTGGACGTACTCCCGCTCGCGCAGAGACGCGGCCAGCGACCACACCACGCGTGCGCTGAGCATCCAGCCGAAGACGGTCAGCGCGAGGATGAGCACCTTCCAGTCGCCACCGGCCTTCTGCGAGACCAGCGCCAGGATCAGGAACGACGGCACGACCAGCAGGAAATGCACGATCCCGAGGATGACCTTCTCCGCCGTACCGCTGAAGTAGGCCGCGGCCGCACCCACGAACGCCGAGATGATCGTGGTGAGCAGCGACACTGTCACCGCGATGACCAGCGACCGCTGAAAGCCGTGCACGGCCTGGGCGAAGGTGTCGTTGCCGGTTCCGTTGGTGCCGAACCAGTGCTCGCCAGATGGCGGCGCGGTCAGGTTGGTGAAGTCGACGTCGGTGTGTGTGTAGGGGGTGAACAGCCCACCGAACAGGCCGAACAGCACCAGCAGGACCAGGATGACCAGCCCGGCCACCGCGCCCCGGTTGCGCAGGAAGCGGCGCAGGTAGAGCCGCCGCCGGCTGAGGCGCCGGTCGCGACGCCCGGCCCGCTGCTTGCCGGGCAGCGGCCTCGCCGGGGTGTCGGTGAGCGTGGGATGCATCCCGGGCGCGTTGATGGTCATCAGCTGTTCACCCGCACTCTCGGATCGAGCGCCACCACGGCGATGTCGGCCAGGATCGCGCCGATCGCGGTCATCAGCGCGCCGAAGGCCGCGACGGCGACCACGCCGTGGACGTCGTTCTTGCTGATCGTGGTGACGAAGTACCGCCCCATGCCCTCCCACGCGAAGATGGTCTCGGTGATCACGGCCCCGGTGAACAGCGCCGGGATCGCGAACGCGATGGAGGTGGCGACCGGGATCAGCGACGTGCGCAAACCGTGCCGTCGGATGGCTTGCTGTCGGGTCAAGCCCTTGGCCCTGGCCATCCGCACATAGTCGGAGTTGATGTTGTCCAGTAGTAGCGAGCGTTGCAGCATGTGATAACCGGCGTAGCCGGTCACGACCAGCGCCACCGTCGGCGGTACCAGATGCTGGAGCCGATCCACCAGCAGCGGCCAGAACCCGCTCACCCCGGGAGACTGGGCGCCGGCGACGAACAGCAGGGTGGTGCCCAGCGACTGGTTGAGCGAGATCGCCAGCAGCACGACCGCCAGGCCGGCGACCACCATCGGGATGTTCAAGGTGATGGTCGACAGGCCCTGGTGGAACCGGTCGGCGAAGCGGTACTGGCGGGAGGCGGTGTACACGGCCAGTGCGATACCGATCGTCGTGGACAGGATCAGCGCGAACAGCACGAGCTGCGCGCTGACCCCGATCCGGAAGCCGATCTGGCCGTTGACGCTCTCACCGATCGGTGAGGAGCCCCAGTCCCAGCGCAGCACGACGCCGCTGATCCAGTGCCACCAGCGTTCCAGCAGAGGCGTCTCGGGGCTGAGGTTGTACTGGTCCAGCGACCGGTTGATCTGCTCGGGCGTGCGCGGGGGCCGCAGCTGCAGATAGTTGGCCCGAGGGTCCAGGAAGAAGTTGGCCAGGAAGTAGGTAAGGTTGGTGGCCACCGCGATCATGAGCAGCCAGCCGAGAGACTTCCTGACGAGATACCTCAGCACGACCGCACCGCTCCGGCCATGGGCGCCCCGATCTGCTCGTCTCACACCGACGTGTCCGCCGCGCCCCCTCGCGGACCCGCGGCAGTATAAGGCGGACATCGAACAAGCGGATCAGCTGGTGGCCGGCGTGGAGGCGACGATCACCACCGACCAACCTCTCCGCCGCCTAACAGACCCCCACAATCCGCAGGTCAACAGCTACCCTGCCTGGCCGGGCCGAAGGTCAGGGCTCGCATGGGACTGTCCGGCTTGTGCTTGTGGTATGGCGCGCCATTCCAGGATCCGCGGCAGCGGCTCGTCAGCCGGGATGTCCTCCCCGGCCAGCCGGGCGGCCGCCCGGCGGTACATGGCCCGGTGCGCCTCGGGACCGGTCACCGCGGTCAGCCGCGCCACCCGCCGCCAGGACTCCAGCGTCGCCAGGACCTCAGACAGGTCCAGCGTCTCAGTGGCCCTCAGCCATGACCTCGCGCCACTGCTGTTCGAACTCGGCGGCTTCCTCCGGAATCAGCGCAGCGTGGACCTCGGCTGGAGTGGCGTCGGAGAACGACGGTCCGCGGCGGCCGTGCCGCGGTCCGGGAGTTGCTGCGGCGGTCACACCGCACACGATAGCCGCCCGGACAGACAACGCGAGAACTGACAATGAGGTGTCATGGCCGTCGCCTTATTCTGGATTCGAACCTGATGACAATCCAACGCCGTGGGCGCTACGCGCCGCCCCTAGTGGGTGAAATGGGGGCTGCTGCCTCGCGTGACAGCCCTGCGTGCGCCGAGTTCGACACCAGGGCTGCCCGCGCCGCTTCGGACAGCCCTGGTGTCGAACTCGGCGACAGCAGAGCGGGTCGCTACACCCGTATTTCGAAGCAAGCAATGACAAACGATCAAGAGGGTAGATTCCCTGGGTGGGAATCTACCCTCTGAGCTGGTAAAACGAGGTGGAGGTACTGGCCTCTTACTCGCACTCAGTGCAAGCTGGTGACCTGGGACTTTGCCACACCGGAGCTCTCACCAATCCTGCCCGCGCCCACGAGACCGATCGCCTAGCCCCCGGGGTGACTACTCGACCGCCTCGATGAGCGCGACATCACCGACCTGATCACCACCCACCAAGAAGGCACCACAACCGCCTCCCCTCACCGCTGCCCACGGCTTGAGTCTCACCAGTGTCAAGCACCTCCTGCACCTCGCCGGTACCCCTGGCCCCACCCATTCAATGAGCCACGAAACCAACGGCGACCGCCACGCATCCGTAGCCGCTAATGCCCGCCGTTCACCGTCATGCCGGGAGACCCGAGACCAGCACAGGGATGCCGCCGCCGCTCGATGGTGTCGACGCTGCCAGGTTGTCACTGAATTGCGGCGAGTCGATCTGTACGACTGACGTACAGGTATGCGTGAGCTGATCATCCCAAGCATGATCGGACTCTAGCAATATGGATCGTGCGGTATTGGCCGGGCTCGTAAATCGAGCCCGGACCGCCGCTCCATTCGCGTTGCGGATGCGGTTCCCGCGAGTCGCTACTCTCATTCCGGGGCGTTCTGCGAATAGATCGATCCCGCGCCCGCCCTGACCATTCCCGGTATCTGTCAGATCGATCAGATTGCCCTCGAGACGAACCAGTCCGCCGGCCGTACCGTTCACGTGGATTCCGTGGACCCCACGCTGCGTTCGGATCGTGTTGCCAGCGATCATGATGTTGCGTGGCTGATAGTCGATGCCAACTCCAGCGCCGTAATACTGGATGTGGATGGATCCGTCATGAGAGTATCTACCAGGCGGGATGCAGTTGTCGAGGATCGTATTTCGCTCAAATAAGATATCGTCGCAGTGGAAACGCACGTGCACCGGCGACCAAGTTACCCCACCCCACATGGTCTCGATTCGGCAACCTCGGACGTGGACATCTTTCGCGCGCTGTATCAGGAGACAGCCCTCGATGCGGCAGTTGTCGATTCGTACATATCGAGCGTGTAGCGACTCATCCGTTCCTCCGTCGACGGTGACCGAGGAGTTGAAAGTGCTGCGATGCGGGTTCCACCACAGCCCGAAGAAAGATCCTGAGATCTGGACGTCTTCGACCAATGATGTTTGCGGCTCGAAGTCGAGCGCCTGTGAATAGATCGTCGAGAACGCACTATCACGGATTCGCACACGTGCGGCTCGGCCGCCGAGCGTCAGTCCATTCCGTGCCGACACGTCGCCTCGGCAATCTTCAATTCGGACATCGAACGATCTTATCGACGAATTCGGATCTGCACCGTGTCCCATCCAGACGTGGTCTCCATACGTCTGGACGAAACGGCAATCACGTATCGTGACGTCGGTGCAGCCTCGGATCATCAGTGCGTGACTTTTGGGATCCTCCTGCGTCTCGTGGTTGTGCCCGAGATGGTCGTCCGTGGTTCCGACGACCGCGCCCCAGTTGCCGTCTAGCGTCAGACCGATCAGCGCGATGCGTGTGCGGAGATTCGCGCGGATCAAAGAGACCGAGCGCGCCGGCATTCCAGCGGGCATGCGGATGATCGATGCACCCGGGACGCCGATGATCCGCACGTTGTCAGCAGTAAGATCGCAGCACCACGACGCGTTGCCGAATGGCGGCATCTTGTACACACCGGGTGGTACGTAGAGGTCACCGCCGCCGTCCGCCGACAACGATGCCATGGCTTCGCGCCATGCTGTAGAATCGTCGTCAACGCCGTTGCCCTTTGCTCCGAAATCCCGAATGTTCAGCTGCATTGATTCACCACCATAAATAGTTTAAACATCGACGACAGAAGGAGGTTGAGCGACGTCCGATAGATACGTCATGCTTGAGCTGTAAGGGTGAACTTGTAAATTTGCCGTGTTGATTTTGTTACGCACTGTGAGCGAGCCACGACGCCTCCGGGAACTACTACGCCACCACCGAATGCGCCGTCGCTGATTTGCGTCAGCCTCTGAACCGGCACAGCGCACCCATCGAAGCTAGTCGTCGAACAGGTCAGCTCAACACCGTCACAACTCAGTTCGTAGAGGTTCGGCTCCTTAAATCTGCAATGATCGTCCCAGCTCGTGTTCGTTGAACTTGTCTTGCAGCTGCTGCAAGGCTCGCGCTCGAGTGGGTCCAATCGCGCCGAGCGGGATTCCGACCGTGCGGGCAACCTCGGCGTAGGAGTGAGGACTGTCGGTGAACAGCGCCTGCAACAGGGTCTTCCGGCGAGGCGACAACTCGGCGACAAGGTTCCACAACCTCCGTGCGGTGTCGGTATCAATGACTTGCTGCTCGGGACCCGCCGAGGGGTCGGCGACAGTTTCTGGTGTCATGTTGGTGAGGTCTGGGGTGGGTTTGGCCTGGCGCAGGATGCGCAGGCATTCGCGGCGGGCCGTGGTCGCCAGCCACCCACCCAGCTTTTCGGGGGACTGCACCTGGTGGGCGTTTTCAGCCAACCGCAGCCAGGTCATCTGCACTGCGTCGAGTGCGTCGGCCTCCTGCAGCCGAAACGACCGCACCATCGTGGACACGAGCTTGCCGTACCGGAACACAATTTCTTCCCAAGCCGCCGGATCCCCGTCGCGGACCCGTAACAATGAGTCAGCCGCGCTGTCCGTGGCGCCAGTCGGAGCGTAGTCGATGGTGGAGGTTGTCATCGGAATCTCGGTCTCTTATCAACGTCAGAGTTGATCGGTGTTGAGCGCTCACCGTCGGGGATAGGTTGCGAATGACGCTCGGACCGGCAGCCGAGGCGGAACAGGGCGACCTCCCGGGGCTAGGCGGCCCGCAACCAGCTCTCAGCTCGACCCACCGCCATCGCTCGGGCTCGTTTTCACGGCTCCGGTCCGGCGCCTGCGTGGCCAGGTAGGGCCCTCTCGGTTAGGGCCGGGCTTCTAGGACGATGTTGAATGGCGTTTCGGCGGCTCGGCGGAAGCGGGTGAATCCGGCATCGATTGCCACCTGGCGGATGGCCGCCTCGCCGGCCTGTGCGCCCAGCGTGTATCCGCCGGGTTGGGACCGCGCGTTGGGCACGCACAGGAAACTGGAGAACGAGTAGTAGGTGCGACCCACGGGACTGAGGTTGTCGGTGACGGTGTCACCGGCGAACGGTTCGACGATCAGCCAGGTGCCGTCGGCGTCGAGCGTGTTGAGGACGTGGCGTGCGGCGCCGAGCGGGTCGCCCATGTCGTGCAGGCAGTCGAAGGTGGTTACTAGGTCGTAGCCGGTGCCGGAGAAGCTCTGCGCCGGGGCGACCTCGAAGGAGGTGCGGTTGGCGACTCCGGCGTCGGCGGCGCGCTTGCGGGCCAGCTCGATTGAGCCTTCGTGGTAGTCCGAACCGGCGAATGTCGAAGCCGGGTAGGCCTCGGCGAGCAGCACGGTGGACGCGCCCAGCCCGCAGCCCACGTCGGCGACGTGCGCACCGGCTCGTAGCTTGGCGTGCACCCCGGTCAGCGCGGGGATCCAGCTGGGCACCAGGTTGGCCAGGTATCCGGGGCGGAAGAACAGCTCGCAGCCCAAGAACACGTCATCGTGGTGTTCGTGCCAGCCCATGCCGGCCCCGGTGCGGAACGATTCGGTGATCTGGGACTCGGCGCGCAGGGCGCCCAGTGCCAGCACGAAGGCACCCGGTGCGTACACGGCGCCGGTCGGGTCGGCCAGCGCGAACGCTTGCTCCTCGCTGAGCCGGTAACTGTCGGTCTCGGGCTGGTGGGTGACGTAGCCGCCGGCGGCTTGGCCGCGCAGCCATTCGGTGAGGTAGCGCGGGTCGGTCTCGGTACGCGCGGCCAGTTCCTCCGGGGTGACCGGGCCGGCGGCCAGCGCCTGGTACAGGCCGAGGCGGTGCCCGACGACGATGTTCCCGGCGGCCATGGTGGCCCCGAGGTCGCCGACGAATCGGCCGAGGAATTCGTTGAGCTTGCCCTGATCAATGGCCATGGTGATCTCCCTGGTGAGGTGCCGACTACCGACACCAGCAGCGTCGCCGCAACCCGTTGAGGCACCGTCAGCCCAGCGTCATGCCGGCTGCTCAGGTGCCGCAGCGGCCTGGTCGCACCACTAACCCACCGCCGGCAGCTCCGGCCTTTGACGGTCGCTGACGGTTCGTGGCTGGGCGACTCCCGCTCGGCGAACACGGTCGCGGGTGGGGATCTGCGGTCGATGACGAGCCCGAAGACGTCCGGGCGGGCGTCGTGACCGACCGGATCGAACGCCGCAAAGAGATGTCGAGGGCTGCGTCAATGCAGCGTCAATCGCCGCTATCGTCGGTGCATGCTGCGGGTGCGGCTACTGGGTGCCGTGGCCGCCGAGCGGGACGGTCAGGCGGTGCCGGTGCCTGGGTCCGCGCGGCGGCTGCTGGCGTTGCTTGCGCTGCGCCCGGGTCTGCACGACCGCGACGCGCTGGCCGTCCGGTTGTGGCCCAACGTGGCGCAGCCGGCGGCGCGGGCAAGCCTGCGGACCGCGGTGTGGGCGTTGCGCCGTGCCCTGGGTGAGGACGCGCTGGTGGCCTCGCGGAGCACCGTTGGGCTGTGCCCAGATGCGCTGCGGGTCGACGTCGCCGAGGTCGCCGCGCTAGCCGCCGCGGGCGAGGACCGGCTGGCGGTCGCACAGTGCCGGGGTGAGCTGCTGGCCGACCTGGACGAGGACTGGGCGCAGACCGCTCGGGCAGAGCACCAGGCACGACACGCCGGCTTGCTGGACCGGCTGGCCCAGCGCGCCGAGACCGGCGGCGACGCCGCGGCGGCCGTGCGCTGGTCACGGCTGCGCTGCACGCTGACCCCGCTCGACGAGCCAGCGCACTGCGCACTGCTCCGCCGGCTGGCCGCGACCGGTGACCGGGCTGGGGCGCTGGCCACCGGCCGGGCGTTCGCCCAGCGGCTCCGGACCGAGTTGGGCGTGGCGCCAGGACCAGCCACCCGGTCAGTGCTGGCCCAGCTGCGCGGACCGACGACCGCAGCCGGCGCAAGCCCGGACGGCGCCACGCGGCCGCTGTTCGGCCGGAGCCGCGAGCTGGCAGCGCTGACCGCGGCGTGGTCGGCCGCCCGGGACGGCCACGGCCAGGTCGTCGTGGTGACTGGCGAGGGCGGCATCGGCAAGACCCGGCTGGTCACCGAGCTGGCCCGGCGCGCGGACAACGCCGGCGGCCGGGTAGCCGTCGGCGCCGGGGTGGATGTCGGCGGCGAGGCGCCGTTCGCATTGTGGCAGGAGCTGATCCGCCAGCTGGTGCGCATCGTGCCGGCCCCACTTCAGGACGCGGGCTGGCCGCAGGAGCTGGGCCGGCTGGCACCCGATCTGGCCACCGGGCTCGGACGAACCGGGGTCCCCCCGCCGGTCGCCGCACCCGAGCTGGAGCGGTTGCGGATCTTCGACGCCGCGCTGCGGCTGGTGGAATGGGCCGCGGCCGGCCGCCCGGTATTGCTGGTGGCGGAAGACGTGCACCGCGCCGACCGGGCCAGCCTGCAGCTGACTACACACATCGGGCGGCAGCTGGCCGGGCTGCCGGTGATGCTCGTACTGACCCGCCGCGACCGCCCAGTGCGCGCCGAGGCCGACGCGCTGGTTGCGGACCTGGCCGGCCGGGGCGTCAAGGTCAGCGAGGTGCAGCTGGGCCCGCTGGCCGACGGCGAGCTTGCCGCGGTGGTGTCCAGCGTCGCCCCGCTGGCCGCGGATGACGTACGGCGGGCAGTGGCCGCCGCCGAGGGCAACCCGCTGCTGGCCGTGGAAAGCGCCCGCGCGCTGGCCGCGGGCAGCACCGCTCCGCCATCGAGCCTGCGAGCGGCGGTGCGCGCCGCGCTGGGCGCTCTCCCGCCGAGCGGTCGCGAGCTCGCCGAGGCGATCGCCGCGGCCGGGCGGGGGCTAACCACGGGTGAGACCGCTGCCCTTGACCTGGCCGACCGGACGGAGGCCGAACACCAGGTACTGGACTCCGGGCTAGTGCACCGCGAACGGAGCAGCCTGCGGTTCCGGCACGCGCTGCTCGCCGAGGCGGCCCGCGCCGAGCTGCTCGACCCCGAAAGCTGCTACGAGCGGCTGGCGCTAGCGGTGGAGACGGCAGCCAGGACGGACGGCGACCATGTCGCCGCCGAGGTAGCGCGGCACCTGCAGCGGGCCGGGCGCGCCGACCTGGCCGGACCGCGCTGGCAACGGGCCGGCCGGCACGCCCGCTCGGTCGGTGCCCTGCCCGAGGCGGCGGCGTTTTGGGCTGAGGCCGTCGGATGCGCGCCAGCGGACCCCGCACCCCGGCTGGAGCTGGCCGAGGTGTACGCCTGGCTCGACCGCCGCGACGACTTCGAGCGCGAGTGGCGGACTGCCGTCGAGACCATGTCGGTCGCCGACAGCGTGGCGGCGTGGAACCAGCGGGGCCGGCTGCTGCGCGGGGTGATCTGCCACCCGGCCGCGTCGCTGGCCGCCTACCAGCGCGCCCAGGAGCTGATGCCCCCCGACGCCCCCGCAGCGCTGCGCGCCGAGACGCTGCTCGGGCTGGCCTGGACCCAGGCAGTCGCCGGGGACGCCGGCGCGGTCACCGGGCTGCTCGCCCAGGTCGAGGTCCTGGAACCCGAGCCGGACGACCTCAGTTACGGCGACCGTGAGCACGTCCGGCTGCTCGCGCTGATCCGGCTCGGGCGCTTCGACGAATGCGTGCCGGTCGCCGAACGGGCCGGGACGGCCATCGAGCGGGCCGACCGGCCCGACGTCGCCTACAGCATCTGGGTCAACGCCGCCTGCGCGCTGGCCTGCGCCGGCGACCTGCCCACCGCGCTGCGGCTGGCCGACCGCGCCGTGGCAGCTACCCGCGGCGTCCCGGTCGTCACCCTGCCCAGCCTGGCCGCCCGCGCCCATCTGCTGTCCCGGCTCGGACGCCACGACGAGGCGCTGACCACCAGCACCCAACAACGCGAAATGGCCGAGCGTCTCGACTCGCCCGCGCTGGCCGCGCTGGCCCGCTACGACGCCGGCCTGGTCGCGCTGGCCGCCGGGCGACACGCCGAGGCCGCCGACCTGCTGGCCGCCGCGCTCGACGAGCACGCCCAAATCAGCCGCCCAGCCGCCCGCCTGGCCCGAGCCGAGGCACTGGCCCGCGACGGCGACCCCAACGCGGCCGCCGCACAGATCCGGCTGACCGCGCTGGAACCGGTCGGACCCGGCGACCAGCCATGGGCACTCGTCCCACGGATGGCACGAGTGCAGGGCCTGATCGCCCTAGCCCACGGAAATCGCGGGGAGGCCCGCCGGCGGCTGACCGAGGCCGCCGCAGGATGGCGACGGCTGCGCCGGCCCCGGCTCGGGCAGGAGTACACCACCAACCTCGTCGACCTCGGCCGAGCGCCAGTCGTCGGCCTCGTCGAGCCAGACCGCGAGCTGGCCCGACTAACCGCCGAACTGGCCCGGATCGACACGGAGATCAACACTACGGAGGCCGAATGCCCGAATTCACCCTGAGCGGGCGCGCCGACGCACCCGTCGAAGAAGTCTGGAAGCTGCTGTTCGACCCGACCCGCTTCCCCGAGTGGTGGGCCGGCGTGCAGACCGTACGCAACGACGACGCGGACGGCTACACAGCATGGATGCAGGGCGATCCAGACTTCCCATGGCCCCAGCAGCTGCGCGGCGACCGCGCCGAGGGCCGCGTCACCATCTCCTGCCAAGTCACCTACATCGACTTCGTGTGGCAACTCGCCGAGGACGGGCCCGGCACCCGCATCGACGTGCACGTCGCCCTACCCGACTCCGAGGCCCACCAGCTCGACGACGAACGCGAGATCATCACCACCTCGTTGACCCGACTGGCGACCCTCGCGCAGACCGCCGCGACCAACTGAGCGCCCCAGGGCGGCGGTCAGCAACGGCACGGCGAGCAGCGAGAACACTGATGCCTGAACCACCGCAGGAGAAGCGCGGCGTTGAACCTGAACCCGCCGGTGGCACTCCCCGCCCGCGGACCTGGCGGCTCAGGCGAGGGCGATCGCGGGCGTTCGGGTGGGCTGGTGCTGGACCGGTTCGACACGGCGGTTCCAGGTGGCAAGCGCCCGCGCCAGCGCGTTCGATCTCCTCACCGCAATCGCCCGGAACGCAGGGCGTCACCCACTTGATCTCTGCGAGATCCCACCAGTAGACCCGAGATGGGCCCGGTGCGCCGCCGGCGATCTCATCGAAGTCCGGCAACCCACGAGAATGATGTTGAGGAGGATGATGATGGACCACCGCTCGGCCAGGAGCTCCGACCCCCGAGCGATCGGGTAGTACTGCCCGTAGGTCCGCACACCCACAACCCGACCGGGATTCATCACGGTGTACTTCAACACCCGCCACATCCCGCTGGTGGCGTCACAGGCTCCGATCTGCACGCTGAGCGCCGGTTACACCGCGAAACTCGGAGCAATGCCCATCCCGCGCGGGGCCCGCATCGAGATCGTCACCATCACCGACTTCTTCTACGAGCAAACCTGAACAGCACGGCCGCCGCATCCCACCCACGCGAGCACCCTACCGATGTGACCACTGCAAGCGTCCGCTCATCGGCATGAGCATGCGTGGTCCGCTCATGCGATCCGGGCGGGATGTGGATTGCGACCCTCCTCCCTTGCGAAGAGAAGGGACTCGCACACCGGAGAACCGTGAATGCCCAGACCATCGGCCTGGGCATTCATCGGTGGACCTAACGTGTCAGCATAAGAACCAGACCCTGCTGGTTGAGGGGCCTGAGATCATGATCCGCTCTGTTGGTACTCGTCGTCCAGTCGCGGCTGGTACCCAGTGAACCCACCGCGATCATCACCGGGTTGACGCCGTGGCAGGTTAGGGAGCTGACTTGCAGCATCTACAGCGCGCGCCACCTCCACGCGCCGGACGCTACCCATCGTGTCAACGGCAGCTGAATCTTGGATCTGGCACTGGCACACTGTGCGTGAACCGCCGCGACCGTTCGTACGGGATAATCCGATCATGAGGAGTCGGATCCTTGCCGTGGCCGCCATCCTGCTGCTGGCTCTCACCCTGGGCCTGCTGTTCGCGCACGTGCTGGAAATGGGGCCGAAGCTGGGCTACCCTCCCGCTCTCTATACCCGGCTGAACACCTCGCTTTACCTGTTCTTCGGCACCGTGGGCGCGGTCGTGGAGGTTGCTGCGCTGCTCGCCTGCGTAGCGCTGGCGGTCGTGGTTCGTCATGACCGAACAATGTTCCTGCCAACGGCGGTGTCGGCCCTCGTGCAGGCGGCGGTGTTGGGGCTGTGGTTCGCGGTGGTGTCCCCGGTGAACGACGCGTTCATCGCGGCGAGACCGGCGATCCCCCCAGGCTTCGACGCACTGCGCGCACGGTGGGAAACCGGGCACACCATTGACGCGGTGCTCCTGCTCGCCGCGCTCATCGTGCTCCTCGCCGGATGGGTGCGCCCGGCGCGGAGCGGGCATGCCCCAGCCAACCGAGCGCGACACCCGAGCTAAGGCTTACTGGTAATGCGAGCGACCCACCCAGAACTGACCAACCAATCGTTTATCACGCAAAGTGCGCCAGAACCACGTTGCATAGACAAAGCCAGCTGCTCAGGGTCTACGGTTCGCGCAATGACACGGTTACCAGGACAAAGCCGCAGGCTACAGGTAGTGGTGGAGGTACTTGCCACTTACTCGCACTCGACACAAGCCACTGAGCTGCGACTTTGCCATATCGCAGCGCTCATCAGCCTCCGTGCGCGCCACGAGGTCGAGCAGGAAGCGCCCGTGAAGGCTGTGCGACCGCCTCGATGAGCGCGACATCGCCGAGTTGATCACCGTCGACCGCAACGGTGCTATTGTCGTCTCTCTCGCCCTGTCCACGGCTGACACGCCGTAACCTGGACCGACACCGCACGTCGTGTGGCTACAAGGGGGGCCGTATCTCGAGAGGCTGGCCTGATCGCTCGAGCTGCGGTTCACCACGGGCACATCGTCGGCGGCGAGGCTCGACACATGATCGGACGAGCTGGCCCTACGCTCAGGTCGTGGACGACGACGTGCTGTTGATCGAAACCTCCTGGCCTGCCAGGACCATCGACGGCGACCCCGGCATCGTGTCCGGAATGCTGTCGGTCAGCCGCACTGTTCGTGGTGAGTTCCGCACTCACCGGCATGGTCGGACGTCGTCCGCTCATGCGGCGCGAGTGTTGCCGAGCACTGATTTGCAGAAGATGGCGTCGTTCATGATGCCCACCCATGGACACGGGCATCGTCGTCATGTTGGCGGCCTGATCGTCACACTGCCGGTGGGCGACGCCAACGGACGTCCGGCGACGTGGACGGCGGGAAGTGCTGCCGCGCCGCTTCCGCTCCTCGGCGCCCTGGGGCGCCTGCGGTGCGGGTCGGCTTGCCCTCGACAGCCGGGGCTCCAGCATGAAGTGGGTTGGCTTGGTCGGCGAGTTGATGACGCCGAGGGGCCAGTGGCGAAGACGGAAGCTGCCCTCAGGTCGTCGTCATCGGGAGCGACGGGGACGTCTGCGTTGGGAGTGCCGTTCAACACGGAGCAGGATCGGGATCGCGGGCCCTTTCGTAGCAGAGGGGATGGCACTCGCACACCGGAGAAGCGTGAATGCCCAGTGAGAGACTTCTTTGCGGCTGGACGGTCTTAACCAAGTGGTGGCGCTAGTCAAAGATGCGGGAGAATCGCTTCATCGACATTCGGTCGGCTTCAGGTACCGGTGTCGATCACCGACACGGTGCTGGTACCTGCGTTGGTCACGTAGGCGTGGCGCCCGTCCGGTGTCACCACCACAGCGCTTGGATCACCTCCGATATCGACCGTGGTGGCGGTATTGGTGGCAGTGTTGATCACCGATAAGGCCTTGTAACCCCGGTTAACCACATAGGCGCGACGGCTATCTGGAGCCACCGCCACCGTGATCGGAGCGTTGCCAACGTTGATCGTAGCCGTGACGGTGTTGGTAGTGGTCTCGATCACCGACACAGTGGCGGAGCCCTCGTTGGTCACGTAGACGTAGCGCCCGTTCGGAGCCACTGCCACGCCATTTGGGCCGATTTGGACGGGGATGGTGGCGATGACGGTATGGGTGGCAGTGTTGATCACAGACACCGTGCCGGAGCCCCGATTGGTTACATAAGCCCGACCGCCGTCCGGAGTCACCGCCACGCCCACTGGGTTGTCTGCCGGATCGCCTCCAACCTCGACCGTGGTGGCGAGAGTTTGGGTGGCAGTGTTGATCACAGACACCGTGCCAGAGCCCCGATTGGTCACATAAGTCCAGCGCCCGTCGGGAGTCACCGCCACATCCCACTGAACGCTGTTGACGTTAATGGTGGCGATGACGGTGTTGATGGCTGTGTCAACCACCGACACAACGGTGGAGAGCCAATGGGCGACGTAGACATAGCGCCCGTCTGGAGTCACCGCTACGCCAACCGCGCCGTTTCCAACGTTGATGGTAGCGGTGACCGTGTTGGTGGCCGTGTCGATCACCGACATGGTGCCGCCGAGGTGGGTTACATACGCGTGACGCCCGTCCGGGGCCATCACTAAGCTGCTCGGGCTGTTTGCAAGGTGAATGGTTTCTGCTAGGCGAGGCGTGGAGGTGGCGGCCCCATCTTGTCGCTGAGGTGGTGCGGGCGCCCGAGGAGTTGAAGCCAGGAAGGCTAGGACGACTGTCACGAGCAACGACAACACCGTCGCGACGCTCCCTATGATGGTCCAAAACGCGACCGAACGACCACTGAACCAGCCTTGACCGCTGCCACCCATGTTCGAGGCCCCCGCCACAGCAACCACCGAAGATGTCCTGAGACCAACCTGTCAAGTATGTCGGCTCGACGCTTGCCCAGGGGCCATGGGAGCACGAGCGCACTGACGCCGAGCTCATCAAGACAATCTATGAGATCCACACCGAATTGGGCGGGTATCCCGGTGCTCGCCGAGTCTGGACCGAGCTCGTCATGCGCGGGGTGCGGGTGGGACCCAAACGGGTCTGGCGGCTGAGCACGCGGCTGGCCTGCGCGGACGGCACCCGCGAGTGTGGAAGAAGACCACCGTCGCAACTCAGCGGCCTATCGATGCGCCAGACCTGATCGGGCAGGACTTCAGTACCGCACGGTACCGGCAAGCGAAGGGACTCGCACACCGGAAAAGCATAAACGCCCAGGTCAGAGACCTGGCTCGTGTTCGGTGGAGGTGCCGGGAATCGAACCCGGGTCCTCTGTCGCCTCGTCAGGGCTTCTCCGTGCGCAGTCCGCTACGTCTCTACTCGGATCCACCGGTCCCGCGGACCAGCCGGTGTGACGATCCCAGCCGCTGTAGGTGTCCCGCCAGGCCCCGCGGCCGAGCCTGGCGGTTGAGTCCCCTAGCTGATGCCGGGGTCCGGGGCGGGGACGCCCCCGGTCCGACACAGTCGCCCCTCGCTTAGGCAGCGAGGGCGAACTGGCGCTGACTTGAGTCGGCGCTTATTGAGGTGCGATGACGCTTACGGTGGTCTCTCGCCTGCACCGGCACGCTTCCCACTGACTCAACGTCCAGAGTCGAAACCGTTCACCCCCTTGTCGGGCTGGGCCGACCGCCCAGTGTAGCGCCCGGCGGCCCGGCCATCATCCCCGCTGGCCCCGCCCTGACGGCTCCGGTTCCCGGTCCGAGAGATGTCGCCGCCGCTGTGTCGTGAGTCGACGCAGGGCGAGCAGGCCGCCGATACCGGGGATGAGCGCCATCAGTGTCGCTTGCCTCGTCGCTCCGGCTGCGCGGACCGCGGCGATGATGACGAACAGATAGGCGCAGCCGTGTGTGGGGCCGATCACCGAGGAGACGGCCGGCCAGTGCACGGTGGCGAGGTTGGCCAGCAGCACGATCAGGGTGACCAGCTCGACGCCGGTGGCGGCCCGCAGGAGTCGCAACGAGGCGCTCACGGTCACACTCCTGTGGTGGACCCGGGGCGGACGATCATCAAGACGGTGACGGTGACCCACAGGAGGTTGAACATTCCGGTGTGCATGGCGAGCCGCCGGGCCATGCCCTGTTCCTGTTCCCTCCTGGGCCGAGGCGCGGCGACGGTATCGAGGTCGGCCACGATCGCGCCCTGCCGGGGCAGCACGAGCAGGGCCAGCACGGCGGCCGCGATTGCGGTCAGGACGATCGAGACGATCAGCCAGGTGTCACCCAGTACCTGCAGACTGCTGGCGGTCGCGAGGCCGAATACGGGCACCACGACGCCGACGGCCGCGTAGACCCGGCAGATGCGGTGCAGGGTGCGCACCACGGCCACCGCCTGAGCGTCCGCCTGATCGCTGCCCGGATCGGACAGGGCGCGGCGGGCAGCGGCCGGGAACATGCTGGCCGCCACGGTCACGGGTCCGATGGCGATGATCACAGCCAGGACGTGGACAGCGAGGAGGAACTTCGTCACGGAACGGGCCGCCCTTCAGGGATCTGGCCCTGAGGCTAGCCACCGCGCACAGCGTCAGAAAAGTGGCTGAATCGCCACATGTCAACGGATTCTCGCCAGAAGAGCTGCAAGGCTCTGAACTGGCAGATCACCAATTGATGACAGAAAAGCGCTGTTCACCGCGCTTGGCGGGATGACGAGGTCGACCTATTCTGTGGCCATGCACACGGTAGCCGTCCTCGCCCTGGACGGGGTGATCGCCTTCGACCTGGCCACCCCGATCGAGGTCTTCAGCCGCACGCGCCTGCCGGACGGCCGCGCCGCCTACCGGGTCCGTATCTGCGCAGCGACCGAGGAGATCGACGCCGGCGCGTTCATCCTCCGTGCGCCATGGGGGCTGAATGCGCTGGCCGAAGCGGACACGATCATCCTGCCCGGCTGCGCCGACCCCACCGCCCCGGTCCCGGTCGAGGTTCTCGACGCGCTGCGCCGGGCGGCCGCCCACGGCACCCGCATCGCCTCGATCTGCGCGGGAGCCTTCACCCTGGCCGCCACCGGACTCCTGGATGGACGGCGAGCCACCACCCACTGGCTCGCCGCCGCCCTGCTCGCGGCCAGTCACCCCGGCGTTGAGGTGGACCCCGATGTGCTCTATGTGGACAACGGCCAGTTCTTGACCTCAGCAGGTGCCGCCGCCGGGCTCGACCTGTGCCTGCACATGATCCGTCGAGACCACGGCTCCGCGGTCGCCGCCGACGCCGCGCGGCTGTCCGTCATGCCCCTGGAACGCGACGGGGGGCAGGCCCAGTTCATCGTCCACGAACAACCGCCCACTCCCCGCGGGTCGGCCATGGAGCCCCTGCTGCGATGGATGGAGGACAACGCCACCAAGGAACTCGCCCTCGACGACATCGCCACCCACGCCGGAATGAGCACCCGCACTCTCAACCGCCGCTTCCGCGAACAGGCCGGCACCACACCCCTCCAGTGGCTGCACCGCACCCGGGTCCACCAAGCGCAGTACCTGCTGGAGACGACCACACACCCAGTCGACCGGATCGCCGCACAAGTCGGATTCGGCTCACCCACCGCCTTCCGCGACCGCTTCAAACGCCTCGTCGGCACCAGCCCGCACGCCTACCGCCACGCCTTTCAAAGCCCCCTGCACGATGATCGGCGCACGCGCCGGGTCAGGGCTTGAGCCTCCACTGGCTCACCCCATGCCTTTGACCCGCCGTCCCATGGCGCGCTGCACCTCGCGATCAGCGTCGCGCTTGGCCAGGTCGGCTCGCTTGTCATAAGACCGTTTGCCGCGGGCCAGCGCGATCTCCACCTTCACCTTGCCGTCGGAGAAGTACATCGACAGCGGCACCAGCGACAGCCCGCCCTCCCTGGTCTTGCCGATCAGCCGGAGGATCTCCTTGCGGTGCAGCAGCAACTTGCGGGTCCGCCGAGGCTCGTGGTTGGTCCAGCTACCTTGGTCGTATTCCGGGATGTGCACGCCGCGCAGCCACACCTCACCGTCCTCGACACTGGCATAGGCGTCGGCCAGCGAGGCGCGGCCGGCCCGCAGTGACTTGACCTCCGTGCCGGTGAGCACGATGCCCGCCTCGTAGGTGTCCATGATCGCGTAATCGTGCCGGGCCCGCCGGTTCGACACGATCACCTTGCGGCCGCGCTCCTTGCTCATAGATCCCTGCTCATGGCTTTTCAGGCGCCGTTAGTCCCGGACGTAAAGGCGCAACGTCACGTAACCGGTCACAGCGGCGACCACGGCGCCCAGCACAAGCAGGATCGGTGCGACTGCGAAGATCTCCGCATAGCGCAAGCGTGGCACGATCCCGGCCTCGAAGACACTCGCGAACACCCGATCGACGAAAGCCACCTTGCCGAGCACCAGGCCCGCGATGGCCAGCACGCCACCAACCACGCCGGCAACCGCAGCCTCAAGGACAAAGGGAAGCTGGGTGTACCAGCGGGTGGCGCCAGTCAGGCGCATGACGCCGACCTCGGCGCGCCGGTTGAACGCCGACAGCTGGACGGTGTTGGAGATCAGCAGCAGCGCGGCGAGAAGCTGGATCAACCCGATCCCGAAGGTGGCGTTGCGCAGCCCGTTGAGTGCCCGGAACAGGTCCCGGAGGTACTCACCCTGGTCTCGGACCCGGTCCACGCCGGGGCGCCCGGTGAACTCCTTGGCGATGGAAGGAAAACGTGCCGGATCCGACAGCTGGACCCGAAGCGACGCCGGTAGCGCCTCGGCCCTGGCGAGCTGCAGCAGTTCCGGTTGGCCCTCGAAGATCCGCTGGAACCGCTCGAAAGCGGCTTGCCGGTTTTCGAACACCACCGACTGCACGCCGGCGGTGGCCTCCAGCTGTCCACGGAGGGCCGCGCAGGTACTTGACGTGCAGCCGCCGTCGTTCGCGCTGATGTCGGCGCTGAGGTACACCACGGTCTCGACGCGCTGGTAGTAGTCCTGCTGCATCCGGTCGATGGTGCGGACGAGGAGCAGGCCCCCGCCCAGCAGGCCCAGAGAGACCGCAGTGGTCAGGATCATCGCCACGGTCATGGTGACGTTGCGGCGCAGGCCGGTGACGACCTCGCTGAACACGAAGCTGGCACGCATCGGGAGTGGACATTCCTCGCGGTCGGGGGTGGGGTCTCAGTGGCCGTTGAACTTCAGTGGCCGTTGAACTTCAGTGGCCGACGCCGTACACGCCGCGGCTCTCGTCCCGGATCACCTGTCCGAGGTGGAGTTCCACGACGCGGCGGCGCATCGAGTCGACAATCGAATGGTCGTGGGTGGCCATCAGTACTGTGGTTCCGGTTCGGTTGATCCGTTCCAGCAACAACATGATGTCCTGGCTGATGTCGGGGTCCAGGTTTCCGGTGGGTTCGTCAGCCAGCAGCAGCAGCGGCCGGTTCACGAAGGCCCTGGCGATCGCCACCCGCTGCTGCTCCCCGCCGGACAGCTCATGTGGCATCCGGTCCGCCTTGCCCTCCAAGCCGACCAGTTCGAGCACCTCGGGCACCACCTTGCGGATGGTGTGCCGGGGTTTTCCGATCACCTCGAGAGCAAATCCGACGTTCTCGGAGACGGTTTTGTTGGTCAAGAGCCGGAAATCCTGGAACACACAGCCGACCCGCTGCCGCAGCTGCGGGATACGGCGCTGGGAAAGCTTGCCGAGGTTCCAGTTGGCCACGTAGACATCGCCTTTGGTGGCTACCTCCTCGCGCAGCAGCAGGCGCAAAAAGGTGGACTTACCCGACCCGGACGGTCCGATGAGGAACACGAACTCGCCCTTGTCCACCTCGACCGACACGTTGTCGAGCGCGGGTCTGGTGGCGGTCTTGTAGGCCTTGCTGACGTGCTCGAGCCGGATCACGAGCGGCGAGTCTACTCATCCGGGCCAGATAATCTGCGGCAACCGGCGGTGGGTCGCCACATTGGTCCGAGCAAGCGCTAAGCGGCGCCGGCAGTCTGGCGCTGGCGGCGCCACCGGATACCGGACTCGAGAAAACCGTCGATGTCCCCGTCGAGCACTGCGTCGGGGTTGCCCACCTCGTGCTCGGTCCGTAGGTCCTTGACCATCTGGTAGGGATGCAGCACGTAGGAGCGCATCTGGTTGCCCCACGAGCTGCCCTCGCCCTTGAGCGCGTCCAGCTCCGCCTGCCGCTCCTGGCGCTTGCGCTCCAACAGCCGGGACTGCAGCACCCGCATCGCCGCAGCCCGGTTCTGGATCTGCGACTTCTCGTTCTGGCAGGACACCACGATCCCGCTGGGCAGGTGGGTGATGCGCACCGCGGAGTCGGTGGTGTTGACGCTCTGCCCGCCGGGTCCAGAAGATCGGAAGACGTCGATGCGGATCTCGTTCTCCGGGATGTCGACGTGGTCGGTGGTCGCGGTCACCGGCAGTACCTCGACACCGGCGAAGGAGGTCTGCCGGCGGCCCTGGTTGTCGAACGGTGAGATCCGGACCAGCCGATGGGTGCCCTGCTCCACCGACAGGGTGCCGTAAGCAAAGGGTGCCTTGACCACGAAGGTGGCCGACTTGATCCCGGCTTCCTCGGCCAAGGAAGTGTCGTAGATCTCGGTGGGGTAGCCGTGCCGCTCGGCCCACCGGAGGTACATCCGCATCAGCATCTCGGCGAAGTCGGCGGCATCCACCCCCCCGGCCTCGGACCGGATCGTCACCAGGGCATCCCGCTCGTCGTACTCGCCGGCCAGCAGCGTCCGGATCTCCAACGACGCGATCTCCGCGCCCAGCTTGGTTCGCTCGGCTTCGGCCTCGCTTCGGGCCGCCTCGTCAGCCCCTTCCTCGGCCAGCTCGTAGAGGATCTCCACGTCTTCCAGACGCTGCCGCAGACCGAGCAATCGCCGCAGGTCACCCTGCTTGTGGGCGAGCTTGCTGTTGACCTGCTGGGCAAACTCGACGTCATCCCACAGGTCTGGGCGGCTGGCCTGCTCCTCCAGCTCGGCCACCTGGGCCCGCAACCGGTCGATGTCCAGTGCAGTCTCGATCCCGGCAAGGGTGCCGGCCAGGTCCTTGAGATCGGCGGCGACGTCGGTGTTCACATCGAGCCAGGGTAGTCGCCCCGGACAAACAGGTCTCAGTCCGTGGGGATGGCGTCGAGCAACTTGAGCACCGCGCGCCGGTGGGCCACGGTGAAATCCGCCGCCGCCTTGGTGTACGGATCGGTCGCCGCCTTCGCCTCCGCTCTGGCCTGGTCAAGGTGAACGATGTAGTCGGCCCGGGCGGTGCTGACCAGGTTGGCACGCTGCTTGGGGGTGAGCTGACCGGCGTGCACGAGGCGCAGGATCAGCGGGCTGCGCAGGTTGTCCGATCCTGAGGTGGAGTTCAACCAGGACTTGAACGCGCGCTTGCCGGCGGCGGTGATCACGTACTGCTGGCTGGATCGCGCGCCCCTCTTGCCGAGCCGGAGCAGGCCGGCCTCGGTGAGCACCGGCAGTTCGCGGTAGACCTGGCTGCGGGTGACGCTGAAAAACGAACCGAACCGCTCGCCGGCAACCGCGACCAGCTGGCCTCCCGTCCTCGGGCCATCGTGCAACAGTCCCAGCAGAGCGGCCGAGGTGGTGTTCAGGTCGCGCATTCGCCCACGGTGCCACGCCAGGCCCGGACCTGTCCACAATGGTCGGTCTGTCCACTGTGTCAGGCGCCTTCGGCGCCACGGTGCTACAGATCGCCGGCGAGGTTGCGGATCCGCTCGATGAGCCGGACCCGCTCGGCAGCAGATCCAGCCAGCGGGGTCACGTTCAGCGTGGTGGCGCCCGACCCACGCAACACCTCCAACCGTTCCCGCAGGTAGCCCGCCGGTCCGACCAGCGACGTCCGGCGAAGCAACTCGTCGGGCACCGCTGCGGCCGCATCGTCGGTCTTACCCTCCAGGTAGAGGTCCTGGATGGTCTCGGCCTCGACCTCGAAGCCGTAGCGGCGAGCCAGGTCATTGTAGAAGTTGCGGCCCTTCGCGCCCATACCGCCGATATACAGCGCCAGCATTGGGCGGATGGCGTCGAGCAACCCGGCTGCGGTGTCCTTGTCATCGGTGATAGCCAGCGGGGCGGCCACCACGATGTCGAGATCACCCAGCGCCTGGTCCCGCTTCGCCCTGCCCTGCGCCAGCGAGTCCCCCCATACCTCGGCGGCGCGCTCGGGCAGGTAGAAGATCGGCTCCCAGCCCTCGGCGATCTCCGCGGCCATCGCGACGTTGCGGGGGCCGATCGCGGCGATCACGATCGGGATCCGTTCCCGCACCGGGTGGTTGATCAGCTTCAGCGGCTTGCCCAGCCCGGTACCGCGGTCCGCGGGAAGCGGGATCTGGTAGTGCCTGCCCTGGTACTCCAGCCGCTCCCGGCGCCACACCGTGCGGCAGATCTCCACCAGCTCCCGGGTGCGACCCAGCGGTGCGGTGTAGGGCACGCCGTGAAAGCCCTCGATCACTTGCGGACCCGACGCACCGATGCCGAGGGTGAACCGACCGCCCGAGACGTAGTCCAGCCCGGCTGCGGTCATCGCGGTCAGCGTCGGAGTGCGGGTGTAGATCTGCAAGATCCCCGAGGCGATCTCCAGCCGCTCGGTGCGCGCGGCGATGAACCCCAGCTGGCTGACCGCGTCGAAGCTGTAGGCCTCGGGTACGAACACGATGTCCAACCCGGCCTTCTCGTAGTCGGCCAGTTCCGCGACGGTCTCGCCGAACCCGCCGCTGTAATTCACGGGCATCCCGATGCGCACCGCGTTCCTCCTCAGCTGGTGGGAGTCACCGCATCTCCCACCGCAAGCCTGCCAGGGCCGACAGCCGGCGGGGACCCGGTAACGTTGAGTGGCGCTGGAAACGACGTCGAGGAGGTTCCCATGAGCTACCCCCACCAGATCGTCACCGAGCCCATCAGCCTCGACGAGGCGCGCAGGCTGATCGCCTCCGGTGCAGCCGTGCTGGTGGACGTCCGCGAGCAGCACGAATGGGATGCCGGGCACGCCGCCGAGGCCGTGCACATGCCGCTCGGAGAGCTCGAGGCGGCCGCATTGCCGCCCGGCACCCAGATCGTCACCACCTGCCGCTCTGGCGGGCGAGGCTCGCGAGCGGCCGCAGCGTTGCTCGAAGCGGGAGTGCCGGCACGCAACCTGGCCGGTGGGATGCGTGGCTGGCGTGACGCCGGGCTTCCGTTGGAGTCGTCCGGCGGTGAAGCAGGCTCGGTGGACTGACGCGGGGCGCGGTCGACGGGCTGTCCGACTCCGACATCCGCACGAAGTTGCGAGCAGCTGCCCCGCCGCTGACCGCGCCGAAGCTGGGTCCCGGGTCGACGCCGGGCCAGCTCGACGGTGAGTTCGTCAGCGCCGAATTTGATTGGGCGTTCGTCGACCATGCACCGCTGGAGCCCAACAGCGCGGTCGCGGACGTCCGGGAGGACAGCGCCGAGATCTGGTCCGAGCTCAAGACCCCGATCATCGCGCAGGCCACCATCGCCGAGGCGGTCGGCCTGCCCGTCGAGAAGGTGACCGTGCACGTGGTGCGCGGCGGCGGCTCGTTCGGCCGGCGGTTGTTCTTCGATGGGGCGCCGGAGGCCGCGCAGATCTCGAAGGCGCTGCGCCGCCCGGTCAAGCTGATGTGGAGCAGTGCCGACGACATGCAGCACGGCCGGATGCGCCCGCGCGCCTACTCTCGGCACCGCTTCACCCACGCCGGCGGGCAGATCCTCGGTTACGAGGAGCGGGTCTGCAATGTGGAGACCGACCGCCGCAACCCTCGGGTGTACAAGGCGGTGATGGCCTTCGACGCGGGGCTACCGATCAACCCGCGCGGCTTGGAGGCGCAGATGCTCAGCGGGCTCAACGACGGTATCTCGACGGTCCTCTACGCCGGCAACCACCTCGACAACGGTGTATTCCGGGAGACCAGCTACACCGACTTCGGCTACGCCAAGCAGCGGCACTACCCGACCAACGTCGAGATGTATGTCATGCACAAGACTGCCGACGAGCCCGGCGGGGCCGGTGAGACCATCGTGTCGGCGGCCGGCGGCGCGGTCGCGAACGCCTACGCGCGGGCCACCGGCACCAAGCCCCGCAGCTTCCCGATCAATTTCTAGAGGAGCCTGACCGTGCCCAACTTATCCTTCATCCTCAACGGGGAGCGGGTCAGCGTTGACGCACCGGATGACCTGGGGCTGCTGTACGTCCTGCGGGACAAGCTCGGGGTCACGACGTCGCGCAGTGCGGGTACTGCCAGCCGGGGCAGATCATGACGGCAATCGCGCTGTTGAGGAAGAAGTCCAACCCGTCGGACTCCGACATCGACAGGATCGAGAACGTCTGCCGCTGCGGCACCTACTTCCGGATCCGCGAGGCGATCAAGCAGGCCGCCCGCGGCTGAGCAGCCGGGGTCGCAGATCCTCGGACGACACGGCGTCCAGACCGTCCCGCTCGATCCGGGCAGCGAGCGAACGAGCGTGACCGGCCAGGCCCGCGACGTCCAGTCCATGTGGAGGGTCGGCAGCGTGGGGGTCGATCCGGTCCGCACCGCGGTGCAGCAGTGCCGCCGCGCCCCTCGGGTTGCCGCGCTGCACGTGGGTGAGACCGACCGCGAGTTGCGCCAGGCCCTGCCACAGCTCGCGGTGCTCCCCCGCAGTTGCCTTCCAGACCCCCTCGAGCACCTCGTGAGCGTGGAACGGGTAACCGTCGTCGATCAGCTGCTGGGCCTGGCGCACCGCATCGTCCGGGCTCAGCGCGACATCCTCGGGAACCCGGTCGACCCCCTGCGCACCATGTGGCAACGGCCGGCCCTGGGCATCTCGGGGTCGGGCGTTGCGGGCCCGGCCGGTGGGGTCCCGGTCACGGCTGCTCATCCCTCCATGATGAGCCTCGGCGCGCCCCCTGGGTGAGGGCACCCACCGGGCTGGGACACAGGGAGGCAGGATGGAGGCATGGACCACCACGGTCGCCGCGAGCACACCGACCGGATCCGGCTGGGTGGCTGCGCGCTGCCGGTCGTCAGCCCGGGCCGGCTCTACGTCTGCGGCATCACCCCCTACGACGTGACCCATCTGGGACACGCCAGCACGTTCGTGTGGGCGGACACGGCCGCTGCCGTGCTACGCCTGGCCGGGGCGGAGACCGTGACCTGCCGCAACATCACCGACGTCGACGACGTGCTGACCCGTGCCGCCGTGCAACGCGGCCGGCACTTCGACGAGTTCGCCCTGGAGCAGGAGTACCTGTTCGGACGGGACATGACCGCGTTGCGAGTGCGCCGGCCCGAACACGAACCGCGGGCCCGGCACCACGTCGGGCGGGTCGTGCAGCTGGCCGCGGCGCTGCTTGCCACGAGCCACGCCTACCAGCGCGGCGGTGCGGTGTACTTCCATGGTGCCGATGTCCCGGCCAAAACGGGGCTGAGCCCCGACCGGGCCGCGGAGCTGGCGGCCGAGTTCGGCGATAGGTCCGACGACCTGGAGCGCGACGACCCCTTCGACGTACCGGTATGGCGGCCCTCCGCCGACGACGAGCCCGGCTGGCCCAGCCCGTGGGGTCGCGGCAGGCCCGGCTGGCACGCCGAGTGCGCCGCCATCGCGCTGGGAGTGCTCGGCCCCGCGGTCGACATCCTGGCCGGTGGGGCCGACCTCGACTTCCCGCACCATGCCTACCAGGCCGCCATGGTGGAGGCGGCAACCGGCGTGGGCCCCTTCGCACGGGCCGAGCTTGCAGTCGGGACGGTCACCGTGGACGGCGCGAAGATGGCCAAGTCGACCGGCAACCTGGTGCTGGTCGGCGATCTGCTCGGGCACCATCCCGCCGCGGCCGTGCGGCTGCTGCTGCTCAACCGGCCGTGGCGCCAGACCTGGGACTTCCGCGCCGGGGACATCAATGCCGAGGCAAGCCGGCTCGATCGCCTGTACTCAGCAGCCGGGACGGCGCGGACCTCACCCGCCGCATCGGACGCCGTCATCGCTGCCCTGGTGAATGACCTCGACGTACCGGCCGCCCTCGCGATCGGGGAGGAGTCGGGCGGTGACGCGGCGCGGTTGGTGCTGCGCACCCTCGCCCTGGAGTGACCTTCCTGAGTGGACCCCGTGAGAGGCACCCCATCGAGAGGCGGTGAAAACCATGACATGCACGCTTATCCTGCTCAGGCACGCGAAATCGGCATGGCCCGCAGGTATCCCCGACGCGCAACGGCCATTGGCCGGGCGGGGGCGCCGCGACGCCCCCGCCGTCGGCCGCTGGCTGCGCGGGCAGATCGCCGGAATCGATCTCGTGTTGTGCTCCCCCGCGGTGCGAGCGGTCCAAACCTGGGACCTTGCGGCCGCAGAGTTGGATGCGATACCCCGAGTCCGTCATGACGAACGTCTCTACGGCGCGTCGGCCGAGGAGCTACTGAGGATCACCCAGGAGTTGCCCCACACCGCGTCGACGGTGGCCCTGGTGGGCCACAACCCCGACTTGGAGGACCTCCTGGAGTTGCTGACCGGAACCGTCGAAATCCTCAAGACCTCCGCCATCGCCGTCATGACCACCCCGGGCACGTGGGCCGAGGCAAAGGCTCGATCGTGGACCTTGGAAACATTGGCAACCCCGCGCGGTAGCTGACGGGTCGCCCACCGTGACGCTTTCGTGACTGTCCGCTGTGTGCCTCCCTACGATGTGCATCTATCCTGCGGGAGTGACGGTCTCAATGGCGACCCGAAGGCTGTGGGTGCTTTCCCTGGCGCTGGGCCTGCTGGTCACCGCCGGTTGCACCAGTTCGCCAGACGAGAACACCCAGGTCCTCCCGGACGACTGCACTCGCACGATCACCCAAAGCGACGAGGTGGCTGCGGCCGTGCGAGCCGCTTCCCCGGGAGACACGCTGTGTTTCACCGGCGGTAATCTCGTCGACGCCGATGTGGCGATGAACAGGTCCGGCACCAGCGACGCGCCGATCCGGCTCGTCTCCAATGGAGCCACCGTCTACAACGTTCGCATCACCGCCGACCACGTCGTCATCGAGGGTTTCACCGTCGTCGGTGGCGACGGACTGTTCCTTGAGGGAGCGGGGATCACCGCAGCGCACAACACGATCCGAGACACCCAGCGAAGTGGTATCGCCTGCATGCCATGCACCGACTCGACCATCGCATCCAACACCGTGCAACACGCATCCACGAGCGGCATCTACATCACCGGGCAGGGGATCACGGTGAATGGCAACACGGTGAGCGAAACGGTGGCCCGCGACGATGGTGACGCCGACGGTATGCGCTTCTTCGGCACCGGTCATCGGATCACCGGTAACACCATTCGCGACATCTCCGCCCGAGGCTATTCCGCTCCCCCGCACCCCGACTGCTTCCAGACCTACGACCACAGCCCACCCACCTTCGACGTCGTGATCTCCGACAACACCTGCCACAACGTCGACGCACAATGTCTGATCGCCACCGACGACCAGCCCGGCAGCAGCGATGCCCCCACCGGAATCCCGTCGATCACGTTCGTCGGTAACACCTGTGCGACCACCGGTGCTCAGGCGATTAACCTGCGCCGGTGGCCGAACGTCGAGGTGCGGGAGAACAGGTTCTCCGGTCCGGGCCTGCAGCGCGCAATATTGATCATCGACGGCTCTACCGGCTGCACGGTGATCGGCAACACCACCGTCGGCGTACCCACCGTGGAGATCGACGGCTCTTCTCGGCAAGGTTTTCACCAGGACGGCAACAACCCCGCCTAACCAGACGCCTGCCGCACCGGTCGGCGGATGCTCACGATGGGCCAAGACGGGCACGTACGCTGAATCCATGCTCCTGGACGGCGTAAACCACGTCGCGGTGCTCACCAACGACACCGCCCGCCTGCACGAGTTCTACCGCAAGGTCTTCGACGCGACCGTGTCGCACAACGCCGAAGTGGCACCTGGAGTGCGTCTGTCGTTCGTCGACATCGGTCCGGCCTCGGAACTCAACGTGTTCCAAGTCGACGGCAACGCGGAGGCGCAACGGCAGACACCGATGTTCGGACGGGGCCGCATTGACCATCTCGGCCTTCAAGCGGCGTCGCTCGATGCCTTCGAGGAGATTCGCCGACGACTTATTGCCTGTGGCGCGAGCGACGGGTTCGTCACCGACTTCGGACCCGTCCTCAGCGTCTTCTTCCGGGATCCCGACGGGCTCGAAGGCGAGGTGTGTGTCACTAACCCCGATGCCCAGCCGGACGTGTTCAACCCACCTGGAACGCCAGCGGCTCGTTTCGAGAGTTGAGGCGCTACACGCCTTCACGAAGGACGACTTGCTGGCCTTCTTTGAGGCCGGAGATGACCTGGGTGCGATCGTCTCCGACGAGGCCGGCCTGGAACCTGACTTGTTGCTCTACACCGTCGGCGTCGACGACGGTGACGGAGCTTTGGTCGCCTCGTTTGCGAACAGCCGAGTTAGGAACGGTGAGGACGTCCTCGACCTGGTTGGTCAGCACCCGTGCCTGAGCGGTTTGGCCGTCCTTGAGTCGGGGATCGGTCTCGTTCAGTACGACGGTGACGTAGTAGTTGATCACGCTGGAGATGCTGCTGCCGGCAGGGGCCACAGCAACCACCGTCCCGGCACGAGTGAGGTCGGGCACGGCATCGAAAGACACCTCGACCTTCTGGTTAGGACCGACCTTCGCCGCGTCGGATTCCTCGAACGGCACAACGACCTGGAAGGTGTTGATTTCGCTGAGGACCAGGAACTGCGTGCCGCCAGGACGCTGGGGGCCAGTCGCGGTGTTGCCCAATGACGTGCTGCTGTTCACTTCGAGCCCGGGGATGGCAGCATCGCTGCCTGGCGCCAGTGGGCTGGTGTTCGCGCTGGGCTGGATGTACTCCCCCACCACACCGTTGATGACCGACACGGTGCCCGCGACCGGCGCGCGCAGCACGGTGTTGTCCACATCCCGCTGCGCAGCGGCGACCTGGGCCTGAGCGCTGGCTACCAGCGCGACCTGCTGCTCGATGTCGAACGGCCGGCCCGAGCCCACAGCGTCGAGGTTATTCTTCGCGGCGATCACGCTCTGGCGGACATTCTCGATCGAGACCTGCCCGGATGCGCGGTCGACATTCAGTCTCTGCTGCACGGCGTCGAGAGCGGCCTTGTCCGCCAGCACCTGGCGGCGGGCGCTGACGACCGCCTGCTGATCCATCGGGAGCCGGTTACACGCCGGGTTGCCGCTGCCGCCACCGCCCGGACCACCACCTGCCCCCGGGACGCCAGCACTCACGGGGCCTGCTTGCACGGGGTTCTCCACACCCGCCTGAGCCGGCCCCACCCCGACCGACGAGTCAGGCCCGTCGGGAGTGGCTGAGCCGTTACCACCGGTGCCGGCGGGGGCAACGCCGGTACCGGGCGGCGGCGGGGTGTAGGGAATACCCCCGGTGGAGGCGCAGGAGATCTGATCGGCACGCAGCTGCTCCTGGGCCTTATTCAGCAAGAAACCGTCGAAGTCCAATTGCCGGCGCGCTTGGTCAACCGCGGAGGCATCCGCGGAGAGCTGCGTATCGACCAGCCGCTCCGTCGCAGTCAAAATCTGCTGCGCCTGATCGAGGGTGTCTTTTGCGCCCTCAACCGTCGTCGCATTCACAAGTTTACCGAACAACGCCTGCTGGGAATTCAGCTGCGCCTGCAACTGATCCAACGTCTGCCGAAGCAGGAAGTCATCGGTCCGCGCCAAGACCTGGCCCACGCTTACCCGATCCCCGACCTTGACCAGCACATCCTCGAGCTGGCCACCCCTCGGGAACCCCAGATTCTTCTCCCTGATGGCGGCCAATGAACCTGACGCCGACACCTTTGTGACCACGGCGCCCCGCTCCACCCGCCCGGTCGGCGGCGGTGACGGCTCACTGCCGCACCCAACCGCCGTGCCCAGAACGGCCACCAGTCCAAGCGCCACCAAGGCCCGGGCCCCAAAGGCCCGGGCTGGTGACCGCGTTGTCGGACTGGTCAGGATCGTGGTCACAGCGAGGTCCCCCCTGTCATCGGGCTTCTACGCTGTGCAACGCCTGAGGGGACGGTGAGTTACGGGGTGGTGCGCGACAGTGCGGTGAGTCTTGCGAGTCACTGGTACCTGAGGGCTTCGATGGGTCGTAGCCGGGCGGCCCGATTGGCCGGGTAGCCGCCGGCGACCAGGCCAATCGCGAGGCTGATCGCGAACGAGATCACGATGGAGGAGATGGTCACGGCGGGGGCGAACGATTCGAAGGTGGGGCCGAGAGAGGGCGCGACGGTAGCACCGAGCTCTGACAGACCGACCCCGACAACAACGCCGATGATCCCGCCGAGGCCAGCCAGCACCGTGGCTTCGATCAGGAATTGTTCGAGGACCGCGCGGCGAGTGGCGCCGATCGCTTTTCGGATGCCGATCTCCCGGGTTCGCTCGGTGACCGAGACCAGCATGATGTTCAGGACACCGATCGCGCCGACGAGCAGTGAGATCGCGGCAACGGCTGCGGTGAACAGGGTGAGGATGCGCAAGACCTGATTGAAGGAGTCGAGCCGGCTGCGCAGGGATTGGACCTCGAAATCTCTATTCGCGGGGTCCTTGATCCGGTGCCGGTCGCTGAGGATGCGGATCGCCTCATCCTGGACGGCCGGCACGGCAGCAGCTTGGGCGGCCTGCACGATGATCTGGTTGACCTTGTCACCACCGCCGAAGATGTAGCGGCGCGCGGTGTTCAGCGGCATGACCGCGAAACTGTCATTCGGCTCACCGAAGGACTGCGTCACTCCGATGACCCTGAAGGTCTGGCGGTTGATCCGGACCGTCTGGTTCAGCGCGGCTGCGGGGTCGTCGCCGAAGAGATAGGTCGCCACGCTGGGACCCAGCACCACCACTTTCGCGGTGGAGCGGACCTGGGCCTCGTCGAAGAATGACCCGGCCGCCACATCCTGGTTGTTCACCTCGAGCCAGCGTTCGGTGGAGCCGACGACCGTCGCCCGGTACCTGAAGTCATCCTCGACCAGCGCTCTGCCGGTGGTGGCGGGGATCACGGCGTCGATTTGGCCTGCCAGCGGCGACTCCTGCAATGCCGCGACGTCGGCATCGATCAGATCCTTCGGGGGGGTACCGCCGGGGACGTTGCCGACCGTCGGCACGATGGTGATCAGATTGGCCAGCGGCTCGAGTTGCGCATTGACCGAGGTCTTCAACCCGTTGCCGAGGGCGACCAGCAGGATCACCGCCGCGACGCCGATGATGATGCCGAGCATGGTCAGCGCGGAGCGCAACCGGTTGGCCCGCAACCCCCGCATCGCGATGCGCAGCGCCTCCCGCAGATTCACGCGGTGACCTCCGACCGGTTGCGCTGCACCTGGTCGCTCACGATGCGCCCGTCGCGCAGCCGCACCACCCGCTTGGCGAACCGGGCGATGTCCTCTTCGTGGGTGATGATGACCACCGTGCGGCCGGCATCGTTGAGCCCACCGAGCAACTTCAAGATCTCGACGCTGGACGCGGTATCGAGGTTGCCCGTGGGCTCGTCGGCAAGCAACATCGTGGGATCGTTGATCAGCGCCCGCGCGATCGCCACCCGCTGCTGTTGACCGCCGGAGAGCTCATTGGGCATGTGCTTCTGGCGGTCGCCCATCCCGACACTCTCCAACGCCTGCCGGGCCCGAGTGCGCCGATCCCCGATCCCGGCGTAGACCAAAGGCAGCTCGACGTTGCGGACCGCGCTCGTGCGCGGGACCAGGTTGAACGACTGGAACACGAACCCGATCTTGCGGCTGCGGATCTTGGCCAGCCGGTTGTCGCTGAGAGTGCTGACATCGGTGCCGTCGAGCAGGTAGCGCCCGCTGGTCGGGACATCCAGACAGCCCAGGATGTTCATGAGTGTGGTCTTGCCCGATCCGGACGGGCCCATGATCGCGACCAGGTCACCGTCGTCGATGGCCAGGTCGACACCGTAGAGTGCACGTACCTCGACCGAACCCATCCGGTACACCTTGGTGACGTCCTCAAGTTGGATCATTCCACTCCCTTCTGGATTCGAACGCCATCGGGTCCGGCGGCCGACGCGCGAGCTGCTAGCCCGTGGGGCGGGAGGGGACGTCACCCACCGTACGCGGCCCAGATCGACGCTACCTCGTTGTGCACGTCACGCAAAGTACTGAAACACATACACATACGGGTCTTTTTGTAGGGTCAGCCCGCGCGGAACCGGTCGAACACTCGGTACATCAGCTCCGTTCCGCGCGCCAGAGCGTCCACCCGGATCCGCTCGTCGTTACCGTGCATCCGGGACATCGTGTCGGCATCGGTGGCGTAGGGGTAGATCCCGTACACCGGGATGCCGCGCTGCCGCCACGGTCCAGCGCTGGTGCCCGCTTCGAACAGGCCCGGCGTGACGACCGCATCCGGGTAGGTCTCGCGAGCCGCGGTGTCCAGCGCGCGGAAGACGTCGGTGTCGATCGTCCCTGGTGGTTGGGCCATTCGTTGTGCGAGCCCGGCCAGCGTCTCCTCCTCGGTCTGGTTGAGCGAGAGGGGGTTCACCAGGCGCAGCATCACGCCTTCACTGTCGCCCAGCGCCTTTCGCAACTCCGCCAACGTTGCAGCCACGTCGATACCACCCGGAACCAGCCGGAGATTCAGGCTGGCGGTCGCCGACCCGGGCTGGACATTGACCCGGTACCCAGCGTGCTGGATCACCGGTGTGACGATGTGGCGCATCAACGCGTTGTGCAGCGTCGGGTGGTCGCTGAGCGCGACCACCAGCGCGCCGGCGCGGTCCCGCTCGGGCTGTTCGGTGGCGGTCAGCATGAGCCGCAGCGCAGCGGCGAGCTTCGCGTTCTCGGTGCGTGCAGCCCATGCCTGGAAGTACGCCCGCGTCACATCGGTGAGACCGACCCCGGGCTGGTAGTCGGCCAGCCGGACCGCCGCACGGTTGAGCCGGGTGATCGCCGCGTCCGGGGACGGGCGGGAGGAGTGGGTGGCGGTGCCCCGGGCGACGAGCTCGAGCGCGGCGGACATCTTGTCCTGCCGGGTCAGCGTGACCACCACCGGTTCCACCGAGCCGGGCGAGGCCAGCGTCCATCCCCCCTCGGTGATCACGGCTCCGGCGTCGATCTTGTCATAATGCCGCTCGGCGAGCCACCGGGTGCCGTGCGGGCCGGCCTCCTCGTCGCAGTCGGAGAGGAAGATGATGTCCCGGTCGAACCGGGCGCCCTCACTGAGGTGGCGCAGCAGGGCAGCCATGAACGCGGCATTGGTGCCCTTCATGTCCAGCGCGCCGCGGCCGTAGACCCAGCCGTCGCGTACCTCCCCGCTGTAAGGCTTGACGGTCCAGCGGTCGGCCTCCACCGACACGACGTCGGAGTGGCACAGCAGCAGCAGCGGCCGGGTGCCGCCCACAGAGCTCGGGATGCGCGCAATGAAATGCGCGTTGTCCGGTTTCGGGGTCGGGATGATCTCGGTTCGGGCGCCGGCCGCGTCCCAGATCGACTTGAGCATCTCGGCATGCGCAACGGTGACACCGCCCTCGCCGTTGTGCGACGTGTCGAACCGGATCATGTCGACGGTGAGCTTCAGCGGATCCAGGTTCACCGGGTCGACGGCGGGGACGGGGGGCGGCGGGGCGACGGTGCTGGTGCAGCCGGCCACCAGGGCGCTGACCGCAACCACCCCCACCGCTCTACCGCTGAGCTGCAGCGCCTCGCGCCGACTGTACCGTCCGTGGTCACCGGTCACGATCGCCCCCGAACGCTGTGCACCAGGCCCACACACTGCTTTGCTGGAACCGTAACGGCGAGAGGGCCCCTAACAGTGCTGGTCAGGGGCCCTCTCGCGGTGGTAGCGGGGGTAGGATTCGAACCTACGACCTCTGGGTTATGAGCCCAGCGAGCTACCGAGCTGCTCCACCCCGCGTTGCGATCACCACCCTACGCGCGCGGCTTCGTCAGGGGCAAATCGGCTGGTCAGCGATCAGCCACCACCGCCGGGTACCGCCGCGGCCGTGTCGAACCGCTTGGTCGCGGCGTCGAGGTCGGCCAGCGCCTGGCCCTGGGCAGTGAAATCGCCCGCACCCTGCGCCTGGCGCAGGCGGTTGAGCGCATCGGAGATGTCGGTGATCGCCTGGCGCATCTCCGGACTGGCGCCGCCACCACCGGCCGCCGCGGGGGGTGACGTCGGCGCCGCCTGCCGCTGGGTCTGGCCGGGCGAGGTGGTCGCATCCCCGGCTCCGGCACCGAAGATTTGGTTCAGCGCCCCGCGCAGGGTCGGGGCGTACCCGATCCGGTCGCCGTAGGCCACCAGTACCCGGTTCAGCTGTGGGAACGTCGCTTGCCGATTGGCGCGCTCGATGTAAACGGGCTCCACGTAGAGCAGCCCGCCGCCGACCGGCAGAGTGAGCAGGTTGCCGTAGCGCACGTCGGTCTCCGACTGCCGCAGCAGGTTGAGCTCCTGGCTGACCTCCGCGGAGGACACGAACCGGTTCTGCACCTGTTCAGGACCAAGCGTCTGGGATTCACCGGGCAATTCGAGCACCCGGATCTTGCCGTAGTCGCCCGGGTCGGACCCCACCGAGATGTAGGCCCCTAGGAATGGTCGGCGCAGGCTGACCAGCGCACTGGTGAGCTGATACTCCGCCGGACCTTGCCCGTCCGGCGGGCCGGCTAGTACGTAGTATGGCGGCTGGTCGACGCCCTGCTGGTTCTGCGTCGGATCAGTGGGAACATTCCAGAAGTCATCGTTGGTGAAGAACACTGACGGATCGTCGACGTGGTAGCGGGCCAGCATCTCGCGCTGCACCTTGAACAAGTCCTGCGGGTAGCGGAAGTGCTCCCGCAACTCAGCGCCGATTGCGCTACTGGGCTGCACGGTACCCGGGAATACGTTCATCCAGGTCTGCAGTACTGGATCGCTGTCATCCATCGCGTACACCGTCACGGTGCCGTCGTAGGCGTCTACGGTGGCCTTGACCGAGTTACGGATGTAGCTGATCTCGTCGTTCGGCAGGCGCGACACCCCGGACAAGGAGTCGGTGGTCGCTGCGCCCAACACGGTCCGCTGCGCGTACGGGTAGTTGTCGAGGGTCGTGTAACCATCCAGGATCCACTGGATTCGGCCGTCGACCACGGCAGGATAGGGATCTCCGTCGACAGTGAGCCAGGGCGCGACCTTCTGCAGCCGTTCCCTCGGGTGCTGATTGTAGATAATCTTCGAATCAGTTCCGATCGCCCGGTTGAACAGGATGTTGCGCTCGCCGTAGTAAGAGGCGAACAGCAACCGGCTCGCCCAGCTCCCGATCGGTACCCCACCCTTGCCTTCGTAGGTGTAGTTCGCCGAACGGCTGTCGTACTCCCGTGGGGACGCACCAGGGTTTCCTCCGACGATCGCGTAGTCGTCGATCAGCTCGCCGAAATAGATCCGCGGCTGCTGCACCGGGATATCGCCCTGCACCGTGGTGTCCGACACGGTGAACACCGGGTAGCCGCCCTCCCCCGAGCCGGCGTCGTCCAGCGCAGAGTTCACCGTATTGGCCGGCGCCGCGACGAAGCCGTTGCCGTGGGTGAAGGTGAGGTGCTGGTTGATCCAGGTCCGCTGGTTCTCGGCCAGCGATGCGGATTCCAACTCCCGCACGGCGACGATGTAGTCCTGTTTTTTGCCGTCCACGGTGTAGCGGTCGACGTCGAGCTTGTCCGGGAAGCCGTAGAAGTTCTCCCGCTGCTGGAGCTGGGTGAAGGTCTCCGCCAGCACGTTGGGGTCCAGCAACCGTATATTCGGGATCGTGGCGGTGTCGGCTCCCACATCGGCCGGCGAGGCGTCGCTACGCCCGGAGTATTGGGAGTACGTGACCTGCCGATCGGTAATGCCATAAGCCTCGCGGGTCGCGATGATGTTGCGCTCGATGGACGGTGCCTCGCGCTCGTTGGCGTTCGGGCGCACCACGAACTGCTCGAGCATCGCCGGCCACGCCGCACCCACCAGGACGCTGGACAGCACCAGAAGCGCGATGGCGATCGCTGGCAGCTGCAGGTTACGCAAAATCGCGCCGACGAAGAAGGCCACCACACAGATCACCGCGATGCACATCAGGATGATCTTGGCGGGCATCACCGCGTTGAGATCGGTGTAGCTGGCCCCGGTGAACAGCGGATTGCGGTTCGAGAACAGCAGCCCGTAGCGGTCCAGGAAGTAGGCCAACGCCTTGAGCAACACGAAGACGCCGGCCAGCACCCCGAGCTGGACCCGGGCCGGGCCGGACAGCTGCCCGCCACGACCGGCCAGCCGCAGCCCGCCGAACAGGTAGTGAGTGATCAGCGCCCCGAGGAAGGAGAGCACCACCGCGACGAAGGCCCAGGCCAGCAACCTGCGGTAGAAGGGTAGCTCGAAGGCGTAGAAGCTGACGTCGTTGTTGAACTGGGGATCGGTCACGCCGAAACTTGCGCTGTGCAGGAACATCTGGACGGTCTGCCAGTCGCCCAGCGCGGACAGGCCGGCGAGCAGCCCGACCAGTGCCGGCACGCCGATACCGACCACCCGCAGCCGCTGAACTATCGCGGTGCGGTACCTCGCCACCGGATCGTCAGGTCCCGCCACCGGCACGAACACCGGACGGGTGCGGTAGGCGATCACGATGTTCAGCGCGAGCAACCCGCCGACCACCAACCCGACGACGAGGAACTGCAGGGTACGGGTGATCAGAACGGTGGAGAACACCGAGCGGAAGCCCACCTCTCCGAACCACAACCAGTCCACGTAGGTATCGACCAGCCGCGATCCGACGATCAACACCACTAGCGTGACAGCCCCGATAGTGATCAGGATCCGGGCACGAGGGGAGAGGGTGGGAACTCCGACGGGGGGCCGACTGGCCACAGGACGCTCCTCCGACGACGGTGGTGGTGGTGGTGCGGTGCGGACCCCTCGCCGCGGCCTGCGCTGGTCCACGCCGGGTTGAGTCCCTCCTGTCCAACTCTACGGAGTGTCCCGGGGTTCCGATTCTGGGTGGTCGCACCGCTGCAGCCGGTGCCCGGCGCCGGTGCGACCATGGTCGGGTGAGCGAGCCGAATCCGTACCCGATCCTGGCGTCCCATGCTTTGGCGGCCACTGCGCGGGAGGTGGAGGAGTTCGTCGCGGCCGCGGGTTGGGACCAGCAGCCGCAGCTGTTCGCGCTGGTAGCCACCCCGACGCTGCTGGCCAGTCAGCCTGAATTGGCCGGTCAGCTGGATGCTGCCGGCGCGCTCACCCCGGTGGCCCAGGAGGCCCTGCCCGAGGGTGAGCTGGACGCGGCGCTGGCCGGCATCGAATGGCCCGAGGCGGTCGCCGGCTGCGCGTTGGCCCAAGAGATCGTGGTGCTCCCGCCGGCGGCACAGGCCGGTCTCGGTGAGTTGCCCGACGACCCAGCGCAGGCTCGCCGCACCGCCGCCGGGCACCCACAGCGGCGGGAAGGCAGGCTGGTTGCGGCAGTGCTTCGGGACGGCGTCGGGGCCTGCGTACTGCGGCTGCGGGCCGACGCCGGAGACGACCAAGGGCGTGACGAGTTGGTGGAGGACCCGCAGCTCGCCCCGAATCTGCTCCGCGCGCTGCTGGAAACGTTGCGCTGACAAGCGTCAGCAGCCCGGCGGCTGCCGGCCTGCATGCAGGTCATCCAGCGCGTGCACGGCTTCCGTCAGAGTGCCCACCCGCACCAGCCGCAGCCCCTCCGGGGCACGCTGCACCGCCTCGGCGCAGTTTCCCGCGGGCACCAGGAACACCGACGCTCCCGCCTCGCGAGCGCGAATCATCTTGAGCGGGATACCGCCGATCGGACCCACCGCACCGCCCGTGGCGATTTCTCCGGTGCCCGCCACAAAGGTGTTCCCGGCCAGCGCCCCCGGCGTCAGCTTGTCGACGATGGCCAGCGCGAACATCAAGCCCGCCGAAGGGCCACCGACGTCGGCCAGGCTGATGATGATGTCGAAGTTCACGTCGGGCCGATCGGTCACGCCGACGCCGAGGTAGCCGCGACCCGGTTGCTGTCCCGCGCCCAGCGTGATCACCACATCCTGCGGCGGAGCGCCTGGACGCTGGAAACGGACCTGCACGAGCTGCCCCGGATGGCTGGTGGCGAGCATATCCACCACCTGCTGCCCGGTACGGGCCTGCTGGCCGTCGACGGCCAGCAGCCGGTCCCCGGCGGCCAGCTTCCCGTTCGCGGCGCCGTCGGCGGCCACCGGATCGACCACGACCTGGGTCGGATAACCTAGGTACCGCAGCGCCGCGGTTTCGGCCTTGGACTCCGAGTCCCGGAACAACTGCTGGTTCTGCTTCTCGACCTGCTGCTCGGACAGCTCTGGCGGGAAGATCTCGTCGCGGGGAACCAGCGCGCTACGCCCGGATATCCACAGGCCAAGCGCTCCATACAGCGACACGTTGTCGACCACCGACACCGTCGTCAAGTTGAGGTTACCGGTGGTGGGATAGGTCTGGGCGCCTTTGATGTCCACCACCGTCTTGCCCGCCACCTCCCCCAGGGTGTTGAACGTGGGGCCGGGACGGAGTGCGACGTAGGGCACCGGCGCCAGTCCGCCCAGCAACCCGAGCGCCATGGCGAGACCAAGGCTGAGCAGCAGGGTCCAGGTTCGGCGGCTCACGGGCGGTCAGCGTACGTGCCCCGGGTCCGCGTACCGTGGGGTCCATGAGCGAACTGCCCTTCGGCTTCGGCTCCGAGGACCCGCGAGACCCCCGGGACCCCGATCGGAGGAAGCGTTCCGAAGACACCGGCGGCAGTGACACCGGCGGCAGTGCCGACCCGGCCAACCCGTTCGCACCCTTCGGGGCCGGCGGCCTGGACGCCGGCGCCCTTGGTCAGATGCTCACCCAGCTAGGTCAGATGCTCAGCCAGGGCGCTGCCGGTGGCGGTGGGGGTCCGGTGAACTACGACCTGGCCAAGCAGATTGCGATGCAGAAGCTGTCCACGAGCGGGTTGCCCTCGGCCCAGCAGGCCGCCGCGATCGCCGATGCAGTGCGGCTGGCCGAGATATGGCTCGACCCGGCGACCACGCTACCCACCGGGACGCAGACCAGCGCCGCGTGGGCGCCTCGGGACTGGGTAGAGCGAACCCTGCCCACCTGGCAGCGGCTGTGCGATCCGGTGGCCCGCCGGATGGCCGGCTCGTGGATCGATGCGCTGCCCAGCGAAGTCCGCCAAACGGCCGGTCCGCTGGTAGCGATGGTCGAGCAGATGGGTGGGATGGCCTTCGGCTCGCAGCTGGGCTCCGCGCTGGCCCAGCTCGGTGGCGAGGTGCTCACCTCGACCGACATCGGGCTCCCGCTGGGACCGCTGGGTGTGTCTGCGTTGCTGCCGGACGCGGTCGAGCGGTTCGCCACCGGGCTGGAGCGCAAGAGCTCCGAAGTCATCGTGTTCCTGGCCGCTCGTGAGGCCGCGCACCATCGCCTGTTCGCCCACGTGTCGTGGCTGCGCCAGCGGCTGCTGGGCACCGTCGAGGAATTCGCCCGCGGCATCCAGGTGGACACTGACGCGCTGCAAGAGATCGCCCGCCAAGTCGACCCGACCGACCCGCAGAGCATGGATCAGCTGATGACGTCCGGTCTGCTGGAGCAACGGACCAGTCCCGAGCAGAGGGCTGCGCTGACCCGGCTGGAGACACTGCTCGCGCTGGTCGAGGGCTGGGTCGACGTCGTCGTCGCGGACGCGGTGGGCGAACGCCTTCCCGGTGCCGATGCGTTACGCGAGACCCTGCGAAGGCGGCGCGCCTCCGGGGGTCCCGCCGAGCAGACCTTCGCGACACTGGTCGGTCTGGAGCTGCGGCCGCGCAAGCTGCGAGCCGCCGCTGAGTTGTGGCGAAAGATCACCGAGCACAACGGGGTCGAGGCCCGGGACGCGCTGTGGAGTCACCCGGACCTGCTGCCCACCGCCGAGGACCTCGACGATACCGCGGGGTTCGTCGATCGAGCCGCGAGCCAGGCTGCCGATCTGGACGACCCGATCGCCGCCCTGGAGCGCACCGCGGCCGACGCCCCACGCGAGCAGCCGCCCGACGAGCCGCCCGGCCGCGGTGACGAACCACCTCAGCGCCCATCGGAGTGAGTCGACCGTCTTGCGGGCTTGCTGGCAGCCCGCCGAGCTTGTGCACAGCTGTGGATGGATTGTGGACAACTTGATGGGCCTGTGGACACCCAGTTGAGTCGCAAGGCCCGACGGCCCAGGATTCCGGGCATGAGTCCGCTGAGCACCACCACCGCACTGTCCGAGGCGCACCCGGCCGAGCTCCCAGAACGGCTGCGGCTTGCGCCGGGCCGCGCCGCTGTCTGGCGCTCGCCCACCTGCCTGCAGCTCGGGCTGGACCCGCAACGTGCCATGGTCCTCGACTGCCTGCCAGAACCGCTCGCGGCACTGCTCAAGCGGATGGACGGTGTCCGCAGCACAGCTGAGCTGGTCGCGGAGGCGCAGACGGCCGGGTCAGCAGCTGGTGATGCCCTCGCGATGCTCATCGATCTGTACCGTAGCGGCCTGGTGGCCGACGCTACGGCTGCCGACGACGGCCGACCCGGCTGGCATCGCGTTGCGCTGGCCACCGAGGCGACCAGATGGTCGGTGCACACCACCGGCACGACGCACAACGTGTTGGGCCAGCGGCGCGCGTCCGCGGTACGCGTGATCGGATCTGGTCGGGTGACGGTGGCAGTGGCCACCTTGCTGGCCTCGGCCGGGGTGGGCCAGGTCGCGGTAGAAGCCACCGGGACGGTCGCCACCGTAGACGTCGGCACTGGCTACCTTCCGGACGATCTCGGTAGACCACGCGCGGCAGCGGCGGGGGATGCCGTGCGCCGGTGCGCGCCCGGGGTGACCGGTGCCATTCGCCGCCGGCCGGACCTGATCGTGCTGTGCGACGTGGTAGTACCGGAGCCGGTCATGGTGACTGAGCTGGTCGCGACCGGGATCCCCCATCTGATCGGCTTCGCCCACGAGGGGACGGCGGTAGTGGGCCCGTTGGTGTGCCCGGGTCGCAGCAGCTGCCTGCACTGCGCCGAGCTGCACCGCGCGGACCTCGATGTGGCCTGGCCGAAACTGGCTGCCCAGCTCGCCGGAAAGGTTTCGGCCGCCGGCTTGGCCTGGACCCAGCTCGCCGCCGCACTGACCGCCGAACAGGTGCTCGCTGCGCTGGCCGGACCAGGTGCCGGTCTGCCGGTCCCGCCGACGTGGGGCGCTGCGTTGGAGCTGGACCCGCTGCGCGGCACGTTGCGCCGGCACCCCCGGCCAGCCCATCCGCGCTGCGACTGCGGCGCGCGATGACCCCTCAACACCACTACTACGCGGGGCGAAGCCGGGAGACAATCACTCAGTGACCGACATCCCCCGCAAGGCTGCTGCGCGAACCGTCCGGCTCGCAAGCCTCCCGCTCGGGGCGGCCGGGCGGATCGCCGCCGGCTGGGGAAAGCGGCTGGCGGGGCACGATGCCAGCGACGTCAACGCCGAGCTCAGCGCCCGCACCGCCGAACAACTCTTCGCGGTGCTCGGCGAGCTCAAGGGTGGCGCGATGAAGTTCGGCCAGGCGCTGAGTGTGTTCGAGGCGGCGATCCCCGACGCCCTCGCCGCACCGTACCGGGAGGCACTGACCAAACTGCAGTCTGCGGCACCGCCGATGTCCCCGGGGTCGGTGCGCCGTGTACTTGATGAGCAGCTCGGCTCGGGGTGGCGCCGCCGTTTCGCCGACTTCTCCGATGAGCCTGCGGCGGCCGCCAGCATCGGGCAGGTGCACCAGGCGGTGTGGCACGACGGTCGTGAGGTCGCGGTCAAAGTGCAGTACCCGGGCGCGGACGAGGCGCTGCGTTCTGACCTACGGCAACTACAGAGGTTCAGCCGGTTGTTCCAGGCGATCGTGCCCGGCATGGAGGTCAAGCCGCTGCTCAGAGAGCTGCAGGACCGGATGGTCGAGGAGCTCGACTACCGTGACGAGGCCGAGAACCAGCGCGCGTTCGCGGCCGCTTTCCGTGGCCATCCTGAGATCATCGTCCCCGCCATTGTCGCCAGCGCGCCGAAGGTGATGGTGTCGCAGTGGGTCACCGGGACCCCGATGGCACAGATCATCCGCGGCGGCTCGCGGTCCGAGCGAGACGACATCGGTCGCAAGCTGTCGGAGTTCCACTCCTCCTCCCCCACCCTCACCGGGTTGCTGCACGCCGACCCCCACCCGGGCAACTTCCTGCGCCTGGACGACGGGCGGCTGGGCGTGCTCGACTTCGGCGCCGCGGCGAAGCTGCCCGGCGGAACCCCACGCACCCTGGGAATTGCCACCCGGCTGGCTGTCGAGGAACGCTCGGACGAGTTGCTTGAGCTGCTGCGCTCGGAGGGCTTCGTCCGGCCGGGCATGCCGCTCCGGGCCGAGGACGTGCTGGCCTACCTCGGCCCCTTCGCCGACCCGGTACGCGACGAAACCTTCCACTTCACCCGGGCCTGGATGCAGGCTCAAGCCGAGCGCGTCGGCGACTTCTCCGGCCCGGACTTCCGGACCGGGCGAGCGCTCAACCTGCCACCCAGCTACCTGCTGATCCACCGGGTGAGCACCGGGACATTCGGCGTGCTGTGCCAGCTCGACGCCACCGTGGCGCTGCGCGGGATCGCGCAGCGCTGGCAACCTGGCTTCGCCGGCTAATCCGGGCCTTCCACCGGCTCTAATCCGAAGTGGACGGTCCGGCCGGTCTTGGTGCGCAGGATGCGGTGCGCTAGGGGCACCACCACGCCGTGCAGGAGCGGATACTTGCCCGCGAGTAACCGAGCGGCGCGCCGGGAGTCGTCCCCATCGAGGCGCCACATGCGGGCCAGCAATGCGGGGCCAGTGGGTCTGCCCGCAATAGTGGACGGCGCAATCTCGACCATCGGGTTGCGCCGCAGCCGCCGCGTCTTGGCCGCCTTCTCGAAGCTACGGATGACAGCCTGGTCGCCGTCGACGGCGATGCTCACCGGTGTCCCGCGCGGCGTCCCATCCCGACGGTAGGTGGTCAGCAAGATGGTCTTCTGCCGGACGAACGGCGCCATCGTGGGTGTGGTCGCAGCCTGCACCGCGCCGACTACATAGCCGAGCCGCCGCAGCTGGAGGCCAAGCGCCACCGCGGCTACAAGCGATGCCGCGGCCAGCACCGGCGCGTCCCAGACGTGCCCGCCGAGATCGAGATCGACGGCGTGATTGACGGTGTGGATGGTGTTGCCGATGAGGAACCCGGCCAGCGCCGTGGCGAGTGCGTCAGACCAGACCAGGGCGAGGAGCAGGGTGGCCCCGATACCGACACCGACTGCCCCCAGGTCGTTCAGGAAGTGCTCGTGGTACGGGAAGTTCACCAGCTCAGCAAACGAACGGGATGCTGCGAGCGACCACACACCGGCCACCACCATGCCCAAGCCCGCCAGCAGGGACACCGCCCTGACGTAACGCCGGCCCCACCGGCCTGGCTCGTTTCTCTCGTTCATGCGTGCTCTCCCCATCATGCTTGGCCCCGCCGGCAAGCCTCATCACGGGGACGAGCCCGCCCGACGTTTCGTGACAGCCGACTCAAACCACTTCTCGATGGCAGCCTGGAGGTCCGCGCTGGCCGGATCGCACCCTTGCGTGGCCGAGGTGAGCCAGCAGATGTGGCCATCGGGCCGCATTAGGGCAGCGGTAACGTCGATATCAACGGTCGTCGTGGCGCGGCACACGTCGATGAGGCTGTCATGGCGGTTGGGGGAGCCGGTGAGGTAGTCGTTCCCGATGAGATCGAGAAGCAGGCCACGTCCGGTGTGCATCAGCGCGCTGAGCCGGGTGGCGACGCCGTCAACGACGAGGTCGATGTCAGGCATTCGGGCACCGAGCAGCGGGTGGTCGTCACCGGGCATCGGGTAGCAGACGTCAAGCCCAGACATCATGCCGGCGAGATAACGGTTGGCGTCAGGCAGCCGCGCGAGGTCGATGACGATGTCGCGCAGCGCAGCAACGTCGCCGGTGGGGCGGCGGTCGGCGAGTACGCGCTGCGCACGGGTGTGGTGCAGAACCCGGCCGGCCGCCGGATGGCGTTCGGTGTGATAGCTGTCGAGCAGCCCGGCTGGGGCTCGGCGCTGGATGTGGGCAGCGAGTTTCCAGCCGAGATTGAATCCATCCTGGATGCCGAGGTTAAGGCCTTGACCACCCAGTGGTGAATGAATGTGGGCGGCGTCGCCGGCGAAAAACACCCGGCCGGTGCGGTAGTGCTCGACCTGCCGGGTGGCGTCGCTGAACCGGGAGGCCCAGGTGACTTCCCCAAGCTCGGTGTCGGGCCCCCAGACGGCCTGCAAGGCATGGCGGATCTCGTCGACCTCGACGGGGTTGTCGCGTCGCTGATCGGCGGTGGCCGCTTCGAGGGAGCCAAACACCAGCCGGTAAAGATCCCCCTCCAGGGGATTGAGCATGCTCCAGTAGCCTCCGCCATCGCGGACCATCTCGGCGAATTGGCTGATGTTGGTCGGCACGAGATGCGAGATCGACGTGAGACGCACGTCGGCAAGGACCGCAGCCATGGTGCCAGCTTGGCCCGGAAACGGGACCCGCCACAGTTTCCGGACCGTGCTATGTCCACCGTCGCAGGCCACCAGGTAGCGGGCGCGAATATCGAGGTCGGTGCCGGCGACCTGGTCGCGCACGGTGGCGGTGACCCCGTCGTCGTCAGGGTGCAGCGCAGTGAGCTCATGGCCGCGACGCACGGAAACGTCGTAGTCCGCCAGTCGTTCGGTCAGTAGCTGCTCGATGCGACCCTGCGGGATGGGTGTGACGTAGGTGTGCCGGGTGTTCCAGGGCCGGTAGTCCAATACCACCGGCAGGCCACCGAAGTGCCCCCCAACCGGCTCGTGCGGCAAGGCTCGGTCCAGCAGCAGGTCCATCATCCCGCGTAGGTCGAATACCTCAGCGGTGCGCGGTTGCACCGCGCCACCCTTGGCCTGACCGCTCGGTGTCAGCAACGCGTCGATGATCACTGGGGTTACCCCGGCCAACCCGAGCTCGGTGGCCAGCATCAACCCCGTCGGTCCAGCGCCCACCACCAGCACTTCGGTCTGCACGTCGCTCCCCCTCTGCCAGGCCTCTCCGCCTCCCGAACCCGACAATAGAGCTGTTCACGCTGGCCTGAGCAGCTCCCCTGTCGAGTTCGGGGTGTTGGCGGCGGGCGCCGCCCTTCCCAGCGGCCGTCGGAGTTGGCTGTCGTTATGTGCATGCGGAGCGTGGGTTGGGTGCCCTTGAAGGGCACCCAACTGGGCGACATATGCGCAGCGCTCGGCTTGATCGACGATCTTTGGGCCGCACCAGGGGCACAAGAATCAGGGGCCCCCGATTCTGAGTGGGATCGGTTCAATCGTCAGCGGCACCACCGCGAGAGCTGCACCGGCGACCGGCCGGGTCTCTACTCGTCTCGCTGCGCGAATCTGCCCGGGGCGCTGGCCTCGGCCAGGAAGATCAGACGGCACTGCTCGCACGGCGGGCCCGGTGGTGGCTGGTCGTGGCAGGTGGTGACCGTCGTTAGCAGCAAACCGCAGCGCGCCGTGAGCGCGTCCGGGCATTGATCACCCTCGGGTGTCAGCAGGTGCACGCAGGAATCCACCGGGGACATCGCGAAGAGCCCGAAACGGCTCACCGGGCGACCCGGCCTGCTCGGTCGGCCATCGCGGTCAGCCGTTGCCGCAGTTCCACGCCGCTTCACCCCGGTGGTGACCCCGCAGCCGGGGCAGGCACCGTCTCGGTCGGTGGGTACGAGTGCCGGTTTCATCGCGACCAACCTTCCATCCGTGGAACCGGCCGGCCGCCGGGAGCTCGTGACGGGGCAAGCGACTCAACCGGCGGCCGGCCGGGGATCACGTGACGCTGGGGTCGCAGTCGCGGCACGGGCCGACAAGCCAGACCGAGCCGCAGACGCCGAACACCGTCCCACGATGCCCGCACTCGCCGACGAAGTAGCGTCGGCGGGCGCTGCCGGTGCGCCGGGGATTCCCCTGGCCCACCGGGGAGCGGTGCAGCGCTGCTCAAACCGGGCGTCGGGCGGGATCTGGCGCTCACCGCGGGGCCAGGTGGTCGACGGCTCCGGCACGGTCGACGGGTTCGGCGCTCCAGCGGCTGGCCTCGGCCACGCATGCCGGGCAGTAGCGGACCTCGCACTCCTCCTCCGCCGCGTTGGCACCCGGGCGGCGCACCTGCAGGCCGCACAGCGTGATGTGCTCGCCCCAGCGGCCCGGGATCAGCGCATCGTCGGCCGCCAGCAGGTGAGACACACCCGCGGGCAGCGGCGCGTGCTCCGGGTCCGCCTCAGCATCGACCGGGCCGTGGCCGTCGCCGCCGGTGAGCCAGATCGCGAAGCCGTCCGCTCCGTCGACCGTCAGCACCGCGCGATTGTTGCCGCTCATCGGGCACGCTCCAGGATCGACTCGGCCAGCGCGATGGTGTCCTTCTTGGACAGCGTCACCCCGGGTGCGCCCAGGCCGTGGATCGTCCATGCGCCGTCCACCTCGTGGACGACCAGCAGCGTGGTGTGGCTGCCGTCGTCGGTGGCGCGGCCTATCGCGGTCAGCCGGTCACGCTCGGGCTTGTGATGGTGTGTCTGAGGTGCGTCGATCACGGTTGTCGACGGTGAACGATCGACAGCGACGGATGTTGCTGTATGGCAACGGTGCCCGAACGGGTTAAACGGGTAGACCGGCGCGGTAGGCCATGCCTCGTAGCTCCTGGCCGACCGCGTCCCGGCGTGATCGGGCGAGCAACTCAGCGATCGTGTCCCGCGCGAACGGATTGCGCAGCACCCGCATCGGGAACAGCTCCTCGGCCCTGCGCAGCGCCATCACTGCGTCGTCTCTGCGGTGGACGCGGGCCAGCGCCCGCCCGTAATCCATCCAGTAGGTGGCCCGGCGTTCCCTGCTCGGATGCTCCTGGGGTCGCAGGCCTTCCGCGACCTGAACAGCCGTATCGGGGTCGCCCGCCTCCAGCGCACCAGCCATGCGCCACAGCCCCACGTTGACCGGCCCGAACCCCATCCGGAAGGCGTTGCCCTGCCCGGTGCGCTGTGCGACCTGTATGGCGTGTTCCAGCGGTGCCTGCATGTCCCCGGCCCGGTTGTCCGCGGCAGCCACCAGCGCCGCGGACAGCGCGAGCATGCCGTCGAGCTGCAGGCCCTCGCTGGTGTCGGTTGGCACCGTCACAGAGTCCAGCTCGGCTTGTGCAAGGTCGAAGGCACCGGACGTGACCATCTCGATTACCGCAGCCCATGCGGTGACACCCAGCCAGATCGGGTCGTCGAGCGTTTCCGCCGCCTGACGGGCGAGCATGGCCGCCTGCCAACGCAGATCCAATGGCGCGCCAACAACCAGCAACCATCCGCGGACGGTCTGGGCATGCGTCATCACCGCGAGTTCAAGTAGCTCGGCCACGTCCCGGCCAGCGGCCAGACTGCTGTGCAGGTCAGCGATCAGACCTGGCAGCTCGACGCCGCGGCACTGGTAGTCGAGGCCTTCCACTACGTCGGCCCGCGCGCGCAACTCCTCGTGACCCACGACCCGCCCACCGGGGCGGTGGCGCCCCACGGCCATCAGCGCAAGCCGCAATGCGCCTACAGCGGCGTCAGAGTGCCCGTTGGCCGGTGCAGGTACAGGCAGCGCCGTCAACTCCGCCGGTGAGACCTGTAGGGCGTTGGCAAGCGCCACGATCAGCGAGCGGCGGTCCAGCGCGCGTTCCCCGTTCTCGATCCGGGACAGGTGCGACGCGCTGATCCCGGCCAGCCCGGCGACCACCCGTTGGGACTTTCGCCGGGCGTAGCGGATCTGCCGCACTCGCCGGCCGATCGTGCGCGCGTCGTCGTCTACGTCCACTAGGACCCTCTCCGCGCCGGAACCCCCGCCGATGCCCCGGGGAGCTACTCCGGGGCGAAACCTCGGCGAGCAGGTGACTTCAGGCTATCGCGGTGCCTGGTGGCGGACACCGCGCACCATGGAAATCCCGACGGCACGATCAGGCTGGTCGGCCTGATCCTGCGCGGTACGCCGCACCTGCCCGGGGCGGTCTGCCGCGGCCGGTCCGGGCTGTTCGACGAGGTCGCGTGGGAGGACGCGGCGTTGCGGGCGGAGCGCCGCCGGGAGGCGGCCGCGCTCTGCCGCAGCTGCCCGACACGGCCCGCGTGCCCGCGGGCTGGATGATCTCCGTTGGGGCACACCGGGGGCACGGGACGTCGCCAAACAGTGCGAGAGGTTGGCAAGCCAGGAGAATGGTACTCGCAGCTCAGAGCGGGTATCGACCCCCTGACCTGCACTCCGATATCCCCAGTAGGGAGTCCTTGAAGGGCACCCAACCCACCTGCACGCGGCGGGCCCGGCGTTGGTCCTCGCGCATTCGTGTCCAGGCGAGCACTTCGTGCAGCAACATGGCGTTCGCTTCGAAATACGGGTGTGACCGACCCGCTCTGCTGTCACGCACGGCAGCAGCCCCATTTCACCCACCAGGGCGGCGCGCAGCGCCCACGGCGTTCGGCTCCTAGGCGCTTACGAAATCCGGATCGACAAAAAGTTGTCTATGCCGCGGCGGCTCCGGTGGTGGTGGTGATGCCGAGGTCGTGGAAGAGGGTTTGCATGTTGATGCGGAGCCTTTCGTAGTCTCGGTCGATGGCGGTCCAGGTGGCGGGTTTGCGTCCGAGCCGGGGGCTGCGGACGCCGGCCAGGATGGGGCTGACCTGGTCGCGCAGGGTGAGAAGGGCGGCGATGGTGCTGGCGGTGTGGGCCGGGGTCTGGTAGCGGCGGGTCCGGTCGGGTTTGATCACGAGCTGTTTGCCACGTAGTTTGCGCAGGTCGTAAGCGCCTTGGCGGGTGGTGTAGCCGGGCTGGGTCGGTCCGTTGAGGGCGTGCACCTTGGCGGTGAACTCGGCGACGGTGAACCCGCCGGGTGCCGCTGACAGGGCCAGCGCCGCTGACAGGGCAGCCCGGATCCGGGACTTGTTCAGATCGACCCCGCCGACCCGGGTCTGCCCGATCTGGGTGGGCAGGGGGA
>JBOHGG010000028.1:0-69774 GCA_050700115.1 Pseudonocardiaceae bacterium
AGTTCGACACCAGGGCTGTCCGAAGCGGCGCGGGCAGCCCTGGTGTCGAACTCGGCGCACGCAGGGCTGTCACGCGCGGCAGCAGCCCTCTCACCGTGCTGGACAGCGTCGAGCAGGTCCTGTGCGGCGGCAAGCTCCTCGGCAGAGGGCGTGCCGTACTTCTCGTCCAGCTCGTCGAGCCACTCCCGCAGTGCCGCCCGGTGAGCCGCTACCTCGTGCGCCTCGCGCAAGGCGTCGTTCGCGACCGACGACATGCTCCGGCCGCCGACAGCTGCCAATACCGTGAGACGGTGTGACGTCGCCCCAGCCGGATTCCGGACCGCAGCTGGCTCGTCGGCTGGGCCTGGTCGACGCGGTGATGCTCGGGCTGGGCTCGATGCTCGGCGCGGGGGTCTTCGCCACGTTCGCGCCGGCCGCGGCGGTCGCCGGCGCCGGGCTGCTGATCGCGCTGGCCATCGCCGCGATCGTGGCCTACTGCAACGCCATCTCCTCGGCTCAGCTCGCGGCCCGTTACCCCGAGTCCGGCGGCACCTACCGATACGGCCGCCACCGGCTGGGACCGGCCTGGGGCTTCCTGGCGGGGTGGGGATTCGTGATCGGCAAGACGGCCAGCTGCGCGGCGATGGCCATGACCTTCGGCGCCTACACCTGGCCCGCCCATCCCACCCCGCCCGCGGTCGCCGCGGTGGTGGTGCTCACCGTGGTGAACTACCTCGGGGTCGCCAAGACCGCCCGGCTGACCCGGATCCTGGTCGGGCTCACCGTGGCCGCCCTGACCGCCGTCGTGGTGGCCGCTCTCGCAGGTGGCCAGGCCGATCCGGCCAACCTCAGCGGCTGGACCAGCGGCGGGCTGATCGGCATCACCCAAGCTGCCGCGCTGCTGTTCTTCGCTTTCGCCGGCTACGCCCGGATCGCCACCCTCGGCGAGGAGGTCCGCGACCCCGCCCGCACCATCCCGCTGGCCATCCCGCTCGCGCTGGGCATCGTCGTCGCCATCTACGCCGTGACCGGCGCCGCCGCGCTGGCCGCGGTCGGCCCCACCGAGCTGGCCACCTCGAGCGCCCCGCTCGCCGCGGCCACCCAAGCCGGCTCTCTGAGCTGGCTGACACCCGCGGTGCGCGCCGGGGGGGCCATCGCGTCGGCCGGCGCGCTGCTGTCGTTGATGGCCGGCATCGGCCGCACCACCCTGGCCATGGCCCGTGACCACGAACTCCCGCACGTCCTGGCCGCCGTCCACCCCCGGTACCAGGTGCCCCACCGGGCCGAGATCCTGCTCGGCCTCACCATCGCCGCCATCGTGGCGACCACCGACCTGCGCAACGCCATCGGCTTCTCCAGCTTCGCCATCCTGACCTACTACGCCATCGCCAATGCCGCCGCGTTCACCCTGCCCGGCAAGCAACGCCGCTGGTTGCGCCCGCTTGCGGTGATGGGGGCCACCGGCTGTGCCGTGCTCGCCCTCACCCTCCCGGCGGCCACGGTCCTGACCGGTGCCGCCGTCCTGGCCCTCGGGCTCGCCGGCAGGGCCGTCCGCACCGTCAAGGGTCGAACTTGACCGATCAGTCGCCGTTTTGGTGCGGGGCGGCGTAGCTGCGCGCCTCCGGCGCGACGAACAGCGGCGTCACCTGCCGGATCCCGCCCGGCACGGCGGCGTCGGGAACGCCGACGTGGACCTCCCGGGCGGCCGGGGCGCCCGGCTTGGTGAAGTCCAGGTCGGCGACCAGCTTGTCGGTGGTGATGTTGGTGCTCTGCCGCAGCGCCTCCTGGATCCCAGCCCGGGTGATGTCGCCGTTGTTGCAGGCCCGCTGCAACAATTGGCCCCAGATCTCGCCGACAGCGTAGCCGTAGGGCACGCCACTGTTGGGCAGCCCTTCGAAGCCGCCCTGCCCGAAGGCCTGGGCGATGTGCCCCGCTTGGGGGATGTCGGAGGAGAACGGCACCGAGCTGGCCACCACGCTGAGGTTGCTCAGCGCACCGGCGGCCGGGCCGTTCAGCAACTGCGGTGCGAACGCCGGGTTGTTGCCGACCATCGGCACGTGGAGCCCCAGTTGCTGGTTGACTTGCGCCGCGGACGCGGTCTGTGCGGGGGTGGTGGTCAGCGCGATCGCCGTCAGCCGGGGGTCACCGGCGAAACCGGCCATGACGTCACGCAGGTCCGAGTCGGTGGGGGCGACCTTGGCGTCGCGCACCGTGAGGTTGTGCTTCTCGGCGAAATACCGGGCACCGCGCAGACCGTTGGCGCCGTACTCACCGTCGACCCAGACGTGGCCGATGGTGTCGCCGTCGCGGATCTTGCCCTGCCCCATCAGGTAGGAGAGACCATTGATCATCTCGACGTCGTAGGTGGTGCCCGGGATGATCACGTAGGGGTTGCCCAGGAGCTCCGAGGACTGCGCCACCGCCACCGCCGTGGTCTCGTTGTGGGTCAGATTTCGGCTCAGCGCGGCGTTGACCGGAGATCCGAGGATCTGCATGAAGCCCAGCACGGTGGGCTCCAGTTCGGCGTACTGGATCTTCGCCTTGCCTGCGTCGTACCCGTGGTCGCGGACCGACAGTTCGATCTTTCGCCGGCAGATCCCACCGGCGGCGTTGGTCTCGTTGATCCAGATCTGGCTGCCCGCGACGACGCCGAGGCCGAGTTCCGAGAAGGGGCCGGTGCGGTCGGTCAACGCGCCAAGGGTGATCTCGGAACTGGTGACGCCGAAGCCAGTGGCCAGACCGCCGGCTTTGCCAGCACCTGCATCCGGGTGCTGCGCCGTGGTCGAGCAGCCGGCCAGGGCGAGCATGCTCGCCAGTGCCACGGCCGGGAGACCGATCGCACGCCGCATCCCATCGTCCCTTCGTCCTGTCGTTACCGGGTGACTGCACCGCCGTAGATGCAACGCGGCGAGGATTACCGGGGTGACGGTGACGGTGACGGGCGGCGCGTGGGTACCGGATCTGCCCGGATGCGTTGCCTGCGACGAGGCGGTGATGACGTCGTGGGCACTGGCGCCCGTGCCGCGGCGACCAGTTCGTCCTCACCGGCTCCTGCCCAGGCCAGCTGCAGGTTGCGGCGCATGCCGCCGGAGATCGACGCGCCGGTGCGGCTGGTGGGCCGGCATATCTCTGGGGTCGAAGGGCGGAGGCGGTCCGGGCGCTACCGAGCTCGACCACTGTCTGTGTGATCCGGTTGCGTGGTGTTTGCTTCCCGTTGCCAAAACGTTGTGAAAATGTGATGTATGGTGTGAAAGTCCGCAGTCGAGGCCTGACATCAGTCGCACGGTGCGATTGGGAGGGGCCAACAGATCTGGGGTCGATGGGTGGAGGCGGTCCGGTTCGGAGGAGTTGTGCAACTGATGTACCCGACGTTGATCGCGCTACTTGCGCAGGTTCGTCCCGCGGCTCCGCAGCTCCCATGCCAACGGCCATCCACGTCATGACCGCCGGGCTATCGCACCCCCGGCGGCGCACCGCGGTGTCGATGTCGTTACCGGTTGCGAGCAGCGATCCGGTTGAGCAGCTCGATCATGTCGTCGACGCCTTCCACCGGGTGAACCGGGCGCTACCGAAGACCGCATTGAGCCGGGAGGAGCTGATCGCGCTCGCTGGGCTCCTCACTCAGATCAGCGCTGCGCTGCTGACGTTCACCGATCTGCTCAACGCCCCTGCGCACCATTACGACCGCACCCGGTTGCGTCGCGTGGATAACGACTCCACCCCTACTCAACGGCTACGAGGCGCTGTCAGCTTGTTACGGGACTGCCGGGACGGTTTCCGCGCCGCTTACGCCTCCGCGCGGGCGTTCCACGCCGACCTCAGGCGATGTCCACAGGCCCGAGTGCACTGTGCCCACGGTCGGGCGAGCAGTGAAAATACGCTGTCGACGTAGCACGAACTACGCGCTGACCTTGGGGAGCACGTCACAGGTCAAGGTCGTCAACGGGGTCGCTGGGCGCAGTCGGGGCGGTCGGGTCTCGGATAGATGTCACGGTTCGACCACCTCGAGGCTGACCCGATGTTGTGGAATCACGGGGTGAGCACCGCAAAGCACCGCGCCAGCACCACGGTCTCCCTGGCCGGGTGTGCCCGTAAACCCGGCCGGCACCGGGGCAGGTCGCTAGCGTTCCCGCACGGCGGCGAGCGTGCCGAGTAGCTCGACGATCCGGTCGCACCAGTGCGCCGCCAGCAGGCGATCGTGGGTGATCAACAGGACCGCGTCCGCCGAGTACCTCAGCGAACATCCGCTGGCCGGCGCAAGGCGACCGGCACCCCGCGCGTGCTGCTGACCGGGGACACTCAACGGGTAGCTGCGGCACTGGCCGCCGAAGTCGGCATCGAGGACGTTCGGGCCGATCTGCTGCCGCAGGACAAGGTCGACGCGGTGCGTGCCCTGCAACGCGAGGGCCAGTGGGTATTGCTGGTCGGCGACGGTGTCAACGACGCCCCGCGCTGGCCGCCGCCCACACCTGCATCGCAAATGGGCAAAGCGGGTTCAGATCTGACGCTGGACGCCGCTGATGCCATCATCGTCGGCGACGCGTACCGCCGCCTGGCGCCGCGCCAGTACCAGGCCATGTCCGATTTGTGGGACTGTCGTGAACTCGACGCCATCGGCGTTTCGATCGCTCGGGTTCACGACACTACGTTGCTATCAGTGCGTGTGTTCGTGAACGTCCTCAAGGTCCTGCTCGTGGGCGTGCGGGTGCGCGTGTGACTGCCCATTGTGGCTGTGCTCATGCTCGTGCTCGACGTGCTCATGATCGTGCATGATGTGCGCGTGGGTGTGCGTCACATCCCCGTGTGTGTGCTCATGGGTGTGCCGCTCCATTGCTCTCCCCGTCCTTGGCCGTATTCATTTCGAATGTCGAGTTCCCTGAACCATATGCGAATGGATCGGAGATCTTCTCCAACCGATGCTACACGTCACGCTGGGGCCCTCGGCAAGTGTTTCGGTCAGGTAAAATTAATGCACCGGTCTTGCAGCTAGGCCAGTTGTGCAGATGCCTTTTCCTATTTCCGCCGGTGGCCAGCCTCACAGCTATGCGTAAACCCGAACAGGAACACCTCGGAGAGCTGCTTCCTGTTCACCTCGGCGAAGCCGGCCTCCTGCCCGCCAACGCGCCGACGAGGGCGGTGTGGGCGTCGGGATTCAGCTCAGCGCAAGGAGCTCGCCGACCGACTCGGCTAAAGAGCCGAGCCCTCGGAACGCCGGGTCGGGGGTCACCTTGATCGGTAATGTGGTGAATCTGACATGGCCGAGCCCCTCAGAGCGCCGCCTGCCCGGTTCATGGTCGCTGATTGGGAAGCATGAGCCGCGCCCAGCGCGGCTCATGCTTCCGAAACGTCGATCATGGACGATCGCAGGGCGGCTTTCGCTGGCTGATTCGATTGTGGGCACGCACACGCCGCGTGCGGCGCCGGCCGGGAGGTTCAGGAGGACCTGCGCAGCAGTTTGCGTGCGTCGTGAACTTGACACCACAGACGTTGTAGTGAGAAGCCGCCATCGTCCTCGTCGTCGCCGCAATCACGATGCTCGGCCGGGTATCTCCAACGGCGATGGTCCACCGACCGAACCTGGGCATACGGCGGCGACAATCATGGGAGGATGCCGTCATGATCGCCGGTCTGCTGCTGGCGGCCGGGGCCGGACGCCGCTACGGCATGCCCAAGGCCCTGGTCGACGGGGGCGCCTGGTTGCGCCGCGCGGTGGCCACGCTGACCGAAGGCGGATGCGACCCGGTGCTGGTCGTGGTCGGAGCGGCGGCCGACCGGGTCACCCCGCTGGTGCCCGATACCGCCAGCATGGTGGTCGCCACCGACTGGGCCGAGGGCATGGGCGCCTCGCTGCGCGCCGGTCTGGCCGAGCTGGTCCGCAGCGCGCCGCCGCAGGTGCAGGCGGTGCTGGTGCACCTGGTAGATCTGCCCGACGTGGACGCCTCCGTGGTCCGCAGGCTCGTCGCGCTCGCCAGCCCCTCAGTGGTGGCCAGGGCCGGGTTCGAGAGCCAGCCCGGCCATCCGGTGTTGTTCGGCCGGCAGCACTGGGCCGACATCGTCGCATCGGCACACGGCGACCGGGGCGCCCGGGACTGGCTGGCCGGACGGTCCGACCTGACGGTGGTGGACTGCTCCGACCTGGCCAGTGGGATCGACGTGGATCACCCCTGATCGCCGGTCGGGAACAGATCGAGCGGCTGCAACGTCTTGCACATCAGGCATTGTGGGTGAACCCGCACGGCGGTTGGGCCGAATAGTCTCTAAGGCCTGGGCGGGATACAGCCCGGCCACACGGGAAGCTCTGTCGAGGGAGGTCCGCGGTGCGTGAGGTGCTCGACGAACTGGTAGCGGAGTGGCGCCAGGGCAAATCGACCGCGGTGGGCACAGTGGTGTCCACATACCGGTCGGCGCCGCGCCCAGCCGGAGCGTCCATGCTGGTGACGTCGGACGAGCGGGCCGTCGGCAGTGTTTCCGGTGGCTGCGTCGAGGGTGCGGTCTTCGAACTGGGCCAGCAGGTACTCACCGATGACACCCCGATCCTGCAGCGCTACGGCGTCTCTGATGACGATGCCTTCACCGTGGGGCTGACCTGCGGCGGCATCATTGACGTGTTCGTGGAGAAGGTGGACCCGGTCAGCTTCCCCGAGCTGGACGAGATCGCTGCCGCGGTGGCCAGCAAGGAGCCGGTCGCGGTGGCGACCGTGGTCGCACACCCCGACCCCGAGCGGGTCGGGCTCCGAGTGGTGGTCTGGCCGGAGCGGCACTCGGGCACCTTCGGCTCCGCTCGTGCCGACGAGGCGGTGATCGAGGATGTCCGCGGGTCGCTGGCCGCCGGCCGCACGGCCACCCTGCACTACGGCCCCGACGGGGAACGCCGCGGCGAGGGCATGGATGTGTTCGTGAACTCCCTGGAGCCACCACCCCGGATGCTGGTATTCGGCGCGATCGACTTCGCCGCCGCGATGGCCCGGCTCGGGGTGTTCCTCGGTTACCACGTGACGGTGTGCGACGCGCGGCCGGTGTTCGCCACCAAGAGCCGCTTCCCGGACGCACACGAGGTCGTCGTGAACTGGCCGCACCGGTACCTGAAGGAAGAGGCCGACGCCGGCCGGATCGACCAGCGGACCGTGGTCACCGTGCTCACCCATGACCCGAAGTTCGATGTTCCGGTCATCGTCGAGGCGCTGAAGCTCGACCTCGCCTACCTGGGTGCGATGGGATCGCGCAAGACCCACAAGGACCGTGCAGCCCGGCTACGCGAGGCCGGCGTGGCCGACGAGGAGCTGACCAAGATCGCCTCGCCGATCGGGCTGGACCTGGGCGCCCGCACCCCGGAGGAGACCGCGGTGTCCATCGGCGCCGAGATCATCTCGCTGCGCTGGGGTGGCGGCGCCACCCGCCTAGCGGCCCTCGACGGCCCCATCCACGGCGCAAACCCCATCGCTGAACCTGAGCCGGCCAAAACCTAGCCGCGTTCTGGAGACAAGCCGCGTAGGCAATGCTCTATAACAGTGTTACAGTTGGCGAGAAGGGGCCAGCTGGAGGTACCGATGGACGCGACAAACGACACGATGGGGATCGTGGACGACCAGACCCCGCGGGACCGGATGCGGGCCGCGGACACCGATCGGGAACGGGTCGCCGAGGAGTTGCGCTCGGCGCACGCCGAAGGCCGGCTTGAGCTCACCGAGTACGACGAGCGGGTCCAGCAGGCATGGGCGGCCCGCACCTACGGGGAGCTCGAGGCCCTCACCGCCGACCTGCCCCAGGCTCAGCGGCCGGCCGCCCCGGCCACCCCTCACGAGGTGCGAAAACCTCACCGGCGTGGGCGCGCCGGGCGCGCCGCGGTCGCCGCCTGGGCCAGCGTGAGTGTGATCAACCTGCTGATCTGGGCCATCGTGTCACTGGGGACCCTGAGCTGGATCTATCCTTGGTGGATCTGGGTTGCGGGTCCGTGGGGCGCGGTGCTGCTGGCCGGCTGGATAGGTGAGCGGGCGCGAGTCCCCAGACCGCCACGGTGACTCGGTGCGAGGGCCGGTTTGGATCCCTCGCTGACCTCGACGTAAACTGTGTTGTCGGCGCGAGTATCGCTCCGGTTCTCAGCGTGTCTGCAGGTATCTGAGCAGGTTCTCCCGCTCAGCAGTGCGTCCGCACTTCTCACTGATGCCTCCCCACGTCGTGGAACTGGCGGGTGCCTGCGTCGCGGCAAGGCCGCCACCCGACGGCACGGCTAAGTGAGCAGGAACGCGGAGGACATGGGCAAAAAGGACGGGGCCATCGAGGTCGAGGGCAAGGTGGTCGAACCACTCCCCAACGCAATGTTTCGAGTCGAGTTGGAGAACGGTCACCGCGTACTCGCACACATCAGCGGCAAGATGCGCCAGCACTATATCCGCATCCTGCCCGAGGACCGGGTGGTCGTGGAGCTCTCGCCCTACGACCTGTCCCGTGGCCGCATCGTCTACCGCTACAAGTAGCGCACCAGGAGAGATGACGTGAAGGTGCAGCCGAGCGTCAAGCGGATCTGCGACAAGTGCAAGGTGATCCGCCGCCACGGCGTGGTCATGGTGATCTGCGAGAACCAGCGCCATAAGCAGCGCCAGGGCTGAGCAGCGCACGATGTCGCCGGTACCACGGCGCGAGAAGACCTCCCCGCTCCAGCCGATCCACACGGGATCGGTTTCACCCCCGGACGCCAGGCCGGGGCCCGCGGACGACGAGTCCGAGCCGGTGCACGGTCGCACCGTCGTAGTGCGGGACGGACGGGGAGCAGACCTGGGGACGACGAGACAGGAGACACCGTCGCATGGCACGACTCTCCGGCGTTGACCTCCCCCGCGACAAGCGGATGGAGATCGCGCTGACCTACATTTACGGCATCGGCCGTACCCGCTCGCACGAGATCCTCGGCGCGACCGGCGTGAGCCCGGACCTGCGCTCCAAGGACCTGTCCGATGAGGACCTCGTCCGGCTGCGGGACTACATCGAGGACAACTACAAAGTCGAGGGTGACCTCCGTCGTGAGGTCCAGGCCGACATCCGCCGGAAGATCGAGATCGGCTGCTACGAGGGTCTGCGGTGGCGCCGCGGGCTGCCGGTGCGTGGTCAGCGAACCAAGACCAACGCCCGCACCCGCAAGGGTCCGAAGAAGACGGTCGCCGGCAAGAAGAAGGCCGGAAAGAAGTAGCGACCCACCAACCACCCAGACTTCCGGATGTAGGAGCGCAAACCGCATGCCACCCAGAGCACGAACAGGTACGGGCACCAAGAAGGTGCGTCGCAAGGAGAAGAAGAACATCGCGCATGGCCATGCGCACATCAAGTCGACGTTCAACAACACGATCGTCTCGATCACCGACCCCACCGGCGCGGTGATCGCGTGGGCGTCGGCGGGCCACGTCGGGTTCAAGGGCTCGCGCAAGTCCACCCCGTTCGCCGCGCAGATGGCCGCCGAGAGCGCCGCCCGCAAGGCTGCTGAACACGGTATGAAGAAGGTCGACGTCTTCGTCAAGGGCCCAGGTTCGGGCCGGGAGACGGCGATCCGGTCGCTGCAGGCGGCTGGTCTTGAGGTCGGCACTATCCAGGACGTGACGCCGCAGCCGCACAACGGCTGCCGGCCGCCGAAGCGGCGCCGGGTCTAAGGCGCGGGAGGGAATAGCAGAGATGGCTCGGTACACAGGACCCATAACTCGCAAGTCCCGCCGGCTCAAGACCGATCTGGTCGGCGGCGACCAGGCTTTCGAGCGTCGGCCGTATCCGCCCGGTCAGCACGGCCGTGCGCGGATCAAGGAGAGCGAGTACCTCCTGCAGATGCAGGAGAAGCAGAAGGCCCGCTTCACCTACGGCGTCATGGAAAAGCAGTTCCACCGGTACTACGAGGAGGCCAACCGCCGTCCCGGTAAAACCGGTGACACGCTGCTGCAGATCCTGGAGTCCCGGTTGGATAACGTCGTCTACCGGGCGGGCCTGGCCCGCACCCGGCGCCAGGCGCGCCAGCTGGTAACCCACGGGCATTTCCTGGTCAACGGCAAGAAGGTGGATGTCCCCAGCTTGCGGGTGTCCAAGTTCGACATCATCGACGTCAAGCCGAAGTCGCTGCCGACGCTGCCGTTCATGGTGGCCAGGGAAACCGTCGGAGATCGCCCGATCCCGGCGTGGCTGCAGGTCGTCCCCTCGACGCTGCGGGTGCTGGTGCACCGGCTGCCGGAGCGGGCCCAGATCGATGTGCCGCTGCAGGAGCAACTGATCGTCGAACTCTATTCCAAGTAATCACCGACCTACGGCGTCAAATAGCGGGCGCCAGAGGAGGAACATCACCATGTTGATCACCCAGCGACCCAACCTCAGCGAGGAGCCGGTTGTCGAGACCCGTTCCCGGTTCATCATCGAGCCGCTGGAGCCGGGCTTCGGCTACACCCTGGGCAACTCGCTGCGCCGGACCCTGCTCTCGTCCATCCCGGGGGCGGCGGTCACCAGCATCCGCATCGAGGGCGTACTGCACGAGTTCACCACCGTTCCGGGCGTCAAGGAGGACGTCACCGACATCATCCTCAATCTCAAAGAGCTCGTGGTCAGCTCCGAGGAGGACGAGTCGGTGACGATGTATCTGCGCAAGCAGGGCCCGGGTGATGTCACGGCGGGTGACATCGTGCCGCCGGCCGGCGTCACCGTGTACAACCCCGATCTGCACATCGCCACCTTGAACGGGAAGGGCAAGCTGGAGATCGAGCTGGTCGTCGAGCGGGGCCGCGGTTACGTGCCTGCGGTGCAGAACAAGGCGTCCGGCGCGGAGATCGGCCGGATCCCGGTGGACTCCATCTACTCGCCGGTGATGAAGGTGACCTACAAGGTCGAGGCCACCCGGGTCGAGCAGCGCACCGACTTCGACAAGCTGATCCTGGACGTGGAGACCAAGCCGTCACTGTCTCCCCGGGATGCGCTGGCCTCGGCCGGCCGCACCCTGGTGGAGCTGTTCGGCCTGGCCCGGGAACTCAACGTGGACGCCGAGGGCATCGAGATCGGCCCCTCGCCGGCCGAGGCGGACACGATCGCCGCGTTCGCGATGCCCATCGAGGACCTGGACCTCACGGTCAGGTCCTACAACTGCCTCAAGCGGGAGGGCATCCACACCGTTGGCGAGCTGGTCAGCCGCAGCGAGGCCGACCTGCTGGACATCCGCAACTTCGGCGCCAAGTCGATCGACGAGGTGAAGCTGAAGCTGGCCGGCCTCGGCCTGCAGCTCAAGGACAGCCCACCCGGGTTCGACCCCACCGCCGCGGCGGCGGAGTACTCGATCGACGGATGGGGCGAGGCCAGCGACAACGGGGTCGACAACGGCACCGATTACGGCACCGGGTCCAGCCCCGATGACGACGCTGACGACGGCCAGGACTATGCAGAAACCGAGCAGCTTTAAGCGCTACGCGCCTGGGAGTGGCGATGCGGGTGATAGCTCGCATCGCCACTCACGGGGCGACCGAAGGGAGCCATAATGCCAACGCCGACCAAGGGCGCCCGGCTTGGTGGGTCGCCGGCCCATGAGCGGCTGATGCTGGCCAACCTGGCGACGTCGCTGTTCACCCACGGCCAGATCACCACCACCGAGGCCAAGGCGAAGCGGCTGCGCCCGTTCGCCGAGCGGTTGATCACCAAGGCCCGCAAGGCGGACCTGCACAACCGCCGCGAGATCATGCGGGTGATCCGGGACAAGGACGTGGTGCACAAGCTGGTCGCGGAGATCGGCCCGCATTTCGCCACCAGGCCGGGTGGCTACACCCGGATCGTCAAGACGATGCCACGCAAGGGCGACAACGCTCCGATGGCCGTCATCGCACTGGTCACCGAGCGCAGTGCCGCAGAGGTCGAGGAGGTCCAGCGCCGGGCCTTCACGAGCCGGCCGGCGCAGGCCGCTACGGAGACCTCCGATGCGGCGTCAGTCGCGCCGGTCGAGCAGAGCGCGGCAGACGACGCGCCGATCGCGCAGGGCACCGCCGCCGACGACGCGCCCGCCACAGCGGGCGATGAGGGCAAATCCTGACCTTTAGCAACGCGTTGCAGGAGCCCGCTGCCCCCGCCGGGGACGGCGGGCTCCTGCGCTACCGGCTGGATGTCAGCTACGACGGGTCCGGTTTCTCTGGATGGGCCCGCCAACCGGGTCGACGCACCGTCCAAGGGGTGCTTGAGCACGCGCTGGTGACGGTGGCGCGGATCCAGGCCACCCTCACGGTCGCTGGGCGCACCGACGCCGGGGTGCACGCCACCGGGCAGGTCGCACACCTCGATGTGCCGCCCGGCGCCCTGCCGCCCGACGAGCTCGCCCGCCGGCTCGCTCGGCTGTTGCCGCCGGACCTGCGGGTGCCGGCGGTGTCGAGGGTGCCGCGCACCTTCGATGCCCGCTTCTCCGCGCTGCGGCGGCACTACCGATACCGGGTCTGCGACGCGCCGTGGGGAGTCGATCCGCTGTGCCGGTACGACACCCTGGCCCACCACCGTCGGCTCGACGACACCGCGATGAACGCGGCGAGCAGCCCGCTACTCGGCGAACACGACTTCGCCGCGTTCTGCCGCCGCCGCGAGGGTGCCAGCACGGTGCGCGTGCTGGAGCGTCTGGAGTGGACCCGCACCGAACCGCACCTGCTGGTCGCGCACGTCGCAGCGGATGCGTTCTGCCACTCGATGGTGCGCAGTCTGGTAGGTGCCCTGCTGCCGGTGGGCGACGGCCGGCGCCCGCCGGACTGGCCCGCTGGCCTGCTGCGCCATACCGCCCGCGCCAGCGAGGTGACCGTGGCGCGCGCGCACGGCCTCACGCTCGTCGGCGTGGATTATCCCGACGACGACCAGCTCGCCGCCCGCGCCGAGCAGACCCGCGCTCTGCGGGTCACTCGTGACGTCGACCCGTAGCAGAGCTTCCTCACTTCATCTCCCTCCTCCCGATGTGCGCCGCCGCGCACGGCTGGGTCGGGCTGGGCCGCATCGTGTACGTGAGCTCGTCCGCGCAACTCGCGGCCTGGCTCGCCGAGCTGGGCGTTCCCGCGCCCCCCGTGCGGACTCTCAGGATCCAGGAGGTCGTCCCCGACGTCGTCGTGGCAGGCCCGATCCCCAGCCTCGTGGAGCAGGTACGCAACCTGCACCGCCTGGGAGTGCGGCGGGCTTCAGCCGCGAGGACGCTCGAAGGTGACGAGCACGCCGTCGACACCGCCAGGCCCGATCCGGCCCTTCACGTCGACTGCGGTGATGGCCTTGAGCTGCCATCCCTTGTCCGCATGCTCATTGAGGATCTTCTCGAGCTTGTCACCGGACATCTTGCCGCCGAGCAAGCCCTCCCGCAGCTCGATCACCCTGTACTCGTAACCGGTCGCCATACCGCCTCCTGATCCCGATGTCGTCATCGCAAGCCCACCCCCAGCGGTGTTCGTTGATGGTGAAGCATCGCCCCGGGGCACTACCTGCGCAGCGGGTTGCGCGCGTCGTGAATCAGTCTCCCCGGCGGACGGGGCCGAGGATCTCTCGTTCTGCGGGTGTGGTGACCAGACGCAGTGGCAGCCAGAGATTGGGGCCTAACGCCACGACGCCGTCGTCGGGTAACTCTGCCAGCTGGTGCATCATCGGCGGGGACAGCCGCCACATCTGGGCGGCGAGCTGCGCCTGGTCAACCGGTAACCGCTGGAGCAGGACGAGGTTGGCGTTATTGGCGGTGCTCTCGGCCTGCGGGTGCAGGTAGGGCAGCACGTACAGGGTGGTCTGCCACGGTGAGCGGGGCGAGAACAGCTCTTGGGGCACCGCTCCGCCGTCGTGCACGACCAGCAGCGGAGCGTCCTCCGACGCCCGCGGCAGCTCGACTGGGGCGAGCGGGCGGACCTGCACCAGCGGGGCGGGACTACCGTCGGGGCCTTCGCCGGCCGCTCGGGCGAGCAGCTGCCAGGCAGCGGGTCGGCCGGTGGCGATCACCACCCAGGCACCGGTGGCCATCGCCCGCAGGGCGACCTGGCGGGCCAGGTAGAGCCCCCCGACCAGCACCAGCCGGGTCGGCTCCGGGCGCAATACCGACACGCTCAGCGGCTCGTCATCCGGCCCCGAGCCCAGGACCATGCCCCCGCGATCGGCCGAGGGACTGACCGCGTCGAGCAGACCGGGCGTGACCAGGAACTCCGGCGCGACCGCCCGGGTTCCTGCCGGGTTACCCAGGGTTCTCATCCGGATACCCCCAGCGGCAGCGTCGCGGCCAGGCCGGCGGCCTGTAACCCGTGCAGCGGGGTGAGCGCTACCCCGAGGCGTTCGGAGACGGCCTGCAGCCGTCCGTCGGCCGCGTCGAGTTCGGCGTGGTTGCGGGCGCTGACCCGGACCAGACCCCGCAGCCCGATCTCAGCACCGTCCTCACCAGGCGACAGCGACAGTGCGACAGTCGTGGACAGCGCACGGACCCCGGTCAATGCGGTGAGGTTGGGCGCGACGCCCCCCACCTGCCAGCCGCTGATCGCGTAGCTGGCGTGGCCCACCCCGGCGGCGGTGACCGCCGTCCACCCCTCGCTCAGCGCCACCTGCTCCACGGTCCCGGCCACCGCGGAAAGCTCGGCGGCGGAGATCCCGGCACGCAACAGTTGGTCGGCGTCAAGTGGTTGCGTGGACACACCCTGGGACTCCAGCGTGCTGCGCACCCGGGACAGTGCACCGATCAGCGCTCGATGCGCGCCGATCACCCCGCCACCGCGTTCGGCCACGGCGGCGAGGCAGCGGCGGGGGTCCAACCGCACCACGACCCAGGTGGTGCGACGGGCGGCCGCCGGTAGCGGTCCCAAGACCTCGAGGTAGGAGCGCAGCGCCGGGGACGACGACGGCAGGGCGGTGTTGCCCGGGTAGCAGTGCCAGATCACCTGGATCGCATCCAGCACCACGCCGCGATCTTCCAGGCACGGGGCGAGCGCGCCGAGTGGCAGGTTGGGCGCGCCACCGACGGGGGTGATCAGTGCCGGTGCAGCGTCAACCTGCAACACCGCGGTCCACGTGCCCTGGTGCCAGGCCAAGCCCAACGGTTCCCGCTGGTGGTCGGAGCCGTGCGCGACGATCAGATCCGGCACGACGAGGCGAAGCAGGGCGACCCGCGGATCGTCGGAACCCAAGACCGGGTCCGGACTGGTGACGCTTACGATCTTCAGGACCTGGGGGCGGTGTGAGCGCGCCAGGTAGCCCGCAGTGAGCTGGACCCACCGCACGAGCCAGCGGCCGCGCCAGCGCGCTAGCGCCAGTGGCGCTGCGACCAGCAGTACGCCCAGCGCTGCCCACCACAGGGCGGGGTCCACCGCGAGTAGCGCCAGACCGATCGCGAGTCCGATCTCCAGCAACACCAGGTTGACGACGGGCAGCGGGCCCAGGCACGAACTCGTCGAGCGCCGCCGGGCGGTCACCGTGGCGGGCAGTGCACCGGTCATGTCTGGGCCTCCGTATCCTGCGGCACGGTACAGCCCAGGGGAGAGTGGCAGGCACCCGATGTCCAAGGATCCGACCACCACGTCGCAGGTGCAGGCCTACCGCTTCGTGCTCCGCAGGATGGAGTCGGCTCTGGTCCGCAAGGACGCGGTCATGCTGCACGAACCGATGCGCCAGCACCTGCGGGCCACCGCGGTCGGCCTGATCCTGGGCGGGTTGGGGTTGGCGGCGTTCTTCGTGGTCGGCCAGTTCAGCCCGACCAGCCAGGTCAGTGGCAATGAGATCGTCATCGGTACCCCGTCCGAAACCGTCTTCGTGGTGCAGGACAACCCGCGACGGCTCATCCCGGTGCTCAACCTGACCTCGGCGCGCCTGTTGCTGGCGGCGATCTCACCGGGCCGGGAGGCACCGGAGACCAAGAGAGTCGCCGACTCCGCGTTGGCCGGCATCGGCCGTGCGCCGTCCACCGGGCTTCCCGGCGCGCCGCCGCTGCCGGTGCGGGAGAACCTGATCCGGGGCGTGTGGTCGGTATGCGACACCGCCAAGATCCGGTCCGACCTGCCGAACTCGGAGTCCCAACCGCAGCTGTCCACCACTGTCCTGGTCCGGGAGGGGCAACCGCCGGGCCGCCCGCTCGGTGACGACGCGGCCCTGCTTGTCGCCGAGCAGAGCACCGGAGCCACCTACCTGGTGTGGCACGGCCGTCGCGGGCAGGTCGACCTGCGCGATACCGCGGTCCGGACCCTTTACCGGTTGGGCAACGTCGTGCCGCGCATGGTCAGTACCGGTTTGCTCAACGCGATCCCCGAGGGGCCTCCGCTCACGCTGCCGGCCATCCCGCCTGGGCAACTCTCGTCCTTCCTTCCCGGGGTGCAGGTCGGCGAGGTGGTGCGGGTGAAAGGCGCGATCCAGCAGTCGTTCTTCCTGCTGTTGCCGCAGGGTAAGCAGCCGGTGGAGCGCGCGGTGGCCGACCTGATCCGCTACCACCGCAGCGCCAGCACCGACTTCACGGATGTCACGCCGGAGGCCATTTCGCAGGTGCCGGAAACGCCGGTAGCCAGCCAGCTTGACTTCACCGGCTTCCCGGCCCAGATCCCGCAGATCGTCACGATCACTGAGAGCCCGATCGCCTGCCTCACCTGGCAGGGGCCGGACCAGGCTCCGGTGATCACCACCAATCCAGGCGAGCGGCTGCCGCTCGACGATGGCGACAGCCCGGTCGAGGTGCCCCGCGCGGCAAGCGGCCAGACGGCTGACAGCGTCTTTCTCAAGCCGACCAAGGGTGCGCTGGTCCGCGGGGTGGTTCCCGGGCAGCGACCCGACACCGGGGCGATCTGGCTGGTGACCGACCAGGGGCTGCGCTACGGCGTGCCCACGATGGACGTGGCTCGCGCACTCGGACTCGGCGACGTCACCACGCCGGCACCGGAGTCCATCCTGGGATTGTTGCTGCTTGGCCCGGCGCTGGAGCCTGAGCGCGCCTTGGAGCTGTTCAACCCCGACCTGGCCCGCCAGCTTGCCGAGCAGCGCACCGGCGGCTGAGTGTGAACCCCGACGTGCGACGTGCTCGGTGCCGCTGCGACGATGACGCCCCCTCGGGTCGAGGCTGAACTCGTCATCCCACCCGAAGCCCCGCTCAGCTGGGAGAACGCACCGTGCGCGACCACGATCGATCGACCGGGAACCGCTGGCTGCGATACCGGCACGCGGTCATCATGCGCTGTGTCGCCCTCGTGGTGGCGGTGCTCGCGACGGTGACGATGGTGACGGCCGCGGCCGCGCAAGTCGCCGCTGCGGTGCGGGTGGTGCCCTTCGAAACCCGGGCGGCCGACGGCACGGCCTTGCGGGGCGACGTCTACCTTCCCGAGGCTGGCGGTCCGGCAGCGACGGTGCTCCAGTTGAGCCCCTACTGGAACACGGTCAAGGGTCCCGGTGAGCTGCAGGCCGGCAGTGACGCGGTGCGGCCCTTCGTCGAGGCGGGTTTCGCGGTGGCGCTGGTGAACCTGCGCGGAACCGGCGGCAGCGACGGCTGCTTCCAGTGGGGTTCGCGCCTGGATTGGAGCGACACCTCGACCATCGTGGAGGCGCTCGCTGCGCAGCCGTGGAGCAACGGCAACGTCGGCATGTACGGGACCAGCTACGAGGGCTGGGCCCAGTACATGGCGATGGCAGACCCGCCGCCGTCGCTCAAGGCCGCGGTGCCGATCAGCGGAGTGATCGATGTCTGGAGCCTGCTGACGCGCCAAGGTGCGCCGATCTCGGTCGGGCCGGTGGCCTCGACAGCATTCGGCGCCGCCACGAGCTTTGTCGGCGCTGAGCCGGCGGTGCTCGGCCACGCCGGCTGCTCGGAGTACGACACACACCTGCGCGAGGGCAAGGAACTCGTCACAACCGGCGACCGCACGTCCTACTACCAGGAGCGGGACCTACGCCCGTTCATCGCGGACTCCGCGGTGCCCGTCCTGATGGCCAATGGCCTGCGCTACGTCGACGAGGGACACACGCTGCAGTTCGAGGACCTGTGGGCGCTGCTGCGCACGGACCGCACCCGGTTCATGCTCGGTCAGTGGGGGCACGGCGGCGTGCGCCCCGACTTCACCCAGCTCGCCATCGGCTGGTTCGACCACTACCTGCGCGGTGGCCCGCAGGCCACCGCGCCCGGGATCGTCGAATACCAGGACGACACCGGCGCTTGGCATACCGCCCCGAGCTGGCCGCCGCCGGCCGAGTCGGTGCCCCTGTATCTCTCGGGCCAGGAGCTGATCGCGACCCGCAGCGGGGTGGCGCCCGCGCAGCGCAGCTTCCAGTCCCTCGACCTCGGCGGCCTCGCCTGCGGGCCGCAGCAGCTCGGGTACGTCTCCCCGCCCCTGGAGCAGGAGATCCGCGTGGCGGGAAACTTCTCCGCCGACCTCACCGTGTCCAGCAGCCTTCCCGGTGGGAATCTGGTCGCGACGCTCTACCACACCGCGGGCCAGGGCTCCTGTGCCGAGCTGGTGAGCGGGGCGCAGGACTCCGGGAGGATCCAGCTCGACCTCAGGCACTGGCAGCAGCCCGGCACCAGCCAACCCTTCCCGACCGGCACGCCCACCAGGGTGACCGCCCAGAGCCTGCCGCTGGCCACCGTGATCCCCGCCGGCCACCGCCTCGTTCTGGCCATCGGCGCAACGTCAGCGGAGATCCTTCCCGACTCGCTCAAGCCGACGATCACGGTCGCCACCGGCGACCAGCTGCCCGGCTCGCTCTCACTGCCGGTCGTCACCGGAAAGCTCCGATTCCGCTGAACTGGCCTGAGGGCGCGATGATGGATGGATGATCGCTGCTCGCGCCGCTGGTGCGGAGCCGGGCCGCGTGGTCTCGGTCAACGTCGGCGTCCCGCGCCCGGTGAGCTGGCGGGGCCGGATCGTCCACACGGCGATCTTCAAGTACCCGGTGGACGACCGCGTGCAGGTGCTCGGGGTGAACCTGGTCGGCGACGACCAGGCCGACCGCGAAGTGCACGGCGGCCCGGACAAGGCTGTCTACGCCTACGCGCGCGAGGACCTCGACTGGTGGGCCGGTGAGCTCGGACGGCCGCTGCCGCACGGGGTGTTCGGCGAGAACCTCACCGTGACCGGGACCGCGGTGACCGGCGCGGTGATCGGGGAACGCTGGCGGATCGGCACCGCCGAGCTGGAGGTCTGCGGACCGAGGGTGCCGTGCTACAAGCTCGGCATCCGGATGGACGACGACGGGTATCCACGCCGGTTCGCCGCCGCCGGTCGGCCCGGTGCTTACCTGCGAATCCTGGTCAGCGGTTCGGTGGGGGCCGGCGACGAGGTCATCGTCGCGCACCAGCCCGGCCATGGCGTGACAGTGCGCGCTGTGGCGCACGCCTTCCACCGCGACCGCGCCCGCGCAGCGGAGATTTTGGCCGCGCCGGAGCTGGCTGAATTCTGGCGCAGCTGGGCACAGCAGCTGCTCGACCGAGATCTACGACGCCGCCCACCGCCGCGCGTGGACCAGCGTGGCGAACCCGAACAGCGCGGCTAGCGCGGCAGTGACCAGCCCGAGCAGCGCATACGACCCGACGGCGACCGTCACGCCGGCCAGCACGCCACCGAGCGCCCCAGCGACGTTCATCGTCACGTCGGACAGGCCTTGCATGCCGGGTCGGTCCGCCAGCGGCACGGCCTCGACGAGCAGCGCCGAACCCCCCACCAACCCGGCTGACCATCCCAGGCCGAGCACGACCAGACCGACGGTGAGCAGCCCGGCGTCTGCCCCGCCGGCCGTTGCGGTCATGCCGCCGGCGATCACCAGCAACACGGAGCCGAGTGCGAGCACGCGGCGTCGGCCGATCCGATCGGCGAGCACCCCGAACAACGGGCTCAGCGCGTACATCGCGGCGATGTGCAGGCTGATGACGAGCCCGACCAGTTGCAACGACGCTCCGCCGTGATCCATGTGGACCGGGGTCAACGACATCAACCCGACCATGACCAGGTGACAGAGCGCGATTCCCGCGACGGCCAGCTGGGCGGTGGGCGCCGACCGCAGTGCCCCCCACGGCGAACGTGCGGGCCCGGCGCGGCCGTGGCGGGCATCCACCTCGCTGAGCTCGCGTGCGAGTACCAGCGGATCGGGGCGCAGCCCGATCACCGTCGCGACCCCCGCCAGCCCGAACGCGGCGGCGCACAGCAGATATGGGCCGGTTGCCGGCACGAGCCCCAGTGCGCCCGCCCAGCGCTGCGCAGGATCGGCGAGGTTGGGGCCGACGAGCACACCGACGGTGACGGCCCACAGCACGATCGCCAGCTCACGTGCCACCCGGCGCGGGTCGGCGAGATCAGTCGCGGCGAACCGCGCAGCCAGACCGGCCGCCATCGCCGCCCCGAACGGCACCAGCGCTGCCAGCAGGGCGGGCCAGCTGCCCAGCGACACCGCGACTACCGCACCGATCGCGCCGAGCCCGCCCAGCGCGTAGCCCAGCGCAAGTGCCGCCCGGCGGCCGGACCGGTCGGCGACCCTGGCGATGGCGTAGGAGGCGAAGGCGGCGCCGATCACCATCGCGGTCGAGGCCGCTCCGCCGATCACTTCCGAGCCGGACAGTTCGGCGGCCACCAGGTTGCTCACCGCGATGCCGGCCGCCACGCCGACGCCGGCCGCGGCCTGCGTGCCGACCAGCACGATCAGGGTGCGGCGCTGTGCCCTGCCGGCACTCGGTTGCCGAAGATCCGCCGAATCCGGCATGCGGTGCCGTTCGGGCTCTCAGCCCGTCCGGTAAAGACCGGTGGCGTAAGCGGGGCCGTAGTAGCGCTGCAGGTCCTCGAGCGCCTCGCTGGGTTGTTCGAGGCGCTGGGCGATCTGGGCGCGTGCGGGCACCGCGTCGGGCTCCCACGTCGCCGGCTGCCACAGATCGGAGCGCAGGAACGCCTTCGAACAGTGGTAGAAGACCTGATCGATCTCGACGACGAGAGCCAGCAGCGGCCGGTGGCCCTTCACCACCATCTGGTCGAAGAAAGGTGCCTCCCGCATCAGACGTGCTCGGCCGTTGATCCGCAAGGTGTCGCCGCGCCCGGGGACGAGGTAGATCAAGCCGACATGCGGGTTGGTCAGGATGTTGCGAAAGCCGTCGGCGCGCCGGTTGCCGGGTCGCTCGGGGATGGCGATGGTCGTGTCATCGAGCACGAGGGTGAAGCCGGGCGGGTCGCCCTTGGGCGAGACGTCGCAGCTGCCGTCCGCGCCGGAGGTGGCCACCAGGCAGAAGGGTGAGCGTGCGAGCCACTGCTTGTCGTACTCGTGCAGCCAGCGCCGGTCCTTGGCGGCAACTCTCGGAAGCGGTTCGCCGACCAGCTCCCGCAGTTGCGCCTCCGAGGTGATTTCCGTCATGCCCCCAGTGTCTATGATCGGGTGCCAGGATTACGGCGATGCTTACCTCTGACGAGTTGGCCGCCCGCACGAACCGGGCCGTCGCCGCCGCGGCTGGCGCGGGCCGCGAGGGTCATGGAATCTGCACGCACGCTCCAGCTCGTCGGCTGCCTCGCCCTCATACCCCAGCTTCCGATGCTCGCCGAGGGCGTCCGGCCGTGGCTGGACCACTGGCGGACGACGCCGCTGGCGGGGGGACTGCACGAGACCGGCTTTCACCGGTAGGGAGTTTCACCCGCTGCGCTGCTGGACCAGTGCTTCGATGCCGTCGAGGACGCGTTGCAGGCCGAACTCGAAGGCGTGGTCGGGGTCGGAGGGAGCTTGGTGGTACTGGCCGGCCGTCGTGCCGACCCGGGTGGCCACGGGGTAGCGCTGGGGATCGAGGACCTTGGCTAGCCACGGTCCGGTCATCGCCCACCAGGTCGCGTCGTCCAGGCCGCTGCTGCGCGCGACGTCGAAGGCGTCGATCGCGCTACGCGCAGCACCGGCGACGTAGCCGTTGACGAGGGTGACGATCGAGTCCATCTCGAGGTCGTCGAGGCCGAGTCCCTCGACAGCACGCAGTTCCCGTTCGTACTTGGCGATGATTCCTGGGCCCATCGGCGGGCGGGTGGTGGCGATGTGGAGCATCCACGGATGCCGCCGGGCGAGCGTCCACTGATCCCGGGCGACGGCCTCGAGCTGCGCACGCCACGTCCCGTGGGGCGGCGCGGGCGTGATCTCGAGATGAATGGCGTCGAGCATGACGTCGACGAGTTCGGCCTTGCCCGGCACGTAGGTGTACAGCGACATGGTGCCCACGCCGAGCCGCTCGGCGACCCGGCGCATGGACAGCGCGTCCAAGCCTTCGGCGTCGGCCAGTTCGATGGCGGCCCGAGCGATGCCGCGCACGGTCAGGCTCGGCTTTGGCCCGCGGGCGCGCGTCGGCGCCTCGCTGCCCCACAGCAGGGCCATGCTCCGCGCGGGGTCCCCGCCTCCGCTCCGAACAGTCGGCACTTCCTCATCCTCGTTGTAAATGTCAAGCCTATTCCGTAGATAATACGGTACACCGTACCGCGTTTTCGGGGGACGAGAAAGCGCGGGCCTGGTGAGCTGGGCGATGGCGGTGTCTACTCAGCCGCGAACCTCGGCGGTGCTGGATGCCTCAGCAGTGCTGGCATGGCTGCGCGACGAACCCGGTGCCGAGCTGGTGCACCCGCTGCTGCCTGGCGCTGGCGGCCCGACTGGACCGCGTCGCCGTCACCGCGGACACCGCTTGGGCCGGGCTGGACATCGACGTCCCAGTACGCGTTATTCGCTAACCGGGACTGCTGGCTCGGCAGTAAGGTCACCCATCGCATTCAGCGGGCTCAGCGGGGTAAAACCGGGCGGATTAACCCCGCTGAGCCCGCTGAATGCGATTGTGGCGGCGGTGGCGTTTGAGGGTGTGGGTGATGAGGAGGGTGAGGGCTAGCAGGGTGAGGGCGGCGGCGGAGCCGATCAGGGCGACGGTGCGCGGTAGCGGATTGTCGGGTGGTGGCGGCTGGAGGCCGGACAGTTTGGCAGGCTGCACCGGTGCCGGGCCGGAATCCTGTTCCTCGGGCAGTACCGCGGTGAGCGCCGCAACCGGATCGACCATGCCGTAGCCGAGTTCCTCGCTGCGACCACCGGGACCAGCGGTGTGCTGCGCGGTCTGCTCGATGCGATGCATCACCTGCCGCGCGGTCAGATGCGGGAACCGGTCCCGGACCAGCGCGGCGAGCCCGGCGACATACGGCGTGGCGAAGCTGGTGCCGTCGAGCCGTCGCGCCACGCCGCCGGCGTCCACCAGCTCGGTGATCAGGCCCGGTCCTCCCGCAGCCAGGGACACCGCACCGGTGCCTGGTGCGGCAACGTCGACCCACGGTCCGCGGATCGAGAAATCCGCTGCGTCGCCCTTGTCGTCGGTCGCGGCGGCGGTGAGCACGTCGTCGTCGAACCAGCCCGGTGAGGAGATCGTGGTGACCGCGCCGGGGTTGTTCTGCCTGCAGGTGCTGCTGGTATTGGCGGCGGCCACCACCACGACGACATTGTGCTCCACCGCGTAGTGCACGGCTGCCTGCAGGTCTGGGGCGTTGACCTGGTCGCGCTCGGCGGGGAAACAGGCAGCTTCCGAGATGTTGATCACTGTTGCGCCCAGCTGCACGGCGCGCATCACGGCCGTGGCCATGCTCACGGTGTCCCCGGTGATCGGGCTGCGAAACTCCTGACCGGTGTCGAGCTGGCGCAGCGGCACGGCGTAGAAGGTGCTGGCCTGGCGGATGGCCAGGATCTCGGCAGCGGGGGCCACCCCGACGAACCGGGTAGCCGGATCGGGCGCCGCGGCGATGAGACCGGCCACCGCGGTGCCGTGGCCGTCGCAGTCGAACAGGCCGCTGCGGTTGTCGATGTAGTCCCCGCCGTCGATCAATCTGCCGGCCAGCCTGGGGTGCGGCTGCACCCCGCTGTCGATGACGGCCACCCGCTGGTCACGTCCGGTCGCGAACTGCTGGGCCTGCCGGATTCGCAGCCGCAGTTGAGCGGCCGGCTCCGCCTCGACGTTGCGCGGGTTACCCGCTGGCGGTTGCTGGCAGGCTGCCTGCTGCTCGACCGGGCCGGTCTGGCGGGTAACCCGGTTGTTCACGATGTAGGGCAACGCGCTCACGCTGGCCGGGGTCGGCAGGGTCGCCGGATTCACCGGGGGTGGCACGCCTGGCGGCCTGATCTCGGGTTCGGCCGCCACCGGCCACCCCGGCCCCGCGATGCACAGCAACGTGGCCACGCAGGCCACGAGCAGTACCCGAAGATGACCGGCGGCTGCCGTCACAGCGCCCGGAATGTGTTGTAGAGGTCCATCACGCCCAATGCGAGTGGCAGCACCGCGGCGATGAGCGTCGCTTCGACCACATCCACACAGCGGCGCAGCACCGGGGAGAACCGGTGGCGGGGCAGCACGACCCCGGCAACCAGTGCAAGTGTCGCGAGAACCAGCAGACCGCCGAAGACGGCCAGCAGCACGACGTCCTGGCCGGCCGTGGCCAGCAGTCCGGCCAGCAGCCCGGCTACCGCAACCATCCCGCTGACCAGCAGCGCGATCGCCTGGCTACCGTTGGCGTAGGACCGCGCTCGCAGCATCAGGACGGCGGCTACCACCGCGCCCAGCACGAACCCCAACCCACCTCCATCGGCTGCGGCCAGTACGGCGCCGACCGCGGCCACCGCACCGGATCCGATGATCATGCCGGTCATGTACTCGTGCGCCAGACCGGCCCGGCGCTCGATCGCGCTGTAGTCCGGAAATCCGGAGTCCTTCTGCAGGTCCTGGGCGCTACCCGGCACCTGGGGCATCGGAAGCCGGGATAGCTGGATGGTCAGCCGCGGCAGTGCCGAGATGCCGCCCAGCGCGAACGCCGCTGCCCCCGCGGCGATGCCCGCAGCGGGACCGTCGACCAGGCTGGCCACCAGGAAGGCCAGCGCGCCGAGCGCGGCAGCGGTGGCGCTGGCCACGAACGGCGTGATGCCGTCGCCGAGCACCATGATCGAGACGATGGCCAGTACCAGGGCCAGCGTGCAGGCCAGCAAGAAGTTCTCCGCGTGAACGCTACCGGGCACGATGTAGAGCCCGCTGACGAAACCCAGCGCCACGCTGCCCGCTGCCACCAGCACTCCAGCGCTGGTCTCGCCGTACACCCGAGCGATCATCGCGCCCGCCACCAGCACGACCACAGCAGCGCCGCCCGCGACCACGGCGACGCCGAGGCCGGGGCCGGCGCGCAACAGCGCAACGGCACCGGCCAGTAGCGCCAACCCCGCCGCGACCATCCCGAGCATGCGGGCGGTGTTCTCGGTCCACGGACGGTAGCTGCTCGGGGCGGATGCCGCGATGGCCTCCACCACGTCGTCGAACAGCGGGGGTGGGGGGCTGTCGCAGCGGCGCCTCAGTTGCAGGAGATCGCCGTCGACCACCCCCAACGAGCCCAGCGGGCGATCCGGATCGATCGCCTCACCACCGAGTTTGGCCAGGCACCAGCCGCCGTGCCTGCTGCCACCGTCGGCAGTGGACTCGCCGGCCATCTCGAGCACCATCGGCAGCAGGTTGGCCACCGCGACATCAGAGGGCAGCGCCAGGTCGATGCGGGTGCGGGGGGCCACCACCGTCACTCTGCTGAACACCGCGGACGGCCGCCCCGCCGGTCCTGGCCGGGAGGGTTGGACCGCCGGTCCAGGCCCGGGTCGCGACGGTTGAGCCGTCGGTCCAGCACCGGACGGCCGCACCGCAGGAACTCCGTTGGCATTGGTTGGCACCTCTGCACCCTCTCGCTCGGCCTGCCGACCATCGGTTGCACGTCGGTGCGGGTCTCGGCGGCCTTCTTGGTGCCGAGGAGTATCTACGCTCTGCGCGCCCGGCCGTTCAAGGGGGGTCTCTCCGGACGCTGAGGGCGGCGAGGACGTGGGGCCAGGCGGCTGACAACGGGTCGATGAGGGCGAAGTGCTCGACGCCGGGCAGCGCGATGAACTCGAAGGGGCTTGCGGCCCGGCGGGCACGCTCGGCGTACTGGCGGCCGACCGCAAGGGGGACCTGACCGTCCTTGGTGCCGTGCAGGTGGACGGTTGGTACGGCCCCCGGGAGCAGGACGGACGGATCAGCGAGGGCGTAGCGGTCCGGGTACTCGCCGGGCGTCCCACCCATGAGGTCGTTGGCCGCGTCGCCGCCGAGCCGCCAGTGGCTGATCAGTGCGAGGTCGGCGCAGCCCGCCAGCGACACCACTTTGCGCACGGCCGGCGCAGCGGGCAGGTGCCAGGGCGCGTCCGCGGGCAGCCGGTGGCGCAGCGAGGCCCACAGCGCGAGGTGCCCACCGGCCGAGTGCCCGGCCCACACGGCACCCGCCGCATCCAGGCCGTACGGCTCCACCAGCTCGGGCAGCCGGTCCAACGCGGTCGCCACATCATCGAAGGTGCCCGGCCAGCCTCCGCCGGGCTGACCGGTCCGCCGGTATTCGACAACGGCCACGGCGTATCCCGCCGCAACGAGCCCGACCGCCATCGGCCGTAGGTGCATCCGGTCGATCGCAGCCCGCCAGAACCCACCGTGGATCAGCACGACCAGCGGCCTCGGACCACCCTCGGCCCCCCACAGATCAACCACCTGATCCGTCTCCGCCCCATACGACAAAACCCACACACTTCACCCCGACTCCGCGTTCTGGATGCAGACTGACGTTAAAGAGCGCCCAGTTACTGCAGTCTGCATCCAGAACGCGGTCACGCTAGGTGTCGAGGGTGTTGTTCTGGATGGCGGCGATGAGGCGGGTCCAGTGTGGTGCCGGGATCGCCAGCACCGGGCTGGTGGTGCCGAGCTTGGAGTCACGCACCCCTACGTGACCGCCAAGCGAGTGGTTGACCTCGACGCAGTCGTCGGCCCCCCCGTTGCTGTAGCTGGACTTGTACCAGGCCCTGTCCTGGAATGGTGCGGTTGACATGGGGCTAGCCCCTTCTCAGTCTGGTTTCGCAGCGAACTGACCTGCCGGTTCCACCATGAAGTTACGCGACTCCACCGGTCCCAGGGCGATGGCTTGCAACCGGCGCTGCAGCTCGACGTACTGGCGCACCGCCTCGGGCGGTTTGTCCAGGTAGACCGCGTTGTCGTACATCTCGATGTAGACGATGTCGGTGGCTGAGTCATGATCGAACCGCAGCACTCTGAAGGCGTAGCTGAGCGGCTCGTAAGACAGCGTGTCGAACGGGATGATCTGGATATCCACATTGGACAGCAGCGCCAGCTCGGCCATCAACGCGCGTGGTTGGCGGGGTAGCTGTGCCGAGTGCAACCAGCAACTCCGCATGGCGGTGATCACGCAGCGGGTTCGCTGAGAACTGTCGGTGCTCCCCGCCAGCATGCGACCATGGTGGTGCCCCTCAGACGTGCGGAGGTGAGCTGCGGATGTCCTCGGCTGCCCAGTCCATTCTGCTCGACCACGTCGGGCCGTGGACCGAGCGAGACTATCTCGCGCTGCCCGAGGACCGTCGTCGCATCGAGCTGCTCGACGGTGGGCTCCTGGTGAGCCCGGCAGCCGGCGGCCGGCACCAGCGGCTGTCGTCCCAACTCTGGCATGCGCTGGGGCGAGCGGCGCCGAACTGGGTGGAGGTGCTGGAAGCCATCAACGTCCGGGTGGCGCCCGGGCGGATCCTGATCCCCGACCTGGTCGTGGTGACCAACCCCGGGCTCGACCTGACGGTCTGGGACCCGGCCGATGTGGCGATGGTCGTCGAGATCGTCAGTCCGGGCAGTATTGCGGCTGATCGTGCGATCAAGCCGCAGCTCTACTCGGCCGTGGGCATCGAACACTACCTGCGGATCGAGCTCAGCAGCCCGGGGCCGAGCTCGGTGGCGTACCGGCTGCAACGGGGGCACTACGTCGAACTCGCTTCGTCGAGGTCGGGTCAGCTCCTGTGTCTAGCTGAACCGTTCCCGGTCGAGTTGGACCTCGCCGAACTCGCTACCACCACCCGCCCGTCAGGATGACGGTTGCCAAGCGCACGCGATCACTCGGATCGCCACCGCGCGGACCTGCTGGAGGTGGCGTTGGTCGAAACCGAGAGCCATCTCGAACGGGTCCGGCTGGTCCGCAGCGGTGGCGACCCGGGTGCGGCGCTTGGCTGCTAGCTCACGTACTGCCAGGCCCGCGCCGCGTCCTCGACGCACAGCACGAGGACGTCACCCGGCTGGGCCCGCGCCAGTGCGGCCTTGACCGCAGCCACTTCGTCCAGGACGGGCTCGACGAACTGGCACGATGCGCCGCAGTCGATCGCCATCCGTACTCCCTCGGCGACGAGTGCCGCGAGCTGACCTGGCGGCCGGCCCCGCAGGTTGTTGTCCTCCCGGATCATGACCTCGTTGAAGTGGCACGCCACGATCCACCCCAACTCGCGTAGCTCCTGGTCGCTGCGGTCGCCCGGGAGACCGACGACCCCAATCCGGCGCGGCAGAGCGCAAACGGGGAATTCCTCGACCATGCGATCCACCAAGGGGACTTCCTCGACGAAGCGGTCCACGAACCGGCCCAGAGCGCGCATGGCCGCGGCGTTGTGGCCGTAGTCGATGACCACCGTGATGCCATCGCTGTCCACCACGTTCAGCCGACCGGGGGCGGTGTCGAAGGCCGTGGTGAACGTCCGCAGCCCGTTGCGGACATCGTCGAGCCGGCCGCCGAGGGCGAGCGCGGCGGCGGCCGCTGCTACCGCGTTCTCGACGTTCATCCACGCTGCGCCGCGGAACGTCGAGGGCAGCGCAGCCACTCCGACGATCGGGAAGGAGGAGCGGTCGCCGATCCGGAGCACGATCGTCTCGACGCCGTCGATGCGCTCGACAGTCAACGCACGCCCACCCCGTCCGCAGTGCCGGTCGACGACCGGGTTGCGCTGCCGGGTGCTGAAGTAGACGACCTCACCCAGGCAGGCGTCGGCCATGCGGGCGACATGAGGGTCGTCGGCGTTCAGTACGGCGACCCCGCTCCTCGGGACCGCTTCCACGATCACCTGCTTGACGTCAGCGAGTTGCTCGACCGACGTGATCCCGCCGAGCCCCAGGTGGTCGCCGGACACGTTGAGCACGACGGCGACGTCATTACGGTCGTAGCCGAGGCCCTCGCGCAGGATCCCGCCGCGCGCCGTCTCGAGCACCGCCAGCTCAACCCGCGGGTGCTGAAGGATCATCCGAGCCGACTTGGGCCCCGACGCGTCAGCCTTGAGGATCAGGCGGTCGTTGACGTAGACGCCGTCGGTCGATGTCGTCCCGACTGTCCGTCCCGTCCGGCGGAGGATGTGGGAGATCATCCGCGCGGTCGTCGTCTTGCCGTTGCTCCCGGTCACGGCCACGATCGGGATGCGGCTGGGCCCACCTGGCGGAAAGAGCAGGTCGAGCAGCGGCCCGGCGACGTCGCGCTGTTCGCCTTCCGACGGTGCGACGTGCATGCGGAAGCCAGGCCCGGCATTGACCTCGATCACAGCCCCGCCGAGTTCGGAGACCGGCCTGCGGATGTCGCTGGTGACGAGGTCCACGCCTGCGACGTCGAGCCCGACGACCAGTGCCGCCTCCACCGCCACGGCGGCGTTCTCGGGATGCACGTCGTCGGTGCAGTCGATGGCGGTCCCCCCAGTGGACAGGTTGCCAGTATCGACGAGGAAGACGACTTGGCCATTGGCCGGCACGGCGTCGGCGCTCAGTTGCTGCCGGGCCAGCAAGTGCTCTGCTCGCTCGTCGAGTCGAATGTGGGTCAACACCGCCTCGTGGCCTTCACCGCGACGGGGGTCGGCATTCGTCCGGTCCACGAGCTGGCGGACGGTGGCGACGCCGTCGCCGACCACGTGAGCCGGCACCCGTTGAGCGGCAGCCACGACCCGCCCACCGATGACGAGCAGCCGGTGGTCATGGCCACGCAGTTGCTGCTCGATGATGACCGAGCCCTTCCGCGTCTCGGCCTGGGCCCGCTCGAAGGCGGCGCGGATCTCGGCCTCATCGTTCAAGTCGAGGGACACGCCACGGCCGTGGTTGCCATCGAGCGGCTTCACGACGACCGGGAGGCCGATCTGCTCTGCTGCCGCGACGGCGCCGTCGGCCGTTCGCACCACCTCCGAGCGCGGGACGGGGACGCCCGCGTCCTGCAAGAGGTACTTCGTGAGCTCCTTGTCTCTGGCAAGGTCCAGCGCCACTGCGCTCGTCGATGAAGGAACCGTCGCCACGATGCGCCGTTGGTGCACGCCGTGGCCGAGCTGCACCAGCGAACCGTGGTCCAGGAGGAACGTCGGGATGCCGCGGCGTTCCGCCTCCCCCACGATGGCCTGCGTGGATGGTCCCAACCGCGTCCGCCGGGCCAGCGCCAGCAGTTCGTCCACCTCGTGCTTCGGGTCGAAACCGGGCTCCGGCTGGACCAAGTGGTTCACCAGGCGCACGGCTAGCTTGCCCGCGGCTAGCCCGACGTGTTCGTTGTCATAGCTGTAGATGACGTAGTAGTGCCCCGGCGCGCCGGCCGACCGCGTCTTTCCCCGGCGGACGTGGAAACCGGCGCGTGCCTGGAGCGCGAGAGCCACATGCTCAGCGACGTGGCCGAGCCAGGTTCCCTCCTCGAGCCGTTCGAGGAAGCCCCCGGGACGCCCCTGTGAACAGTCGTGGGTGCGCAGTTCGGGGACGAGCTCGACGAGGTGTTCTGCGAAGCCCGGGAGCCGGTCGGTCGGCCACTCCTCAAGCGACCCGAGATCGACGAGGAGGTTGATGGCGGGGTTGTACGACCAGTAGTTGGGACCGCGATACACCGTGATTCTCACGATTTCCATTGCAGAGTAAGCATGATTCAGCACAATGGGCTCATCCGCGGTCATGTCGATCGTGACGTCGAGCCGCGCGCCGCGTTGTTGCGGCACGAACGGTTCTTCTGATCGTTCCGGCGGTGGTTCACCTCTCTCGGTGCACGAGGATGTCCCGCCCGTCGTGGGACTTGCTGCGATCTCCGCTGCTGATCTTACGGGGCACGAAACAGCAGCGCTGGAGTCCTCGGCTGCCGAGGTCGCTTTCGGAAGGGCGGCAGTGGGCCGGGGAAACTGCTTCACGGACAGTGACATTGTTACAGACGGTGACATCGGTGGCGACGTCCTTTCCCTCACGCGGGATGGGTTGGGATTCCGCTCTGAGCCTGCCGCATGGCAGATCTGACGGGAAGAACCGCCACTCAAAAGGACTGCCACTCAAAAGGAGATGGAATGAAATTTCCTATCCATCAGCCTCGATGCCTGGTGCGGGTGGTCTGCCAGTAGTCCGCGAAGGCGATGATCTCGCGGGCCTGCTCGGTCTTGGTGAGGTCGGCGTAGGCCATCTCGGCCGCCTCCGCTTCGTCACCAGGACGAACGTCCGGAGACTGGATCCCAGACAGCACGACTGGCGGGCTCAGTCGCCTCCCTGGAACCGAGGTTGGCTGATCGGATAGTGTAGTTCCAGTCACCATGAAATTCGTGCCGAGCCAGGGATGTTAACTTATGCTGCTGGGAGAGCTTGATTCTGGCAGGAGAGAGGCTGGAATCGAGTTCGCAGTGAACCGTTAGGCCTGTCATTGTCGTGGTGTTGGCGATGAGATTGACGATGGTCTGATATGTTTCGAGTGGTCGTCCGCGCCAGTTATAGGTGATCCTGGAGAAGAGTCGGTGTTCGATCTTGTTCCATTTGCTGGTGCCGGGTGGGTAATGGCAGACGACGATGTCAATTCCGATTGCCGCGGCGAGCCGGGTGAGTTCGAGCTTCCACAGCCAGTTGCGATGGCCGTTAGATCCGCCGTCGGCGGCGATGAGGATCCGCCATGTGTTGGGGTACTTGTGCTTGCCCATCGTGTGCCACCATTGTTCGATGGTGGCCACGGTGAATACCGACGTGTCGTGGTCGACGGGGAAGTCATAGGTGGAGACTTCGACCGGCTCGCCTTCCGGCTGCCACTCCTTGCGGTCCTGCGCGTACCGCCCGGCCAGCTCTTTTTTCTTTGTATCGACGTTGATCACGGGGTCGCCGCTGGCCAAGAACTGCTCGGCGAGTCCGTTGATGTACCGGAACTGGGCGTCGCGGTCGGGATGTCGCCCTTCTAGGGTCTTGCGGGTTCCCTGCAGGCTGTATCCGCGTGAACCCAGGATCTTCGCCACGACGGCGTGACTGACTCGGTGACCCATGGCAGTCAGTTCCCCGGCGAGGATGCGGGTCGATTTCGTGGTCCACCGCAACGGCGTTTCCGGGCCACCCCGAGTCTGCGGCTCGACCAACGAATTCAACGCATGCAAGAGCTTCGGATCGGCGACCTCGGCTTTCTTGCGACCGGCCCCCGGTGCCCGGACTCGGCGACCATGCTGGACTGGATCGTCACCGGCGAGTTCGGCCATACCACGTCGAATCGTCGTCCGAGATGCACCAGTGGCGCGATGCACCGCGCTAATTCCGCCACGGCCCCACGCTGTCGCCTCGACCGCCAGCGCCGCACGACGATCACGCTCATTCAATCGGGGCAACAGGGACGTCAAACGCGCCCGCATCGCCAAGAAAGCCTCATCATCCATTTTCGGCAGCCATGACGCTAGGATCAAGCCGACCGGAACGGCGCACCCCCCGCCAGAATTCACCTCCATTGGACTAGTAATTTAGTTACGACTACGAATGGTCTATTTAGAAAAGAGTGTTCACCGATTCTTACGACGCCCGGGACAACCTCCGCTCCACCTCGGGTCCGGCGGTGATCTCTGCTGACCGGGTGGCGAGGTCGAACGCGTACCCGCTCGCCAGTACGTGGATGAGTGCGTCGGCCAGCGCGATGGGCCTCTCGTCGTCCGGGCCGACGATCGACGTCGCCTGGGCGGCGTCGATGATCGTGACCGTTCCGGCGCCGACGACCTCGGACCGGTTGCCGTCCACGATCAGCGCGGTGTCCTCGTCGATACCGATCCCGAGGTGGTGGGGGCAGCGGGCCACGGCGGCGAGGAGGCGAGTCAGCCTCCCGCGCTCGGTCAAGTGCATGTCGATCACCACGCCCGGAAGGAATCCCAGGCCAGGCCCGAGCGCAACGGCTGGGGTCGAGGTCGTCGTGTCGGCGCCGCCCTGGATCATGGTGCTCGACATCATCGCGGCCCCCGCGCTGGTCCCGGCGATGACCAGGCCCTGCTCGAACTTCTGGTGCAGCCAGACATCCACGCGCGACCCTCCGACGAAGGCGGCGATGCGCCGCTGGTCGCCGCCGGTGAAGAAGACGCCGTCGACACCGTCGAGGATCTCGATCGTCTCGGCCGAGTTCGCCTCGTCTCTGGACCCGAGAGGCAGGAACACGACCTCCTCGACGCCGATGGCACGGAAGGCCGTGATGTAGTCGGCACCGACCTCGTCGGGGATCGTCGTCGCGGTTCCGAGGACGGCGATCCGGGCGTTCTCGCCACCGCACAGGTCGCGGAACCGCTGGAGGATCACGGCCCCGCCGACGCGGTCCTCCGCGCCCCCGATGATCACGAGTTGCCCGGTTCGCTGAGCCACCGCGCTGCGCGACCGGCTCCGGAAAACCACCTCGATCGGCGTGGGCGCGGGAACACACGACAACCCGCTCCCCGGAGTGAGGTGGTGCTGGGTCAACCCGCTCACCCTCTCGTTGCCGTCCGACGGTAAGAACTAGAGAGGGTAAGGCTAGGCCGCGAAGTTTGCAGCGGTGTTGCGTGCTCATGAAGCGAGCAGCGGACGCGTAGGTCGTCTGCCGCGACTGTCCCTCGGCTACTTCGATCGCGCGAACGCTAGGGTGTCGCCTCGCCCACAAGGGTGCGGAGGTGATCTGACGTGAGCACCGTGCAGTTCCGGCGGTCACCTCGGCTGGCCGCGCCGAAGATGCCCGGTGGTGAGGTTCACCTCGAGCCGCCGCCCGAGGTGCCCAGGGTCATCCCGGGCAACATCGTGCAGAAGATCCTTCCGGTCGTGATGATCGCGGCGGTGCTGGGCATGGTGGCGTTCGTCTTCACCACCGGCGACGCCAAGAGCAACCCCGTGTTCCTGCTGTTCCCGATCATGATGCTGGTGTCGACCATCGGCATGTTCGCCGGCGGTGGCCGCGGGCGCGGCCAGGCCAAGGCCGAGATGAATGAGGACCGCAAGGACTACCTGCGCTACCTGGGCCAGATGCGGGAGCGGGCCAGACAGGCCGCGCAGGACCAGCGCGCGGCCTTGGAGTGGAGCCATCCCGATCCCGCCGCGCTGTGGTCGATCGCCAGCAGCCGGCGGATGTGGGAGCGCCGCAGTGGCGACCCGGACTTCTGCCACGTGCGGATCTGCCGGGGTTCGCAGCGGCTGGCCACCCGGCTGGTGGCGCCGCAGACCGGCCCGGTCGACGAGCTGGAGCCGATCACCACGCTGGCGTTGCGCCAGTTCGTCCGGGCCCATTCCATCGTGGCGGACCTGCCGATCTCGCTGTCGGTTCGCGGGTTCGCCGCGATCGGGATCTCCGGCGAGCCCGCCCGGACCCGCGGGCTGGCCCGCTCGATGGTGGCCCAGCTGGCCACCTTTCATCCCCCCGATGACCTGCTCGTTGCTGTTGCCACCGCGGGGCGGGCGAAGGCGGACTGGGAGTGGGTGAAATGGCTGCCGCACGTCCAGCACCCGAGTCTGGTCGACGGCGCCGGGCCGAGGCGGATGATGGCCGGATCACTGGCCCAGATCGAGGAACTGCTCGGCGAACAGCTGGCCGAGCGCCCGCGGTTCTCCCGCAACGCCCAGACCCACGGTGACGGTCCGCAGATCGTGATCGTCATCGACGGCGGGGAGATCACCGGATCCGAGCAGATCATCCTGGAAGAGGGACTGGCCGGGGTCACCCTGCTCGACCTCTCGGATTCGCTGGGCGCCCTGACCACCCGCCGCGGGCTGCAGCTGGCGATCGAGGGTGCGGCGATCGGCGCCCGGGCGGCGACCGGAGTCGAGTTCTTCGGGGCCCCCGACTCGCTCGGCGTCGCGGAGGCCGAGGCGGTGGCGCGCGCGCTGTCCCCGTACCGGATCGGCGAGCCGGAGTCCGAGGGCTCCGACGAGCCGCTGCTGGCCAACCCTGGACTGCTGGAACTGCTCGGCCTGCCTGCGGATCCTCGTGCCTTCGACGTCACCCATGCCTGGCGACCCCGACCGATGCGGGACCGGCTGCGGGTCCCGATCGGGGTAGGCGAGTTCGGCCAGCCGGTGGAGTTGGATATCAAGGAGGCGGCCCAGGAGGGGATGGGCCCGCACGGGCTGTGCGTGGGGGCCACCGGGTCCGGGAAATCGGAGTTCCTGCGCACCCTCGTGCTGGGCCTGATCGCCACCCACTCGTCGTCGATGCTGAACTTCGTGCTGGTCGACTTCAAGGGCGGCGCGACGTTCCTCGGCATGGAGCACGCGCCGCACGTCGCCGCCGTGATCACCAACCTGGCCGACGATCTGACCCAGGTCACCCGGATGCAGGACGCGCTGGCCGGCGAGATGAACCGCCGCCAGGAGCTGCTGCGGGCTGCGGGGAACTTCGCCAACGTCAAGGATTACGAGCGGGCCCGGGACAACGGCGCCGACCTCGATCCGCTGCCGGCGCTGTTCATCGTGATCGACGAGTTCTCCGAGCTGCTCGCGCAGAAGCCGGAGTTCATCGACCTGTTCGTGGCGATCGGCCGGCTGGGCCGCTCGCTGCAGATGCACCTGCTGCTGGCCTCGCAACGTCTTGAGGAGGGCAAGCTGCGCGGCCTGGAGTCCCACCTGTCCTACCGGATCGGGTTGAAGACGTTCTCCGCTGGGGAGTCGCGGGCCGTACTCGGCGTGCCCGATGCCTACGAGCTGCCGCCGGTGCCTGGGTCGGGCTACTTGAAGTTCGACACCGCCTCGATGGAGCGCTTCAAGGCCGCCTACGTCTCCGGCCCCTACCGCGTCGGTGGCGGAGTCGCGGTAGGGGCCGGTTCGGTCTTGCCCAGCCCGGCCGCGGCCAGCACGGTCGCGGTCACCTCGGACCGCATGCCGCGGCTGTTCGTGCCCGACTACGTGGACCTACCCGCCGAACCCGACCTGCCCGGCCTTCGCGAGGTGGTCGACGCGCCGCCGGAGCCGGCCACTGAGCCCAGCGTGCTCGACATCGTGGTGGCCCGGCTTCGGGGGCAGGGGCCACCGGCGCATGAGGTGTGGCTGCCGCCGTTGGACCAGCCGCCCTCGCTGGACCAACTGTTGCCGCCGCTGTCGGCCACTGAGGACCGCGGGTTGTCCCCGGCCGGGTTCTTCGGCAACGGCCGGCTTGCCGTCCCGGTCGGGATCGTGGACAAGCCCTACGAGCAGCGCCGCGACCTGCTCTGGGCGGAACTTTCCGGCGCCGCGGGGCACGCCGTGGTCACCGGCGGCCCGCAGTCCGGGAAATCCACCCTGCTGCGCTCGATGTTGATGTCGTTGGCGCTGACCCACACCGCCGAGGAGGTGCAGTTCTTCTGCATCGACTTCGGTGGCGGGACGCTGGCGTCGCTGGACGGCCTGCCGCACAGCGCCGGGGTGGCCGGGCGGGGGGAACCCGACACGGTCCGGCGCATCATCGCCGAGGTGACCGGGCTGCTGGCCGCCCGGGAGCAGCGGTTCCGCTCGCAGGGCATCGACTCGATGGCCGACTTCCGGGCCCGCAAGCAGCGCAGCCAATCTTTAGGTCAGACAGATCAGCTGCACGAGGACCCATTCGGAGACGTGTTCCTCGTGATCGACGGGTGGCACAGCTTCCGGCAGGAGTTCGAGGTCACCGATCTGGAGATGCGCGTCGTCAACCTGGCCACCCAGGGCCTGTCCTACGGGGTGCACGTCCTGATCGGCGCCAGCCGGTGGGCGGAGATCCGGCCCGCGCTCAAGGACCTGCTCGGTACCCGCTTCGAACTGTGTCTCGGTGACCCGGGCGAATCCGATATCGACCGGCGGGTGGCGGTCAACGTGCCGCAAAGCCGGCCTGGACGGGGGTTGTCCCGGGAGAAACTGCACTTCCTCGCCGCGCTGCCCCGGATCGACGCGGTGACCAGCGCACAGGACGTCGGCGCCGGGGTCACCGACGCGGTGGCGCGAATCCGCGACGCGTGGCACGGCCCGCGTGGGCCGCGGGTCCGGCTGCTGCCCGAGCGGATTGGCTACCAGCAACTGCCCGTGCGTGACGGCCAGCACCCGCAGTTGATCCCGATCGGGATCAACGAGGCCGAGCTCGCCCCGGTGTACCTCGATTTCGCCGCCGAGCCGCACTTCCTGTGCTTCGCCGACGGGGAGTCGGGCAAGACCAACCTGCTACGGGCGATCGCCCGGGGCATCGTGGACCGCGCCACTCCGGACCAGGCCCGCATCGTGCTGGTCGACTACCGCCGTTCCATGCTCGGCTTCCTGGAGTCCGAGCACGTCATCGGGTACGGGATGTCCGCCGACGTGCTGGGTCCGATCATCGGCGACGTGGAGCGCGCGATGCGCAGGCGCCTGCCCGGTGCTGCCGTCACCCAGCAGCAGCTCCGGGACCGCTCCTGGTGGTCTGGTCCCGAGCTGTACGTCTTGGTCGACGACTACGACCTGGTGGTCACCCAGGGTGGCCCGAACCCGCTCTCGCCGTTGCTGGAGTTCTTGGCGCAGGCCAAGGACGTGGGGCTGCACCTCATCGTCACCCGGCGTTCGGGTGGTGCCGCGCGGGCCTTGTTCGAGCCGGTGATCGCCCGGCTCCGGGAGCTGTCCACTCCCGGCATCGTGATGAGCGGCAGTCCCGATGAGGGTCCGTTGCTCGGCAATGTCAAGCCCTCCGCGATGCCGCCGGGCCGGGGCACCCTGGTGGGCCGCAAGGCCGGCCAGCAGCTCATCCAGGTCGCCTGGCTACCACCGGAATGAAAGGGCGAGCGCGTGGTGATGCGGGAGAAATCGATCGGCGAGTTCCTGGATCGGTTGGCCGATCGGATACCGGCTCCAGGTGGCGGAGCCTCGGCAGCGTTGCACGCTGCGCAAGCGGGTGCGTTGCTGGCGATGGTGGCCCGCTACAGCGACGGCGAGAAGTACGCCGAGCACACCGTGACCATCCGCGAGGTGCTCGCCGAGGCCGAGAGGATGCGGAGCCAGGCACTGAACCTGGCTGAGCAGGACGCGGAGGCGTTCTCCGCAGTGGGCGAAGCCTACGAGTTGCCGAAGCAGACCGAGCAGGAGAAGGCGGCGCGCGGCGCGGCCATCCAGCAGGCCCTGGCCGGCGCTGCGCAACCACCGATGATGAGTCCAGTGCCTGGTATGTCAGTGCTCTTGCCAAGGCGGCCGGCAAGGTGGGGATCGTCTGTGATGTGGTCAGCCTCAGCGCCGACATCGAGACGATTCGCTCGACGCTGGGCAGGCTCAGTGACGAGGCGACGGTGCACGGCGTCATCCTGCAAACCCCGCTTCCGCAGGGCGCCAAGCTCGCGGAGTTGGCGGCCGGGATCGACCCGGCCAAGGACGTCGACGGTGCCAACCCCGTGAGTCTCGGGCGCCTGGCGTCCGGGTTGCCGGCGTATGCCCCCGCGACCGCCGAGGCGGTGATAGCGCTGCTCGATCACCATGGCATCGACCTGGAAGGCCAGCATGTCGCCATGGTGGGCCGGTCGAACGTGGTCGGCAAGCCGGCCGCGCACCTGCTGTTGAACGGTGATGCCACGGTGACGGTCTGCCACTCACGCACCCGCGGCCTCGCGGCGATCACCAGCCAGGCCGATGTGCTGGTCGCCGCCGTCGGTAAGCCGAGGATGTTCACGGACGAATACGTGCGGCCCGGTGCGATCGTGGTCGACGTCGGCACTAACCCGACCGAGGACGGCGGCCTGGTCGGCGATGTCGACGCCGGGGCGGTTGCCGCCCGTGCTGGGCTCTGACTCCGGTGCCCGGTGGTGTCGGTCCGGTGACCACCGCCCTGCTGCTGCGGCACACCGTGCAGGCCGCCACCAGGTGATGAGCGGCAGGGCTGAGGTCATACCACCGCGCCGGTGCGTAACCGAGGAACCGAGCGAGCGGATCCTCCAGCTCCCGGTGGCATGCCTGATCCACCAGTGCCCACCCGCGCTTGCGCAGATAGTCCCCGGCCGGATCGGGCCCAGCGGCGCAGCAGGCCCGTTCCACCGCCCGCACCCGCTCCAGCTCCTCGACCAGCCGGTTACGCGCGGTGTCAAGGTTCAGGCGCACTCTGCTGTTCGGCCCGAGCGCGACAGCGCCCACGCGGGTCAGCAAGGCCAGCAGCTGCCGTGCCGCGATCGCGTCCACCTGTGCGTACGGGCGCCGCAGCCACGCCTGGCGCACGATCCGGTCCGCGACCAGCACCCGAGCCACTGCCTCAGCCCGCGGCATGGGACAGGCATCGAGCATCGCCAGAGCGGCGAGGTCGGCGTGCAGCTCGCTGACGACCGCGACCAGACGACGCCGGCGGGCGCGGACCGTCTGCTCGGCGCTGATCCCGGCCAGGTGGCCCCACTCGTGGGCGAGGAACGCCAACCGCCGCAGGTCGCGCAGCACCCACGGCGCCCGATCCGCCGTGGGGAGGGCGTCCTCGTCGAGCACCGGCAGCACACGGGCATGGAACAGTTCGACGAGCTTGTCGAGGAAGACCACGCCGAACGCCTGGCGGTTCGGCCGGGTACGGACCGCGAGCTGTTCGGGGAACAACACCGCCCCGGACCCGGCCCGAAACGCTCGGGACGCCGCCAGGACCTGGCCGAAGTGCAGTCCCGCCTCGGCAGCGATTGTCGGGAACGCCTCGGGCATGCGGGCGGGGAAGGCGGTGAAGGCAACCGCTTCCAACCCGAAGTGGCCAGGCCATGGCCCGCCGGGAACCGTCATCCGCGCCACCATCACGTTCGCCCCGTTCTCGGAAACGGCGAAGCGGTGGGCGACCACGTCCGAGCGCAGGCGTGGCAACTCTTGGTCGGCTGTCGCCGTGAAGTCCTCCACGGTGAGACCGGCGTGTCCGGCTACCTGCTTGGGAGCTGCCCGAAGCACGGCCAGCGTGGCCGTCTTTCCGCACCGCAGACCTGGCGTGGTGTTGTCCACGTCTACCGCCGCCACCAATGCCTTTGCCCACGTCACAACGGCCTGTGTCATGCTTTCGCCGCTTCGACCACGTGGCGGAACTGGGCGTCGTAGTGCGCGCCCAACTCCCGAAGAGCTGCGGGGGCGTCGCCGGTGAACGCTGGCCCGTGCATGCAGGCCAACATTGCTGGACGTAGCGCTGCCAGCCACCGCAAGGTAGGGGCGACGTGCGCTGAGACAGTGAAGTGCCGCATCCGGCGCTCGAAATCTAGCGCCGTCCCGACAATGTCGGCGTCGGTGACCGCGGGCGGATCGCCTTCCATGGTGAACAGGTCGCCGCAGAACAGGGTGCCACTCGCCTCGTCGCAAAGCAGCCCGGCCTCCCAGAAGGGCACATGCGGCGTGGCATGGAAGCGCACCGTGCGGTCCCCGAGATCGAGCCTCTCTCCGTCGGCGAGCGCCCGCGCGGGCCGGTCCACCATGTGCCGCAGGCACACGTTGACTGCCACTGTCCCGGCGACCACCTCCGCTTCCGGGGCCCGATCAAGCCAGGAGTTGACCGACCCGAACTCATCCGGCCGGGACGCGTGGCCACCAGTGATCCACCGCAGTCGACGGACATCAATCAGGCGCTCGACGACGGCCAGGACGTCAGGAAACAGGCAACGCATCCCGGTGTGCATCAACAGCGGCCGCTCGCCCCGGATCAGGAACTGGTTGTAGGTCAGCCCGCCGGGCAACCCGTCCGATCGGTGTGTGGTGATCCGGAAGATGTCGTCGGCGATCTCATCCACGCTGGTGGCCATGGCCTTCTCCCTCCGCTGGAACTGAACGTGGTCGTCGGGTGCGCTGTCCTAGCTCGCTGGGCAGGTGGGACGAGAGGAAGTCGCGGGAGCCGCGTAGATAGAGGTGGGCCACGATGTGCACCCGGCAACGGCGGCGGCGCCACCCGAGCACTGCTCGCGGACGACAACATGCCCTGCACCGGCCTCGTCGATCGATCGGATGGTCCATCAGCAGGGCATACAACGCGGCACCCGCCCGACACGGCACCGAACCGATCCCACCCGCAGCGCCAGACTCAAACACCGTCAACAGGGCACCGGGCAGCACCTCGCACATGAGGTCGTGGCTGGTCTTGTACACACTCGTGCTCACGCTGGGCTCGTAATCGATCATGGGTACCGCACCAGTACCAAATTATGGCGCGCCATAAGATGAGGGTGCCGCCTGTGCGGAGAGAAGTCAATAGAGCGCGCCATATGTGCCGATGGCTGTCTGTACAGGTGGCGCCCTATACTTGACATAGGGAGCCTCATGTCGGAGCACCGCGGACGGAGGTGCGCACGTGGCAACCTCCAGCTACCGGGAGATAGCCGGGGACCTGCGCGCCGCGATCCTCCGCGGCGACTATCGACCGGGCGACACCATCCCGAAGCGGGCCGAGCTCATGGCTACCTACGGCGTGAGCACGACCACGGTCCGACAGGCCATTGCCCTGCTGCGCACCGAAGGACTCGTCGCCCCGATCCGGCGCCGCGGGACCATCGTCCGGGACCGGACCCCGGTCCGCCTGTCGGTGGCCCGATACACCGACGTGCTCGCCAGCCCCGGTGATCGTGGACCGTGGGAGACAGCCTGCGCCCAGCAGGGCGTCCCGGGCAGGACCGAGATCGTGGCTGTGGACCAGCGCCCTGCGGACCGGCACGTGGCTGCACGGCTGGGCATCCCCGAGGGTGCGCCGGTGGTCTACCGGCTTCAGCACATGTACGCCGGGGAGCAGGTCGGCCAACTCCAGGAGACCTGGCTTCCGCTGACGCTGGTCGAGGGAACCCCGCTCGCCAGCGCGGGCAAGGTCGTCGGTGGCATCTATCGCGCCCTGAGCGCGATCGGCCACCCGCCGGTCAGCGCTTCGGAGTCAGTGACGTCCCGCATGCCCACCCGCGCCGAAGCCGAGACGCTGAGCTTGGATCTCGGCTCCCCGGTCCTCGCGATCGACCGGATCACCCGCGGCCACGACGGCCACGCACTGGCGCTCGCGCACGCCGTCATCGCGGGCGACCGGGTGCAACTCCACTACGACCAGACGTTCCCCGCCATCACCGGCCGGTGACCCCCCTGGCGATGACGCGTCGCGCTCGGTCGCGGCGTGCGCGGTTGCAACGTTCTGCGACCGAGTGGTCACGCATCGGAACCGGATATGGCAGTGTGGCGTCCCACTTGTCGTCAGATCGACGAACGCGAGGAGAGCAGCAGATGACACAGTTCGGCGCCGAGTTCGAGCAGATGGCGGCGGCGGCAAACCACGTCGCTGAGGTGAACCAGAGCGTGCAGGGACAGCTCATGAGCTTGCGCAACCAACTGGCGCCACTGGCCGGCGCGTGGAAGGGCCAGGCCGCAACCTCCTTCAACCTGCTGATGCAGCGCTGGGACACCGACGCGCGCAATCTCAACGAGGCGCTCAACAGCATCGGTGAGCAGATCCGGGGATCCGGCGCCACCTACGCCCAGGCCGACGAGGCCGAGAACCAGACCTACTCGCGGATCAGCCAGGCGTTGGGCTGATCCCCCGCCGGCCGATCTGTACCGCTTCAGACACCGAGGAGACTGACACGTGAGCGAGATCCTGGTTACGTTCGGCGAGCTTGAGAACGCGCGGAGCTCGATCCAGACGACGTGGACGAATATCAGCCGGGAGATGGAGGACCTCAAACGTTTCCTGGCGCCGATGGTGGGCACCTGGACCGGCGAGGCGTCGACTGCCTACCAGGCCCACCAGGCGCAGTGGGACCGAGCGGCGCAGGACATGAACCAGGTGCTGAACCAGATCGGGGTGGCGCTGGGCACGTCCAACGAGAACTACCAGGCCGGCGAGGCAGCCAATAAGAGCCGCTGGGCGTAGCTGCCGCGGCGACCCCGTTTTGACCACCTTGCGGGGCGGCCGGTATCGTCATCCGCTGTTGTGCGGCTAGCGCGGCTCGCGTCGCGCTGTAACCTCCACGGGCGTGGAAGCCGCACCGGTACCCCTGCGAACTGTGATGACGAGGTAGATCCGTGCGCACCTACAGCCCCAAGCCTGGCGAGGTCGAGCGCGCCTGGCATGTCATCGATGCCACGGACGTGGTGCTCGGCCGCCTCGCCAGCCAGGCGGCCACGCTGCTGCGCGGCAAGCACAAGCCCACCTATGCCCCGCACGTCGACACCGGCGACTTCGTCGTGATCGTCAACGCCGGTCGGGTGGCGCTGTCGGGCAACAAGGGCGACCGCAGCTTCGTCTACCGGCACAGCGGCCACCCCGGTGGGCTCAAGCGGCGCTCGTTCAGCGAGATGCTCGCCACCAAGCCGGAGCGGTTGGTGGAGCGGGCCGTCAAGGGGATGCTCCCGAAGACCACCCTGGGTCGGGCGATGGCTCGCAAGCTCAAGGTCTACGCGTCCCCGGAGCACCCCCACGCCGCGCAGCGCCCGCAGCCGTTCCAGATCACCCAGGTCGCCCAGTGACGATCGACCCAGCGAGCATCGACACAGTGATCACACCCAGTGAGGACCCGAGAGACGCCGTGACAGCCCCGGAGATCCCGCAGCAGCAGACCGAGCCGCCTGCCGTCGCGCCGCCAGCGCCGGTCGTGTCGGTGGTGCCGGTGCCGGTGATCAGCGACAGATCAGCGCAGACCGTCGGTCGCCGCAAGCAAGCGATCGTGCGGGTGCGGCTGGTGCCCGGCACCGGTGTTTTCACGCTCAACGGCACGAGCCTGGAGAAGTACTTCCCCAACAAGGTGCACCAGCAGCTGGTGCGGGAGCCGCTGCTCACGGTCAACAAGCCCGAGGCCTACGACGTGATCGGCAACCTCTCCGGTGGTGGCACTTCCGGTCAGGCCGGCGCGCTGCGGCTGGGCATTGCCCGGGCACTGATCGAGCTCAACATCGATGACCGCCCGGCGCTGAAGAAGGCGGGCTTCCTCACCCGGGACGCCCGGGTCAAGGAGCGCAAGAAGTACGGGCTGAAGAAGGCGCGTAAGGCGCCCCAGTACTCGAAGCGCTAGTACTCGGCGCGCTAGCACCCGACGCGTTGATGCCCCAGCCTGTGTTGCGGCCCCGCCTGTTCGGCACCGACGGGGTGCGCGGGCTGGCCAACGGCGAGCTCACGCCTGAGCTGGCGCTGTCGGTGGCCGGCGCAGCCGCGAGGGTGCTCGCTAAACAGGGTCTCGGGCATCGCCCGGTCGCCGTCGTGGGCCGCGACCCTCGGGCCAGCGGCGAGATGCTGGAGGCGGCCGTCACCGCGGGTCTGACCTCAGCGGGTGCCGACGTGCTCCGGATCGGAGTGTTGCCCACCCCGGCGGTCGCCCACCTGGTGGCCGAGCTCTCCGCGGATCTCGGCGTGATGATCTCCGCCTCGCACAACCCGATGCCGGACAACGGCATCAAGCTTTTCGCCGCAGGCGGGCACAAACTGCCCGACGCGGTGGAGGACGAGATCACCGCCGGGGTGGACAGCCGCGGCTGGGAGCGTCCCATCGGTGCCCGGATCGGCCGGGTGCGCGACGTGCCAGAGGCCGCCGGACGCTACCTGGATCATCTCCTGCTGGCCACCCCGCACCCGCTCGACGGGGTCCGCGTGGTGGTCGACTGCGCACACGGCGCGGCGTCGGTCATCGCCCCCGAGACGTACCGGAGGGCCGGCGCCGACGTGGTAGCGCTGCACGCAGAGCCCAATGGCCTCAATATCAACGATAGTTGTGGGTGCACTCATCTGGACCCGCTGCGCAAGGCGGTGCTGACCCATGGCGCCGCGATCGGTATCGCGCACGACGGCGACGCCGACCGTTGCCTGGCCGTGGACGCCGCCGGCGAGGTGGTGGATGGTGATCAAATCATGGCGATCCTCGCGCTGGCCATGCGGGACAGCGGTGAGCTGGTCGAGGGCACCCTGGTCACCACGGTGATGAGCAACCTCGGGCTGCACCTCGCAATGCGTGAGCACGGGGTGGCGGTACGGACTACCGCGGTCGGTGACCGCTACGTGTTGGAGGCGCTGTGGGCGGGTGGGTTCTCGCTGGGCGGTGAGCAGTCCGGGCATGTGGTGCTGCCGGGGCATGCCACCACGGGCGACGGGTTGCTCACCGCGTTGCGGCTGATGGCCCGGATGGCCACCGCCGGGCATAGCCTGGCTGATCTGGCTAGCGTGCTGACCCGGCTGCCGCAAGTGCTGGTCAACGTCGCGGTCGCGGACAAGGCAGCGGTTGCGGCAGCACCGGCGGTGCTCGACGCCATTTCCACCGCGGAGATCGAGCTGGGCGAAACCGGTCGTGTGCTGCTCCGCCCGTCAGGCACCGAACCCTTGGTACGCGTGATGGTCGAAGCCCCCACCCAGCCGGTTGCTGAAACCATCGCCCACCGCATAGCCACCATCGTCGCCCAGGTCTGAGTTACCGCGTTCTGGATGCAGAACGCGGCGTGCCGGTACCGGATTACCGCGTTCTGCATCCAGAACGCGGCTACATGACGTAGCAGGCTGCTTGCGCAGAGTGACGGGGATAGGCGATGATCTGCGGCCATTGGTGGTCGGGGATCTGGAGCCGTTCTGGGGCAGACGACGTCAGGGGCTCGTCGACCAGAGGTGCAACCGGCCGTGGGGCCTGCCTGCAGGGCTTGCCCGGGCGTCCGCCCGCGGCCGCATCACGTCCCTGTCAGCCCCGCTCAGGAGACCTCACCATGCCCCTGACCCTCCGCCGCCACCGATGGCCGGTGGCTTTGGTCGCGCTGCCCGCCCTGATCGGCGGCATCGCCGTGCTCGGGCCCTCGACCCCGGCCGACGCATCCCCAGAAATCGTTACCTCGTCGGTGCTGTCCAGCGCCGGTGAGCTGTTCACCGCGACCAACCACCTGGTTGATCTGCCCGGGATCGCCACCCCCGGAGCCGAGGAGCACCGGCCCAAGGAGTACCTGGTGGTGTGGGCGGGCGACGCCAACGCGGCGGACACCATCGGCGCTGACATCAAGAACGCCCCACTGCAGGTCAGCCCCGGCAAGGAACTCTCCGAGGCGAGCGACCAACTGCCTGGGCCGGACTTCCTCGCCGTCATCGACGCGGATCGCGGCTCGCCGCACTACGGCAAGGTGGTCAACACGGTCACGCTCGGGCCGCTGGTGGAAAACGAGCCGCACCACATGCAGTACATCCACACCAAGGGCGACAAGATCTACGCTGGCGGGCTCTACTCCGACATCACCTATGTGCTCGACACGACCAAGCTCCCCCAGCTCGAGTTGTCCGGGGTGAACACACCGCTCGATACGCCGTGCGGCTCGGTGCCCGACGCCTACTGGGTGTTGCAGGACGGGACCGCGTACGGCACCTACATGGGCGGTCCGGATCTGCCCGGACCGTGCACCTACTCAGACGGGTCGGTGCGGGTGGGCAACGGGTTCGCCGGCACGCCCGGCTCGGTGGTGCGGCTCGGCACGGACGGCACGACGCTGGCCGAACTGCCTGCGGCGCTGCCCACCGCGGAGAATCCCGAGGAGTGCTTCAGCCCTGGGGCGGTGCCCAGCTGCGCCAACCCGCACGGCATCCAGGTCCGCGAGGACCTCAACCGGATGATCACCAGCGACTACGCTGAGCCGCGCAACATCATCCTCGACCCGGTGCGGCCGCCGACCCACAACGTCACGCGGCGGACCGTCCGGATCTGGGACATCGCCGACCGCAACAACCCGAAAGTGGTATCGGTCTCCCGGCTGCCGGACGGCCCCCGGCAGGAGCGCAACCCGGCGCACGAGGAAAACATGGCCCATCATGGAGACCACGGTGACGAACCTGCCGCACCACAAGGGTGCGTTCGCCGAGGCCATGTGCGGCGGGGCGATCTTCTACACCCCCGACGTCACCAACCCGCAGCCGCAGTGGCGCGAGGTCTTCGACAACACCACCGCGGCCAAGCGGGTGGACCCGGCCGTCACCGAGGGCGCGGGCTGTGACGGCGGCGGCTGGGTGCAGACCAGCCTGGACGACCGCTACCTCTATCACGCTGTGATCGGGCGTGGCCCGGGCCTGCTGGATGCGGAGGACCGGGGCTCGCCGAAGATGGTCTACACCCTGGATATCCGGAAGCTGCTGGCGTCCGGGAACGACCCACAATGCTCCATCGACACCATCGGTGAGGTCTCCGGCGGCGGTGCCGAGCCGGACTGCCCGGCCCTGGTCGACGTGCTGCCCATTGAGGACGACAGCACCGGCGGCCCGCACTGGGGCGCGCTGGACAACTACGCGCGAAACGCCGACGGCACCTACCGCGAGACCACCGACGTCCGCCGGATCTCGATCGCGAACTACTTCGTGTCTCGGACCGGCATCGACGGCAACCACAAGGTGTGCATGGTGGACGTCAGCCGCCATGGTCACCTGAAGCTGGATCCGACCTTCTTGGACGAGAAGCGGGGCGGTACCTGCGTCGACTTCAACCGCACCAGCTGGCCGCACGGCGATTGGGGGGACGCCAAGCCGCATTCCCAGCTGTTCGTGGTGGCGGAGGACGACGTGCGCTGATGCGCCCAGACATACCAACAGCCATGCCCTCTGCCGCCTCCCGGGTCATCACCCTGACCGGTCTGGTGGTCGGGCTGGTGCTGCTCAGCGCCGCGCCCGCGTTCGCCCAGACCGGCGGGCACGGCGGGCACGGCGTTTCGGTTGCCGCCGCCGGTGAGGGCTGGGTCGCGGTCGTGCTGCGCTGTGTCGTGCTTACCGCCAGCGCTGCCGTCGCGGGCGTCGCACTGCTGCGGCCGCTGTCCGGGCCGCCGGGCCCGCGAACCGGTCGGGTGGTGCTCGGCGCGGCGGCGATCGCCGCGGGCGGGCTCGCTTTCGCGGTGCCCACCCTGGGCACCGCGACCGTCTGGGCCATGGGCCAGGCGACGCTGACCCTGCTGGCTGCTGCCCTGCTGACCCGCGTTGTCCCCGCGGTGGGTGCCGGGGTGCTGCTGGTCACCGCGCTGGGCTGGGAGGCGGTCATCGACCGCACCGGGTCGGCGTTGCTGCTTGGCTGGGTGCATACCGTCAGCGCGTCGGTGTGGCTGGCGGCGGCCGTCCTGGTCGTCGCGGGACAGCCGGGAACCCGCCGGGCGCTGCTGCGCAGGCACCTCCCGGTGGCGGTGGCTGCCGCGCTGGTCCTGGTCGGCACCGGTGTGGTGCGGGCCTGGCAGGCCCAGCTGCGGCCCGACGCCACCAGCGCCGGATCCCTGTTCGGCCAGCTGGTGGTGGCCAAGGCAGTGCTGTTCGTGGCCACCGTGGTGCTCGCGGTGCTGGCCTACCGCCGGCTCACCGGGTCGGCGCACCTAACTGCCCATCGCAGGTTTCCGGAGCGGTCCATTGAGCTGCTCGGCCGAGCCGGGGTGACGGTGCTCGCGGTGGCCCTGGCGGCCGGCGCGTCGCTGGCCGCCCTGGATCCCCCGGTCGCTGCGGGCGAGGCCGGAAAACCGGTGGTGCGCACCGTCGCTGTGGGCGCCCGGCCGGTGCCGGTCGTCGTCGCACCGCACCGTCCCGGGCCGAACCTGGTGTATGTGGGTGCGCTCGGCTACCGGGTCGGCACCGACCCCGAGCACCTCGTGGATGCGACGGTGCGGCGTGGTGCCACCGGGGGGTGGGCCGTGATCGACCTGCCCGCGGGACGCTCTCGGCTGTGGTTCAGCGACGGCGAGCACCGCGTCCCGCTCCGGCTGGAGGCGACCGGTCCGGCGAGCCCCGTCGGTGCGCTGACCGGACCCGACGGCCCGGAGTGCCTCACCGCCGTAGTGGGCGGGTTCGCGACCGGGCGCGCTGCCGATGCGTTGCCGGTGCGCTGTCCGGCAGACGTCTTGGCCGACTCCGACGCGGCGACGCTGCGTACCCTGATCGGCTTCCTCGGCGGGCGCGGGCGCAGCGTTGCCCCGGTCGCGGATGGTTCGCCGCGCTCGATGGCCGCGCTGGCCGAGGTCCACCAGGCCGCCGCGCAGCGCGGGGTACGGGTGGACGAGGCCGCCGAACCCGCCAGCACGGTTGTTCTCCTCGGCGGCTGGGAACAGGCTGACCAGCTGCTCGTCGAGCACACCAGGGATGCCGCGCCGGGCGGGATCTACCTGGCGCCCTGGCTGGCCACGGCGCCACTGCTCAGGTACAGCACCGGTGCGATCACTGCGCTGCGCTTCGACCCACGTGGCGAGCTCGCTGCGCGCTACCTCGCCGCCCTGCGGGCCAGGGCTGTCCCGGCGCTCGCCTCACCTGCCGGACTCGCCGGCTGGTTGGGTGGTGTTGCCGTGGACCCCAGGTCAGCGATCCGGCTCTACGCCTCGGCGCGGGTCGCTGTGCTGCCCGCGGAGCTCGGGCACTCCCACGGCGAGCAGGACGGCTGGATGCCGGGCGGCACGCTCACACCCGTCACCGCCCCGCTGCCCGAGCCGTGAGTCGAATCAGGGTTCTTCCAGCAGGGCGTCGTAGTCGGTGGCGCCGGTGAGGTGGCGCAGCAGGAATGCGGTGACCAGAGCGCGGGATGTTCGGCGGGTGTGGTACTCGGGGCTGCCGTCGACCAGCAGATCCGTCCAGTGCTGGCCCTGCAGGAAGCCGAGGTGGCTGGCCTTGGACAGCGTTCGCAGCAGTACCGGACCTCCCCACGCCTTGGCCACCGGCTGCGCGTGCCCGATCGGCGGGGCCACCCGGTCCTTGCCGCCGGCCAGGTGCAGGCCGGGCATGGTGCACTCGCGCGCGGCGGCCACCGCTGACGGCATGGTCTCGGCCAGCGCCAGGGTGGCCACGGCCCGGCAACGGTCGTCGGTTGCCGCCGCGAGCACCGCGCAGCCGCCACCCATGCCATGCCCGACCACACCGAGCTTGCCGGGATCGACACTGAGCTGGCCGTCCCCCAGCTGTACCCCGGTGCACACGTCCAACGCCGTGGACAGATCGACGGCGAACTGACGATGCGACGGCCATACGCCGGGCTCGGTGGCCGGCGCTGCCGCAACCACGCCCCAGGACGCCAGGTGGCGCAGCAGTTCCTCGTAGCGTGACGTCGGCTGCAACCAGCCATGCCCGCACGCGACCGCGGGCAACCCGAGCCCGGATTGCGGCGTGAACAGCACGCCGGGCATCCCGACCAGTGCCAGGTCACCGCGCAGCACCCGGTGCGGGCCTGGCCGGGCCAGCTCGTCAACCGTTCGCCGGACCGCCGGATCGGTGCGTGCCATGGGCCCGGACGGTATCGGATCCACGATTTCGCGTTGGGCTAGCGTGACGCACATGTGCGGAATCGTGGGTTACGTGGGGCATCGAAGCGCTCTCGACGTCGTGCTGCAGGGCCTGGGCCGGTTGGAGTACCGCGGGTACGACTCGGCCGGTGTCGCGGTGCTCGACGGTGCCGGCACGCTGAATGTGGCCCGCAAAGCCGGGGCGTTGGCCAACCTGATCGGCGAACTCGACGCCACCGGGCGCCATGCCTTCATCGGCACCGCCGGGATGGGGCACACCCGCTGGGCCACCCACGGTGCGCCGACCGATCGCAACGCCCACCCGCACGCCGACACCGCCGGCCGGCTCGCCGTGGTGCACAACGGGATCATCGAGAACCACGCGCAGCTGCGCGCCGAGCTGGAGCGTGCCGGGGTGGAGCTGACCAGCGATACCGACACCGAGACCGCTGCGCATCTCATCGCCGCGCAGTACACCCACTGCGGTGACCTGCCCGCCGCGGTAGGCGCGGTGTGCCGGCAGCTGCACGGGGCATTCACCCTCGTGGTCACCCACGCCGACGAACCCGATCTGATCGTCGCGGCGCGCCGCTCGTCGCCGCTGGTGGTGGGGGTGGGCGACGGGGAGCACTTCGTCGCCTCCGACGTCGCGGCGTTCATCGAGCACACCCGCGACGCCGTCGAGCTCGGCCAGGACCAGCTGGTGACGATCACCCGCGACGGCTACGAGATCACGGATTTCCACGGCGCCCCCGCGCACGGCGCGCCCTTTCACGTCGACTGGGACCTGTCGGCGGCGGAGAAGGGCGGCCACGACTACTTCATGCTCAAGGAGATCCAGGAGCAACCCAGCGCCATCGCCAATACCCTGCGCGGGCACTTCATCGACGGCCGGATCGTGCTCGACGAGCAGCGGATGGACATCCAGGAGCTGCGCGACGTCGACAAGGTCTTCGTGATCGCCTGCGGGACTGCTTACCACTCCGGGATGGTCGCCAAGTACGCCATCGAGCACTGGTGCCGGTTGCCGGTGGAGGTCGAGCTGGCCAGTGAGTTCCGGTATCGCGACCCGGTGCTGTATCGCTCCACCCTGGTCGTCGCGATCTCGCAGTCCGGCGAGACCATGGACACCTTGGAAGCGGTGCGCCACGCCAAGGAGCAGAAGGCCCGGGTGCTGGCGATCTGCAACACCAACGGGGCGCAGATCCCCCGGGAATCCGACGCGGTGCTCTACACCCACGCCGGACCTGAGATCGGGGTGGCCGCTACCAAGACGTTCCTCGCCCAGATCGTGGCCAACTTCCTGGTCGGGCTGGCGCTGGCGCAGGCTCGCGGTACCAAGTACTCCGACGAGGTCGCCCGCGAATTCGCCGAAATGGAGGCGATGCCCGCAGCGGTGGCCCAGGTGCTGGGCACGGTGGACCAGGTGCGCGCGCTGGGCGGCGAGCTTGCGGACTCCAAGGTGGTGCTGTTCCTCGGCCGTCATGTGGGCTTCCCGGTGGCGCTGGAGGGTGCGCTCAAGCTCAAGGAGCTCGCCTACATGCACGCCGAGGGCTTCGCCGCGGGCGAGCTCAAACACGGCCCGATCGCGCTGCTCGAGCCGGGCCTGCCGGTGGTCGTGGTGATGCCGTCACCCAAGGGGCGGGCCGTGTGGCACGCCAAGCTGCTGTCCAACATCCAGGAGATCCGGGCCCGCGGTGCGCGGACCATCGTCATCGCCGAGGAGGGCGACGACACCGTGCGCCTCTACGCCTCCGACGTGCTGGAGGTACCCGCGGTGCCGACCCTGCTGCAGCCGCTGGTGTCTACCGTGCCGCTTCAGGTGCTCGCCGCCGAGATCGCCCGGCAACGCGGCTACGACGTGGACCGGCCACGCAACCTCGCCAAATCCGTCACCGTCGAATGACCCCCCACCCCCCACCCCCCGGCGTGTCAGGCTGCGGTGTCCGCCGTGTCGGGCTGTGGTGCACGGGGATCGCGGGTGCCTGGACCGTGCAGCGAGTGCGGGCCGCCGAGGACGCGCTGCTCGCCCGCGTCCCAGCCAGCACCCTGATGCGCCGGGCCGCGTTCGGGCTGGCCACCCGGACCGCCGCCACGCTCACCGCACGCACCGGCGGGGTGTCCGGCCGCCACGTCGCGCTGCTGGTCGGGGCTGGCAACAACGGCGGGGACGCGCTGTGGGCCGGGGCATACCTGCGCCGCCGCGGGGTGGCAGTCACCGCCGTGCTGCTGTCCCCGGACCGCGCGCACCCGCAAGGCCTGGCCGCGCTGCGCCGAGCCGGCGGTCAGATCGCCGACCAACTACCAGGCCGCGCCCACCTCGCGCTCGACGGGATCGTCGGGCTGTCCGGCCGGGGCCCGTTGCGCCCGGCGGCGGCCCGGCTGGTCGAGACCGTGCGGATACCGATCATCGCAGTGGACTCGCCCTCCGGGGTGGACCCGGACACCGGCACGGCCGACGGACCCGCGGTCACCGCCAGCGAGACCGTCACCTTCGGCGCCCGCAAGCCGGTGCACCTGCTCGCCCCGTGGCGCTGCGGCCCCGTGCACCTGGTGGACATCGGCCTGTTCCCTGAACTGGGGGAGCCCGATCTGCGGGTGTTGACCCCGGTCGAGATCGGCGCCCGGTGGCCGGTGCCCGGCCCGGCCAGCGACAAGTACAGCCAGGGCGTGCTGGGGATCGCCGCAGGCTCGGCGGACTACCCCGGCGCGGCAGTGCTCTGTGCCGGCGCCGCGGTGCTGGCGACGTCAGGCATGGTTCGCTTCGCTGGCACCGCCGCCGACGCGGTACGTGGGCGCTGGCCGGAGGTGGTGGCCACCGGCTCGGTGTCCGACGCCGGGCAGGTGCAGGCGTGGGCGGTCGGGCCAGGCTTGGGCACCGGCGCTGCCGGCCGCCGGGTACTGGCCCACGTGCTGGCCGCGGGGGTGCCGGTGGTGGCCGACGCCGATGCGATCACTCTGCTGGCCCGGCACCCCGAGCTGGCGGACTGTCGCGACCCCGGCACCCCGCTGGTGCTCACCCCGCATGACCGGGAGTTCGAGCGGCTCACCGGCAGGGCACCCGGCACCGACCGGGTCGCGGCCGCCCTGGCCGCCGCGAGCCGGTTCGACGCCGTGCTGGTGCTCAAGGGAAACACCACCATCGTCGCGGCGCCCGACGGACAGGTGCTGGTGAACCCGGCTCGATCGTCCTGGCCGGCCACCGCGGGTTCCGGTGACGTCCTCACCGGCGTGCTCGGCGCGTTGCTGGCAGCCGGTCTGGAGCCGGCTGTGGCGGCGGCTGCCGCGGTGCACGCCCAGGAGTTCGCCGCCACCCTCGCCGCCCGGGGCGACACCCACAGCGGCGCAAAGGGCGACGCACACGGCGGCGCACCGGCGCCCGCCTCGGCGATACTGGCGGCCTTGAGTGACGCGATTCGCACCCTGCGGTCGGTGGCCGGGATGCGAGGATGACCACGATGCAGGGCGCTTGCGGCCGGCCACGGGCCGAGGTGGTGATCGACCTCGGCGCGGTCCGGCACAACGTCGGGATCCTCGCCGGATCCGCCGCCGCGTCCGGCGCTGCCACCATGGCGGTGGTCAAGGCCGACGGGTACGGCCACGGCGCGGTCGACGTCGCCGAGGCGGCGCTACAGGCGGGGGCCAGCGCGCTGGGGGTGTGCAGCATCGATGAGGCGCTTGCTTTGCGCCACGGTGGGATCGACGCTCCCGTGCTGGCCTGGCTGCACGCTCCCGGGGAGGACCTCGCCGCTGGCGTCGCCGCCAGCGTCGACCTGGGTGTCTACTCCACCGGCCAGCTCGACACCGCAGCTGCGGCCGCCGCAGCACGGGGTCGCACCGCCCGGGTACACCTCAAGGTCGATACCGGGCTGACCCGCGGCGGAGCCTACCGCGGCGAATGGCCCGCTCTGGTCCGCGCCGCCGCGGCCACCCCGGGCATCGAGGTGATCGCGATCTGGTCGCACCTGGCCCATGCCGACGATCCGGGGCACCCGATCATCGACCAGCAGGTCCGGTACTTCGAGGAGGCCTACCAGGTGGCGCGCGCTGCCGGGTTGCGGCCGCTGCGACATCTGGCAAACTCTGCGGCAACACTGACTCGGCCCGAGCTGCACTATGACATGGTCCGACCGGGCATCGCTGTCTATGGCCTCTCGCCGGTACCCGAGGTGGGTGATGATCTCGTGCCAGCGATGACGCTGCGCTCGCAGGTCGCGTTGCTCAAGCGTGTCCCGGCCGGTGAGGGTGTGTCATACGGGCACGTCTGGCATACCGATCGGGAAACCACCCTGGCCTTGGTCCCCGCCGGATACGCTGACGGCGTTCCCAGGGTGCTCACCGGCCGGCTCGACGTGTGGCTGGCTGGGCGCCGCCGCCCGGTGGTGGGAAGGGTGTGCATGGACCAGGTGATGGTCGACTGCGGGAACGACCCGGTGTCCGTGGGCGCTGAGGTGATCTTCTTCGGCACCGGCGAGAGCGGCGCGCCCACTGCGGCGGAATGGGCCGACAAGCTGGGCACCATCCACTACGAGGTGGTCGCGGGGATGGTGCGTCCCCGGTTGACCCGGACGGTACGTGGTCGCCGTCTGGCTCCGGGGCCCAACCCGATTGTGGATGCCAGCCCCACGTTGGCTCGAGTCGTCCGATGAGGTCGCCGATGAAGCCTCCGCGCTGGGTGGTCGGCAGCGTGCTGGGCACGGTTGCGACTACGGCACTGGTGGCCGGCGCCGCGCATCACAACCGCATCGCCACGCTGCGCCGCGACGCTGCGGAAACCCCTGACGGGCTTCCCGCCGTGCTGGCGCCGGATCGTGAATACACGGTGGTGGCCGACGATGGAGTGGAACTGTCGGTGGAGGAGCTCGACCCGGCCGATGGGGGAGCACCCGAGTTCACCGTCGTCCTGATCCACGGTTACACCCTGGACCGGCGGTCCTGGCTGTTCCAGCGACACGACTTCGCGCATTCCACCGCACCCCGGGTCCGCCAGGTGCTCTACGACCTCCGCAGCCACGGCCGCTCCGGGAGCTCACCCCGCCATGCGTGCACTATCGAGCAACTCGGCCGCGACCTGCACGCGGTGATCCGCGCGGCCGCGCCCGAGGGGCGGGTCGTGCTGATCGGGCATTCCCTGGGCGGTATGACGATCATGGAGTTGGCCGGGGATCGCCCTGAACTGTTCGCCGAGCAGATCTGTGGGGTGGCCTTCCTCAACACCAGTGCCGGGGACATCGGCCGGTCGGGACTGCCCCGTCCGTTCCTGTCCCGGCGAAACCCGATCATGCCGGTGGCCAAGCGGCTGTCCCATTGGGAGCCGAGCGCACGCGCGGTCGATCGCGGGCGCGATATCTGCGGGTGTCTGATCTGGAGCCTGATCCGCAAGCTCTCCTTCGGCGACGAGGCGGTCAATCCGGCGGTGGTCGAGCTGATGGCCACCATGATCAGGGCAACCTCATTCGAAGTCATGACCGATTTCCTGGCCCTTTTCGGGGCGCACAACCGGTACGCGGCGCTGGCCGGTCTGCAATACGCCAAGGTGCTGGTGGTCGGCTCCGACTGTGACCGGTTGATGCCCTACGAGCACTCCGAGGCGATTGCGGCACTGCTCACCGACGTCGAGCTGGTACAGGTGGAGCGGTCCGGCCACGTGACGATGCTGGAGCAGCCGGAGCGCGTCAACAAACACCTGCTGGACTTGATCTCCCAATGTGCCGGCGGGCTGCCACTGCGCCGGAGCAGTGCATGACCCTGGTGCTGGAGTTGGCCGCTGCGGCGGACACCGAGCGCCTCGGCCGCGCCGTGGGCGAGCGGCTGTGCCCGGGTGACGTGGTAGTGCTGTCCGGGCCGCTGGGCGCCGGCAAAACGGTGCTGGCTCGCGGCATCGGCACCGGCCTGGGGGTCCGCGGGCCGGTGACGTCCCCGACCTTCGTCATCGCCCGCGAGCACCCGGCGCTTCCCGGGGGCCGGGGCGTGCCCCTGGTACACGTCGACGCCTACCGCCTCGGCGGGCTCGCTGAACTGGACGACCTCGATCTGGACACCGACCTCCTGGCGGCCGCTGTGGTCGTGGAGTGGGGCGAGGGGATGGCTGAGCGGCTGTCCGACGAGCATCTGCTGATCCGGCTGTCTCGGCGGGCGGACGACAGCAGGCTCGCCGAGCTGCATGGTCCGGCCCGGATGCTGCCCCAGGTTTTGTTGGCGCAGCCATGCGCCGCCGTGCCCGAAACGCCGGATCCGTAAGCTCGTCATCTGTGCTGGTGTTGGCTCTTGACACCGCGACCCCCGCGGTGACTGCCGGTCTGCTGCGGCTGCCCGCTGCGGCCCCCCCGAAGGTCCTCGCCGAGCGGGTCACGGTGAACGCCCGGGCGCACGGCGAGCTGCTCATGCCGTCGGTGCGCGCGGTCCTCGAGATCGCCGGGGTGCAGCTGTGCCACCTCGACGCGGTGGTGTGCGGGGTGGGTCCGGGCCCCTTCACCGGGCTGCGGGTCGGGATGGTCACCGCTGCCGCACTGGGCGACGCACTGGGCATCCCGGTCTATCCAGTGGGCAGTCTGGACGCGATCGCTTACCGCGCGGGTGCCGGCACCCCCCTGCTGGTGGTCACCGACGCCCGGCGCCGCGAGGTCTACTGGGCGCGTTACGACGAGGCCGGTGCCCGCGTCGACGGTCCGCACGTGGATCGGCCGCTTGATGTGCCCCTCGCGAGCGTGGCCCGGGTAGCCGGCGCCGCCGACGCCATGGGGCAGCCGCTGGTGGTGTCTGCGGAGCTGTCGGTGGTGTCGCCCCGGCACCCGGATCCATTCGGACTGGTCGCGGTCGTGGCGGCGGCGGTGCGGGCGCACGCACCACCAGACCCGCTCACTCCGCTGTACCTGCGCCGTCCCGACGCGCTTGAACCCGGCCCGGTCAAGCGGGTGACTCCGGTATGAGTGTCCTGATCGGACCAATGACGACCGCCGACGTGGGGCGCTGCACAGAACTGGAGCAACTGCTGTTCGACCGCGACGACCCGTGGAGCTCAGAGGCATTCCTGGAGGCGCTCACCGCGGGTCATCACTACCTCGCCGCGCGGGAGGACGGTTCTCTCATCGGCTACGCGGGTCTGGCCCGCGTCGGCGGCGAGGCGGAGATACACACCCTCGCGGTGGACCCGGCCCATCAGGGCCGGGGGATCGGCCGCGCGTTGTTGCGGACAATGCTGGACCATGCCGCCGGGACCACGGTGTTTCTTGAGGTGCGCACCGACAACGAGGCAGCGATCCAGTTGTATCGCAGCGAGGGGTTCGTGGTGATCGGCACCCGCCGCGGCTACTACCGGCCCAGCGGGGCCGACGCGTTCACCATGCGCAAGGAGATCCCCCGGTTGTGACCGCCGACGTACTTGGTGCCGCGGAGGCGGCGTTATGACTGCGATAGTTGTCGGCATCGAGACCTCCTGCGACGAGACTGGCGTGGGCGTCGTGCGGTTGGCATGCGACGGGACGGTCACGCTGCTCGCCGACGAGATCGCGTCCAGTGTGGATTCCCACGTCCGGTTCGGCGGCGTGGTGCCCGAGGTGGCCTCCCGGGCCCACCTGGAGGCGATGGTGCCGACGGTGCGCCGCGCGCTTCGAGTTGCGGGTATCAGGTCGTCCGATGTGGATGCGGTGGCAGTCACCGCGGGCCCTGGGTTGGCCGGTGCGCTCCTGATCGGGGTGGCCGCGGCCAAGGCGTACGCGGCGGCCTGGGACGTCCCGCTGTACGGCGTCAACCACCTCACCGCGCACATCGCCGTGGACACTCTCGAACACGGTCCGTTACCCCCTGCGCTGGCCCTGCTGGTCTCCGGCGGGCACTCCAGCCTGCTGCAGGTCTCGTCGCTGGTGGCGCCGTTGCACCCGCTGGGGGCCACTGTGGACGATGCCGCCGGGGAGGCGTTCGACAAGGTGGCTCGATTGCTGGGGCTGGGTTTCCCGGGTGGGCCGTTCATCGACCGGGCTGCCCGGGACGGGGATCCGGGCAGTGTCCGTTTCCCCCGCGGCCTGACCGGTCCCCGTGATTCGCCTTACGACTTCTCGTTCTCCGGGCTCAAGACCGCGGTCGCCCGGCACGTCGAGGCGCTGCAGCGGGCGGGTGTTGCTGTCCCAGTGGCCGATGTGGCGGCAGCGTTCCAGGAAGCCGTGGTCGACGTGCTCACCGCCAAGGCGATCCGGGCCGCCACCGAGCGGTCCATCGACACCCTGCTCATCGGGGGTGGGGTCGCCGCCAACTCCCGATTGCGCGCGCTGGCGGCGCAGCGCTGCGCCGCGGCGGGGGTGCGACTGCGGGTCCCGGCGTCTCGGTTGTGCACCGACAACGGAGCGATGGTGGCCGCACTCGGCGCCCACCTGCTTGCCGCCGGCGCGCCCCCGTCGCAGCTCGACATCCCCGCCGACCCGAGCCTCCCGATCACCACCTCCCTGGTTGGTAGCTCTTCAAGTACCACCAACCGGGGGTGACCGGCGCTGTTAACCGCTACCAACCCCTGCGCCGGACCGGCGCAGGGGTTGGTAGCGGTTTGAGGTCGTGCCGACCCCCGGTTGGTGGTACTTGAAGAGCTACCAACACGAGAGCCTGACCCATTCTGAATTAACGGTCGGGCTCAGTTTCCGAAACCCGCGAAGTATCGACGCCAGACGTGAACTCGGCACCTGGTGCTGCAATGACACGCGTGGTTCGATGAACTCGATGGCCGATGACAATGACGACCTCACGCACGCCGACGGAGGCGAGATTGCTCAGTGCGCGATGCAGGATGGGCGTCCCATTCACCAGGATCAAGGGCTTCGGGCGATCCTGTGAGCCCAGTCGGCTTCCCAGCCCGGCGGCCAGCACCACCGCTTTGCGCACATGCGTCACGATGCGGATCCCTCGGGTACCCGCAGCGGTGACCCAGCAAACCACGACCCTCGCAGAAGCGTGCTTCTGTCGGCCAGACCGGGCCATGGGCCAGGTGCCTGCGGGCACGATCTGGACAGCCGAAGTCGACGCACTCCAGAAACCCCTTCCTGATGGACATACGGCATCGCCTGCAAAATGCTAGATCCAGCGCTTGTCCGCTCGCTTCGCTAAGACGGATGTTCCCCCAAAAGGGGTAGCTCGGTCCATAGACTGAAAAGCCGGGTACTGCGGGCGATCGGATCCGGCGGTCCCGACAGCCGCGTTCAGATCATTGGAATGCAGATCGTGAAAAGGTTCTCTCGGGTAGCCGTGTCGCGCATCTGGAGTGGTGGTTCCAGTGCCCGGAGGATCCTTCCATCAGGAGCTCGGACGCGTTTCGCTGGGCGAATGCGCTGGCGATAGTTCGTGACGTCTCGGTCTCGGGTCCGATGTGGTCATGAGCGTGCCGACCGTGATAGGCCGGGCATGAGAGCCTGACACACCGGGCACGAGAGCTCGACACGCGGCGCGGGGGAGGGGTCAGGCTGGGTGCAGGGCCGGTTCGCGATCGGGCACCACGAACGAGGCCCTGGTTTCTACCGCGGCGCCGGGCCGGGAGACGAAGGGCACCACCTGGAAGTCGACCCGCAGCTCGCCAGGGCTGAAGCGAGTGCGCACATAACCGCGGCGGTTGTTGAAGAAGCGCAGGTGCGGGTTCTGCGCCAGCGCAATGACCGCCTCGGGGCGGGTGTCCGAGCCGTCACCGCCTGAGGTGATCGAACTGCTCACCAGCTCGGTGCCCACCACCACCGCCGACGGGTCGTCGAAGCGCTCGCGCACCTCGGCGGCCCAGTGCGAGTGGACGTCGCCGGTGAGCACCACGGCGTTGCGTACCGGCGAGTTCCGCAGGCCTGCGACGATCCGGTCCCGGCTGCCGGCGTAGCCGTCCCAGGCGTCGGGGTTGAAGCCACGAGCCGGGCCGGGCAAGAGATCGAGCTGCGAGAAGAAGACCTGCTGGCCCAGGACGTCCCAGCAGGCCCGGGACCGCTGGAACCCGTCCAGCAGCCACCTCTCCTGCTCGGAGCCGGTGATCGAGCGGGCCGGATCTGTTCGCTGCGGGCAGTCTGAAATGAACGTGTCGCCGCATGGCTGGTCATCACGGTACTGGCGGGTGTCGAGCATGTAGAACGTCGCCAAACCACCCCACTGCACTCGACGGTAGAGCTGCATGTCGGTGCCGCGCGGCATCGAGGACCGGCGCAGCGGCATGTTCTCGTAGTAGGCCTGCAGGGCTGCCGCGCGCCGGCCGGGGAATTCCGGCTGGGGGTTCGCCTCGGGTCTCTCCGGCACCTCGTCGGCCCAGTTGTCGTCCACCTCGTGGTCGTCGAAGACCGTCAGCCACGGTGCCACCGCATGCGCCGCCTGCAGGTCGGGGTCGGTCTTGTACTGGGCGTAGCGCTGGCGATAGTTGGCCAGTGTCGTGGTCTCCGGCCCGACGTGCTCGCGGACGTTGCCGCCGGGGGCGCTGTGGCGGCCGGCGGCGTGTTCGTACTGGTAGTCACCCAGATGCAGGACGACGTCCGGATCCTCGGCGGCCAGCCTGCGGTACGCGGTGAACCAGCCGTGCCCGTACTGCGAGCAGGACGTGAAGCACATCGTCAGCGCCGAGCCCAAGACTGTCGGTGCCGGCGCGGTGCGAGTGCGGCCGGCCGGCGAGAGATGGCCGTCAGCGCGGAACCGGTAGAAGTACTCGCGGCCAGGGCGCAGGCCGGTGAGTTCGACGTGCACGCTGTGCGCCGCTTCCGGCACTGCTGTGCTCCGCCCGCGCCGCTCTACCTGCCGGAACCCCTCGTCGGTCGCAAGCTCCCACTCCACGTCGACGGGACGTGCCGGCATCCCACCGAGCCCGTCGTCGGCCAGCGGCCTGGGAGCCAGCCGGGTCCAGAGCACCACACCGTCGGCAGCCGGGTCCCCGGAGGCCACTCCGACGGTGAACGGGTCGCGCAGCGGCTGGCTGCGGGGGTTTGCCAGCGGCCGGGCTGCACAGCCAGTGCCCAGCGGCATCGTGGTGAGCACGGTTGCGGCGGCCGCGCCGAGGAGGACTGTGCGGCGAGTCGGACGGTGACAGGGCTCGGCCATCCGGGTGTCCTCCGGCTCGGTCGTGGACCCACAAGTCCACGATCGCGCCGATGACCTGCGCCACCAGTAGCGGGTGGCGGCGTGGCAACAATCAGGTGAACGTTGAGATGGTTTCGACTTCGCGCCCACCCTAGTTGAGTGCTGGCACTCGGCGCAGTAGTCTGCCAACTGGCACTCTGGTCACCAGAGTGCCAGACATGGCCTCGGGCTACCTCGACCCCCGCGACGGCGGGGTGGCCGCAGCCAGCATTCAGACAACCCTGCCAGCTCTTCGAAGACCCCAGAAAGTGGAGGTCACACCGTGGCGAGCGTGAGCATCAAGCCGCTCGAGGACAAGATCGTCGTTCAGGCCAGCGAGGCCGAGACGACGACCGCGTCCGGCATCGTTATCCCGGACACTGCTCAGGAGAAGCCCCAGGAGGGCAAGGTCCTGGCTGTGGGCCCAGGTCGCGTCAATGACAGCGGCACCCGCATCCCAGTGGATGTGAGTGTCGGTGATGTCGTCCTCTACAGCAAATACGGCGGCACCGAGATCAAGCACAACGGCGAGGAGTACCTGATTCTCTCCGCCCGCGACGTGCTCGCTGTTGTCAACTGACGGTTCGACCGTCGTCACCGTGACCGCCCCGCGGCCCCCCGGGGGCCAGCGGGGCGGTCACGCATCAGGCCGGCGGCAACGCCGACGACCTACCAGAGTTCGTCTGTGAGGAAGGCACTCAATGCCCAAGCAGATCACGTTCGACGAGACCGCGCGGCGCGCGCTGGAGCGCGGAGTCGACCAGCTCGCCGACGCGGTCAAGATCACTCTCGGTCCGCGCGGCCGGCACGTGGTGCTGGACAAGAAGTACGGCGGCCCGTCGGTCACCAACGACGGGGTGACGATCGCCCGTGAGATCGAGCTGAGCGACCCCTACGAGAACATGGGCGCCCAGCTCGCCAAGAGCGTGGCGATCAAGACCAACGATGTGGCCGGTGATGGCACCACCACCGCCACCGTGCTGGCGCAGGCCATGGTCCGGTTGGGACTGCGAAACGTGGCCGCCGGCGCCAACCCCACCGCGGTGGGGCACGGCATCGCGGTGGCCGCCGATGCTATCGCCGCGATGTTGAAATCCAAGGCAACGCCGGTACAGGGACAGCACGCGATCGCCCAGGTCGCCACGGTGTCCTCGCGTGACCCGAAGGTCGGCGCCCTGGTCGGCGAGGCGATGGCCAAGGTCGGCGAAAACGGCGTCATCACCGTGGAGGAGTCCTCCACGATGGCTACCGAATTGGAGATCACCGAGGGCGTCGCGTTCGACAAGGGCTACATCTCGCCCTACTTCGTCAACGACCCGGAGCGGATGGAGACGGTGCTGGCCGACGCCAGTATCCTGCTGCACCGCGAAAAGATCTCCTCGATTCAGGACCTGCTGCCGCTGCTGGAGAAGGTCAGCCAGAGTGGCAAGCCACTTCTCATCGTGGCCGAGGATGTCGAGGGCGAGGCGCTGTCCACCCTGGTGGTCAACGCGATCCGCAAGACCCTGTCGGTGGTGGCGGTGAAGGCGCCGTTCTTCGGTGACCGCCGTAAGGCGTTCATGGATGACCTCGCCGTCGTGACGGGTGCCCAGGTGGTCGACCCGGATGTCGGCCTGATGCTGTCCGAGGTCGGGCTCGAGGTGCTCGGCAGTGCCCGGCGGATCGTGGTGACCAAGGACGACACCACCATCGTCGACGGCGCCAGCGACCAGGCGGATGTCGACGCCCGTGCCGCGCAGATTCGCCGCGAGATCGACGACACCGACTCGGACTGGGACCGCGAGAAGCTCCAGGAGCGGCTTGCCAAGCTCGTCGGCGGGGTGGCGGTGATCAAGGTTGGGGCGGCCACCGAGACCGATCTCAAGGAGCGCAAGGCCAGGATCGAAGATGCCGTGGCGGCCACCAGGGCGGCCGCTGAGGAGGGCATCATTCCCGGCGGTGGGGTGGCGCTGGTGCACGCCGCCAACTCAGTCGGTGATCTCGGCCTGCACGGTGACGAGGCCACCGGCGTCGCCATCGTGTGGGCTGCCAGTGCCGCTCCGGTGGCCTGGATCGCCAACAACGCCGGCTATGAGGGCTCCGTGGTGGTCGCCAAGGTGCGGGAGATGGACTGGGGTCACGGCTTCGACGCCGAGGCCGAGACCTACTGCGACCTGGTTGCCGCGGGAATCGTCGACCCGGTGAAGGTGACCCGGTCGGCGATTGTCAACGCTGCCTCGATCGCCCGGATGGTGATCACCACCGAGAGCGCGGTGGTAGACAGGCCCGAGCCGGCGTCCGTCGCCGGCCATGGACATGGCCACGGGCACGGTCCGGGCATGTGAGAGCCACCTGGCCCCGCGACAGGCGCTGCCAGCAGTACCACAGCAACGCCGTAGTAACACGCCACGACGGCCCTTGCGTCCCATCAGTGGGGGCGCAAGGGCCGTCGCGGCGACATCAGGTAGCCGGGATGTCCCAATCATCCGTGTCCGCGGTACTGCCGTGATCCGCTCACACTCGGTAGAGTGAGCGTTGCTCCACGCGGTGGTGACAGCCGTTCGGAGTAGTGTGGGCGCCCGGCCCTTGATGGAATTCCATCAGATCGTGTCAAGTTTCGGGTCCGCACGACCGATAGGGAGGTGGGCACATCACTTGGCTGCAGGAAAGGAGCCCTCCCGTGACCGCAGTTCTCATCTGCGATGACCGGCGAAGCGTCCGCGAGGGGCTCACCCGTGTGATGTCCGCGGTCCCTGGCGTCGCCCGGATCGACTGCGTGGCACATGGCGATGAGCTGCTAGCTCGCTATTCCCGGCAGCCGGTGGATGTGGTCCTGGTGGGGACCCAGCGTGCGGTACCGACCGGTGTGGAAGCCACTCGTCGGCTGGTGTCGGCGCATCCCCAGGCCAACGTCATCGTGTTCGGTGCGCCTGACGATGCGGGCAGCATCGCCGCCGCGATCGCCGGCGGCGCCCGAGGTTATCTGCGCTGGGACGCATCCCGTCCGGAGCTGGTGGCCGCGCTGGCACACACGTTGGCCAGCACATCGGTGCCGGCACCGCGACCGCCGTCCGACCCTGGTGTCCAGCTCACCGAGCGTGAGCTGCAGGTGCTGCGCGGGATGAGCCAAGGCAAGAGCAACGGGCAGATCGGGCGGGAACTCTATCTCTCCGAGGACACGGTGAAAACCCACGCCCGGAGGCTGTTCCGCAAGCTCGGCGTGCGGGATCGGGCGCAGGCCGTCGCACATGGTTTCCGGCGCGGTCTGGTCGCCTGATCCAGTTCTGCAGCAGAGGGGCCGGTGGCGATGCCACCGGCCCCTCTGCGTTGGCCTCCCTCGTGAGTCGCCCAGCGATACCGCAGTGACACCGCTTGGAACAGTTGATCTGTCGCCCACTACGGTTGCGCCCGAGGTGCCGTGGTCTCGGGAAGGTGATGGATGGCCGGGACAGCGGAATTGCCACCGCCGGCCGGCGTGCAGCCCGGCTGGTCCCGCGTCGTAACGGCAGGGCTGCATTCTGCGATGACTGTAGTGGGGGACGACCTCAACGTCCTTGTTGGTGCTGCTGTCGACGGTGACCGAGCTGCCGTCGACAGTGTGCTCCGCTGGATTCGTCCCCTCGTGTTGCGGTACTGCCGCGCGCGCGTCGGCAGCCAGGAGAAGACGTTCGCTTCGGCGGATGATGTAGCCCAGGAGGTGTGTCTCGCGGTGTTTGCGGCCCTGCCCAGTTACCGCGATCAGGGTCGGCCATTTCTTGCCTTCGTGTACGGCATCGCAGCACACAAGGTGGCCGACGCTCACCGGTCGTCGGCGCGCAATCGTGCTGAACCGGTTCCGGAGATCCCCGATTCCCCGGACCTGGACGACGCGGGTCCGGAGCAGCGGGCGATGCAGGGTGAGCTGGCAGGGCGGATGGACAAACTTCTGGACATGCTGCCGGACAAGCAGCGCGAGATTCTCGTCCTGCGAGTTGTGGTGGGGCTGTCCGCGGAGGAGACAGCCGAGGCGGTCGGGTCGACTCCCGGCGCGGTCCGGGTAGCTCAGCATCGGGCATTGGGCAAGTTGCGCAACGTACTGCAGTCCGAGGAGGTGGTCTGACATGTCTGGTCGCGACGATCCACGCGCCGGTCGCCCCAACGGCCGCCGCCGCGGGGATCCCGCTGAGCTGCCCGCTGATCTGGCCGCCGTCCAGGCCGACGATGTGCTGCTTGACATGCTCGGCAGTGCCGGTCGCACGCCGGGCAACGTCAGCGGCGTTGACGGGGAGTTGACGCGCATCCTGGCGTCCTGGCGTCGCGAGGTGCATGCCGACTCCAACCAGTTGCTGGTGGACACCGACACCGCCTTGGCGGTGATCAGCGCAGCCCGCCGGCCGATCCGCCGACGTAACCCCATATTCGGCCCGGTGGCGGCGGCCGCGGCGGTGATGGTGATCGCTTTCTCCGGGGTGGGCCTACTCGCCAAGTCCGCTCAGCCCGGCGACAACCTGTGGGGCGTTACCGAGGTGCTCTATTCCGACTACGCCCGCTCGGTGGAGACTGCGGCCTCGGTCCGGACCGAGCTCGAACAGGTCAAGAAGGCGCTACAAGAGGACAAGCCCGAACGGGCAAAGGAATCGCTGGACCGCATTCGACAGCAGCTCCCGGCGATCGCCGAGGCTGAGGGCAAAACCGATCTCACCACCCAGCACCGTGAGCTCGAGCAGCGGCTGGACTCGGGCCCGCCCGGGCAAGGTGCGCCGCCCGGATCGCCGGATGCCAGCTCGTCGAAACAGTCTGGGCCGGCGCCGTTGGACCCATCGTCCTCGGCCACCGCCCCGCCCACGCAGCCAGGTCCCACTACATCGCCGGAGCCGGCCCCGAGCCCGTCGTCGGAGCCGACCCCGAGCCCGTCGTCGGAGCCGACCCCGAGCCCGTCATCGGAGCCGTACCCAGTCCCACCGAAACCACCAGAGCCGACTCCCCCGCCGAAACCGACCCCGCCGGAGCCAGGCGAGCAACCCAAACCACCGAATGCGAAGCCCATCCGTTCGTCGCCATCGGACTTCGTCCCGCCAGCCCCGCCGAACTCACCGCCCAGGCCTCCCTCGGGCATGTCCGCGGATCCCGTTCAGCCGGTCCAGCCGGTCCAGCCGCGAGCGGCTTATGCGGGTCAGCTGCCGTCCTCAGCGACGACCGCGTCGGCGTACCCCCTGCAGTACTCCCAGCTCACGTAACCGGCCGGGTCCGGGTCGAAGGCGGGCTCGTGCGGGCGCATCCGGCCATCCTCGAGCAGCTGCCGCAGGCTCGCTCGCAGCAAGTGCCAGTCGTGATAGTGCTGCTGGGCACAGTCCGGGCAGTCCACCACGATCCCGCGTAGTCCGCGAGGCGCCAGCAGTGCCTGGTAAACGGCCAGATCGCTCAGGTCGGCGAGTAGCCCGGCCCGCTCATCGTCGTCCAGCGGCTCCTCTTCGGCGTCCCCGGGATCATCCAAGGCTTCCAGCGCCAACGCCGGGTCCTCTGGGTCGCCGGCGAACGGGTCGGGGGGAAGTGAGTCATGCGCCACGGCTGGCACCGTACCTGCCCGGCGGATGGCGCTGTGACGGATACCATGGATTTGACCCCACAGGTGGGTCCGCCCAGCCCGGCCGCCAACCGACTCCAACCGACTCCAGCCACCGCCAGGAAGGTCGTCCCTGCGCATGACCAGCGAGCTCACCGCGCCCGGGTTCCCGTCGAAGTTCGCGCTGCTCGGTCTGACCTTCGATGATGTCCTGTTGCTACCGGCCGAGTCCGACGTGATACCTGCGGAGGTCGACACGTCGACCAGGCTGTCCCGCAACATCACCCTGCGGGTGCCACTGGTCTCCTCGGCGATGGACACGGTGACCGAGGCACGGATGGCCATCGCGATGGCCCGTCACGGTGGGATGGGGGTGCTGCACCGCAACCTGCCGGCCGACGAGCAGGCCGCGCAGGTCGAATTGGTCAAGCGATCCGAGGCGGGCATGGTGACCGACCCGGTGACCTGCTTGCCGGAGAACAACCTGGCCGAGGTGGACGCGCTGTGTGCCCGCTACCGGATCTCCGGCGTGCCCGTCACCGACTCGGACGGGGTGCTGGTCGGCATCATCACCAACCGGGACATGCGCTTCGAGGTCGACCATGACAAGCGGGTCGCCGACGTGATGACCAAACCGCCGCTGATCACGGCTCAGGTGGGGGTCACCGCGGACGCGGCGCTGGGCCTCCTGCGCCGCCACAAGATCGAGAAGCTGCCGATCGTCGACGGGCACGGCAGGCTGCGCGGTCTGATCACCGTCAAGGACTTCGTGAAGACCGAGAAGTACCCGCTGGCGACCAAGGATCCAGACGGGCGGCTGCTGGTGGGGGCCGCGATCGGGGTCGGCGAGGACGCCAAGCAGCGGGCCGCGTTGCTGGTCGAGGCCGGCGTCGACGTGCTCGTCGTGGACACCGCGCACGGGCACTCCCGCGGGGTGCTGGAGATGATCAGCACGCTCAAGGCCGAGGTGGGCAGCACCGTCGATGTCGTCGGCGGCAACGTGGCAACCCGGGCCGGGGCGCAGGCGCTGGTCGACGCCGGTGCGGATGCAGTCAAGGTCGGGGTGGGCCCCGGCTCGATCTGCACTACCCGGGTGGTGGCCGGGGTGGGCGTTCCGCAGATCAGCGCCATCTTCGAGGCGGACCGAGCCTGCCGCCCCGCGGGTGTTCCGGTGATCGGCGACGGCGGTATCCAGTACTCCGGCGACATCGCCAAGGCCATCGTCGCGGGGGCCAGCAGCGTGATGCTGGGCAGCCTGCTCGGGGGCACGGCCGAGGCGCCCGGTGACCTGATTCTGGTCGACGGCAAGCAGTACAAGACCTATCGCGGGATGGGCTCGATGGGCGCCATGGTCTCGCGCGGTGCGGGCCGGTCGTACTCCAGGGACCGCTACTTCGCCGACGACCTGCTCTCCGATGACAAGCTGGTGCCCGAGGGCATCGAGGGGCGGGTCCCCTTCCGCGGGCCGCTGTCGCTGGTGGCCCACCATCTGGTCGGTGGCTTGCGAGCGGCGATGGGCTATGCCGGTGCCGCGACGATCCCCGCATTGCAGGGCGCGCAGCTGGTGCAGATCACTGCGGCCGGTATCAAGGAGAGCCATCCACACGACATCACCATGACGGTGGAGGCCCCGAACTACGCGGTGCGCTGAGATGCGGGACCTCGTGGAGATCGGTATGGGCCGCACCGCGCGGCGGGCCTACGGCTTCGACGACGTGGAGATCGTGCCCTCGCGGCGCACCCGCTCCTCCCGGGATGTGTCCACCACCTGGCAGATCGACGCTTACCGCTTCGACATCCCCTTGATTACTCACCCCACCGACGCGATCGTGTCACCGGCGATGGCGATCCGGATCGGTGAGCTCGGCGGGCTGGGGGTGCTCAATGCCGAGGGGTTGTGGGCGCGCCACCCGAATGTCGACAAGCTGCTGTTCCGGCTCACCTCCGCGATGGACGAGGCCGACGAGGCGGCCGCGGTGCGGCTGTTGCAACAGTGGCACTCGGCCCCGATCCGGGTCGACCTGCTCTCCGAGGCGATCAGCCAGGTGGCCGAGTCCGGTGTGACGGTGGCCGCCCGGGTCAGCCCGCAGCACGCCCGTGGCCTCGCGCCCGACCTGCTCGCCGCCGGTGTGGAGATCCTCGTCGTGCAGGGCACCATCGTCTCTGCCGAGCATGTCTCCAGCGCTGCCGAGCCGCTCAACCTGGTGGAGTTCATCGCGTCGATGGATGTCCCGGTGATCGCCGGTGGCGTGGCCGACTACCGCACCGCGATGCACCTGATGCGCACCGGGGCCGCCGGTGTCATCGTCGGTCACGGGGCGGGCGCGAGCACCTCGACCAGTGACGTGCTGGGCATCGGGGTGCCGATGGCCACCGCGGTCGCCGACGCCGCAGCCGCCCGGCGCGACTACCTGGACGAGACCGGTGGACGGTACGTGCACGTGATCGCCGACGGCGGGATGCGCACCAGCGGCGACATGGCCAAGGCGATCGCCTGCGGGGCGGACGCGGTGATGCTCGGTGAACCGCTGGCCGCCGCCGCCGAGGCACCCGGCAACGGGTTGTACTGGACCGCCGCCGCAGCGCACCCGTCACTACCGCGCAGCCACGTCATCGGTGTGCCTGAAGGTTCGATCGGCATCGACACGCTGCTGTTCGGCCCGTCCTGCGACCCCAGCGGCGAGGTGAACCTGTTCGGCGCACTGCGCCGCGCCATGGCCAAAACCGGCTATTCAGAACTCAAAGAGTTCCAAAAAGTAGGCCTCACCGTCCGCCCCTGACCCTGCTTTACGACGCGTTCTGGATGCAGACTGCGGTTATTCGTGGCCTGTTTGATGCAGTCTGCTCAGAAAATAACGGTGAGCGAGGGCTGGTAGCTATGCGGCGGGGTGTGTCTGCTCCAGGGTGACCTTGTAGCCGAGCTTTTCCAGGTTGCGGATGGCCTGGCGGCGTTGGTGGTCGTCGCGGTGGGCGCGGAGCGCTTGGAAGCCGGGGTCGGTGTAGGCGGTGTGGGTGGACAGGACACGGTCATCTCGGCGCCGATCTCGGCGAGGATGTTCTGCGCGGAGCGGGTCTGGATGCCGTTGATGGTGCACAGCAGCTCAATCTGGTCGGCAAAAGGGCGCACCGCCGTGTCGATCCGGGTGTC